>CAILHX010000037.1 GCA_903834185.1 uncultured Methylophilaceae bacterium
AGCTGTAAGTTCAGACCCCGTATTAGTCGAAATGATCATGCGTAACCTAGTGTCAAACGCGATCCGATATACTGACAGAGGCGGGATTCTTATAGCTTTTAGAAAGAGGCAAAACCATGCCCTTCTTGAAGTCTGGGATACAGGCATAGGTATTGATCCATCACATCAGAAGGAAATATTTCTTGAGTTTCATCAACTCAACAGTTCTGAGACAGATCCCAATTCCAACAAGGGGCTTGGGCTTGGTTTGGCCATTGTAAGAACGCTGGCAACAAAATTAGACTATTGTTTAAGCCTAAGCTCAGTGACCGGCCAAGGAAGCGTTTTCAAAATAGAAATCCCTCTTGCAGAAACTTTGCATACTGCTTACTGACGACGACGATGTTTCATCTGTATGCAAAGACCCTATTCAAATAGCATTCTGATATTTCAGTTCAAAGCTGGGCAGGTACACGCTTTGATAATGAACTAGTCCTAAAGTAGTAATTGTGTTTATTTCCATATTGAAAATTCTCAGCTATCTCACTAGGTAATTGATCAATTAATAAGCAATCCTTTATTTCAGTATTTTTATTTTCGCTTAAATCCAATATGTCGTATGAAACAAATTTAAGCGAGTCATTCTGAACTTTCACTAAAGGACGCAATAGCTGTTTCGAATTAACTGAGATGACGATTCCGTATGAGTTATCTGTAAGCATTACAATACTTCCAGGCGGGTAAATTCCGAGCTTCTTAATAAACAAATTTAATACTACCGGATCAAATTTCTTTCTATCATGAGTGAACATTTGTGAAAGCGCGCCATAGGGCGTCATTTTCTTTTGATTACTTGATGGATTACATAAATTATCATAGGCATTCACCATTGATATAATACGCGCGAGAGGATCTATCTTTGCGTAGCTTAAGCCAGTTGGATATCCAGAGCCATCGTAATTCTCGTGATGCTGAGAAATCAGTTTGGTGACACGATCATCGAAACCACAACTTCTTGATATTTTCGTTCCATACTCAACATGTTGTTTTAAAATGTACTCCTCAGTTCTATTCAGAGGGCCTTCTTTCATTATCACGGCATTTGGAACGTCGATTTTACCAATGTCGTGAAAAAGTGCTGCAAGCCCAAGATGTTGCATTTCTTTCTTAGAAAGCTTCAAGGCTTTTGCCACAACCAAGGAAAGTACTAAAACGTTAAGCATATGGCAACTCAAGTCATCAGCTAAGTGATCTCCGTTCACCATTTGTAGATTGGTATCACCTTCTAATAAGACCTGATCTACAATATTATTGACCAGTGATTCTGCTTCTAACGTTACTTCAGGAGAATTGCTTCGAATTAACCCAATTATGTTTCTCAGCTTATGACTAGCTTGCAAATACTGCTTTTCACAATCCAGAAGAGCAAACCCAGTTTGATGCTCATGCAGGGAGCGAGTCGCAATTTGTTGCGCAGTTTCTAATTCTATGGATGGATTAATATGGGGTGGTTGATTTGAATCGGGAGTGATTGGCGAGGTATCACTGTTCTCTGGATTGTATCTGATTCGATCTAACCCTAGATTTTGTATCTCACTTATCTGAGTTTGATGTTTTATTTTGAATCGATTTAAAGCAAATGGGTGCGACCACCAAGGCAGGTCAATATATACATACAAGCCTATGCATAATTGTTCGGGAGAGATGAAGTGATTTTCACTATCTTTCATATGAAGTGCCATACTAAAGTATTGTTCCCATTAATACGCTGCCGTTTTTAAAAAGGTGCTATTCGATTTTAGATAGCCTTAACCGTCTGTTTTCAAAAGTATTCTCTTAACCATTAAAAATTAACTAGTTAGAAGTTAGATTTATTTCTGAATTTAACTTTCAAGAATTTATAGTATATGCAAGTTATGGTGTGGCTAATATCCAATAACAAAACCGATATACTATATTACGGAGATTAAATGTCTCATGCTATCGGGAATAGCTTTATTTTAACTCAGCATTTCCCCTAGAAGCCTGTAGGGGAATCTCTGATAAATTAAAGGCAATCCCATATTCTTTTGTAAAGTGCAACTTCTGTGTATCAGCTAAATCATCGCAGAAGGCAATAAAAAAAGCGGCTATTGCCGCTTTTTTATTGTGTGATGCTGAAAAGCAGTTACTTCTTTTCTGCCACGGCCTTCAGGTTAGCCAAGCCTGCTGTCACAAAGTCACCAACGGCCTTGTTTGCGGATTCATCATCCTGGCCTTCCGGAATAGGTGGGTTCAATTTATAAACACGATAGTAACGGCCAAACCATAATACCGAGCTTTGTCCTGCGGTCGCACCGGGTTTGACGGTGATGGTGCCGACATAATCAGCTGCAGGAATCGCACCGCCTTCTTCAGCTTCATATTTGAGCTTCATTTCGGTATCGTCCGCCGTTCTCAGTTTCTCATACACAGTGCCGCCGCTTTTCAGGGTGATGGTGCGATATACGCCGTCATCCTTGGTTTCCAGCTTGCTGGTGCTGGCGATGGCGGGGTGCCATGTCTGCCAGTTGCCGAAATCTTTGACAAGCGCCCAAACCTTGGCTGGAGGGGCATCGATGGCGATCTCCTGTTCCACTTTTTGCGGCGTCGGGCCATGAGCAAAAGCCAGAAGGGGAATGAACAGGGCGGTGATGGCAAGTAGTTTTTTCATGCGTAAAGTTCTCCAGAAGTAAAAAGGTGCTGATTAAAAAAGGGGTTGATAAAAATGCGGCAAGAAATCAATGCGGCGCAGCGGCGATAAATTGTCCGAAAGCCCGGCTTTGAGCGCCGGTCGCGATCTGTGCGATCAGTTTATTGTTACTGGCGTCTATCACTGAAACATTATCGTCGCCCCAACTGGCGACATAGATCTGATTGGTGGCAGCCGCATAAGCGATGCCTTCGGGCACACTGCCCACTTTGATGGTGCTTGTGACCTGATGTGAAGCGGCATTGATGACGGAAACGCTGTCTCCCTCGGTATTCGTGACATAGATGCTATCCTTACTGGCAGCTGCGCAGTAGGGGTGGGCGCCGACTTTGATGGTGTCGGTGACCGCAGTGTATGGCGCAGCGATGATGGAAAGCGTCTCGGCATGCACATTGACTACGTACAGTTGCGAGCCGTCCAGGCTTTGCGCCAGGCCGAAGGGATGTTCACCCACTACGATGCGGTTGCTGACTTCGCCTTTGCGCAGGTCAACCACAGCGACATCGTTGCTGTCCCGGTTGGCGACGAACAGATAATGGCCATCCAGGCTCGCCAACAGGCCGGAAGGCGATTTGCCAACTTTGAATTCACGCAGTATCTGATAACTGGCGGCATCCAATTCCACGATCTTGTCATCGTACCAGTAAGCGACGAAAAGCTTGTTCTCGTCATAGCTGAGCGCAATTCCCAAGGGGGCGCCTGCCAGTGCAATTTCCTTGGTCACTTTTCTGGTCTCGGTGTCGATCACCGAGATGGATTGCCCTTCCACATTGCTGATATAGGCACGATGCTGACGTTCTGAAACAGCCACTCCTGCCGGTGCTTTGCCGACGGCTATGGCGGTCACCACCTGATGCTGCGCGACATCGATCACCGATACACTGTCACTGCCCTGGTTGGTGATATAGGCCTCAGGTGCGGCGAGCGCGTTTTGCGCAAGCAATATTTGCGCAAACAATATAGGGGGCAACAGGATCAATTCGAGGTGGGTCACTGAAGAATATATAGAATATATAGTTGGAATAATATGTTGAGAACGGGCAGCTCATGCCTTAGGTTGACTGCGAAGTATAAGAGTCACATGCGCCTGATGCAAGCGAGTTACCTAGCTACTTTCATTCGTACGCAAAATGTGAAAAAATCAGGGCAACTTTAAGGATTTTTATCATGATAGATCGGGATGGGTATCGCCCGAATGTGGGGATTATTCTAAGTAATTCCCACGGTCAGGTGTTTTGGGGTAAACGCATAAGAGAGGATTCCTGGCAGTTCCCACAAGGTGGCATCAAACAGGGCGAAAGCCCGGAACAGGCCATGTATCGCGAACTGCAGGAAGAGATCGGGCTCAGGCCCGAGCATGTGCGTATTCTTGGACGAACCAGAGAATGGTTACGTTACGATGTGCCTGCACATTGGGTCAAGCGCGAGTGGCGCGGGTCTTATCGTGGGCAGAAACAAATATGGTATTTGCTCAAGCTGACGGGCAAGGATAGCGACGTTTCTTTACGCGCCAGCGGGCATCCTGAATTCGATGCCTGGCGCTGGCACGAGTATTGGGTTCCGCTGGACTCCGTCATCGAATTCAAACGCGAGGTATATACCCTGGCATTGAATGAACTGGTGGTGTACCTGAAGCCCGGGCGGCGTGGTGCTTCCAAGGCAGAGGCTGCTGAAGGCTAGGCTGCTATGTCAGCGCAAAGTTATAGCAAATAGGCTATAGCAGCTGGATGATCACCGGCAGGTGCGGTCTACAGCTTGCGCGGCAGATACTGACGATGAAACGGAGTTACTGAAGTTCAGCCAGTATGCTGCTGCCAGCGCTTACTACATCGCCTATCGCCACCTTGGGTGTTGCGGTCAACGGCAGGTAGATATCCACGCGTGAACCGAAGCGGATGAAGCCGAAACGCTGGCCTTTGTGCAGGCTGCTGTCTTTGTCCACGTAACATAGGATGCGGCGGGCGATCAGTCCGGCGACCTGTACGCAAGTGACATCCAGCCCACCCGTAGTCTTGATGTGCAAAGCGTTGCGTTCGTTTTCCATCGACGCTTTGTCCATGGCCGCATTAAAGAATTTTCCGGCGAAATACCAAACCTGCTGCACCGTGCCATCCACCGGGCTGCGGTTGGAGTGCACATTGAACACGTTCATGAATACGCTGATCTTGAGTGCGTCACGCTTCAGGTAATTGTCGAATGCCTTTTCCACAATGATGACTTTGCCGTCTGCCGCTGAAACGATAGCATTGGCTTGCGCCGGAACCTGACGCGGCGGGTCGCGGAAGAATTGCAGTATGAACAGGCTGAGCACCCATAACGGCAGCGCCCATAACCAGCACCAATAGCTGACTGCAACGGAAAGCAACACGGAAGCTGCCAGAAAAGGCCAGCCTTCGCGTGCAATGATGGGGTGGGGATAGTTCATCTAGTCGTTAGTCGTTAGTCGATAGTCGTAAGTTACGGTGGTTGGTTTCAACTACCCACTAACGACTACCAACTATCAACTAGTTCTTGGCCTGATCCACCAGCTTGTTCTTGGCGATCCATGGCATCATGGAGCGCAGCTTGGCACCTACTTTTTCGATAGGATGCGCGGCGTTCAAGCGGCGGCGGGCAGTCATTTCAGGGTAGTTGGTACGCCCTTCCAGAATGAACTTCTTGGCATATTCACCATTCTGGATGTTATCCAGTGCTTCCTTCATCGCCCAACGTGATTCTTCGTTGATGACCTTGGGGCCGGTCACGTATTCGCCGTACTCGGCGTTGTTGGAGATGGAGTAGTTCATGTTGGCGATGCCGCCTTCGTACATCAGATCCACGATCAATTTCATTTCGTGCAGACATTCGAAGTAAGCCATTTCCGGCGCATATCCGGCTTCCACCAGGGTTTCGAAGCCGGCCTTGATCAGTTCCACGCAGCCGCCGCACAGAACGGCTTGTTCGCCGAACAGATCGGTTTCGGTCTCTTCGCGGAAATCAGTCTCGATCACGCCACCCTTGGTGCCGCCGTTGGCAGCAGCGTAAGACAGTGCGATGTCCTTGGCTTTGCCGCTGGAATCCTGATGCACAGCGATCAGTGACGGCACACCGCCGCCTTTGACGTATTCGGAGCGTACGGTATGGCCGGGGCCTTTAGGCGCGATCATGATCACGTCCAGATCCTTGCGCGGAACGATCTGGTTGTAATGAATGTTGAAGCCGTGGGCGAATGCCAGTGCGGCGCCTTTTTTCAGGTTGGGTGCGACTTCTGCGGCAAAGATGCCTGCCATGGTCTCGTCCGGCAGCAGAATCATCACTACATCGGCGTCCTTGACGGCCTTGGCGATGTCTTCCACTTTGTGCCCGGCCTTTTCAGCCTTCGCCCATGAACTACCTTCCTTGCGCAGACCCACGGTGACTTTGACGCCGGAGTCTTTCAGGTTTTGTGCGTGGGCATGGCCTTGCGAACCGTAGCCGACGATGGTGACCTTTTTACCCTTGATGATGGAGAGGTCGGCGTCTTTGTCGTAATAAACTTTCATTTCTTCCCTTTCAATAAATCTTTTGAATAATATTAAACCTTAAGTATGCGGTCAGACTTTTAATATACGATCACCACGGCCTATGCCGGAAGAGCCGGTACGCACGGTTTCCAGTATGGCGGTCTTGTCCACGGTCTCCAGAAACGCATCCAGTTTGGATGACGAGCCTGTGAGTTCTATGGTGAAAGTGCCGTCAGCCACATCAATGATGCGACCGCGGAAAATATCCGCCATGCTCTTCATCTCGTCGCGATAGGCCCCGGTCGCCTTGACCTTGACCAGCATCAGTTCGCGCTCGATATGGCGGCCTTCGTTCAGATCCAGCACCTTGACCACATCCACCAGCTTGTTCAGCTGCTTGATGATCTGCTCGATCACTTCATCCGAACCGGATGTGACCAGTGTCATGCGCGACAGCGTCGGGTCTTCGGTAGGCGCTACCGTCAGCGATTCGATGTTGTAGCCGCGTGCCGAGAACAGACCAGCCACGCGCGACAGGCCACCGGCTTCATTTTCCATCAGCAGTGAGATAATGTGTTTCATAGCTCCTCCGCCAATATCATTTCCGACAAACCTTTGCCGTTAGGGATCATGGGGAACACATTCTCAGACTGGTCGGTGATGAAGTCCATGAACACTAGCCTGTTCTTCAGTCCAGGCCCGAACGCTTCTTTCATCGCACCTTCCACATCGCCCGGTTTTTCGATCTTCATCCCCACATGACCATAGGCCTCGGCCAGCTTAACGAAATCGGGCAATGCCTCCACATAGGATTCTGCATACCTGTTGTTGTAAAAGAATTCTTGCCATTGACGCACCATGCCCAGGTAGCGGTTGTTCAGCAATATGATCTTGATGGGCAGCTCGAACTGTTTACAGGTGGAAAGCTCCTGTATGTTCATCTGAATGCTGCCTTCGCCGGTGACGCATGCCACCTGCGCATCGGGAAAGGCGAACTGCGCGCCCATGGCGTAAGGCAAGCCCACACCCATGGTGCCCAGGCCGCCGGAATTAAGCCAGCGGCGCGGCTTGTCAAAGCCGTAGTATTGCGCAGCCCACATCTGGTGCTGGCCGACGTCGGAAGTGACGAACGCATCCCCCTTGGTGGCGCGCCATAACTCCTGGATCACCGCTTGCGGTTTGATGACGGTGTCGCTGGTGATGTAGTCCAGACAAAGTTTGCTGCGCCATCCATCTATCTGCGACCACCATGCCTTGAGTGCATTTGCGTCAGGCTTGCCACCTTCTTCCAGCAGCTTGTTCATCTCGGTGAGCACGTCCACCAGGTTGCCGACGATAGGCACATCCACCTTCACCCGTTTGGAGATGGAGGAGGGGTCTATATCAACATGAATGATGGTACGCGGTGTACTGGTGAAATGGTCGGGGTTACCGATCACGCGGTCATCAAAACGTGCGCCCACGGCAAGCAGTACGTCGCATTCCTGCATGGACATATTGGCTTCGTAGGTTCCGTGCATGCCCAGCATGCCGACGAATTGTTTGTCGGAGGCAGGGTATCCGCCCAGACCCATCAGTGTGTTGGTTACCGGATAACCCAGTTTGCGTGCGAGTTTGACCAATTGCCCCGCAGCATCACCCAATACGACGCCGCCACCAGCATAGATCATGGGGCGCTTGGCTTCCAGCAACAGCTTCAGCGCCTTTTTGATTTGCCCGGAATGCCCTTTGACCACAGGGTTATAGGAGCGCAAATGCACCGATTTCGGATATTCATAGGTGGTGAGATGCGCAGTGACATCCTTGGGGATGTCTACGACCACCGGGCCCGGACGACCGCTTGACGCGATATAGAATGCTTTCTTGATGGTCGTGGCGAGCTCGCGCACATCTTTCACCAGAAAGTTGTGCTTCACGCATGGGCGTGTAATTCCCACCATATCCACTTCCTGAAATGCATCCATGCCGATCGCAGGTGTAGGAACCTGGCCGGAGATCACCACCAGCGGGATGGAATCCATATAAGCGGTAGCGATGCCGGTGACTGCATTGGTCGCGCCGGGGCCGGAAGTCACCAGTGCTACGCCGACTTGTCCGGTGGCGCGCGCATATGCGTCGGCAGCATGTACCGCTGCTTGTTCGTGGCGTACCAGAATATGCTGGAATTTGTCCTGCTTGAAAATTTCGTCGTAAATGTTGAGCACGGCTCCGCCAGGGTAGCCAAATACGAATTTGACCCCTTCTTCTGCCAGACAGTGAATAACGATTTCTGCGCCAGTTAATTCCATAAGATGTTGATTACTTTATTGCGTAAGATTCTATTGTCGAACCCAATACAGTAACGGTTCAGGTCGTTTTGGTCAAGGTGTGAGGGTGGCTAGGTCAATATTTATACGACGATGCGCATGGATAAATCCACGGCACTGATGTCTTTGGTGAGGCTGCCGATTGAGATGCGGTGCACTCCGGTTTCAGCTATGGCGCGGATATTGGCGAGTGTGATACCGCCGGAAGCTTCGAGTTGAACCTGATCATCAGCGAGTTCGCCTGCCAATGCAACAGCATCACGTAAACCGGCTAAATCAAAATTATCCAGCAAAATGAGTTTGGCACCGCAACGCAATGCGGTTTGCAGTTGCTCCAGATTTTCTACTTCGATCTGTATCGGAGCATCATGTTTGCCAGCCTCTGCCAATGCTTGCGCAATGCCACCTGCAGCAGCGATGTGATTTTCCTTGATGAGAATGCCGTCAAATAGTCCGATGCGCTGATTGGCTCCACCGCCGACAGTGACTGCGTATTTTTGCGCCAGCCTTAATCCGGGTATGGTTTTGCGGGTGTCCATCACCACCGCTTTGGTACCGCGAACCGCCTCGATATAGCGCCGGGTGAGGGTGGCAGTGGCGGAAAGCAGCTGCAGAAAGTTCAATGCACAGCGTTCGCCGCTTAATATGGCACGCGCATTGCCGTGAATTTCACAAATTTTCTGATTGGCTGTGATGGGGTCGCCATCGTGGGCCAGCCATCGAATCGCGATGTCTTTATGCAGGTGATGGAAACATGCCTCAAACCATGCAGAGCCGCACAAAACCGCGCTTTCGCGGCAGATCACCTGCGCTGTTGCGAGCTTGTCGGCAGCAATAAGCTGAGCGGTCAGATCGCCTGCGCCCATGTCCTCGGCAAGGGCGGCGGCGACCTGTTGCATGATGGTAGTGGCGGCGGGAAGCATGAATTGCATTATAATCTGACTCTCCTCCTGATTTTTTTGTTAATAGCTTGTTAATAGATCTGCCATTAAAATCTCATGAAACTTTTTGTCACGCCGAATAGCCCATACGCGCGTAAAGTACGTGTCGTATTGATTGAAAAACGTATTGAATGTGAGCTGGTGGAAGTCGACCTGAGTTCACCGGACTCTCCTTTGACTTTGCATAATCCACTTGGCAAAGTCCCTACTTTATTGCTGGATGATGGCTCGGCCTTGTACGATTCTCCTGTGATCACCGAGTATCTGGATAAGAAAACGCCTGTGATGCACCTGATCCCGGCTGCCAGGCGCATAGAAGTACGTCGCTGGGAAGCTCTGGCCGATGGTCTTTGCGATGCTGCGGTGGCGCTGGTGATGGAAGGGCGGCGCGAAGAAGGTAAACGTGATGAACAGCTTGTACTACGCCAAAGGGCGAAGGTAGGCCGTGGTTTGCGTGTATTGAGCGAGGATCTGGGTGGCAATGGCTGGTGCGTGGGTAATAGCTTTAGTCTGGCGGATATTGCCGTATGTTGCGCCCTGGCGTATCTGGGCGCGCGCATGCCGGATGTTGATTGGCGCGAGATGTACCCCAACCTGGCAGGGTTGCATGCAAGAATGCTGGAACGTCCTTCTTTTCTAAGTACTACCCCGCCCGGTTACTCCTGAGCCTGCTGACTTGAATCGAATGGCTACGGCCACGCTCACCATACACGACCATAGCCGCGACAGCGCCGGATTTACCTACGTCTACCCTGTGGTATCGCGGCGTGCTGGTGGCGTCTCTATCGGTATCAATCTTAATCCCAACAACGCTTGCAACTGGGCATGCATCTATTGCCAGGTGCCAAATCTGGTGCGCGGCGCTGCCCCTGCCATTGATCTCACCCAGCTGGAAAACGAACTGCGCAGCTTTTTGAACCAGAGCATACGGGGCGATTGGTTGGAGCAGCATGCCCACGGCCTGCCGGTGCAGGACATCGCTTTTTCCGGGAATGGTGAACCTACCAGCGCCAGGGAATTTCCGTCGGCCATTGCCATAGTCGCAGGACTGAAGCAGCAGTTCGATCTGAAAAGCAACCTGAAAGTACGGCTGATCACGAATGGCAGCCTGATGCAGCAACAACAGGTGCAGCAGGCGATCAGCGCGATGGCCGCCATCAATGGCGAGGTGTGGTTCAAGGTGGATAGAGCGACCAGCGCAGGCATGGCGCAGATCAACCAGGTCAACGATAACATCGAAGCAGTGAAACGCCGCCTGTTGCAATGTGCCGCGCTGTGCCCTACCTGGGTGCAAACCTGTTGGTTCGCTTTGGATGGATTGCCGCCATCTGAAGCAGAGCTCTCCGCGTACCTGCAATTTCTTGAGCAGATCAAAGATCACATCGCCGGTGTCCATTTTTATGGCATCGCCCGGCCTTCCATGCAGCCTGATGCAGTGCGCTTGTCGGCGCTATCCATGGCAGAGATGGAGCAGTACGCTGAAGCCATACGCAAGCTCGGCATCGTAGTCAACGTAAGTCCATGAATACCATCTCCCGGGAGTCGGTTTAATGCTAAAAAAGATAATACCGTTATCAATACTGACTCTGGCGTTATTGTTGCCGCAGATGGTTCAAGCCGCCGATGTTTTTGAAACCGGCGCGGATCTGTACAAGCTATGCCAGCAGGCAGCAGACCCCGCCAAGCGCGACGCTTTTTCTTTCGGCCTGTGCATGGGTTATATCGACGGCTATATCTCAGGCTATCTTTTCAAAAAAGAGATCAAGGATAGCCCGCCCATGTGTGACGACATCGAAAAACGTTCGCGCCGCCAGATACTGAATGCCGTGGTGGATTATCTGGCAAAATACCCGGACAGTCAGAACGAACTCAAAAGTGTCGCCATGTATAGGGCGATGCTGGATAAAATGACATGCCCGGCACTGAATAAAGACTCAGGTAAAGGCGCAGCTAAAGAAAAAGGTGAAAAGTAGAAAACGCTCTTTTACGTTTTAGCCCGCATGGGGTGGGATGTGAAGTCTGTGATCTCTTCGAATCCCTGAATGTTTATCTTGGATTCCTTGTGAATGCAGATCATATTGACTGAAACCACCGCCGGGTAAAGGTTTTCTGTTTCGCCGTAGTAATTATCCGGATTGAATAAAAACGGCAGATCCCAGAACATCCGGTATCCAAGGCTGCTGATCAACTGCATAAGGGCCTCGGATTTATCCACCCTGTCGTTCTCCACGTAAAGGAATGGCTTGAATTTTTGCAGAAGCTGCAGGCCGCCGGCAATGACTTCGGTCTCCATGCCTTCCACATCAATCTTGATCAGTTTGACACGCGGCAGGGCAATGAATTTATCCAGGGTCAGACATTCCACCTGACAGCCCTGCTGGGCATTGATCAAAGAGATGCCGCCCAGGTTGGTCTGCAGATTGGGGTCTGGTTCCGGGACGGTTATTGCACCTTCCGTGGCACCTACTGCAGCCCAATAACAGTCGACGTTTTGCAGGCTGTTCAACGCGACATTGGCGCAAAGTGTCTGGAACACCAGGCGTTGGGGTTCAATAGCCAATATCCGACCCTGCACGCCGACATGTCTGGCCAAGGGGACGGTATGCGCCCCGATATTGGCGCCGATCTCGATCACAATATCGCCAGGCGCACTCAGTTGCGTCAATATCTGGATTTCCAGAGCACTGTATTCACCGTATTTTTCTATGGCATTGCCGATATAGACATCATTTTGGTTGTACAGGTAATAACCGTCCCTTGCTTCTGCAAGCTGGTTAAAGCCGTTGGTTGTTAACAGGCGCGAACGTGACATAAATTATCCAGAAATTAAATACATATAAATCTTGCGATTTTGCGTTGCATGCTACACCTGTGCAGTTTCATTGTCGCCCCCCTCCCTTTCAGGTAAAATTCACTCCCGTCTGCAATGTTCCCATGGCACCTAATTATGAAATATGTATTTGTCACCGGCGGGGTTGTTTCTTCATTAGGTAAAGGCATCGCAGCCGCCAGTCTTGGCGCTATTCTTGAGTCGCGTGGCATAAAAGTCACCATGCTCAAGCTTGATCCTTATATCAATGTCGACCCCGGTACCATGAGCCCGTTCCAGCACGGCGAGGTGTTCGTCACCGACGACGGCGCCGAGACCGACCTCGATCTGGGGCACTACGAGCGCTTCATCAGTTCGCGCATGGGTAAACGCAATAACTTCACCACCGGTCAGGTTTATGAGTCGGTCATCAAAAAAGAACGTCGCGGCGAATATCTTGGTCGTACCGTTCAGGTGATCCCGCATATCACCGACGAGATCAAGAACAACATCAAGCGCGGCGCCGAAGGTGCCGATGTGGCGATTGTGGAAGTCGGCGGTACGGTGGGTGATATCGAATCGCTACCGTTCCTGGAAGCGATCCGCCAGATGGGTATAGAAGAAGGACGAAACAACGCCTGTTATATCCATCTTACTTTACTGCCGTGGATACCTGCTGCGGGTGAACTGAAAACAAAACCTACGCAGCACTCGGTCAAGGAGTTGCGCGAGATCGGTATCCAGCCGGACATCCTGCTATGTCGCGCTGACCGCAGCGTGCCGGACGATGAACGGCGCAAGATCGCATTGTTCACCAATGTCGCACCGGAAGCAGTGATTTCCGCGGTGGATTCCGACAGCATTTACAAGATCCCGGGATTGCTGCACGACCAGATGATAGACGAGATCGTCTGCCATAAATTGGGCATACTGGCCAAGGCCGCCGATTTGAGAGTATGGGAAGATCTGGTGGATGCACTGGAGCACCCGCTGCATGAAGTGAACATCGCCTTTGTCGGCAAATATGTAGACCTCACCGAATCCTACAAGTCATTGACTGAAGCCCTGGTGCATGCCGGTATCCATACCCGTTCCAAAGTGCGTATCCATTACATGGATTCGGAAGATATCGAAAACAACGGCTGTGCAGCACTGGAAGCCATGGATGCCATACTGGTGCCGGGCGGTTTCGGCAAGCGTGGCACGGAAGGCAAGATCGCGGCGATTCAATATGCGCGCGAGCACAAGATTCCTTATCTGGGCATCTGCCTGGGCATGCAACTGGCGGTGATCGAATTCTCGCGTCACATGGCGCATCTGCCCGACGCCAATAGCACCGAGTTCGATCCTGATACCCCTCATCCTGTCGTTGGCCTCATCTCGGAATGGCAGGATGCTTCCGGCAATATAGAAAAGCGTGACGAAAACTCCGATCTGGGCGGAACCATGAGATTAGGTGCGCAAAAATGCCCGGTGGTCTCAGGTACCAAAGCGGCACTGATCTATGGCACGGAAGTGAATGAACGTCATCGCCACCGTTACGAAGTGAATAATCACTACGTCGCGCAACTTGAAGCAGCCGGGCTGGTGATCTCGGCACGCACGCCAAGCGAGAACCTGTGCGAGATGATAGAGATCCCGGATCATCCGTGGTTCATAGGCTGCCAGTTCCACCCCGAATTCACCTCAAATCCGCGCGCCGGACATCCATTGTTCAAAGCTTATGTAGAAGCGGCGATAGCGAACAAGAAAATAAAACGCGCACAAGCAAAAGTAAATTTATAAAAGGTTCGTATGAAACTGTGTGATTTTGAAGTTGGTCTGCAGCACCCTATTTTCCTGATCGCGGGTACTTGCGTGATAGAGTCCGAGCAAATGGCGATGGATACCGCGGGCACGCTCAAGGAGATGTGCGCGCTACTGGGCATCAACTTCATCTACAAGTCCTCCTACGACAAGGCCAACCGAAGCTCGACCAAGACTTTTCGTGGTCTGGGTATGGCAGAGGGCTTGCGCATACTGTCCGAGGTGAAAAAACAGATCGGCTTGCCGGTATTGACGGATGTGCATGCGATCGAAGAGATTAATGAAGTGGCTGCCGCAGTGGATGTGCTGCAAACGCCAGCTTTTCTGTGCCGCCAGACTGACTTCATTCAGGCATGCGCAGCTTCAGGCAAGCCGGTGAATATCAAAAAGGGTCAGTTTCTGGCGCCCGGTGATATGAACAACGTGGTGGATAAGGCCAAAGCTGCCAATGGCGGCAAAGACAATATCATGGTGTGCGAGCGTGGCGTTTCTTTTGGCTACAACACTCTGGTATCGGATATGCGCGGCCTGGCGATTATGCGCAGTACCGGTTGCCCGGTGGTGTTTGACGCAACGCACTCAGTACAGCAACCGGGAGGGCAAGGGGACAAGAGCGGTGGTCAGCGCGAACACGTGCCGGTACTGGCACGAGCAGCAGTAGCCAGCGGCGTGGCCGGGCTTTTCATGGAAACGCATCCGGACCCCGCCAAAGCATTGTCCGATGGCCCGAACGCATGGCCTTTAGGTAAAATGAAAGCATTGTTGGAAACACTGTTGGAAATTGACCGTGTAGTGAAGAAGCACGGATTTATTGAAACTGAACTGGATTAGCCGCAGATGAACGCAGATAAAATCCGCGATTGTTCTGATTTTATCTGCGTTCATCTGTGTTGATCTGTGGCTAATATGTTTTAGAAAAGGAATTTGTATGAGCGCCATCGTTGAAGTTATCGCCCGCGAAATTCTGGACTCTCGCGGTAATCCTACTGTTGAGGCGGATGTGCTGCTGGAATCGGGCATTATCGGACGAGCTGCCGTGCCTTCTGGTGCTTCCACCGGCACCAAGGAAGCCGCCGAATTGCGTGATGGCGATGCTGATCGTTATCTGGGCAAGGGTGTGTTGAATGCCGTTGAGAGTGTGAATACCGAGATTGCCGATGCGCTGGCCGGGCTGGATGTGGAAGAACAGGCGTTCATCGATCGTACTCTGATCGAGGTGGATGGCACCGAAAACAAATCCCGTCTGGGGGCGAATGCTATCCTGGCGGTATCCATCGCTTGCGCCCGCGCGGCTGCAGATGAATCCGGCCTGCCGCTTTACCGCTATATCGGCGGAGCCGGGCAGATGCAATTGCCGGTGCCCATGATGAACATCATCAATGGTGGCGCACATGCCGATAACAGCGTGGATATGCAGGAATTCATGATCATTCCCGCAGGTATTTCCAGTTTTCGCGAAGCCATACGCTGCGGTGCCGAGGTATTCCATGCCCTGAAAAAGATACTGCATAAAAAAGGCCTGGCAACCACTGTAGGCGATGAAGGTGGTTTCGCCCCCAACCTGCCTTCCAACGAATCCGCAATTCAATATATTTTGGAAGCCATCAGCGCTGCCGGTTACGAGCCGGGAAGCGATGTATTGCTGGGGCTTGATTGTGCCAGTTCCGAATTCTACAAGGATGGCAAATACCATCTGGAGTCGGAAGGGCTGAAGTTAAGTTCGGCGCAGTTCACCGATTACCTTGCTACCTGGGTGGATAAATATCCCATCATCAGCATTGAAGACGGCATGAGCGAACATGACTGGCCGGGCTGGGAGATACTCACGCAACGTTTAGGTGACAATGTGCAACTTGTGGGCGATGATGTTTTCGTCACCAACGCCAGGATACTGCGTGAGGGCATCAAGCGCGGCATCGCCAATTCGGTGCTGATCAAAGTCAACCAGATCGGTACTCTGACCGAGACTTTGGAAACGGTGGAGACCGCCAAACGTGCAGGTTACACCTCCATCATCTCCCATCGTTCCGGCGAAACGGAAGACACCACCATTGCCGACATCGCGGTCGCGACCAATGCCCTGCAAATAAAAACCGGCTCTTTGTCGCGCTCCGAACGCATCGCCAAATACAACCAGTTACTGCGCATCGAAGAAGAGTTGGGCGATGCTTCCAGTTATCCAGGACGCGGTGCGTTTTATCAATTGCAGGACTGATTATATGGAAGCCTTTAGATGCGCTGGCTGACGTTAGCGCTGTTGGTGCTTATAGCATCGTTGCAATACCCGTTATGGATAGGTAAAGGCAGCTGGCTGAGGGTATGGGATCTGAGCCGTCAGATCGATAACCAGGTCGAAGTCAATAATGGCCTGAAGGCGCGTAACGACGGCATGGATGCCGAAGTGCGCGACCTGAAGCAGGGTTTTGCCGCGATTGAAGAACGCGCCAGATCTGAACTGGGCATGGTGAAGCAGGATGAAGTGTTCTATCAGGTGATGGATGGTGGTACGTCTGCGCAGAATGCTGCGCCTGTATTAGTCCCGAAAGTGCCAGTAGCGCCAACCGCAAAACTGCCAGCAGCTGCAACAAAAACGCTCGCAGTTACCCCCGTCGGAGCAATGGGGAATCACAAGCCGTAAGGCAATTCGCGTAGTTCCAGCACTGCGCCATCCTGCGCTTTCCAATGTATCGGGCCTGCTGCCACACTCTCCAGCCGCAATTCCGCCAGTACATCGAAACCGTCTTCCGGCGCAGCCGCGGCGCGCACGATCTTGCCCACGGCATCTGCAGTATCCGCGTATAGATCATCCCCCGCTTGTGGCTTCAGCTCTGTCTTGAGATGCGCCAGATGGGTACGGCGCTTCACTTTGCCCAGATAATGGGTGCGCGCGACGATCTCCTGCCCGGTATAGCAGCCTTTTTTGAAATTGATACCGCCAAGCACATCCAGATTCAGCATCTGCGGCACGAATTCTTCCTGCGTGGCAGGCGTGACGTCAGGGATACCGGCCTGAATCTCGAGCCATTCCCAGCATGCTTCGCCGACAGGTTTGCAAGTCTTGCTCAGTTGCTCCCAAATTCCGGGCATGTGTTTGATATCGCTATATATCTGGTAGCGTGGAATCGCACCCGGTAACCGTATCAATGTGCCATTGTCCAGAGTCGCCAGCTCGTGTACCTGGCTTGGAACCCGTTCAAAAACAGTCGCCAGCGCAGCGGGTGTATCCTTGCCCGCTACGCCGAAACGGATGATGCTATCGGATACATCCGTTATCGTCACCTTAGCGCGCAGCACGTACATCTTCAGGCGCTTCATGATGCTCTCGGTCAATGCGCCGTTGAGTTGCAGGTGCAGGTGGTCGAAATGCGCGAAGACCATGAGCAACGCCAGCATGCGGCCTTTTGCGGTGCAATAACCGGCGTACTGACTATTGTTGCCGTTAAGCAGGCGTGCATCGTTGGTGAGCTGGCCCTGCAGAAAATTCAACGCGTCATCGCCGCCAACCTCCAACAGACCCAGATGCGACAGATCGGCAATGACATTGCCGCCGGCAGTGACTTGCAGTTCTGCTGCAGCATCGCCAAAATGTGAGATGTGGCCGTCGAGCATCACAGCCCCTTTGGCCGCCAATTGGGTATTCCAGAGAGTCGTTGTCATATGCGGATTATATCGTGATTAAACCGATTCATATTCCCTTGCGATCATCGCGTCGCCTAGTCGTCATCTTTACGATGGCACACTTGCTTGCGTTGATCGTGTTATGGATGTTGCCGATAAATTTGACTATAAAATCGGGGTTAAGTGCTGTCGTCATGCTGGGCATCGCATTTCCCTTGCGACATGCGATACACCTTCAGATCATCGCGATACGGGTTAATGTAAGCGGCGAGCTCTCCGTCCAGCAACGCGACGGGGATTGGCAGGATGCGGCATTGCTGGGCACCAGCTTTGTAGCGCCATGGCTGACAATATTGAACTTCCGTTTCAGCACCAGGCGTTGGCCGCAACATGTGGTACTCACCCCAGATGCCTTATCCCAAGATGACTTCAGGCGCTTACGTGTCTGGTTGAAGTGGGGGCGTTAGGAACCTTCGCTGCTTTCTTCGGGCTGGGCGGGTTTGCTGTCTTCGGGAGGTGGAGTTTTCGGACGGTGTCTAACGTGTTTTTTCTTGGGGGCAATGCTGGTTTCCGGGTCGGTTTCCTGACGTGCCAACTGTTCAGTCTGTTCTTTCGCTTCTTTCAACTTGCGTGCTTTTTCTTCGCGTACCTTTTCTTCTGCGGCTAATAATTCATCACGGCTGATCGTGCCGTCATTGTCGGTATCGATCTCATCGAAATGACTGGCCAACCCGGGGAATCTTTGTTCTGCCTCATCACGCGAGATGACATTGTCCTCGTTCAGGTCTGCCTGGGTGAAACGATCCTGCATCTTGTGACGGCGCTCTTCCAGACGTTCGGGATAAGTCCTGGTGGCGTAATCATCAAGATCCTTATGCATGCGCTCGCGTTCATCCGGACTGACTTGTTGTTCCAGTCCCTGCGCAGCACTGCCTGCATGCGCCCATGCAGAGAACATTGTCAGGCAAATGACGGAACAGGTAATGGAACAGGCATGATAGGCATATTTCATAACGAGCATATTACGGCGAATCTATCGATAGGGAAATAGTCGCGGCAGCGCTGATGGCATGCGAATTGTAATAAGTTGTAAGAGGCAACCGCGGGTCATTACTTCCTAGTGTAATTGCGCTGGCAGCGGGATAATATACGCACTATGAATAAACGCATACTAGTTGTAGACGATGACGTCCGGCTGCGCGATCTGCTGGTACGCTACTTGTCAGAGCAAGGCTACGCCGTGCTGGTCGCCGCTAACGGCGCAGATATGGACAAGATGTTACTGCGCGAGCGGGTAGACCTGATGGTGCTGGACCTGATGCTGCCGAATGAAAACGGCCTGGAGATTTGCCAGCGTTTGCGTAATACGGGTGAGAATCTGCCCATCATCATGCTGACGGCCAAAGGCGATGACGTGGATAGGATCGTGGGATTGGAAACAGGTGCAGACGACTATCTGCCCAAGCCCTTCAACCCCAGAGAATTGTTGGCGCGAATCAACGCGGTGCTACGCCGCCATGCGCTGGAGATCACGCCGGGAGCGCCTTCGCTGGAAGTGGAGAAGGTGACGTTTGCCGAATTCACTCTGGAGCTGGACACACGCCGCTTGTACAAGGGCGATGAATTATTGCCGCTGACCAGTGCCGAGTTTTCCCTGCTGCATGTGCTGGTGAAGCATCCGCGCCAGCCGATGTCGCGCGACAAATTGATGGAACTGACGCGCGGTCGTGAATTTGAAGTGTTCGACCGCAGCGTGGACGTACAGATATCACGCTTGCGCAAAATGCTGGAGCCGGATTTGTCCAAGCCCAGATACATTCAGACAGTATGGGGCATAGGCTATGTCTTCGTGCCTGAAGGAACGCCCAGTTGAGATTTGTCCCGCGTAAGTTACAGGTCCGTATCGTACTGCTGATGCTGTTCCTGCTGGTCACCGGCCAGGTGGCGGCACTCAAACTATTCGAACATTTCGAGCTGGAACCGCGCGCCAAAGCCGGCGCGCTGCAGATCATCAGCACCGTCAACCTGACCCGTGCGGCGCTCCTGGCAGCACATGCAGAGCGGCGTTTGCCATTACTGCAAGAACTGAATCAGAGCGAAGGCATCCGCGTTTATCCCATTGATTATTTTGAAGAGGTCGAGCCGTTACCCGACGACCCCCTGATCCAGCTGATTGCAGAAAAAGTGCGTGCCGAATTGGGGGTCAATACCGTGATGGCGGTGAATCACCTCGGCCTGCCTGGGGTATGGGTCAGCTTTTCAATTTTCGGCGATGCTTACTGGGCGGTCATCCCCAGGGTGCAGACCAGCCATCCTTTCCCCGCGCAATGGTTCGAATGGGGGGGGGTGGTCACCGTGCTTTCCTTATTCGGCGCGTGGTTCCTGATGACGCGTATCAACCGCCCGTTGAACCTGCTGGCGGATGCTGCGGATGCCATCGGACGCGGTGAACCTGCGGTCAAATTAGCGGAAATAGGCGCCGAGGAATTCACCCGCGTGATTCATGCATTCAACAAAATGGTGGATGCACTGGCGCATGCCGAAGCTGACCGTAACCTGTTGCTGGGGGGGGTGTCGCACGATCTGCGCACGCCGCTCGCCAGATTGCGGCTGGCGGTGGAAATGCTGCCGGAACAGGCGGAAACCTTCAAGAAGGGCATGATTCAGGATATCGGCGACATGGATGCCATCGTTGGCCAGTTTCTTGATTTTGTGCGCGGTGCAGAAGGCGAACCAGAAGTCGTGATCAGTCTGAATGACCTGGTACGGGATGTGTCCAGCCGCTACATGCGCTCAGGCAAGCCGGTACAGCTGGAGCTGGGCGGGCTGCCTGATGTCAAGATCAGACGTCTGGCGATGCAGCGCATGCTGACCAATCTGGTGGATAACGCATTCCACTATGGCGTAGGCAGCGACGGCAAGTGCAAGGTCAGGATACGCACCTGGCGTCAGGGGTACGATTGGATACTGAGTGTGCGGGATAGCGGGCCAGGCTTGCCGGATACCGAAGCCGAGCGTTTGCTCAGGCCATTCGAGCGGCTAGATCCGGCACGGGGTAAAGATGGTGGGGCCGGGCTGGGTCTGGCGATCGCGGCCCGTATCGCCCACCTGCACGGCGGTGAATTAAGACTGCGCAATCATGAGCAGGGTGGGTTGGAAGCCAGCATCAAGGTGCCGTTCACTGATGTTTAATGCCTGAAACTCAGGTCTTAAGTCCAAGGGCTTAAGCCTTGGACCTGAACAGCATCCAGCGGTGTTTCAATATCCCAAGCGGGTGCTTGGGAAGATACGCAGACAATAATACAAGGCCCCCCAGCAATGCCAGTATCCAGTGTATGCCGAACGGTGCAATGTCGCGCCGTGCCGGTTTCTGTAACGCCATGGCATGCAGTACCGACTGCAGATTGTCGCCCCTGACATAATCCGCGCCGACTTCCTTGGTCAGCGACTTGAGATACTCCTCATCCAGTTTCGACACGAAGCGGTCATCCTCGCCATTGGCGACATTATCGTTACGCGTGCCTATGTTCTGTTCGGATATCTGGGCAATGCCGGGTTGCAAGGCAAAACTGTCATTCGACCAATAGCCTATCAGTTGATTCTTCTCGGAATACTTGGGAATGGGCGCTCCCTTTATGCTGCCCATGCCTACGATCAGCCAACCATCGGCACCTTGGAAACCGGTCAGGTCGCGCGTATTAAAAGCGTGCAGACGCGGCGCTTCTTCACCATCGGTAAAGTACACCACTTGAGCCGGTTCGGGAAATGCACGCAGCGAACGGGCGATGGAAAGCAGGCTGTCGCGGATGCGGCTGTTGCCTGACCAAGCCATGCGCCATTCCAGGTGGTCTATGGTGTCCTGTATCGCGGCATAGTTATCGCATACTTCAATCGGGTTATACAGCGGCGCCACGCTGACGCCGGCAAAAGGCGCGATACTGACTTTGTTGCCGCAGGGCAGTCCGGCAATGATCTCGTGCATCATCTTTTGCATATAGACCATGCGGCTGACTTTTTTATTATTGAGCACCGTATCCTCGGTATTCATGCTCTGCGTGATATCGGCCACTAACATATAGCTATAGATGTTGTGTTTGACCGGTACCGTCGGGCGCAGCATAGCGGCTATCAGAAATAGCAGCGCACCTAGCATCAGGGCGGAATCGCGATGGGTTCTGAAATAATTGAGCATGGCAGATTATGGTAATCCCACGGGGATCCCACCCATAATGATGCCGGGTTTGTCATCACCGCCCACCCCTGGTGTGGCATCCTGCGGCAGCATGCCCATCACACGATCCAGGTTATGGCGCGCATCCCAGTGGTTGCTGTCCAGGCGTAGCGATTGCTGATAGGCATTCTTGGCCTGACCCATGAGATATAGCGTTTCCTGCTTCACCGTCAGGTTGGTGCCGCCGATGGCCAGCGCACGCAGATAGAAAATGTTGCCCATATTATATTGCACGGCAGAACGCTGGCCGACATTGCCGATCTCTGCCAATTGCAGGAACAACAGTGAGGCATCCTTGAAGCGTCCGGTCTTCGCCAGCCATAGTGCAGTGGCGAACTTGGCTTCGTAGCTCTGCCTATCAGTGACGGGGGATTTGCCTTCGGTGACAGCCCGGTTGAACGCTTCTATCTGGCGCAGGCGCGTATATTCTGAATATGCCGCAAAGCCGCTGAGCAGGGCGATGATTGCGAAAATCCAGGTGAGCTTTCTGGCGCTGACGATAGGGCTACGGGCGAGGGTTAATGCCATGTTCTGACCTCCAGGTACTTGACGGCGAGCAGCAGAGAAATCATCAATAATGCGATGAAATAGCAATGTTGAGAATAATCACGGCCCGGTATCTCTTCATAATATTTGATGGGTTTACGCTCTTTCTGGTCGATATCGCTGATCGCTGCAGCCAGAGATTTCGGATCCTCCGCCTCATAGGCGTGGAACGGCGAGCGCAACGTCTTGAAATAGTTGTATAGCTCGATCTCCACCGGCAACGCCTTGTCCGAGTCGGGTTTGTATGATTCGTCGAAAATACTCAGGCCACCGGGTTCGCGCAGCACGATCCAATACAGGGTGATATCCAGTTTGTTCAGCCAGTCGCGTATCTTCTGTTGGGCGTCGGAGCCGATGCGGCCACCGCCGTCGGACAGCAATATCATCACGCGCGAGCCCGAATCGGGGATATTTTCAAACAGGCTGGTGCCCATGGTCAGGCCGCTGCCGATGTTGGTCTGGAACAGTGCGGCGCCCCCCGCTGCTGCAATGGCGGCTTGCACCGCCTCACGGTTCTGGGTCAGCGGCATCGCATACATGGCGGAATTGCTGAAAGTCACCATGCCGAACATATCGCTTGTGCGCTGACCGAAAAACTGCGTGATGATACGGCTGGCGGCGGTGGACTTGGTCTCGCCAGCCCTTCCGTTGGACGCGCCGGAAAACGGGTCGTCCATGCTCGCGCTCCTGTCCATCACCATCACTATCTGCGCGCCTTCCCCCACTTTTTTGATCTTCTGCTGCGCGCTGTGCGGGCCGGCAACACCCAGGATGATAAACAGCAGTGCGATCACCGCCAGCACTTTTAGCAACATGCCCACGATGTCCGACAAAGGATCGCGAGGAATCAGGTCCAGCCATGAATATGCGCGGCTATGATGGCGCTCCAGCATCAGTGGCAACAGCGCGATCGGCAGCAGGAACAAGAATAATGGGCTAGTAAAACTCATGATAGATTGAAGCTCATGCTATTTCATGCCGCGTTCATAGTTGCGGCAGGATACGCAAAAGCGCTTCAGCCATTGCTGCGGTTGCTGCAAGCCGCTAGCAGCGCCAGGCTCGAAGAATACGCTGCGCGACAGGCTGAAAAACTGATCTATATCGCCTTTCAATCCGGCAAAAGCGGGTTTGCTGGTAATGAAATTGTCTGCGCTGAAGACGCTGGTTCCGGCAGTGAGATTCAAAGCCTTATGCAAACGTTCCACCGCTTGCTGCAAACCTTGCGGCGTATCCGGCAGCTTGCGCAGGTCGCGATAGGCGCGGGCGAACGGGCCGCCCATGCGCGGCAGCCAGGTATTCATACCCAATATATAAAGCAGGCCAAGCAGCGAGATGCCGAAAATGCCCAGCAGTATCTTCAGGTGATGTTTCTGTGGCGCGGGGTTAAGCAGCAGCGGGCCGCGGTACTTGCTCATATCGTCTTCCAGCTTGACCGAGCCGAACAGCGCGATAGGCGAGACGCGGAATCCCCACTCGGGAATGCGGTAGGTGATGATGTTCTTGCCATCTGTGAACTTGATGGTTTCAGCCGGCAGGAATGCCGCTTTTGCAGTCACCCCGGTAGTGAATATCTGATAGCTGAGGTTAAGAATATAGGTGGTGCTGTCGGTGCCCAGACTCTGGCTGTGGGTGATGGTACGCAGCTCGATCCCGGTCACCTGGCCTCTCCAGCGCCGTTCATAGCCGGGGATAGGCAGCGAGGTGTTGAGTAACGTCAGCGGCTTCTTCGCTTCCAGCACCACGGTGCGCGGCACCAGCTCTCCTATGGTATAGGCGACATCGCGTTCGGGATTGAAGACTTGCAGACTGATGCGGCGGTCCTGCGGCGGCTGGGCGATGCCCTCCATCGCTGAGGCGAACAGTGGTTGAATGAGCAGTAGCAGGAGCAATAGGTATTTTTTCATGAGGCCACGAACTGATAAAAGTATTCGGAGAGATCATCGGCGTTAAAACCGTTTTCAACATAAAACGGCGGCATTTGATGGCGCATAAACAATTGATGCAGGGCAGCACGGCGGTCTTCAAACGACTGCAAGATGCGCTCGCGGTAGCTTTCGCGTAAAAACAGCGTACGCCGCGCACCGGTTTCAGCATCGGCAACGCTGGCGATGCCGAAATCAGGCAGGCTGCGATATTCCGCTGCATCCCACAGCACCATGGGCACGATATGGTGGCGTACCAAAGGCGTCAATGCCCGTTCCAGCGCTTCCAGCGGCATATGGAAATCGGAAATCAAAAAGATCAGCGAACGTTCGCGCTTCAGGTAATCGCTTACCCCCAGCAGGCCATCAGCGCCGACTTTGGCGGGATGGTAATGCCGAAGCCGTTCCGCGATATCCATGGCGCCGTGTACACGGTTACTGGCAATCAGCCCCCAGTCTTCACGCACAGTGTCGTCAAAACCGATAAAGCCGAACGGGTCGTTGACGCGGTGGGCGGAGTAAGCCGCGGCAGCGGTGATCTCGGAGGCGATGTCCAGCTTGCGACTATGTCCGGAGAAACCCATGGAACCGGACAGGTCGCAGATGACGAACACCGGCACGGAACTCTTTTGATTGAACACACGTACCCACACCTGCTCGAACGGGTCGCGCAGGGTTTGCCGCAAGTCGATACGGCGCGGATCAGGATGCGAGATCAGCGGCGCATGATTGCGGAACTCCATACCCAGACCGGTTTGTGCGCTGGTATGGCGGCCAGGATGCCGCCCACGCGAACGCCAGCCGATGTGGTAGGTGAATTCCATGGCGGGTTTTTGCGGAGTCATCGCGCAGTTGACCGGTTAAGGTGCAGCGATCGCTTGTAATGTGTTGCCTAGCAGTTCGCGGGCAATTTCTGTCCGGCGCATTTCATATACCGGGCTGAAGACTAATCTATGAGCGATGGTCTCATGGTAAACCGCATGGATGTCTTCCGGCAGGATGGCACCGCGTCCATTGAGCCAGGCATTCACCCGTGCCGCACGCAACATCATACTCATGCCGCGCGGGCTGGCTCCGGCCAGTACCAGACGGTTAACGTCTATGCCTTCTACCGAGACGCCGAATTTCGCGGGTTCTTTGCTGGCACGCCACAGGTTCAATGCGTATTGGCGCAAGGTCGGGCTGGCCTGAATCTCATCCTGCAATATTGCGGCGATCTTGTTCAGCTTGTCAAAATGCAAAATATCCGGCTTGACGTTTTCCACCAGCTTGTCGGCATCGTGATAACGCGTATCGAACATCAACGATTCCATAATGTCGGCTTCGCTTGGCACCACGATAGGGATCTCCATCATGAAACGGTCGCGTGCGGCAGAGGGTATTTCGAAAGTCTCTTCTTTTTCCACCTGGTTACGGTCGGCAAACACCATCATGTGCGGGAAGCGATGCTCGGCATTGAATGCAGACAGCGTGCGTTCTGCCATCACGCGCAGCAGCAGCGAGTGCACCTGCGGACGGGCGCGGTTGATCTCGTTGAAGAAGAATACCGCAAGGTTTTCTCCGCTGCGCAGCAACGGCCCTGCATCTACGTGCGGACGGCCGTCTTCACCCAAATAAGTGTGATACACCAGATCGGTAGGCATCAAGTCGATAGTGCCTTCGACACGCTCATAACCGCCGCCGATGCCACGGGTAAAAGCGCGCAGCAGCGTGGTCTTGCCCACCCCCACGTCACCTTCCAGCAATACGTGACCGCGCGCAAAAATAGCCGTGGTAATCAAGCGCACTGGTTTTTGTTGGCCTACTACGACCTGATTGATTTCTTTCTCAAGTAACGTGGCCTGTTCGCGCCAATCGGTGAGTTGCTTATCCAATGAATTTCTCCCTGTTTTCGTCTATAGATACGAGCGATTTTTACTATACTAACCTGTATAGTTTTGTCGGGCAACAGAATTTTCAGGGTCTGGAAAATGTTTGTTTGTACTTGAGCCTAAATTATAAGGAGGGAGAAGGATTGTTGATTGCCATACATGCAATTGGGACAGCGCCCAAATCAGATGTGGCGTAAGCAATACACAAAACTTAGGGAATTAACGCCGCAGCCACATTCCGCCCTTCCGCCATTAGGATGTTGTAAGTGCGGCAGGCGGCACCCGTATCCATGCATTCCAGTCCCAGCCCGATATCAGCCAAGGCCTGCCACAAGCGCGGGTGGGCGAAGCGGTGTGTAGCGCCAGTTCCCAGTAGCACGATCTCCGGTTTCAGCACGGCGATAGCGGCGAAGTTTTCTGCAGTGAGCGCGTCGAATCCGGCTACCGGCCAATCCGTCAGCAATTGTTGCGGCAATACGACCAGGCTGCGCTCGAAGCGAGCTTCGCCGATCTGCACCCAGCCCGAGCCGTAGCACGTAATTAGGTTTTTGCCTTCAGCATTAGTGAGATGTAATTTCATTATTGGCTACGAATCCACGCTTGGGACGCAACGCGGCTTTACGTCTTGCGCTGCATCACTAATCGTCGGATTTCAGAATGTTTACCGTATTTTGGTATGTTTTAAAAATTACAAGTAAAATAGCACATTTTGAATCATGGTTACCCCTGTGCAACCCATACTTAAATCAACAAAGTTGAACAATGTCTGCTACGACATCCGCGGGCCGGTGCTGCAACGCGCGCGCGAAATGGAGGACGAAGGTCACCGCATTATCAAGCTGAATATCGGTAACCCCGCGCCGTTCGGTTTTGGCGCGCCGGAAGAGATCGTGCAAGACGTGATACGCAATATGCCGGATGCCTCTGGCTATAGCGATTCTAAAGGGTTGTTCGCGGCGCGCAAGGCGGTGATGCATGCCACGCAGGCGAAGAATATCAGCGGTGTGCAGGTGGACGACATCATCATCGGCAACGGGGTTTCCGAGTTGATCGTGCTGGCGATGAATGCATTGTTGAACAATGGCGACCAGATTCTGGTGCCTGCACCCGATTATCCGTTGTGGACTGCCGCAGTCAGCCTGTCCGGCGGTACGCCGCGGCACTATCTGTGCGACGAAGAGTCGGGCTGGTTGCCTGATCTGGTAGATATCGAGAACAAGATCAATGCCAACACGCGCGGCATCGTGGTCATCAACCCTAACAACCCTACCGGGGCTTTGTATCCGGTTGAAACGCTGCAAGGCATCATCAATATCGCGCGGCATCACGGCTTGATCATTTTCGCCGATGAGATCTACGACAAGGTGTTGTACGACGAAAACACGCACGTCTCCATCGCCTCGCTGGCGGATGATGTGCCGGTGGTGACCTTTAACGGGCTTTCCAAGAATTACCGCTCCTGCGGCTACCGTGCTGGCTGGCTGGTGGTTTCGGGCGATAAAATCCGCGCCACAGATTATATCGAAGGCCTGAATATGCTGGCCTCGATGCGCTTGTGTGCCAATGTTCCCGGCCAGTTCGCCATCCAGACTGCACTCGGCGGCCATCAGAGTATTGATGATCTGGTCGCGCCCACGGGGCGATTGTGCAAGCAGCGCGATCTGGCATACGATTTACTGACTTCCATGCCGGGGGTGACTTGCTTCAAGCCCAAGGCGGCGTTGTACCTGTTCCCGCGGCTGGACCCGAAGATCTATCCGATAAAGGATGATCAGCAGTTCATCCTGGATCTGCTGCTGCAGGAAAAGGTGTTGCTGGTACAAGGCAGCGGCTTTAACTGGGCGCAACCGGATCATTTCCGCGTGGTGTTCCTGCCGAATGCGGATGATCTGACCGAGGCCATGGTACGTATTGCGCGCTTTCTGGATCAATACCGTAAAAAACACGGTGGCAAATGATGAAACCCATTAACGTAGGTCTGCTCGGGATAGGTACTGTAGGCGGCGGCACCTGGACGGTGCTGACCCGTAATCAGGAAGAGATCAAGCGGCGTGCCGGCCGTCCTATCAGCATCGTCAAGGTGGCGGATAAAGATGTGGCGCGCGCGCAGCAGGTCACGGGCGGTACGGTGGCGGTGACCGATGATGCGATGTCGGTAGTCTCCGACCCTGATGTGGATATCGTGGTCGAGCTGATCGGCGGCACCACGCTGGCGAAACAGCTGGTGTTGCAGGCCATAGAAAACGGCAAGCACGTAGTCACTGCCAACAAGGCACTGCTGGCGTTGCACGGCAACGAGATATTCGCCGCCGCACAGAAAAAAGGCGTGATTGTCGCGTTCGAAGCTGCGGTGGCGGGCGGCATTCCCATCATCAAGGCGGTGCGCGAAGGTTTGAGCGCCAACCGCATCGAATGGATCGCGGGCATCATCAACGGCACCACCAACTTCATCCTGACCGAGATGCGCGAAAAAGGCCTGGCGTTTGCCGATGTGTTGCAGCAGGCGCAAAAGCTGGGTTATGCCGAGGCTGACCCGACGTTCGACGTGGAAGGCATAGATGCCGCGCACAAGCTGATGATACTGGCGGCGATTGCCTTTGGTATCCCCATGCAGTTCGACAAGGTTTACACCGAAGGTATCACCAGGCTGACGCGCGAAGATATCGGCTATGCCGAGCAATTGGGTTATCGCGTGAAATTGCTGGGCATCACCAAGCGTAGCGAGAATGGCGTGGAGATGCGCGTGCACCCGACGCTGATCCCGGAAAAGCGTTTGATCGCCAACGTCAATGGGGCAATGAATGCGGTGCTGGTGAAAGGCGATGCCGTCGGCCCGACATTGTTCTACGGGGCAGGGGCAGGGGCAGAGCCCACTGCCAGCGCGGTGATCGCAGATTTAGTTGACGTGACGCGCATGGCCACTGCCGACCCGCATCAGCGCGTGCCGCACCTGGCGTTCCAGCCCGATCAGCTTTCCGATCTGCCTATTCTGCCCATCAGCGAGGTGAGCAGTGCCTATTACCTGCGATTGCGCGCGGTGGACAAGCCCGGCGTGCTGGCCGACGTGACGCGTATTCTGGGTGATCTGGCGATCTCCATTGATGCCATGGTTCAAAAAGAACCTGCAGAAGGTGAGACCGAGGCGGATATCGTGTTGCTGACCCATATCACGCTGGAAAAAAATATCGATTGTGCCATCGCCGGGCTTGAGGCATTAGCGAGTATTTCGGGAAAAATAAAACGCATCAGAGTGGAACATTTACATGGCTAAATGGTTGCTGGGAATTCTGTGGTTGTTTGCTTTGCAGGCTGCAGGTGCGGAAGACCTGAAGGCTTCGGTCGCTCCAGCTTTCAAGAAGCTTATATCCTCTGGATGTATCAAGAAGAGTGAGGCTGACCATAATTTAACTGATTTAGGACTGTCTGAGACCGAATATTGTCATTGTACGAGTGATCGGTTCGTGGATAGCTTGACGGATGATGATATTCAGATGATTGTTACTTTTGTAGCCACTAAAAAAGAAGGCGACACCGCTAACAACAACCCGGGTGAAAAGCTGCTCGGCGACCCAAAACTAGACATGAAAATGCGAAGTGCGGCGGCATCCTGCCTATTTAATGACCAACAGGGTGGCAATCTGGAACCCGTGAAGAAGGTCATCACAGCCAAGTGCAAGGATGAAATGTTGAAGAATGGCTCTTCCACTAATTTTACGCCGGAGCAGGTGGATGATTATTGTGGTTGCGCTACCGATAATATTGTTCAGAGCATGAAGGCTAAAACGGCAGCGGGGGAAGTGGAAGACTTTAAGCAGGAAGGTGTTAAAGCTGGCTTTATGTGCATGAATAAGCTGGTTAAATAAAATTGTAAAATAATAGACGATACCAACGAGACCAGAAGTGAGATATATAAGTACACGCGGTGAATCTCCTGCGCAGACGTTCAGCCAGATACTGCTGGGCGGGCTGGCGCCGGATGGCGGGTTGTACATGCCGGAAAGTTATCCGCGTTTCAGCGATGCTGAATTGAGTGCCATGCGCGGCATGAATTACCGTGAGCTGGCATACAAAGTGTTATCGCGTTTCATAGACGACATCCCGGCGCAGGATCTGCTGGATATCGTCAACAAGACCTATACCGCGAAGATATTCGGTTATGCCTGCGACGGACAAAGTGCGGAAGACATCACGCCGACTTTCAAGCTCAAGGATAATCTCTATCTGTTGTCGCTTTCCAACGGCCCTACGCTGGCGTTCAAGGACATGGCGATGCAGTTGCTGGGTAATCTGTTCGAGTACCTGCTGGCGAAGACCGGGCAGCAGATCAATATTCTGGGAGCCACTTCCGGCGATACCGGTTCTGCCGCCGAATATGCCATGCGCGGCAAAAAAGGCATACGTGTGTTCATGTTGTCGCCGTACCAGAAGATGAGCCGCTTCCAGACTGCGCAGATGTTCAGCCTGCGCGACCCCAACATCTTCAACATCGCAGTGAAGGGCGTGTTCGATGACGCACAGGATATCGTCAAGGCGGTGTCCAACGACCATGAATTCAAGGCCAGATACAAGATAGGCGCGGTCAACTCCATCAACTGGGGCCGGGTCGCAGCGCAAGTGGTGTATTACTTCAAGGGCTATTTTGCGGTCACTAAAAGCAACAGCGAGAAAGTCAGTTTCGCCGTGCCTTCAGGTAACTTCGGTAATGTGTGTGCAGGCCATGTGGCACGCATGATGGGTTTGCCCATAGACAAGCTGGTAGTCGCCACCAATGAGAACGATGTGCTGGACGAGTTCTTCCGCACCGGCATCTACCGCCCGCGCGATGCCGCGAATACCTTTCAGACTTCCAGCCCTTCCATGGATATCAGCAAGGCATCGAATTTCGAGCGTTTCGTGTTCGACTTGGTGGGGCGCGATGCCGCCAAGATGCGCGAGCTGTGGGGCAAAGTGGATGCGGGTGGCGAGTTCGACCTGAAGGCAGAAGGTTATTTCGACAAAGTTGCCGGTTATGGTTTCGTTTCCGGCTCCAGCAGCCATGCCGATAGATTGCAAACCATACGTCAGTTACATAAGGACTATGGCGTGGTGGTGGATACCCACACTGCCGACGGTTTGAAAGTGGCGGAAGAATATCTGGAACCGGGTGTGAATATGCTGGCATTGGAGACTGCATTGCCAGCCAAATTTGAAGATACCATCGTCGAGGCATTGGGGCAGCGCCCCGGCCGTCCTGCCGCACTGCACCGTCTGGAAGAGTTGCCGCAGCGTTTTGCGGTGATGGAACCCGACGTGGATGCAGTGAAACGTTTTATTGTGGACCATTGCTGATGCAACAATACCTTGACCTGATGCGTCACGTGCTGGAGCGCGGCAACAAAAAAGAAGACCGCACCGGCACGGGTACTTTATCCGTTTTCGGTTACCAGATGCGCTTCGATCTGGCGCAGGGGTTCCCGCTGCTGACCACCAAGAAAATGCATCTGAAATCCATCATTCACGAGTTGCTGTGGTTCCTGCAGGGCAGCACCAATATCAAATATCTCAAGGATCACGGTGTGCGTATCTGGGATGAATGGGCGGACGAAAACGGTGATCTGGGGCCGGTATACGGTTACCAGTGGCGCAACTGGCCCAAGCCCGACGGCACGCACATCGACCAGATCACGCAGGTGATCAACATGATCAAAAAGAATCCGGACTCCAGGCGCTTGATCGTGTCGGCGTGGAACGTCGCGGATGTAGACCAGATGAAGCTACCGCCTTGCCATGCGTTTTTCCAGTTCTATGTGGCGGATGATAAGTTGTCTTGCCAGCTCTATCAGCGTAGCGCGGATATCTTCCTCGGCGTACCGTTCAATATCGCCTCCTATGCCTTGCTGACGATGATGGTGGCGCAAGTGTGCGGCTTGAAGCTGGGCGATTTTGTACATACCCTGGGCGATGCGCACATCTATACCAACCATATGGATCAGGTGAACGAGCAGCTATCGCGCTCCATGCGTAGTTTGCCCACCATGCGCATCAACCCGGAGGTAAAGGATATTTTCGGTTTCAAGTTCGAAGACTTTACGCTGGAAAATTATGATCCGCATCCGGCGATAAAAGCAGTGGTTGCAGTTTAGCAAGCGGCTATGGCGGCGAATTGCTGCGTTGCACGGGTGCTCGCGCCCTCACCGTACTGATTGTACTGTCTTCGGGCGCTTTGCTCCGTGCGCCTTGCGCGTCATCCGCCGCGCTCGCTTGCCGCGGAAGTTTTATCATTTTGATAAAGTACTGTTAAAATGCCGACCCTTTCAGTTCAAGCATCAACTAGTAGTTCAAGCAGCCCGGATGGTGAAATAGGTAGACACAAGGGATTTAAAATCCCTCGCTGCTAACGCGGCGTGCCGGTTCGATTCCGGCTCCGGGCACCAGTCCAGTTTTTCAGATTCTTTGCGGCGCCTGGAACACTGTCGTTGCCAGCGCAACTTCCCGTAAAAAGCAAAGCAAGCCGAAGATCAGCGCGACCATCGCGGCAATGAACATCATCGCTACGGTACGCGCATGCTCCATCATGATCTCGCTGCCGACGAATAGCGCGACGATCACCAGGCAGATAAACAGGGCGGAAAGCGTGCAAAGGGTGATCGCGCGGTGTATCCATACGTTGCGCCGATATAAAGACAATTTTTCATCGTGATACTCGTTTTGCAACTCACGCGGCAGCCCATTGAGTACACGCATGCGGTCTACTACCCGCGCCAGACGTCCAGCCAATACAGTGAGTATCGCGCCTATGCCGGTCAGCAGAAATACCGGTGCCACTGCATCGTGGATGGCGGAAGCGACGGAGATCATGTCGGGTGAGGGCTGTATCATTTTGATCCTGTGATGGTGAAAGCGGTCACTATTATGCGGTAATATGGTTCTGATTTCACCAGCCCTTTGATTAACTACTGGAGTTTGCCATGTTGCGTCCTTCCCTGCTGATCATGTGCCTGCTGTTCGCCACGTCGAGTTATGCGCTGGATCTGGGCAGCCTTACCAACAAGGATGCCACTGGTGGTTTGAGGGATGCACTGGTGCAGGCTGTTGGCAGTGCAGTAGGTAAACTCGGGGTCGCCGATGGTTTTCTGGGTAATCCCCAGGTCAAGATACCGTTGCCGGATTCGCTGAAAAAAGTGGAAAAAGGCATGAAGATGTTCGGCATGGGCAAGCAGACCGACGAGCCGGTGACACGCATGAACCGCGCGGCGGAAGCTGCAGTGCCGGAAGCCAAGGACTTGCTGGTGGATTCGGTGAAGAAGATGAGCGTGGACGATGCCAAAGCGATACTGACCGGTGGCGACGACTCGGCCACGCAGTATTTCAAAAAGACCACTTCAGCAGCATTGACGCAGAAACTGCTACCCATCGTGCAGGATGCAACCGCAAAGGTTCAGCTTGCACAACAATATGATAAGTATGCCGAAATGGGTTCCAGGTTTGGTGTCGTGAACAAGGATCAGGCCAATATCGAGCAATACGTCACACAGAAAACACTGGATGGCTTGTTCACCATGATGGCGCAGGAAGAAAAAGCCATACGCCAGAACCCGCTGGGCGCAAGTACCAGCCTGATCAAGAAGGTATTCGGCGCGCTCGGTAATTAATTCGCAATCTGATTCGTTGTAGTCAGCTCTTGAATTTGCATTTGCAGCCCATACCTAATGGGCTGTAGCGTTTTATTATCCTTATCGCAAAAAATCCAGGAAAGCCACAAAGCCATGACAGCAAAAACCGAAAAATCCGCCGCAAAAGAAACACTGGGCTTCCAGACCGAAGTCAAGCAGCTGCTGCAGTTGATGATCCACTCCCTGTATTCCAACAAGGAGATCTTTCTGCGCGAATTGATCTCCAACGCCTCCGATGCTACCGACAAGCTGCGCTTTGAGGCATTATCCGATAACGCGCTGTTCGAGAACGACAGCGAACTCAAAATACGCGTTGCTTTCGACAAGGCAGCGAGAACCCTGACAATCAGTGACAACGGCATCGGCATGAACCGCGATGAAGTCATCGCCAACATCGGCACTATCGCCAAATCCGGCACCCGCGAATTCTTCTCCAAACTGTCGGGCGATCAGGCCAAGGACGCCAACCTGATTGGTCAGTTCGGGGTAGGGTTCTATTCCTCTTTTATCGTGGCCGACAAAGTCACGCTCACCACGCGCCGCGCAGGCATGACAGCCGAGCATGGGGTGCGCTGGGAATCGGCAGGCGAAGGCGACTACACGCTAGAAACAGTGAACAAGCCTGCGCGCGGAACCGAGATCGTGTTGCATCTGCGTGCCGACCAGGATGAGTTCCTGTCCGACTGGAAGATAAAATCCACGCTACGCAAATATTCCGACCACATCACCTTGCCCATCGTGATGAAAAAATCGGAATGGAAGGACGGCGAAGAAGTCGCCACCGAGGAAGACGAAACCGTCAATCAGGCATCGGCATTGTGGGCCCGGGCCAAGAACGATATAGACGACGAGCAGTATCAGGAATTCTACAAGCACGTTGCGCATGATAATGAGAACCCGCTGGCATGGAGCCATAACCGCGTCGAAGGCAAGCAGGAATATATCTCCCTGCTTTATATCCCCACCCACGCACCGTTTGACCTCTACGACAGGCAAACCAAGCACGGCATCAAGCTGTACGTGAAGCGCGTATTCATCATGGACGATGCCGAGCAGTTGATGCCGCAATACCTGCGTTTCGTCAAAGGCGTGATCGACTCCTCTGACCTGCCGCTCAACGTCTCGCGCGAGATATTGCAGGAAAGCCGCGAGATCGAAGGCATCAAGGCCGGTTCAGTGAAAAAAGTGCTGGGATTGCTGGAAGACCTGGCTGAGAACGAGCCGGAAAAATACGCCACTTTCTGGAAAGAATTCGGGCGCGTGCTGAAGGAAGGCCCCGGCGAAGACTTTGCCAACAGGGAAAAAATCGCCAGCCTGCTGCGTTTCTCCTCCACACTGGACGACAGCGAGACGCAATCGGTTTCACTCAAGGATTACATCAGCCGCATGAAAGAAGGGCAGGACAAGATCTACTACGTCACTGCAGATTCTTTCGCTGCCGCCAAAAACAGCCCGCACCTGGAGATATTCCGCAAAAAAAGCCTTGAAGTATTGCTGTTCTCCGAGCGTGTGGACGAATGGTTGCTGAGTAGCCTGCACGAATTCGATGGCAAGAAACTGCAATCCGTCGCCAAGGGCGATCTGGATCTGGGCAAGCTGGAAGACGAAGCCGAAAAAGAGCAGCAGAAGAAAGCGGAAGACGAATTCAAGCCTTTATTAGAGCGTATACAGTCAGTATTGGGCAATCAGGTGAAAGAAGTGCGCGTAACCCACCGTCTCACCGATTCGCCCGCCTGCCTGGTCACCGGCGAGCACGATATGAGTGCCAACCTGGAACGCCTGCTCAAGGCTGCCGGGCAAAATGCGCCATCCAATAAACCTACTCTGGAGATCAACCCCGGCCATAAGCTGCTGGCGAGATTGAAAGAAGAGGGTGACGACGCGCGTTTTGCAGACTGGACGCATCTGCTGTTCGAGCAGGCGCTGCTGGCGGAGGGCGGGCAACTGGAAGACCCTGCCATGTTCGTCAAACGCATGAATGCGCTGCTAGTCAACTAAGGGCTGCGTAACGTAAAAAAGCCCACGGCAATGTGAGAACTGGCTGTGGGTTTTTTTACAATCAATGCTATAGGCTTTTGCGTAATGCCCAACCAATTGCGAGTAGCGTCAGACCATCGAATAGCAGTGCGATGCCTACATAAAGACCTACCAGCCATAATGATGTCGATGGCCACCCAATCAGAAAGAGCAGAGCCAGGAGCATTGAAGTGACGCCATTAAAGGTCATCCATCCCCAACCCACGACGGGATGTATTGATTGGGCTAAAGCAAAACTACCAAATGCATCCAGCAACAGATAAATAGCCAACAAAAGACCCACGGCTTTGACTCCGGCAATTGGATAGAACAGTAACGAAAAACCGGTAAGAATTAGTAGGGCAGGCTTCAGCCAATCCAATATTACCTTCGGACTATATTGATAGGTATGAAATGCCCATAATGCTCCCCCGATAATCAATAACCAGGAAACAAACAGCGTTGTGCCAAACGACATCAGAATGGGAAATGTAATCCCGACTATCCCAAGAACAGTCAGTAAAGTGCCTATCCCAAGGGTAATAGGACCAAATTTCCTCAGGGGTTTTCCATCAATTGCGAGCGTGTTCATTTTATTCTCCTGTGTTAATTGGCAATAGAGATATTGTCATTTACATCAGAAACGCCAGCTGTATTCCAAACGGAATCAATCACCATGTCGCGTTCTGACCAGCTATTTACAACGCCGGTTAGAGTTACCTTGCCGCCATTTACAGCGACCATGATTTCATCGGCATCTGTTAGCGCACGACGCTTTAAAGCCGCTCGGATGTCGGATTTAACGGTTGTTACCGAAAGGCCGGGTTTAACTGTGATTTGATTGGATACGCCAGTGATTCCTATTAGATGGCGTACAGCAGAAGCCGCCAACTCTCTTTGGTATTCATATTCAAGCTCCCCGGATAGCGTGATCCAGCCGTTTTCAACCATTACGTTAACGTGACTTTTGGGCCAAGTCGTAGTCCATTCCAATAGATTTTCTGCAGCTCGTGCAATGTCTGTATCATTACGCTTGCTCGAACCTGACAATATCACATCAATTTTAATTACTAATGCCTTAACCCCCCATACTTTTTGCGCAGCACGTTCAGCAGTCCATTTTTGGCTATAGTGATGCACATGACCTGATAGGGTTACCACACCATCGCTGACATCAACGTCAATTTTAGTTGCATGAAGAGAGCTATTCCATTTAAGTTCTGCCATAACATCATTTTGTAGCTGAGCATCTGTTTTCATAATTTTATAATTCCTGCAGGTTGAGGGGTTTTTATGATGGGCTGGCTTTTTGCTGGCGTCTGTTCGGAAGAACACATTCGTTCCAGACAAGTTAAAACCGTAACCGACTTGGAATGTCAGCCATCATCTTCCGGCGACCTGCAATTCCACTCATTCGGCGAAGTGATGCGCGTATATCCAGCTTCGACCGACAACTAACAGCGCCATCATGGCTAGTACGCCGTTGATGATCAGCGCAACTGTGCAGAGGTGTTGGCTTGCACTATCGTATTTGCAGAAATATTACTGATACTCATCGCCATGCCTGCGAATACCAGCAAAATCAGGATCCCCCACAGCCATGGCGTAACCGCAACAAGCACCAGTAATAAGCCATAAGCAGCAGATACCCATGAGCATAGGTATCGCCTGTCATGTTTGGCATCCACGAAAAGCAGCATGATGGCGCCAAGCAGTCCACCCACGCCGAATGAACTGACGGCGATGCTGAAATGTCCTGCATTACCATGAAAGACATTCTTGATCAGTATCGGGATAAATGTGATCAAAGGAGCACAAAATAGACTGGAAAAGAATACCGTGAGCAGTGCGCCACGCAGCAGGGGTATACAAAAGACTTTTCGTACATGGTCAAGGATGTGGCGATAGTCGAACGCACTGACATCAGCCGCCGATTTCACTCGACTGGACAGTATCCACAGCGCAACAAGAATAAACGGTACGTAACGCAGCGCTCACTGCAAAACACCCCACAGCCCCCACGCTCACCAATAGAATACCCGCGATAACCGGCCCCAGGATGCGTGAGAGATTGAACTGGGTGGAGTTTAAAGCCAGGCCGAATGAAATCTGCTTCGGCTCGACGATCGAGGGCACGATAGACTGAAATGACGGCATGGAAAGCGCATCCGTGATGCCAACGATCAAAGAAAGTGATATCACCATCCATGGGTTTACTTTCCAGAAAAGTAGCAGTAGCACCAGAATCGTAGGGCACAACATCTGAATAGATTGAAACCTGGCTATTACGCTGCGGCGGTCAGCACTGTCAGCCAATGCTCCACCCACTAGCGTAAGCAGCCATACCGGCGCGCTCAAAGCAAATGAGTCGAGGCCAATAATGAAAGGTGAGGCCCCAAGACTAAGCAGCAGTCATGGTTGCGCCACCTGCTGCACCCAGGTCCCGATATTGGAAAGCAGGCAGGCGAACCAGAATGTACCGAAGCGTCGGGTTCGTAGAAGTTTAATAGAATTGTTGAAAGTGCTCGTTGGACTTGTTCCCGTTTTTACTGATGAAACTTTCACAGATGCAACCATATAATCTAGTTTTTTACCTTAATTTATATGGCTACTTCATTCTGGACGGCAGCCTGATGATTTCGCCATCCACCACGAATTTTCCATTGCCCTGATGGTGGATGGTGCGGGGATTTTTTTGTGAGCGATCTATCCATGCTTTGACGACTTCAAAGATAAAAATGCCGTATTTCGCTGCCAGTTTGCTGTCGATCATCTTGCATTCAAAATTGGCATAACACTCGTCGATAAGCGGGGCACGAACGCAGGCAGCGGCCGATGGCGTCAAACCGAATTGTTTGAATTTATCAATATCTCGCCCAATGGTATTGCCGCAGCCCACCACTTTTTTCGCTAGTTCCTCGGTCGGGATGTTGATCACGCACTCTTTGGTTTTCTTTACAATGTCATACGTGTAGTCCCCGGCGCTGATGGCGCAGGCCAACGTAGGCGGCTCGAACTCTATCATCATGTGCCAAGACATGGTCATGATATTCGTCTGTTCTCCCATCATGGAAGAAACCAGTACCACCGGCCCCGGCTCGATCAACTGATAGACCTCAGGCAGCGGCAAGGATTGCTTGGCCACCCGCGTTACTTCCAGCTTAAAATATTTGGCGGCTTGCGCGATACGGGCGGTGTGGGATGGGCAGGCACGCCTACAATGATCGGCACAAACGCTGTCATATCCTCAGGAATACCAATCTCTTTTTTCCATTGTGGCGTATTGAGCGCGCTAACCGCCAAGCCTATCACGCAGGTGCCAAGCCCCTGTGAATAAGCAGCCAGCATCAGATTCTGCGCAGCTAGCCAGCAATCTGCAGATACAAATGCGCCTGTCAGTTTTGCGCAGATGACAATCAGCGTAGTTGCGTTGTAGAAGGCATTGAATTCAGGTGCAACGAGATGATCGCTTGCATGGCTTAAACCGCCCGGATGGATCGGAGCACCACTATTAAGCAGTGCCTTTGCATGATCCGACAAACGATTTAATAAGCTTTTATCCTGTACTACTACGAATGCCCATGATTCTTCATGTATGGCGGTGGGAGCGTGCACTGCAGCTTCAAGCAACTGCCTGACAGCGACGTCGTCTATTTTAGTGGGCGTGTAATCACGTACTGAACGGCGCCCGGTAATTGCCTCATTGATATTCATGGCATTGCGCTCCCGATTAAAATTAAATGCTTGTGCCCTTGTTTTTTAGATTAAGTGATTGTTTTTATTTAACCTAATCTAAGGTTTTACAAATTAATGATATGCTTGTGCTGATCCAGCGTCTGTTCGATAGCGCACGATGATTTATACTCAAGTTACATCAACTGTTAAGCCACTTAAGTTTGGTCAACTAACGACTAATTAGCGAACAAGACCCACGGCGATGTTAAAACTGGCCGTGGATTTTTTTATTGATCCACTCACACGTATTTATTCCGGTGAAGCGGATCGGACCGCGCTCCGGCTGAATTGGCAGCGCCATCATGGCAGGCAGAAAAATGTTACGGCTTGGTCATGCAAATGGGAAGAGGTGCTTGCTTGCAGTACCTGAGACACGCATACGGTATCGCTGAGTGCCAGTAAACTTGTTTGAAAAGGCGAGATTTGTACAAATAATGTAACAAATTGTTTGCACATTACTAATTCTTATGTATGATGCGGCAATCTGTAGGGTCAAGATACGGTATTGCGGCATTAAATGTTGTCGGATGTTTCCCTTGATTTCGTATGGATAGGACATTCGTCCACATTTAATTTTAGTTAAGGAAGATAGTATGGCAACAGGTATAGTAAAGTGGTTCAATGATGCAAAAGGTTTTGGTTTTATTACCCCAGACGCTGGCGGTGAAGACCTCTTCGCTCATTTCTCTGCAATCAAGGCAGATGGTTTCAAGACGCTGCGTGAAAATCAGCGCGTAACCTATGACGAAGCTACTGGCCCAAAAGGCAAGCAAGCTGCAAACATCGTTCCTGAGTAACATTCAGGAACAAAAAAAACCCCGGCATGCCGGGGTTTTTTTTCGCCCTCAAAGTCGCTGCTTAACAGGCAATCCCCATTACTGCCTTGCTGCATACTCACACAGGCTTGCGCCTGACACATATTTCCTTCAGCTTCGCGCTACAATCGGGCTTTTAACTGATAGCACTTCTCTCCTATGTTAAGTTACCGCCATGCCTTTCACGCCGGTAGCCACGCGGACGTTCTCAAGCACTTCATCCTGGTGCAGCTGCTGCAATACCTCAACCGGAAAGACAAACCATACTGGGTCATCGATACCCATGCCGGAGCGGGCTTGTACGCGCTGGATCAGGGCTATGCAGCGCAGAACGCCGAATACAAGGGAGGCATTGCCAGATTATGGGCGCGCAACGACCTGCCGCCGCCGCTGGCTGAATATGTAGCGCTGGTGCGCAGCGTCAATCCCGACAACGGTCTGAAAACCTACCCGGGCTCGCCGCTACTGGCGCAAGCGTTGATACGTCGGGATGACCGTCTGCGTCTGTATGAACTGCACCCGACCGACAGCCAGCATCTGCAGAATAATTTTGCAGATGCCGGGCGCCAGATCAAGATGGAAAAAGCGGATGGCTTTGCCGGACTAAAAGCATTGCTGCCGCCACCGCCCAGACGCGGCCTGATTCTGATAGATCCGCCGTATGAAGTAAAACAGGATTATCAGCGCGTGGTCAAAGTTTTGGAGGAGTCGCTAAAGCGTTTTGCAACAGGTATTTATACGGTTTGGTATCCCATGTTGCAGCGTCAGGAATCCATCCAGTTCGTCGGTCATCTTAGGCAGCTGCCGCTACAAAACTGGCTACATGCCGGACTGACCGTGCATGCGCCTGCGCCCGATGGTTTCGGTATGCACGGTAGTGGCATGTTTATCATCAACCCGCCGTGGACGCTTAAGCAGACCTTGCAAAGCGTGATGCCTTTTTTAACAGAACAGCTGGCCATTGATGATGGTGCTGAATTCGTGCTGGAAGCGAGCGAGTGATGGTCAAACGCGCCAAAAGTGCTGAAACCGGATCGCGGAATGAAGCGCCGACTTCTTCAGCACAGGCCTTGCAATTGCTGCAGCAGGGGCAGACATTTGAAGCACTGCAGATATGCATAAACGCCTTGCAACAGGGGCAGCGCAACGTCGATCTCAGTAACGTCGCGGGCGTATGTGCGGCAAAACTGGGTGAACACGCGCTGGCCGAACAACTTTGGCGGCATGCACTGGAGCTGAACCCGACCTATGCGCAAGCCTGGTTCAATCTGGCCCTGATGCATGAAAAGGCCGGGGAGTTTCTCGAGGCAGAAATCGAATATCTGCGCGCCGTTGGCTTTGATCCGGGAAATACCGATGCTGAGGCTATGCTGGCCCGTCTTCTGGTGCGGGCGGGCCGGCATGATGAGGCTGAGGTGCATCTGCGCCGCATTCTGTCGGTTGATCCCGACCATGTTCAGGGCAATACCAATCTGGGGCTGATTCTGTTCAATCGCTGCCAGTATCAGGAAGCCGAGCAGCATTATCTTAAAACGCTGGCAGTTGCTCCCGACGATTTGACCTGCCTGGTCAATATGGGCGTGCTGCTGGCAGCGACAGATCGCCATGATCAAGCCGAAAAATGCTATATGCACGCGCTTGAACTGGAACCGGAAAACCCGATGGCGCTGACCAATTACGGGTTGTTGCTGGAAAAATCGGCGCGTCTGGCAGAGGCGGAAAATTATCAAAGGCGGGCGCTGGCGGCATGGGGGCATTCCGAGCAGATTCTCTGCAATCTGGCTAACCTGCTGAGCGGCTATAGACGCGAAGAAGAGGCGGAACCTTACCTGCTCATGGCGTTGCAGATAAACCCGGAGTCGGCCTTCGCCCATACCAATTATGGCGTGCTGATGAGCAACCTGCAGCGCGACGCCGAAGCAGAACTGCATTTCCGCAAAGCCATGGAATTGAAAGCGGACTATATGCTGGCACAACTGAATCTGGGTCTGCTGCAACTGGCGCAAGGGCGATTCGCAGAAGGCTGGGTGAATTATGAAGCGCGCTACGATCCGCGGCTGCCGGACAACGGCATCCCGCTGCCCGAAGTGAGTGCACCGCAATGGCATGGTGAAGATCTAGACGGTAAAAAACTGCTGGTATGGAGTGAGCAGGGCTATGGTGACCAGATCCAGTGCAGTCGCTACTTCCCCTTGTTCAAACAACGCTGGGATGTGGACATCACACTGGTGTGCCGGGGTCCGCTGGTGACTTTGTTCGAGACGCTGGCAGGGGTGGACAAGACACGCACCCAGAGTCCGGAGCTGTTACTTGCTGACGATTTCGACTATTGGGTGATGCCGTTCAGTATTCCACTCTATTGGGATACAAACCGGGATGCTCCCGAAGCAATTCCTGCCAACATCCCCTACCTCAGTGCTACTCCGCAAAGTATCAGCCGCTGGCAGGCAAGACTTGGTGAGGGGTATAAAGTCGGATTGGTATGGCGCGGCAATCCGCATCATCACAACAACAAATGGCGTTCCCTGAATGATCCCGTGCAATTGATGACGCTTCTTGAAATGGAAGGCATCCGCTTCGTCAGCTTGCAGCAAAGAGCCGATAGTGTGGTGATTGATAAACTCTCCAAACATACAAACTTCATCCATCTGGGAGATGAGTTGGAGGACTTCGCCGATACCGCTGCGGTGATCTCGCAACTGGATCTGGTCATTGCCGTGGACACTGCCGTTGCCCATCTGACGGGTGCCATGGGCAAGCCGTGCTGGGTGATGCTGCCTTACTACCGCAGCGACTGGCGCTGGTTGCGCGAGCGTACCGATTCACCTTGGTATCCCACCATTCGTTTGTTCAGGCAGGGGGAAGATGAAGATTGGCAGCCGGTGATTGCAGCCATAAAAAGGGAACTGCAAGCACTTCTATAATACGAAGCAATAAAATTTGATTTAGGTTTAAATAGTTGCTACACTTTTTTCATGCAGATTCACGTTGGCGAGACATGGGGCAAAAAGCGTAGCACCGGCGAACTGGCAGTTTATCTGGTGTTAAAGGCTGATCGTAAGGGCAATTTGACCCTGCAAAACCTGTCGACGCCGCACAGCGTGTTTGAAACTGATGCTGAAAAGCTGGAAATGGGTAAATATTTCCGTGTCAGCGAAACCCCCTACGTCAATCTCACTGCCAAGCGCAGTAAAAAACAAAAGCATCGCGTCAAGATCACCCGTTGCCCGCGCACCGTAGACTTGTTTGAAGGCCGTGCCGACAGCGAATTTCCGATGTTGCTTGCCGCATAGCAGTTTTATCTTTTTCGGTTTTTCCGCTTTTCAGCCTTACTTTTTTACCACAGGAGAAAATGATATGAAACCGCAATGGAAAGCCATACTGTTACTGCTGGTCACCACCACCATCCGCGCGGCAGATGCTGCCCCTGCCGATAGCAAGACCACCGACACCACCTCCGCCAAACCCGCTCCCGCGAAACAGCCCGGCACCATGGAAAAAGCGGGTACTGCGGTCAAGTCCACCTATCACAAGACCGTCAACACCCTGAAGAAACACGGCAGAAGAGCGCCTTGCACCAAAGCGGCGAAAAGCATGGGGCAATGCCACACCACCTAGATTGGCTTTTACTGCGGAATATATCTGACCGCGATGATTTCGTATTCCTCTTCACCGCCCGGTGTCTGTACCCGTACCGTATCGCCTTCGCCCTTGCCCAGCAGTGCTTTTGCCAGCGGCGATACCCAGCTGATATGCCCCTTGCTTAGATCCAGCTCATCCTTGCCGACAATACGGTAAGCGATCTCCTCATCACGGTTGAGCGCATACAACGTCACCCACGCGCCGAAATACACCTTCTGCAGATTCTGCTGCTTTGCACTGTCCACCACTTCTGCCAGATCTATGCGCTTCATCAGAAACTTCAGGCGCGCATCGATCTGCCGTAGCCGTCTTTTCCCGTAAATGTAATCCGCATTCTCGCTGCGGTCGCCGTTGGATGCCGCCCATGCCACGTCTCTTACTACGCCGGGCCGTTCAACTTTTACCAGCTGATCCCACTCTGCTTTCAGCACAGCAAAGCCTTCGGGCGTGATGTAGTTCTTTTCGTCTGGGGGAGTACTTATTGCCATAGCCGGATTTTATCCCACGCCTGCATATGCAAGACAATAACTTAATAGTCGCTTGGCAACACAGGTGGAGTTTGAAAGCCTGAAGTGGAGTAGCATAATGACTTTCAATCGACACCAAATCAGGAAACAACCATGCCCCCGATCGCAATCATCATCATTCCCCTGGTCATCATCGGCGTACTTATCTATGCAGCTACCAGACCTAACACCTTCCGCACTGAGCGTTCGACCACCATCAACGCCACCCAGGCCAAAATATTCGGTAACATAAATGATCTGGGCAAATGGCCGACATGGTCGCCGTGGGAGAAGCTGGATCCGAATGTGCAACGCACCCTGAGCGACCCGTCCAGCGGTGTGGGCGCAAGTTATGCGTGGGAAGGCAACCGCAAAATCGGTGCAGGCAGCATGGAGATCGTGGAATCGGAGAAATCCAGCAAAATAGTGATGAAGCTGGAATTCCTCAAGCCGTTCAAAGCCAGCAACATGGCCGAATTCACGCTCACCAAGAAAGGCACCAGCACCGAAGTCACCTGGGCCATGTACGGCCCGCAACTCTACAAGGCGAAACTGATGGGTACGCTGATCGATTGCGACGCCATGGTCGGCAAGCAGTTCGCGGAGGGGTTGGCGAATTTGAAGGCACTGGTGGAAAAATAGGCGCAGGGTGATCGTCGCAGTAGGCCAAAGGCCGCTATTTAATTTTTTTGCGATAGCAGAAACAAGCAAATCAAAAATCCGTCATGAGCTATAAATTCCCCAAGAGCCTGTCTCATGACCAAGCAGCAGCCCTGTTGCTCGCTGAAGGGCCTAATGAACTCAGTGCGGACCAACGACGCACATTCCTAAGACTGCTCCTGGAAGTTGCCCGTGAACCCATGTTCCTACTACTTTTGGGGGCTGGGGCTATCTATTTCGCTATGGGAGATGCCCATGAAGCCATGATCCTTTTGGGGTTCGTGGTAATCATCATGGGGGTAACAATTCTTCAGGAACGCCGCACTGAAAATGCCCTGAAGGCTTTACGTGACCTTTCCAATCCTCGGGCTCTAGCGATCAGAGATGGCGTGCCAGTACGTATCGCAGGTCGTGAGGTGGTACGAGAGGATGTTTTGATTCTATCTGAGGGCGATCGCGTTCCGGCTGATGGCGTAATAATAGAAGCACATGAACTTGCCGTTGATGAGTCTATGCTCACAGGCGAGTCCGAGACTGTAGCAAAGTTTGCTGATAATTCAGACGTTTTTGCCGGTACTCTGGTTGTTAGAGGACAAGGCTTGATGCAGGTGACTGCTATCGGCAGCCATACCAAATTAGGCCATATAGGCAAATCTCTGCACGACATTGCCACGGAGTCCTCACCGCTAGGTGAGGAAATAAGCCGCTTTACACGACGTCTTGCTTTAATCGGGGTAGGGTTATGTTTTTTCCTGGCGGCTCTGTACTGGACTTTACGGGGCGGCTGGCTCAAAGGTTTGCTCTCCGGCATTACCCTGGCAATGGGGATACTGCCACAGGAATTCCCCGTCATCATGATTGTATTCTTTGCTTTAGGTGCACGACGCATCGCAAATCAGCGGGTGCTGACAAGGCGACTCAATGCAATCGAAACCTTGGGGGAAACTACCGTTCTGTGCGTGGACAAGACAGGAACGTTAACGCAAAACCGGATGTCTTTATCCAGCCTGTGGATTCCGGATCATGTTCTCGAAACTAAAGTTATTTCCGGGGGTGATTTGCCAGAGGCATATCACGAACTGCTTGAATATGCTGTTCTGGCAAGCGAAATTGATCCCCACGACCCAATGGAACTGGCTTTTCATCAATTTTCCCAGGAATACCTGTTCAACACTGAACACTTGCACCCCGACTGGTCATTAGCAAGCGAATATGAGTTAACTCCGGAACTCCTCGCCATGTCTCATCTATGGCGCAACGATACAGGCAAAACAGATGTCGTCGCCACCAAGGGAGCACCAGAGGCTATTGTGGATTTATGTCATCTGCCACAGCAGGAATTGATGAAGGTGATGATACAGGCTGAGCTGATGGCAGATCGCGGTCTGCGCGTGTTGGGTGTAGCAAAAGCGAAGCATGCGGTGCATCAGGACTGGCCCGCGATTCAGCACGATTTCGACTTTGAATTCATTGGTCTGGTTGGGCTCGCTGATCCTCTCCGTCCGGAGGTACATGGATCCATCGCTGAATGCCACCGTGCGGGTATACGTGTTGTGATGATCACCGGTGATTATCCTAGAACCGCCTGTGCAATCGCAACGGATGCCGGTATAGACGGCAATCAGGTATTAACAGGCGCTGATCTGACGCAGATGGATCCGGCTGCTTTGGCAAAACGGATCGCTTCGGTCAATGTATTTGCCCGAGTGACACCGGATCAGAAACTCGCTATTGTCGAGGCGTTAAAGGCTGATGGCGAAGTTGTCGCAATGACGGGAGACGGTGTAAACGACGCTCCAGCATTAAAAGCGGCTCATATTGGTATAGCCATGGGTAAGCGCGGTACTGATGTTGCCCGCGAAGCGGCTTCTCTGGTATTGCTTGATGATGACTTCGGTGCCATTGTTTCCGCAATCAGGTTGGGGCGGCGCATCTTTGCAAATCTCAGGCAAGCATTTGTCTATACGCTTGCAGTCCATATTCCGATTATCGGCTTGTCCATACTTCCGGTGTTATTCGGATTGCCGTTGATTCTGGCTCCGATCCATATTGCTTTCCTGGAACTCCTCATTGATCCGGCATGTTCAATTGTTTTTGAAGCCGAGGCAGGCAGCCCTCAATTAATGCTACAACCGCCACGCTCGGCAAGGGAGCCGCTTATTTCAACTTCACATATCCTGTTAAGCCTTGCTCAGGGTGCTTTTGTCACATTTACTGCGATTTCGTTTTATGGATGGCTACTGTCTGGCGGCGTTGAAGTTGGTGTAGCACGGGCATTGGCATTTATTGTTTTAGTCACTGCCAACGTATTTCTGATCCTGGCCTGCCGCCCGTCAAAATCAGGATGGGCTACGATGTTCTCTGGTTTATCGAGAGTGGGGATATTGGTAATGATTTCATCAATACTAGGCTTGACTTTAGTCACAGGTCACTTGTTGCTAATCCGGTCATTTTCCTTCAAGCAACCATCTCTTCTTTCATGGTTGCTGGCTTTCAGCATCGGAGCAAGTACGTTGTTTTTTATCGAGACTGGAAAGAAATTATACGTACGCATTGCAAAAGCAATCCCGGCTTGGGGTTGACCGCAGCCTGTCAGCCAGCATCAAATATCATCGTTAGTCGTGGCTACTTTAAGTTTGCAATTCGCAATATGGCTAGCTAGCCACTACAATAGCTTCCCATGATGGAAGCATCTCCTGAACTAATCCTTTGCTCTACTGCGCGCCTGGCGCGTAGCCTGAAAAGTGCGCATGCGCGCGCGCAGCGATTGGCTGGCCTCAAGATATGGCAGCCTTTGCAGGCACTGACGCTGACGCAATGGCTGGGGAGCATGACGCAGCGTACCATGCTTTCCGGTGCGGTACCTGCGCAAGATATTCCACACTTGACCCTGAACGGCATGACCGAGCGCCTGTTGTGGGAGCAGGTGATCACCAAGGCCACATCAGGCCAGCAGCAGTTGTTCGATATTAGCGGCGTGGCGCAATCGGCGATGGATGCGAATGCGTTGATGCAGGCATGGGGAGTGCGCTTTCCCGATGAATTGCATACCGACGAAACACGTCAGTTCCTGGGCTGGCGCGCAGCTTTCCGCGCGTTGTGCCAGCAATATGATGCGCTGGAAGAAACGCGCATGCTGGAGTTGCAGATCACCCTGGTGCAACACGCTCAACTGCCGCCGCAAATTCATCTGGCTGGATTCGACCGCATCAGCCCGCAGGAGCAAACGCTGTTCGACGCTTTGGCACAGCGCAGCAAGTTGCAGTATTGGCAATCAGGTCTGGAAACTCCGGCGTTCGCAGTGCAGAAGGAGTTCGACGAAGCCGAGGCGGAGTGCCGCGCGGCAGTGCACTGGGCGCAACAAAAGCTGAATGCCGACCCGACTGCAAAGCTGGCGATCGTGGTGCCGGAACTGGCGAATCTGAGGCCGACCTTGCAAGCGATGCTGGATGACGTGCTGCACCCGGAAAGCCTACATCCGGCGCATGCGGAAATACCGCGCGTTTATGATTTCTCGCTGGGGCAGCCGTTGGCGGAAACGCCTGTCATTGCAACCGCGTTGGCGCTATTAAGACTGTCATGCAGTCAGCGCATCACGCAACAGGAAACAGGCGTGTTGCTGCGTGATGTGTACTGGTCGGCAGGTATCGCCGAGGCGGATGCCAGAGCCAGAGTGGATGCGGCGCTACGCGGCAAGCTGCCTGCCACCATCACCCTCGATCAAGTATTAAGACAGGCAAGGCGTGCGCAGATGAAGGGCTTTGGTGCCGCAAAGCTGGTGCTGCATCTGGAGGTATTGCAGCAGAGAGCCGTCACCGGCAGGCAAACGGCGCCTGGCTGGGTCTCGACTTTTACCCAGTTGCTGGATGCCGTGCACTGGCCGGGAGAGCGTGCGCTTTCCAGTTTTGAGCATCAGGCAGCAAAAGCCTGGGACGAGGTGCTGCAATCGTTCGCAGGGCTTGAGGCGATGCTAGGCAAGATGAGTAGCGGCGAAGCCCTGCGGCATCTATCCCGATTAACGCGCGACCGTATCTTCCAGCCGGAAGCGACGGCTGAGACGCAGATACAGATCATGGGTATGCTGGAAGCCACCAGTGTGGCTGCGCTCTGGGTGATGGGCATGAACGACCATATCTGGCCGCCGCCGGCAAGCCCCAATCCGCTACTGCCGGCCGAGGTACAACGCAAGGCCGGTGCGCCAAATTCATGCAGTCAGGTGCAGGCGGAGTTTGCGTTCACTATCCATCAACGACTATTACGCTCTGCGCCTGAGGTGATTTTCTCCTGGGCGCGACGCGACGGCGAACGTGAATTGCGCAAAAGTCCGTTATTGAAAGATATCCCCGAGGCAGCAGAACAATTCGCACTGGCGCAGACACTTGCCGAACGACTCGCAGCACTATCCACCCGCCCCGAAACCATGCAATGGCTGCAAGACGCGCAAGCGCCTGCAGTGCAGGAAAACGAAAAAGTACGCGGCGGCGTAGCGCTATTCAAGGCGCAAGCGGTATGCCCGGCCTGGGGTTATTACCAATATCGCCTTGGTGCGCGTGAGTTGCAACAGCCCGTGGACGGGTTGGACAGCATGGCGCGCGGCAACCTGCTGCACACGGTGTTGCAGGCATTCTGGAGCGGGCGCGATTCTGCCTGGTTGATGCGTATGGATGAAGCCGCACAGCAGCAAGCGGTGCATGTTGCGGTAGAGGCAGGCCTGAAGCAATTCTCGCAACAACTGGAAGAGCCGCTGCCTGCTCATTTCGCCGCACTGGAAAAACAGCGGCTGGCAGCACTGCTCAACGGCTGGTTGCTACTGGAACGCGCGCGGCCGCCATTCACCGTGCAAGACTGCGAGCGCAAGGCAAAACTGGATATTAAAGGCATCAATGTAGAGCTGACCCTGGATCGCGTGGATGTCTTGCCCGACGCCAGCCTGGTGGTGATCGACTATAAAACCGGCTCGCAACTCAGCTCAAATAGCTGGGCAGAAGACCGCATCAGCGAACCGCAGTTGCCTATTTACGCCGCGCTGGTACTGGTCAAAGGTGAAGTAGCGGCGGTGTGCTTTGCCAAGGTGCGGGCAGGCGAATACCAGTTCATCGGCATCGCCAACCATGCAGGCACACTACCGGGCGTGAAGGGGCTGGATGAGGCACGCAAAGTGTTCGATGCCGAGAAATTTCCCTTCTGGCACGACCTGCTACAGCACTGGCGCGACAGCCTGGAGGGCATCGCCGACGAGATCAAGGCGGGTGATGCCTCAGTGAGGTTTAAGGACGAAGACGATCTGGCGTATTGCGAAGTGAAGCCGCTGTTAAGGTTGCCGGAACGCAAGTTGCAGATGGAGCGGGGAGGCCATAAATGACAGGGCAACAAGCCTTGCTGGAACAGGATGCCGCCAACCGCGAACGCGCGCTGGAGTTGCAGTCTTTCATCGTCGAAGCGCCGGCGGGGGCAGGCAAGACCGAGTTGCTGACACAACGCTATTTGAAGTTGCTGGCGGTGGTGAACGAGCCGGAAGAGATCGTCGCCATCACTTTTACCAACAAGGCCGCAGCCGAGATGCGCAGCCGCATTCTGGATAGTTTGCAGCGTGTGGCAAGTTCTGAAATTCCTGACGCACCACATAAAAAGATCACTTACGACCTGGCACAAAAAGCGCTGGCGCGCTCGGCAGTGAACCACTGGAACCTGCTGGAACAGCCGGCACGGCTGCGCATCAATACCATAGATTCGCTATGCAGTTATCTGGCACGGCAAATGCCACTCCTGAGCCGCTTCGGCGGGCAACCCGGCGTGGTGGAAGATGCCACTGCATATGCCGAAGAAGCGGCGCGGCGCGCGTTGGTGACACTGGAAGATGAAGCTGGTGACGGAGTGGTGACAGAGGCGTTGCACTATCTGGATAACGATACGCTGCGGCTCACTGCACTGCTGGCGGACATGCTGCTGAAGCGCGACCAATGGCTGGCGGATGCAATACACATCCAGACTGAAGTCGCCACCACCTTGCAGGGCTTGATACAGCAGGATATTGCGCATGCGTCGGCTTTATTGTTGCCGCAGATCCAGCAGCAGTTGATGCCGGTGGCACGCTTTGCCGCAGCTAACCTGAATTGCGACCACACCATTGCCATGCTGGTGGATTGGGACACCGTCATCCCGGTCAAGCAGGAAGCGCTACCGTTGTGGCGTAGTGTGTGTGAATTATTGCTGACCAAAGAGGGCGAATTCCGCAAGGAAGGCGGTCTCAACATAAAGTTGGGCTTCCCTGCGACGGACGAGGGGCGCAAACATAAGGCGCTGCTGGTGGAAGTGATTGATGCCTTGCCTTCTCCTTCATCGCTGGCTCGCATACGCAGCTTGCCCGACCCGCAATCGGCAGATGAGCAGCGCATGGTGGCAGCACTGGCGCGCTTGTTGCAACTGGCCGTGGCGCATCTGATGGTGGTGTTCCAGGAAGCAGGCGAGGTGGATTTCGTAGAGGTCGCCACTCGTGCGCTGACGGCGCTGGAAGATGACGATGGCGCGACCGATCTGGCACTGAAGCTGGATTACCGCATACAGCATTTGCTGGTGGATGAATTCCAGGATACCAGCCCGTCGCAAGTCGCATTGCTGGAAAAACTTACCGCAGGATGGCAGGCCGGTGATGGCCGCACCCTGTTCTGCGTGGGCGACCCCATGCAATCCATTTACCGCTTCCGCAAAGCGGACGTGGGCTTGTTCTTGCAGGCGTCGCGATTCGGAGTAGGCGACCTGCAGCTGACCCCGCTGCAACTGACTCGCAACAACCGCTCGTCTCCGGCAATCGTGGATTGGGTGAATACTGCATTTGCGCAGGTATTCCCGCAGCAGGATGACGAAGCGCGCGGAGCTATACGCTACCGCCGATTCGCCGCGACCCGGGATGCCGAAATCAATGAAGGTGTACTGGTGCATCCCTTGGTGTTGAGCAACGATAGCCGTAGCGATGATATGAGTGCGGAAGAAGCGCGTTACCTGACGCAGTTGATCGCTACAGAACGCAAGCGGGAACCCAACGCCAGCATCGCCGTGCTGGTGCGTGCCAGAGCGCACCTGGAAACCCTGGTAGCGGAAATACGCAGCAACTACGCAGATTTGAGGTTTCAGGCGGTGGAGATCGAACAGCTCTCTGGCCGCCAGACGGTGCAGGATATCCACGCGCTGACTTGTGCGCTGTTTCATCGTGCAGACCGTGTGCACTGGCTGGCGATATTGCGCGCGCCTTGGTGCGGGTTGACGCTGGCAGATCTGCACGCTCTCGCGGCGGACGACCCCTACAGCAATATCTGGCAACTGATGCAGGACGATGTGCGTGTGGCTAAACTCTCTGCCGATGGTCAGCAACGTTTGCAGCATGTACGCCAGATCATCGCTGAAGCTTATGCGCATCAAGGCAGGCAATCGATGCGGCGCTGGGTGGAATCGGTGTGGCTGAAACTGGGCGGTGCGGCCTGTCTGTGGGATGCAGGCGATGTGCGCGATGTGCAGGCATTTCTGGCTTTGCTGGAAAAAATGCAGAGTTTCGATGCCGTCCAGCTACAGAGCAAAATGGAAAAGCTCTATGCCGCGCCGGATGTGCAGGCGGACAGTAGTCTGCAATTCATGACCATCCATAAATCCAAGGGGCTGGAATTCGATACGGTAATCCTGCCCGGACTGCACCGCACGCCCAGAAAAAAAGACAGCCCGCTGCTGTTGTGGGAAGACGTGGCGATAGACGGTGCGCCATCGCAACTGATCGCCGCGCCTTATGTCCCTAAACACAAGCGCGAAGACCTGCCCAATACCTACGATTACCTGCAAGGCTTGGAACAGGAACGCGATGCCAACGAAGTGAAGCGATTGTTGTATGTGGCGGCAACGCGCACCAAAAAACGCCTGCATCTGGTGGCAGCGATAAAGCCAGGCAGTAAGGACGAACTCAAAGCCCCCGCCAATACCTTGCTCAGTCTGCTGTGGGATTCCATAGGCAGTGAGTTTGAAAAGGCAGTGCCGTGCGCAGAAACTGTTGCTGTGGCAGACGACAGCAGCTTCATCCCCAGCCTCATCCGCTTGCCGCAACCGGCCGTACCTGCGCTATTGCAAAGCAGCAAAACCATGGTGACCGCAGACACGCAGGAAGAAAAGGCAGCGAATGACGATGTCACCAGCATAGAGGCAAGTTGCGGTACGCTGGCGCACTTGTATATGGAAATGTTTGCGCAGGATGGCCTGGAGCAATGGAGCGCAGCACGGGTGCATGACTTACAGCCCGCCATGACGCGTTGGCTGGCAGAGCAGGGTCACGAGCAGAATATAGCTGCGGACGGGGCAAAACGTGTAGCGCAGGCGCTTGCCACCACACTGCAATCGGAACAGGGGCGCTGGGTGCTGGGGGCAAGGCAACAGGCGGTGAGCGAGTATGCGCTGATGGAAGCGGATGGCGACCGTACCAGTCTGCACATCATAGACCGCACTTTCATCGAGGACGGTGTGCGCTGGGTGATCGATTACAAATCGGCAAAACTGGGAGAAGCCGCGCTAAACCCGGCAGGACGTTACCGCCAGCAACTGGAGCGTTACTCCAGATTGTTCAAACAGGAAGGTCTACCTATACGCAAGGCGCTGTTCTTCATGAGTAGCGGGCAATTAGTTGAGCTTGATTAGACGTAAGTCGTAAGTTGCAAGACGTAAGTTGAAAAGTTGTTAACTAATAACTTACGTCTTACGACTAAAGTGCCGTCTCACATACCACGCCGCGAATACCGCGAAGGCTGCTGCGATAACGTAATGGAATTGGTGGAAATAGACTTTCAGACCTTCCCAGTTCTGCCCTGCCTTCATGCCTGCGTATGCCAGCAACCAGCACCAGATGAAGGAGCCGGTGAAAGTGTAGATGATGAATTTGCTCATGTTCATGCGCGCCACGCCTGCCGGAAACGCAATGAAGGTTCGCACCACAGGTAGCAGACGGCCGATGAAGATGGTGATCTCGCCATGCCGCGTGAACCAGCGGTCGGCCAGTATCAGATCGTGATGCGAGATCAGCAGCCATTTTCCGTATTTCTCCACCAGCGGGCGACCACCAAAAGCACCCAGATAATATGCCGGGATGGAACCGACCACGCAGCCGATGGCTCCCGCCAGTGCTACATACAGCAGGCTCATTTCACCTTTGAAAACCAGAAAGCCGGAGAACGGCATGATGATCTCGGAGGGTAACGGGATGCAGGCTGACTCTATTGCCATCAGCAGCACAATGCCGCCGTAACCCATGGATGAGATGACGCCGATGATCCAGGTGGCGAGCAGGCCGATGAATTTTTCCAGCATTATGCAAACCCTTTCATTAAGACAATTCCTTCAAAAGATTTTCAATAAAGCTCAGGCGTTGCGCAATGAGTTCGTGGGGCACGGCGACACGCAACTTATCCGGCCCGTTCATGCGGTACACCGGGCTTTTTTGCAGCAGCTTGAGTATCGCGCTCGGTTCTACCGGCGTGTCCTGCGCAAACTGCAACTGGATATTGTCGGTGCTTGCATCAATCTTGATAATACCCAACGGCTTGGCGAGTATACGCAAACGGTGGCAGGCGAGTAAGGCTTGCGTTTGCAGCGGCGGCAGGCCGAAGCGGTCTATCAGCTCTTCGCTCATGTCGGATAGCTCATCGGTCTGGGTGCAACTTGCCAGACGTTTATAGATGATGAGCCGCTCGTGCACATCGCCGCAGTAGTCGTTGGGCATCAGTGCCGGAGTATGCAGGTTGATCTCGGTGGTCACCCCCAGTGGCGAGGAAAGATCCGGCTCCTTGCCTGCCTTGAGCTGCCTGACGGCGTGACTGAGCATGTCGGCATACAGTGCAAAGCCGATCTCGTGCATCTCGCCGGACTGGTTATCGCCCAGCAATTCACCTGCGCCGCGTATCTCCAGATCGTGCATGGCGAGGTGGAACCCGGCCCCCAGATCTTCCAGCAACTGGATCGCTTCCAGCCGTTTCTCGGCTTGTTTGCTGACTTTCAGGTCAGGGTCGGTCAGCAGATAGGCATAGGCCTGGTGGTGCGAACGTCCGACACGGCCCCGAAGCTGGTGCAACTGCGCCAGGCCGAAATGATCGGCACGGTGGATGACGATGGTATTGGCGCTGGGCACGTCAATGCCCGTCTCGATGATGGTGGTGCACAGCAGCAGATTGAAACGCTGGTGGTAAAAGTCACGCATCACCGCTTCCAGCTCGCGCTCGCGCAGCTGACCGTGTGCCACGGCGATACGCGCTTCCGGCAGCATCTTCTCCAGCTTCTCGCGCATCGAGTGTATGGTGTTGACCTCATTGTGCAGGAAGTAGATCTGTCCGCCGCGCTTGAGTTCGCGCATCACCGCTTCGCGTATCACGCCTTCCGACCACGGGGTGACGAAAGTCTTGATGGAAAGGCGTTTCTGCGGCGGCGTTGCAATCACCGAGAATTCGCGCAGTCCTTCCATCGCCATGCTCAGTGTGCGTGGTATAGGCGTGGCGGTGAGAGTGAGTACATCCACTTCGGCGCGCATGGCCTTGAGCTGTTCTTTCTGGCGCACGCCGAAGCGGTGTTCTTCATCCAGAATCACCAGCCCCAGATTCTTGAACTTGACGTCTTTCTGAATCAGCCTGTGGGTGCCGATGACGATATCTATGCTGCCTGCCGCCAAACCTTCCAATGCCTCGGCCTGCTCTTTTGCACTGCGGAAACGGGAGATCTCCGCGACCTTGATCGGCCATTCGGCGAAGCGGTCGGTGAAGTTGTTGTAGTGCTGTTCGGCAAGTAGCGTGGTAGGGACTAGCACTGCCACCTGGCGCCCGCCCATCACGGCGACGAATGCGGCACGCAAGGCGACCTCGGTCTTGCCGAAACCGACATCGCCGCACACCAGTCTATCCATGGGGCGACCTGATTGCATATCGTGGATGACGGCTTCGATGGCGGCTTCCTGATCCGGTGTTTCCTCGAACGGGAATGCGTCGGCGAAGCGCTCGTAATCGGCCAGCGATAATTTGAATGCATGCCCCTGACGCGCTGCGCGCTGGGCATACAGATTGAGCAGCTCTGCGGCGGTGTCGCGTATCTGCTTCAGCGCTTTTTTCTTGGCTTTGTCCCACTGGCCGCTACCCAGTTTATGTAGTGGCGCGGATTCAGCCGGACCGCCGGAGTAACGCGAGATCAGGAATAATTGCGACACCGGCACATAGAGCTTGTCGTCGCCTGCATATTCAATCAGCAGGAATTCGGTTTCGCCTTCGCCGAAATTCAGGTTGACCAGTCCACGGTAACGCCCCACGCCATGCTGTTCGTGCACCACCGGGTCGTTGGCGCGCAGCTCGGCGAGATCCTTGAGCATGCCTTCGGCATTGCGCGATTTTTCCTTTTCGCGGCGGCGTTGCTGACGCACCTGACTGGGGTAGAGCTCGGTTTCGGTGATGAGCGCGAGCTTTTCCCCGGCCTCCACAGAGATGGTGAAGCCGGTCTGCACCGGCCCCACGCCTATACTCAGTTTTTCTGTGGAAGCGATGAAGGCTTGCCAGGTATCACAAGCGACCGGGTGCAGATCATGTTCCGCTAACAGATGCGACAGCGTTTCGCGGCGTCCCAGACTTTCTGCCACCAGCAGCACGCGGCCTTTGTGCGTTTTGACGAAGGCGGATAATTTTGCCAGCGGATTTTCGGCGCGGCGGTCTATGCCGATGTCGGGAATGGGGTGCGCTTTGCCTTTATCTTCGGGGTTGGCGGACAGCGTGATGCGGCTATAGGCGTGTGTATGTTTGAAAAAATCGTCCGCTGCCATCATCAATGCATCTGGCGGCAGGATGGGGCGTTCACGGTCATAGTCAAGCAAACGATGGCGCGAGCGGGTCTCGGCCCAGAAGTTCTCTACCGCCTGCGTGACCTCGCCGTGCATGCACAGTACGCTGTCGTCCGGCAGGTAATCGAATAGCGTCGCGGTTTCATCAAAGAATAGCGGCAAGTACCACTCGACGCCGCCGGGTGCCAGACCGTTGCTGACATCCTTGTAGATGCGGCATTTGGACGGGTCGCCTTCAAAACGCTCGCGGAAACTCTGGCGGAAATGGCTGATGCCCGCTTCGTCCAGCGGGAACTCACGTGCCGGTAGCAAACGTATCTCGCCCACCGGATACAGGCTGCGCTGGGTATCCACGTCAAAAGTGCGCAGCGTCTCAATCTCGTCGTCAAACAGGTCAATGCGGTAAGGCAGCGCGCTGCCAGTGGGGAACAGGTCTATCAGGCCGCCGCGCACAGAGAACTCGCCGGGAGAAACCACCTGATTCACATGCGAATATCCGGCTTTGGCACATTGCTCGCGCAGTGCTTCCAGATCAAGCTTGTCACCTTTTTTCAGCATGAAGGTACGCGCCGCCAGATACGATTGCGGTGGCAATCTCATCAGCGCAGTACTTACCGGCAGCAGCATGATGTCGCAATTACGCTGTCCGATCTGGTGCAGTGCCGATATCCGTTCCGACACCAGATCCGGATGGGGTGAGAAGTGATCGTAAGGCAGGGTTTCCCAATCTGGCAGCAGATGGGTATTCAACTGCGGGGCGAAAAAACGTATCTCTTCCACCAGCCGTTGCGCGTCGTGCGCATTGCCGGTGAGCACGATCAGGCTGTGTGCTGATTCCGCTTTAAGTTGAGTAAGATAAAGTGCATCCGCCGAGCCGTATGGCCTTGGGAGTTTGCTGGAGGATGCGGATTTTGAAGCCATGCCGAGTGTTCACAACTGTGCAGGAGAAAACCGCATATTATAGCTGCCCTGCAGGACAAACATGAGGGCGAAAAAGTAAAAACGCCGCAGTTAAGCGGCGTTTTTTTCAGGACTTGAGCAGCTTGCTGATCTGTATTTCGGCTTCAGCCCAGAATAGCTTGGGGTCGCCTGCAAAACCGTTGCGCTCTGCGATATAGTAAGCCGCAACTTCTATCATTCTGTATCGCTCTTCTGCACCAGGAGCGGCCGTGGATTTTTTCGGAGCTGGTTTCTTGGCTACAGTCTTTTTCACCGCCGATTTTGCCGCAGGCTTCGCAGCGGCTTTAACTACAGGCTTCTTTGCTGCAGGTTTGGCTGCGGGCTTCTTGACGGCAGGTTTAGTGCTTTTTGCTTCGGCCATTTTTAATTCTCCTTAAGCAGATGCGTCATCGCAATTAAATATTACTCCAACTAAAAAATATTGGCTTTATTTTTTAGGTACTTAAAGTTTATTAAGCACCAGGATGCAATGAGTTACTGCAAGCAAAAACTAGGCCGTGCCACCCACCGTCAGGCCGTCTATCTTCAAGGTAGGTTGTCCCACACCCACGGGTACACTCTGGCCTTCCTTGCCGCAAGTGCCTACACCGCTATCCAGTTCCATGTCGTTGCCTATCATGGAGACGCGTGTGAGTACATCAGGCCCGTTGCCTATCAGTGTGGCGCCTTTTACCGGATAGGTCAGTTTGCCGTCTTCTATCATCCACGCTTCAGCTGCAGAAAATACGAATTTGCCGCTGGTGATGTCCACCTGGCCGCCGCCGAAATTCACCGCGTATAAGCCTTTTTTCACCGACTTGATAATCTCTTCCGGCGATTTATCTCCGTTCAGCATCACCGTATTGGTCATGCGCGGCATCGGAATGTGTGCATATGACTCACGGCGTGCACTACCGGTGAGCGGCATCTTCATCAGGCGCGCATTCAGCGTGTCCTGCAAATAGCCCTTGAGGATGCCGTTCTCGATCAGCACATTGCGTTGCGTCGGGTTGCCTTCGTCGTCCATATTGAGCGAACCGCGTCTGTCGGCAATGGTACCGTCGTCGATCACGGTCACGCCAGACGCAGCGACTTTCTGCCCGATACGGTCGGAGAATGCGGAACTGCCCTTGCGATTGAAATCGCCTTCCAGCCCGTGCCCGATGGCCTCGTGCAGCAGAATGCCGGGCCAGCCCGGGCCGAGTACCACCGTCATGCTGCCTGCCGGGGCTGGGCGTGCATCCAGATTGGTCAGCGCCTGATGTACCGCTTTTCTGGCGTAATCCTGTAATACTTCATCGGTGAAATAGGCATAGTCGAAACGCCCGCCGCCACCGGAGCCGCCTTGTTCGCGGCGACCATCCTGCTCGGCGATCACCTGTATGGAAACGCGCACCAGCGGACGGATATCCGCCGCCATCATGCCGTCGTGCCGTGCCATCAGCACCACTTCATATTCGCCCGCCAGCGAAGCCGTGACTTGCGAGATACGCGGGTCCAGACTTCGTGCGTACTGTTCCATACGCTCCAGCAGTTTCACCTTTTGCTCATCCTTGAGCGAAGCGATAGGGTCGTGCGGCAAGTAAAGCCTGGAAGGCTCTGCGCGTCTGACCGCCTGTGTCTGCTGCTCACTGCCCCGTGCCGCGATGGCACGCGTCGCCTCGGCTGCGCTGGTGAGCGCTGGCAGGCTGATGTCGTCGGAATAGGCGAACGCCGTCTTCTCGCCGGAGACTGCACGCACGCCCACGCCCTGGTCTATGCTGAAGCTGCCCGATTTCACCTGGCCTTCTTCCAGCGACCAGCTTTCGGCGCGGTTGTACTGGAAGTACAGATCGGCATAGTCCACCTTATGCGTCATGATGTTGCCCAGCACGCCTTGCAATGCGGCGGTGTCCAGCGCATAAGGCTGCAGCAGGGTGGAATTGGCAGTGGCAAACAAAGTGCCCGGTTCGGGGCTGGATGTGGTTGGTATGGATTCGGTTTTCATATAAGTATGATACCAGTTGCAGGGTTAGAGTTCCTTACCTAAGTGGCTGCGAGGGCGAATTGCAGTGTTACAGCGTTGCTCGCACCCTCGCCGTACCAATTGTACTGTCTTCGTTGGTTGGCAACTGCGATTCGACGTACCGCCATTCCGTTTTTACTATCAGCGCTGATAGTTTCCGCTGCTGGATGGTGTATGAGTGTCTATGCGCCGGAAGCAGATTCAATTGGTAAAGTGATTCATCATGTAAGGCAAAACCATCGCTAATGCGCCAACTGCAATGTTGTGCCGTAAGTAGAGATTGGCGATACGGGCTGGATACCGGCAATGGCTTTGGGCAACATTTTGGCCACGGTCTCGGAAGCTGTGCCCGTATTCACATAAAGCTGAGCAACGGCGTAGGCATAGGGGGAGTTTGCGCTAATACTGGCTGCCATGCGCGCGTTCTGATCCTGAATGACCTGTTTGGTCACTTTGTCGCTTGCATTCATCCCATCATCCACACTATCCACTGACCCGATGAAGCCGTCTTTATTGTAGATGAGTGGATCAGACACACTCTTACCAAGCGTGACGATCACACTGGGGCTGGGCTGCAATATCCGCTCTTTTTGCTCCGGGCGATCAATAGATTTGAAGCTGGTAATACGCCATGATTCATTAATGCTCGGCGTCGCTTGTATGATATTCATCAAAACCTCCTGCCAACTATTCATGCGACCTAACCGTTCGCCTGTATAGATTGGTCATCAGGATGCCTGGTTCCTTACAGATTTTTTCGGCTATAAAAAAAGGGAGCCGCAGCTCCCTTTTTAATCATCCAGAACGTTCAGCACTCGTGCATGGTGCGGTGTTTCAACGCCGGCAGGCTATTCCGCAGGCTGGCCTGATAGGCCGGGTTGATGCCCGCGATCACCACGCCTGAGCCTCGGGGCAGGCGATCCAGTATCACGCCCCAGGGGTCGACGATCATGCTGTTGCCGTGGGTTTCGCGACCGGAAAGGTGGTAACCGCCTTGCGCCGGTGCCAGCACATAGCACAGGTTTTCGATGGCGCGTGCGCGGATCAGCGTTTCCCAATGTGCTTTGCCGGTGGTTTCGGTGAAAGCGGAGGGAACCACCAGCAGGTCTATCTCGCCCATCGCGCGGAACATCTCCGGAAAGCGCAGATCGTAGCAGATGGATAGCCCGATGTTGCCCAGCGGCGTGTTGAGCACGACGATGCCTTCGCCGGGTTCTATGGTGTCCTGTTCGCTGAATTTCTCATTTCCCAGGTCAAGGCCGAACAGGTGCATTTTGTCGTAACGCGCGGCGAGCTTGCCTAGAGGGTCGAACACCAGGCATGAGTTGCGCACCTTGCCAGCAACGCTTGCTTTCAGCGGCACCGAGCCGCCTATCAGCCATATATTGTGTTTTTTCGCCATTCTGGATAGAAAGCGTTGTATCGGGCCATCGCCTTCTTCTTCACGCGCCTTGATTTTGTCGGTGTCCTTGATCCCCATGATGGCGAAGTATTCCGGCAAGGCCACCAGTTTGGCGCCTTGCTCCGCAGCGATCTCGATCAAGCGTTCCGCCTCAGACAGGTTAGCCGAGACATGCGGGCCGGACGCCATCTGTATGCCGGCGATTTTGACGATGCCGGGGGCGTTAGTGTTTTGAGACGACGACTTGCCAGGCCGGGTCGTTTTTTCTGATTTCGAATTTGTTTTTATAGGCATGATGAAAGCTTTCGAGTCACAAATAGTTCATATGGTTCGCTATCGGCAAGAATATCCTGAATCTGTAGAGATGCGTAACGAATTATTTAGTTTTTATTACAACCATGATTACTTGGCCATGGGCGAGAAGCTATTGCCCCAACGGCGAAAAAGCAGGTACGGCGGGGTTTTCTTTCTTACTTGATTTCACTTCCTGCGGGTCATCCCAGGTCCCCACGATGTCGTAATCGTAGGCCGCGATCTTGTTCAGTGGATCCTGCAATAACTTCTGTGCCAGCAGTGCAGCCAATCCAACGGCCGGCCCTCCGGCAAAAGCCGCAAGGGAGATGCTATCCGATACCGCTGGTGTGACCTTGATGTGCAAGTGTTGCGTCTCCTTGGCGAGGTCGGTTTCTCCATTCATGTTGACGCGGGCTGAAGCGCCTTCCATCACAAAGTTCTCGCTGCGCATCAGGCCCTGGGTGATATAGATATTGCTGCTGATCTTGTCGAACGAGAAGCCGGAGCTGAATACATCTCGGAAATCGAATAACAGCCGCCGCGGCAGGTTTTGCAGGCTGATAATGCCCAATAACTTGCCCACGCCTGACTGGATCTTGAGGAATTGTCCTTTTTCCGCTTTCAGCGTCAGATCGCCGCTTAATGTGGTGGTTGAAAAAGCCTGTGGTCCATCCGGCCAGCTCACGTTGCCAACGATGCTGCCGGTTCCGGATTTGACTGTGCCCGGATAGCCGAAACGGTCCAGCGTCTTGCCGATGTCGGCGATATCCATATCCACATTCAGCAGTGTATTGGCATTATGCCGCCAGTTGCTCCAGGCACCCGACATGCTCGCCGTGAAATCCGGGTTCTCCAGCCGCAGGGTCTCGATATTCCAGTTCCTGCCTTGCTGAGTTGCCCGCAATTCCAGTTTGCCCAGCTTGATGCCGCGCGCTTCGAATTGATTCGCCGTCAGTGTGATGGAAGGATATTTTTGCGCTGTCGTCGGTTCCGTGTCGTCGTCGGGTTTACCCGGCGCTGCATCGGGGGCAATCAGGTTATCAAGTTTGGCTATGATATGGCCGCCACCCTGGGGTAGCCAGGCCAGATCGCCGGTGATCTCGCGGCTACTGACGCTGGCTTTCCATACGTTGTTCTCTGCTCTGGCATCCAATTGCAGATTGTTGATGCGCTTGTTGAAAATATCCAGCACACCCACTTTCACCTTGGCACTGCTCAGATTGATCGCGTTGTTGTCATGCTTGTCACTGCCCAGCATCGCCAGCCATTGATCCGCATCCAGATAAGCCATGCTGCCGCCTACCGTGATGCCGGGTGCAAGTGTGGCCGGGTGCGGATCGCCGCCGAAGCGGATATCGGTGCGATCCAGTTTGGACACGCCATTTTGAATACTACGTGCCAGCTTTACCGATAATGCTTTTTCAGCCGTGCTGCTATTGCCGTAATTCACGGTAATGGAATCACCATCCCCGGTGAGTTTGCGTTCAATATGCAGTGGTATCCTGGCGTCGGAGGTCTTGTCAAAAGGCGCCGGCAAGCTGCTGGAAAGTCCTACCAGATCGGGGAAGTCGATGACAAAGCCAGTATGTTTATTGAGCAGGGCGATATGTCCTTGCCAGTCTGCCTGACCATAAAGCTTGTCGGATATCTGATGCGGGATGAGTTGCTTGAACCCGGTGCTGGTCAATCTGCCCCGGGTTTGAATGTCCAGTTTCCCGTTGGCCCCGCTGGTCATATTGAAAGACACCGGGCCGCCATAGATCTGCGCTTGCACATGGTCCGCCTTGACCGTGCTCTCAGTGAACGCCAGTGTACCGTTGATATGGTCCAGTGGCGGCCAGTCCTCGTCGCCCTTGAGAGAGCCGTTAGTGACGACATAGCTGCCGTTGACGTGAGTGGTATCGGGGTCATTCGCCGGAATGACCAGTTTCAACGACAGTTTGCCGGTGCCGCTTCCTTTCATGCCGTCGGTAAAGTGATTGAGAGCCGCGGATAGCGGGCTTTGCTCGATAAAACGCAAGCCGTCATCGACCGAATCCTGTGCATGGCCGTCAATCTCGACGACAGGGTTGTCTGCATTCAGGTCATTGATGCGCACCGTCGTATTGTTCACCTGCGTGCCCAGGATGTTGCCCTGTGCTTCCGTCAGCAACATCTTGTTCTCGTAGAACTTCATTTTCAGGCTGGTGTTCTCTATCCTCGGCCAGCCTTTGGCGTAATCTATGATGCCATCGCGGATAGAAGCGGTAACGCTGAATTCTCCGGTCTTGCCTCCCAGGTAGGGAAAGTCGTCCACATAGCCTTTGATCTTTACTTTGACATCGTCGCTGTGCGCTTGCAGGATGGAAGCATCCAGCCAATGCAGGGTGCCTTTTCCCAGCACCAGCGGGTAGTAAAAGTAGGCATACTTGCCGTTGACGTTACGCACATCACCGGTCAGGTCAAGAAAGCCGCCTTTGACCCCATCGTATTTATAGGTTGCGTTGATCAATCCATTCAAATGCGGATTGGTGAGGTTCAGCTTGGTGACGGTCAAGTCAACCTTGTTATCCTGCTGCTTCCAGGCGACCTGCCCGGTGAGTGTCGTCGCCGGTATCGGTTGCCGAAATACCTCAGGCAGATTGAGCGCGGCATTGCGCGTATCAATCTCAAGCCTGCCCTGATTCTGGTCAGCATTCAGGCTGCCGGAAAATCCGGAAAATCCCGGTAAATCCTTCAACGGCTGTATGCTCAGATCCTTGAAATCAGCCTGCATGGAGTATTTATCTGCAACATCATGATTATCCTGCCAGCTTATTTTGAGATTGCTCAGTTTTCCGGAAGGCGACAAACCGCTCAGTTGCTGCCGCTGCGGCTCACTGATCGGTAGGTAATCAACCAGTGTCATCACCGGCTCCAACGCCAGCGCGTCTACTTTTAGTTCACCTGTGCCCGTATTTTTCGACGGGTCTTCTGTCCAGTTGAAAGCGCCATTGGTGATTTTCAAACCATGTTCGGCGTTCAGCATCAAACGCGAAGCATCCAGCTCGTAACCGTTTCCATTCAAGCGCTGCCATTCCAGACGCCCCGAGACGTTTTGCAGGGACAGCATGGGTTTGTCGGGGTGGGGCTGGGTGACGACATTGCTCAACGCCACGTCTGCGACGATGCGCTTGATGTCGTGCTCGGAAAAGTCAAGCCACATGCGCATCGCGCCGAAGCCATGCTGGAAAGCTGATGGCAATGTCACCCAGGTACGCCAGGAGCTTAGTTCACTGCCATCCACTGCCGCATACAACCTCCCATGCCAATTCTTGAGCTTGCTCACATCGCCGCCGTAGAATCTGCCGCGTATGTCTATGGGCCGGGAATCGCCTACCGACGGTACCGCAGTCAGGCCGAATTGGTGCATATTGAATATGCTTTGTGCGAATGAGCGTTCCATCAGGAAGTTCAGTTTTTCCAGCTTCAACGCCGGCGCATGTTGCATATCGTCCTGCCAGATCACGGTAGCATTGGTGACCTGCAAGGCATTCTGGCGCAATAGCCAATTGGGAAAATCAGGCTTGGAAGACGTATTGAGAGAAATGCCGGCTACGAACACTTCGCCATTCTCGGCGCGGCGTATGGTGAGCTGCGGTTGATGGATGATCAGGCTTTCCAGGCGGGGCTCTCCCACCAACAAACTGACCCAGGACAGCGAGACTTCGATATGTTCGAGCTGTAGCGCCGGACGGCCTTGCTTGTCGTCTATGCTGATCTGTTGCAAATCCATGTGCGGGTTCAGTCTGTGCCAGCCGGCCTTCATGCGGCCTATGGTCACATGCTGGCCTAGCGCCGCACTCGCATGCTGGGCTATGGTTTCGCGATAATCCCTGGCATGCGGCAGTACAAAATAGCGCAGCCCGAGCACAATGACGGTGACAACGATAATCGCCGTCCAGAGCGCATAGGTGAGGGCGGAATACAACCGGATCAGGGATTTTTTAACCATTTAATAAGGGCACTTAGCTTTCAGCACTGAGTATTCCACTGTGATACTGGGTTGGTCAATGCTTAAAGGGTGAAAGTTTCGTGTATTCTCAAGCTTGAGGCTACAATAACACCGGCTTGTGACCCCAATCGTGACTCTTTATGATTCTTTAGTAACCTTTGTAATCTCCTCCCTGTGATCCAATTTCGCAACCTTATCCTGATGCGCGGCGTGCGTGTGCTGATAGACAATGCCTCGCTGCAGATCCATCCCGGTCAGAAGATCGGTTTGACGGGCGCTAACGGTACCGGCAAATCCAGCCTGTTCGCCATGCTGCGCCGCGAGTTGCATCAGGAGGCCGGCGACATGGAGATTCCGCCCAACTGGGTGGTGGCGCATGTGGCACAGGAAACTCCTGCATTGCAGGATAGTGCACTGTCGTTCGTGCTGGATGGTGACGAGGAGCTTCGCGCCATCGAGCGCGCTTTGGTGGAGGCCGAGCAGCAGCATCAGGGTGAAAAAGTCGGCGAGTTGCACGGGCGCTTGAGCGAGATCGAGGGCTATGCAGCACCTTCGCGTGCCTCCTCCTTGCTGCATGGTCTCGGATTCTCGGATGCCGATTTTACGCGTGCAGTTTCGGATTTCTCCGGCGGTTGGCGGGTGCGGCTGAATCTGGCGCGGGCGCTGATGTGCCGTTCAGATCTGTTGTTGCTGGACGAGCCCACCAACCATCTCGATCTGGATGCCGTGTTCTGGCTGGAAAACTGGCTCAAGGATTATCGCGGCACCCTGATACTCATCTCGCACGACCGGGATTTTCTGGATGCGGTGGTGGACAATGTCCTGCACATCGAACAGCAAAAGCTGACCTTATACCGCGGCGGCTATTCCGACTTCGAGCGTCAGCGCGCGGAAAAGCTGGCGCAACAGCAGTCGCTGTACGTAAGGCAACAACGGCAGATGGTACACCTGCATAGTTATATTGACCGATTTCGTGCAAAAGCCACCAAGGCACGGCAGGCGCAAAGCCGCATCAAGGCGCTGGAGCGCATGGAGCTGATCTCTGCCGCGCATGTGGATTCGCCGTTCGGTTTCAGTTTCCGCAACCCTCAGGCCATGCCCGACCCTTTGCTGGTGCTGGATGGAGGTGATGTCGGTTACGCGGACAAGACCATTTTGGGCAAGCTGGAGCTAACCTTGCGCCCCGGCGAACGGCTGGGTCTGCTGGGACGCAACGGTGCGGGTAAATCCACCCTGATCAAACTGTTGGCACGCGAATTGACGATGCGCCAAGGCAAACGGGTGGAAGGCAAGGACCTGAATATCGGATATTTCGCCCAGCACCAACTGGAACAACTGCGCCCTGAAGAGACGCCACTGCAGCACATGCAGCGACTGGTGAAAGAACTTGGTACCCCCGAAGTGCGCGAGCAGGAATTGCGCGACTTTCTGGGCGGTTTCGATTTTCGCGGCGATATGGCCAGCACCCCGTGCGTTTCTTTCTCCGGCGGAGAGAAGTCGCGTCTGGCGCTGGCGCTGCTGATCTGGCGCAAACCGAATATGCTGTTGCTGGACGAGCCCACCAACCATCTTGATCTCGAAATGCGCCATGCGTTGAGCATGGCGTTGCAGGAGTACGACGGCGGGGTGGTGATGGTGTCGCACGACAGAGCCATGCTGCGCACCACCTGCGACCGCTTCATGCTGGTGGCGGACGGCAAGGCCGAAGTGTTCGACGGCGATCTGGACGATTACAAACAATGGCTGGCGACAACGGATAAGCCGGTAGCGGTGGTGGGAAAAGAGACGCAGGAAAAACCGGCACAAAAGAACAGCTATGCACAGAACAAAGCCGACCGTCAGGCACGCATCGCCGAGCGCAGGCCGTTGATGAAAGAGGTGGATGGGCTGGAGAAGAAGCTCTCAGGCTGGCAAGGGGAAAAGCAGTTACTGGAGCAACAATTGGCTGACCCTGCCATATATCAAAGCAGTTCGTCATCGCAGTTGCAAGCCTTGCTGAAACGCCAGGGGGAGCTGACGGGCTGGATAGACGCTGCCGAACACCGCTGGCTGGAGCTGCAGGAACAACTGGAAACGATGGCAGATTGAAAGAAGTGAGCTAGAAAGGAATCTTATGGAGCTATATTCGGAACGACTTTACCTGTTATATGCCTTGTGCCTGGCAGATAGCGGACAACTAAAAACGGTGGAAGATGCCCCCAGGAGCGACATGCTGGAAGCGGCCACATTCCTGGCATGTCTGGTCACGGTGAATGCCATCAAGCATTTGGGCCGGACCCCGCATGATGAAATAGACGATACCGAAGCCTTGAGTGTGTATCAGGCGTTTGCCATGCTGGTGTTCGTCTACCTGATACTGCCTTTGCAGCAGGAAGGCGAAGTGCCTGACATCCCCACGGGCGCAGTGATGATAGGTCGCTCTTTGTTTGCCGAATTGCCGCCTGAGTCTTTGGCTGAGTGCCTGGAATCCGGCGACAGGAAGTTTCAACTGATCGGCAATGCCAAGCATGAGCACTGGATGGCTTTCCGCGAGGATATGGATAAGGCGGTGATCGCTTTCGTGATTACCGGTACCGACGACGACGCGCCGTTCGACAAGGAAGAACTCATCCCCGTATTTTCCACCATGCTCAATCAGTTATGTGAAGCATTCGAAAACTGAAAAAACAATAAAAAAATAATTTAAATCCTGTCAGGAATATCTATTTGCGCCGACTAAGGGTTGATGGGTAGCCATTCCCCATCTGCTACAGGCAATGTTAGCCATTGTGTCTGAACGCTTTTGCGCATGATTACTGTTATATGTTTAATGCTGTTCAGGCATTTATAGATATTCCTCACAAAGTTCACGAAAGGATTTATATGTACACACAGAAAAATACCAAGGCAGTTGGCGTCGCATTGGCGATGGCGGCTGCAGGACTATTCTCCACCACGCTGAGTTTCGATGCTGCGGCCGCGCTGGGAGATTCCGGTACTACAGTCGATCTGGTGCATTGTTATAGTGTCAATAGCTGTAAAGGCCATAACGATTGCAAGACGGCCGATAATGCCTGCGCCGGACAAGGTTCCTGCAAGGGTAAGGGGTTTATCGCCATGCCAAGCAAGGCCTGCACGGCTACTGGCGGACAATTGAAGGATGGCTGGCGCGGTACTGTAGCCAAAGCCGATCTCAAGCACTGCTATGGTTTGAATAACTGTGCCGGTCAAAATGATTGCAAGACCTCCGACAACGCTTGCGCCGGTAAAGGCTCGTGCAAGGGTCATGGTTTTGTTGCCGTTCCTGGCAAAGCTTGCGAAGATGCTGGCGGTAAAGAAGGTTCCTGAACCCTGCATTATTTGTTTAGATTCTATTCCGGGCGGCTTGCCGCCCGGTTTTATTTGAAAGGCTTCCATGACGGCTGCACCCACCAACTCTGAGCATTTTATGGGGTTTGGTCTTGGCTTGCGTCCGCCGCATTTCGATTACATTCTGGATCAGCGGCCTGATGTGGGCTGGTTCGAGATCATTTCCGAGAACTTCATGGTGGGCGGTGGCAAGCCCAAATATTATCTGCAGCGTATACGCGAGCATTATCCCATCGTGATGCATGGCGTTTCTCTTTCCATCGGCTCGACCGATCCCCTGGACATCGAATACCTTAAAAAGCTGCGAACCCTGGCAGCCGAAGTCGAGCCTGCCTGGATTTCCGATCATCTATGCTGGACCGGGATAAACGGCGTGAATAGTCATGATCTGCTGCCGCTGCCTTATCACGGCGAAAGCCTGAAGCACGTGATAGACCGCGTATCGCAAGTGCAGGATTTCCTGGGACGGCAGATACTGCTGGAAAACCCTTCCAGCTACCTTGATTTCAAATCTTCCGATATCAGCGAAGTGGAGTTTTTGAAGGAGGTCGCCAATGGTGCAGACTGCCTGATATTGCTCGACATCAACAACATCTACGTCAGCGCCCGTAACCACGGTTTCGACGCGCTGGAATATATAAACGCCATCCCGCAGCAACGCGTAAGGCAATTCCATCTGGCCGGGCATACCGATTATGGTGAGTATGTGATCGATACGCACGATCATGATGTGCGCAATGAGGTGTGGGAGCTTTACCTGAAGGCGTTACAGCGCTTCGGCCCGGTCAGCACCATGATAGAACGCGACGACAATATTCCCGAGTTTCCGGTGCTGGAAGCCGAGCTTGCCATGGCAAAAAATATCTTCGAAACGTATCAGGAACTAACATCATGAACGCCTTGCGCCACACCCAGGAGTCGTTCATGCATTATTTGCTGACAGGCGACGATGATAAATTTCGCGATGAGGTGCTGGTGGATGAAAGAGTATCCCTGCAAACCAGAATGGGCATCTATGCCAACGCTTACCGGATGCGACTGCGCGAAACCATAGAGACCGACCATGAGATGCTGGGTCTGTATCTGGGGGATGAATTGTTCGATCAGATGGTGGAGGGGTACATCGCGAAATATCCGTCGCGTTTCCCGTCGTTGCGTGATTTCACCATTCATCTTGCAGAATATCTGAAGCAACTTGCGCCATTCTCCGGTCACCCCGTGCTGGCGGAGATTGCCGGCTTTGAACGCCTGCTGCTCAATGTGTTCGATGCGCTGGATGTGCCGCGCGCCACCAGGGACGATCTGGGCGCATTGCCGCCGCAGCAATGGCCGCAGATGTGTCTGCGTTTTCATCCCAGCGTGCAGATATTCCATGCCGACTGGAACAGCGTGGAAACATGGAATGCGCTCAAGAACGGGCAGGCACCGGAAGCCGCATCGCCGCAACCAGGGAGCCAATGGCTGGTGTGGCGTGGCCTTGATCGGCTGTCTCAATTCCGCTCCATGCTGCCGGAGGAAGCGGCGATGTTGAATACGGCGCTGCATGGGCATGATTTTTCCGCCATGTGCGAAAGCGTCATGGCGTGGCACAATGAAGATGATGTGGCGGGCGTCAGTCTCACTTTTCTTGCCGACTGGCTGGATAACGGCATCATCCATCACATCAAAGCCTAATTAAGGAATTGTTACCCATGTTGCACAAATACAAACGACTGATCGTAGTCGTGCTGTTTCTCGTGGTGATGTTCACAGTGTTCGAGATGTCGGGTCTGCGCGGGCATCTCAACCTCGAGTTCATCAAGCAAAAGATACTGGAGAATCAACTCACCGGGCTGCTGATCTTCGTCCTGCTATTCTCGCTGGGTAACCTGATGCAGATCCCCGGCATCGTGTTCCTGGCGGCAGCCGTTCTGGCATTGGGTCAATTCTACGGCGGCGTGGCCACCTATATCGCGGCAGTGATCTCGTGTGTGGTGATTTTCGTGGTCATCCGCGCCATCGGCGGCAATGCGTTGCGTGAACTGGATAACAAGTTAGCGGTGAAAATACTGGCGCGGCTGAACGCACAACCCATCCTCAGCATCATCCTGTTGCGCACCCTGTTTCAGACTGCGCCGGTGCTGAATTACACGCTGGCCATGTCGGGGGTCAGGTTTCGGGATTATCTGATAGGGTCGGCGCTGGGGTTGCCACTGCCGATCTTTTTACTGTGCTGGTTTTTTGAGATTGTGGTGAAGATGCTGCACATCCACTCCTAAGTGGCTGCGAAGCATCAAACTCCTTCTCTCCTTGTGGGAGAAGGTTGGGATGAGGGGGCGCTCTACGCTTGGATTTACTTTCCACCTCACCCTAGCCCTAGCCCTAGCCCTAGCCCTCTCCCATCAAGGGAGAGGGAATATCCTGGATTCCAGCTTTCGCTGCAATGACGGTAAGTGGTGATGCGCCGCCCCGAATCGGGCGCTGCGACTGGAGGGAAAAGCGGCTACTTAGAAACTGGTAGTGAGCTTCACCAGCCAATCAGGCGCAACGCTCAATATCCAGCTCTCAAACATCTTGTCGCCGCCGGTGATGATGGCGACGCCTAATATCAGCATCACCACCCCTAAAATCTGTTTCCCGCGTTTTCCTGCCACTAACAATTGTCCGCGCACTTTGGTCATCACCTGACGCGACAGCAGGCCGAGAATAATGAGTGGCAAACTCGCACCCAGACCGAACAACGCCATCACCAGTGTGATCTGTGCCAGGCTTTGACCCTGGCTTGCCAGTGTGATGGCAGCGCCCAGTGTCGGCCCTACGCAAGGGCTCCACACTATGCCTAGCAGCAAGCCCAGTACGAATTGCCCTTGCAAGCCATCCAATGTCATTTTGGACAGCATGTTGTTACCGGAAGCACTCAACCCTGAAGTCGCCACCGCAAAGCGCTCCTGTAGCCCGGGCAGCAGCAGGATCAGGCCGAAGCCCAGTAACAGCACGGCGGCCACATGGCGCAACACTTCCTGATTCAATCCCAGGCTAGCGCCTGCGGCAGCAATGGCCACACCAACGATGGTGAACGAGACGGTGAGGCCGGCAGCCAGCGCAATGGGGCCGAAGCGATGCGCCAGTACCGCGCTGCCTAACAGTATAGGCACCAGCGGCAATACGCAGGGGGAGAGGATGGACAACACCCCGGCGAGAAATGACAGGCCGTAGGTGGTGATGCCGAAGGTCATGATGTTATAAGCCTGTTGTTATAACGCTTTGTGCAGCATGGCGGCGATCGCGTCTGTATCGGTCTCGCCTAGCGAACGTGCGACTTCGGTCTTGCCTTTGTAGACGATCAGCACGCTTTGTCTGGGTGCGCGCAGCATGTCCACAAAACCCTTTTGCTTATCGTAATCCACACGCAGAACCTGGAAGGTGGCGAATTCCGGCTTGGCGATCAGTGCGTCCACCGCTTTGGCTTGCGCGCGGCAGGTAGGGCACCATGCAGCATGTACCATCACCAGCGTAGGTTTGTTGCCCTGACGCGCCTGGTCGAAACCGGCCTGATCGAATGGTTTGACTACGACTGCGGCGCTAGCTGCGGTGGTAAAAAAGAGGAAAGAAAACAGTGTGAGTAATCTGGCTATCATGGCAACTCCTTAGTATGTGGGAAAGCAGTTCATCTACCGTATATTGGTCGCACAAGATCAACAATCCTTACAACCAAATCTTACAATTTAATCGCCTAATTCTAAAAAACTTCGCGTGTTTCGAGGAACTCAATATCCGGGTAGCGTTCCTGCGCCATCGCAAGGTTGACACGGTTGGGGGCGAGATAGACATAATCATCCGCGCCATCCAACGCCACATTGTAGCCGTATTTATCGGCGATGGCTTTCAGATCGGTGTCCTTGCCGCGTAGCCATCTGGCTGTGGAGCAGTCGAAAGGTTCAAATACCACATCCACACCGTATTCGTGCTCCAGCCGGTGCGCGACCACATCGAATTGCAGCGTACCGACTGCGCCCAGTATCAGGTCGTTGGATTGCAGCGGCCTGAACAGTTGTGAAGCGCCTTCTTCCGCCAGTTGCAATAATCCCTTTTGCAGTTGCTTCATTTTCAGCGGATTCTTGATGCGTGCGCGGCGGAAATGTTCGGGCGCGAACGAGGGGATGCCGGTGAACTTGAGGTCTTCGCCTTCGGTGAAAGCATCGCCCAGCTTCACCGTGCCGTGGTTGGGGATGCCGATGATATCGCCGGCGTAGGCTTCGTCAGTGGTGTTACGGTCTTGCGCCATGAAGGTGATGGCGTTGTTGACCGCCAGTGTCTTGTCGGTGGAGACCTGCTTCACTTTCATGCCGCGCTCGAAGCGGCCTGAGCAAACCCGCACGAAGGCGATGCGGTCTCTGTGCTTGGGGTCCATGTTGGCTTGTATCTTGAACACGAAACCGGAGAATTTGTTTTCATCCGGCGCGACTTCGCGGCTGGTGCTGGGTCTTGCCAGCGGGGCAGGGGAGAGCTCCACCACGGCATCCAGTAATGACTGCACGCCGAAATTGTTGACTGCAGAGCCAAAGAATACAGGCGTCTGCTTACCGGATAAATAAGCAGCGGCTTCAAACGTGTGTGATGCGCCGCGCACCAGTTCGATGTCGTCGCGCAACTCCTGCGCCTGTCTGTCGATCACCTCATCCAGTCGCGGGTTGTCCAGCCCCTTGATGGTCTCCGAAGTACCTTTTTCGGCATGCGGGTCGAAGAAAGCGATGGTGTCGTTATACAGGTGATAAACCCCGCGGAAGCTCTTTCCCATGCCTATCGGCCAGGTGATGGGCGCGCACTGCATGCCGAGCACCGATTCGATCTCGTCCAGCAGGTCGATAGGCGCCTTGCCTTCGCGGTCCAGTTTGTTGATAAAGGTGATGATGGGGGTGTCGCGCATGCGGCACACGTTGAGCAGCTTGATGGTCTGCGTTTCCACACCGTTGACCGAATCGATCACCATTACCGCCGAGTCTACGGCAGTCAGGGTGCGGTAAGTATCTTCCGAGAAGTCGTCGTGGCCTGGCGTGTCCAGCAGGTTGATGATGTGCTCTCGATACGGGAATTGCATCACAGAAGAGGTCACCGAAATGCCGCGCTGTTTTTCCAGTTCCATCCAGTCGGATGTTGCGTGCTTGCCGGATTTGCGCGCGCGTACCGAACCCGCCATCTGGATCGCGCCGCCGAACCACAGCAACTTTTCGGTGAGCGTGGTCTTACCCGCGTCCGGGTGCGAGATGATGGCGAAAGTGCGGCGGCGGGTGATTTCCTGTTGCAGAGTACTCATGCGATGCTCGAAAATTACTGTGAAAAAAGGTCGCTATTGTACCGCAAGCCGCCACAGCGACGTCACTTCGGCTTTGCGTGCTGCGTGTAGCGGGTCGCTATCGTCCTTGGATTTGGGGTGGTGCGGTTTCACGTCTATACGCTCCAGCACTTTCAAGCCGCCTGCCGCTATCCAGGCCAGTAACTCTTCACGCGAGCGCAGGCAGAGATGCTCGGCAAGGTCGGAGACTATCAGCCAGCCTTCGCCATCTTTGGTCAGGTGTGCTGCCAGACCGGACAGAAAGCCACGCAACATCGCGCTTTCATGGTCGTACACGGCTCCTTCCAGCGCTGAGCTGGGTCGTGCCGGGATCCATGGCGGGTTGCACACGATCAGCGGTGCTAGTCCAAATTTTTCTGGAGGGAACAGATCTGCTGCAATCACTTCCACCTGTTTTTTCAGCCCCAGCCGGGCGATGTTGTCTTTGGCGCAGGCCAGCGCACGCGCATCCTGATCGGTAGCAATGATGCGTTTGACTCCGCGCTTGGCCAGCACTGCAGCCAAAACCCCGGTGCCGGTGCCGATGTCGAAGGCCAGGTCAGCAGCCGGTAACGGCGTGCTGGCGACCATTGCTACATACTCGCCGCGCACCGGCGAGTACACGCCGTAGTGCGGGTGTATGCGCTCTTCCAGCGCCGCGATCTCCACGCCTTTTTTGCGCCACTCGTGCGCGCCGATCAAACCCTGCAATTCGCGCAACGATGCCACATAAGGCACATCCATTTCGCCATAGGCCTCGCTGCAAGCTTGCCGCACATCCGGCGCGCGGCGTAGCGGGATAAAATGTTGAGCATCAAACGGCAGCAGCAACATGCCTAATGTGCGTGCGCGTTGCGACTGCGCCTGACGGTGCAGGTGAAAAGCCTCGGTAATTGAGTGCTCCACCTTCTTGGCCTTGCGCACATGGCCGGGGTTCTCGATGCGTCGCGACAATGCTTCCAGAAGATGCCGTGCATTCTGGAAATCACCGCGCCATAGCAGCGCCGTGCCTTCGCAGACTAAACGATAGGCGGTATCGGCCTTGATGGTGTCGTCGGCGATGACGACACTTTTTGGAGGCCGCGCACCGCTTTCTGATTGCCAGCGCGCAGTGATGGTTTTGCCGGATTCGATCCAGCTGATGGTAGGGTGTGAAAGCATGGCGCATTGTACGGGAAATCGCTGGCGGGGAATTTGTGGGAGAATATATTCATGAGAGTAGATTGGGAAACATTAAGCTACGTAGTCACGGTATTCGGCCTGCCGCTGGCGATACTCGCCTTCCTGCTGGAGCAGCGCAAAGAGCGCGAGAACGAAGAGGAAGAGGTGTATCAGCTGCTGTCCGATGCCTACATCGACTTCCTGAAACTGGTTATCGCCAACCCTGATCTGCAATTGCGCTCGCAAGTAACTACGCCCGATCTGAATGACGAGCAACGGGAACGCACGCAGGTGATGTACGAGATACTGATCTCCCTGTTCGAACGCGCCTACCTGCTGGCCTTTGAAGACAACATGTCGCGCAAGCAGTTACGTCGCTGGCGTTCATGGGAGGACTTCATGCGCGAATGGTGCCGCCGTGCTGATTTCCGGCAGATGCTGCCGCGGCTGTTGCAAGGCGAAGATCCGGACTTTTCCGAGTACATCATGAGGTTGGCGCAAGAGGAAGCTGCTGGTTTTGTGTGAGTTGCGCCATCAGCCCAATCTGCCATTCAATAAGTTGCAAACAATAAAAATCCCGCAATTGCGGGATTTTTATTGTTTGCTGATTACAAAATGTCGCTTCTGACCCTGAACAGGTTATTTTAAATTCAAATAATGGGCATTCCCTTGCTTACAATTTTATATTAACGATGTTAAGATAACGTCGTTAATATAACAGTGTTAATTGTTGAAGCATGGTTTCGGAAACGTGTCTCTAACCCATTGAGGAAAATGTATATGGATAAAGCATATCTTTGGCTAAAAAGTTTGCATTTGTTGGGCGTGATTCTATTTCTCGGCAATATCATTATCACCGGCTGGTGGAAGGTCATGGCTGACCGTACCCTTAATCCGCAGATTATTGCCTTTGCCCAACGTCAGGTCACCGTCACGGACTTTATCTTTACGGCAGGTGGTGCCGCTCTGGTATTGGCGGCAGGGTGGGGTAATGCGGCTCTGCACGGCATGAACATCTTTCAGATACGCTGGATGTCATGGGGTTTTTGGCTGTTCAATGCATCCGGGTTGATCTGGATCACGATCCTGATCCCCCTGCAAATCAAACAGGCGCGTATGGCGCGCAGTTTTGCGAGCGACGGGCAGATACCGCAGGAATATTGGGCAATGTCAAAGCAATGGGTGATATGGGGAACCATCGCAACGCTGCTGCCTGTGGTTAATCTTTACTGGATGGTATTTAAACCAGCTTGATTGCCAATGGGAGGGTAAAGCAATGAAATCATGGATTCCGGCAGTACTTTTCCTGACTTGCACCTCGGCATTGGCGGGCGGAATTGATCTGCGACTCGCCGGGTGCATACCGGGCAAGGACGTACGGGTGGCTTTGTATGCTTCGGCATCGGATTTTTCAACGGACACTGATGAGGCGAAGAAGGCTTTGCGCGCAAAAGTCGTAAAGGCAGAAGGCGATACGGTCACTGTAACGCTTACCGACCTGCCATCAGGCCAATATGCGATCGCTGCATTCGTGGACGGTAACGGCAACAAGAAGCTCGATAGCAATTTTCTGGGCATACCGGTTGAACCATATGGCTTCTCCCGAGACGCGCGTAATCGCTTTAAAAAACCAGGTTTTGAAGAGGCTGCTTTTGAAGTTGGAGATGAAAAAGTACTCCAGGTCATTCACTTGAAATGAAGGTCATGTCCCTGCATGTCACAAAGAGAACCCTGGGCGCCAAATTAGCCGAATAGCCACTTATGCAGCAACCGGCCTGGCAAAAGTGCCAGCGAGCCTGCCAATATCAGGCCAAAAACATACATGCCTATCATGTTTGCTTTATGCACTTTTACATTGCCGTTTTTTGCAGCAAAGTAGGCAACCGGAATGCCGTACATCACATTCAGGCTTAATAGATGTATCAAACCGAAATGCCCTAAAAACCTCGGGCCTACCTGAGCCTTCATGAAAAGGGTCACCACTGCCGTGGAAAACATCAACAGCAAATAGAATTTCCCCAATAACTTATGCGCCTCTGTCCCCTTTCTCCGCAGCATAAGATATGTACCGAGAATGAAGGCGGGCAATACGGTTGCAAGATGCAGATAGGCTAATTGGAGATAGCTCATGATTATTCAGGAATGGTGAATATTGACAGTCAGTTATTGGTCTATTCTGTTGAAAAACTCCTCTAAAACATGGCCTTAATTGGGCCGCTAAGTTATAATTACATCATTGATTTATATAGGATAAGTCATCATGATGGGACAACAGTCAGATAGTCAGAAGAAGTTATTTTACTCCTTTAATCTCGAAGACCACGTTCCACAGAATCATCTGCTGCGTGGCATTGATCGATATCTTGATCTGAGTGACCTTCGCCAGCATCTGGCTGAGTTCTACAGCCATACAGGTAGACCCTCCATCGATCCTGAACTGATGATCAGGATGCTGATTATCGGTTATTGCTTTGGTATTCGTTCTGAACGTCGACTGTGTGAAGAAATCCACCTCAATCTGGCCTACCGCTGGTTCTGCAAGCTTGGTCTGGAGGACGCAATACCTGATCACTCCACTTTCTCCATGAACCGTCATGGCCGGTTCCGTCAGAGCAAGATATTTCGTCATCTGTTCGAGATGGTACTACAGCGTTGCATGGCTGAAGGGCTGGTTGGTGGAGAAGGTTTTGCCATTGATGCCAGCGTAGTCAAGGCAGATGCCAACCGCACACGAGGACCCTCCGGAGATGACGATATTGACTGGGGTGCACCTCAGCATTCAACCAGGGCGGTACGTGAGTATCTGGCTGGTCTGGACAAGAATGGCCCACCAGAGGCTGCGCCTGCATCAATCTCGATGACCGATCCGGCTGCGCGCTGGACCGCCGCACCTGGTGGGCCAGCTTTCTATGCCTATTCCACCAACTACCTGATTGATCTC
>CAILHX010000038.1 GCA_903834185.1 uncultured Methylophilaceae bacterium
CAAAGGCAAAACAGCAACGCCTGCCGTCAATGCGGCTGATTACCGCAAGCTGAACTGGGATGAATTGTTGCCGCCGGACTGGGATCCGATGAAGGCGATCAAGGGCATGGATTACAGCAAGCTCAAGGACTCGGATCCGCGTGCCATCGAAGCGCTGCAAAAAGCCAAGGAAGAATGGGATAAGGCACCGGTGGTCGAGGGCTTGAACGGCGTCAAGGTGAATGTCGCCGGTTTTGTGGTGCCGCTGGATATCGACGTCGATCACGTCAAGGAATTCCTCATCGTGCCTTACTTCGGCGCTTGCATCCATGTGCCGCCGCCGCCGAGTAACCAGGTAATTCACATCATCGTGCCCAAGTCCATCAGCCTGGCGCAGCACGCCTTGCTCAAAGACGCGGTGGAAACGCAGAACCCGGTGGAGGTGAGCGGCGTGATGCAGACGTCGCCTTCCTATACCACGATGGGCGCTTCCGGTTACCGCATCACCGCGGATTTGGTGGAAGCGTACAAGGCGCCTGCCGGTCAGTAATCAGCTGATGATGTTGCGCCGCTCCATATGCACGATCGCTCTGGCACTGATTTTCGGCCTGAGTCAGCAGGGTGCGCTGGTGCACGAGATATCGCACATCAAGGACTACAGCGGCAATACATCCCAGTCTGACGATGACCACGATGCTGGTAGTGATCATAAAACAGCGCCGGGACATTTTTGCGCAAAATGCGCAGCATTCAGTGCACTGGCCAGTACCGTGGGCATGCACAGTTTCGTGCTGCCATTATTGGCTAACAGCTTTGAACCGGTCAGCTACAGCAGTCACAGTCCTGACTGCCTTACCTTCCTTTTCTACGCTGCCCGCGCACCGCCCTTACTCTCCTGAAGTCCGCTAGATCACACCCGCCAGCGATTTTACGTCTGGCGGGTGTCCGTCATCTATTTTTCACAGGGAGTACAACATGAGACCCTTCAATTTGAAGCGGCGAGTGGGCCGTTTTTCACTAATCTTATCCACGCTCGCTTTCGTATTTATCGCACCGGTCGCTGCGCAAACCACGCAGGAGCAGGTAATCAATGTACCGGAAGTGGTGGTGACTACGCAGCAACTGGATGCAGCACGCAACAGCATACTGCCGGAAACCGGTAGCAGCATCTATAGCTTCGACCAGGGCGCCATCGCCGACATGCCGTTGGGCGACAGTACGCCGTTGAATCAGGTGCTGCTGCAAGCACCCGGTGTGGCGCAGGATTCTTACGGGCAACTGCACATCCGCGGCGACCACGCCAATCTGCAATACCGCATCAATGGCGTGATTATTCCCGAATCCATTTCCGGATTCGGGCAGACCCTGGATGCACGGTTCTTCGATAGCGTGAACCTGTTGACCGGCGCGTTGCCTGCAGAATATGGATTGCGTACAGCAGGTATCGTGGATATCCATACCAAAAGTGGCGAGCTGAATCCGGGTGGCAGCATCAGTGTGCTCACGGGGCAGTACGGCACACTTAACCCCAGTATGGAGTACGGGGGTAGCAGTGATGGTCTGGACTATTACTTTACCGGGCAGATGCTGCACAGCGATCTTGGCATCGAGTCGCCTACTGCATCGCGCAATGCGCTACATGACACTACCAATCAGGCAAAAGCGTTCGGATATTTGTCGTATCTGCTGGATGCGAACTCGCGCGTCAGCCTGTTTTTGGGGACTTCGCTGAGCCGGTTCCAGATACCTGATAATCCGGGACAGACCCCTGCATTCCCAATTGATGGCGTGGCACTGTTTCCTCACCTGCCTTCATCTTCGCTGGATGAACATCAGAGCGAAAAAACGGATTATGCGGTGCTGGCATATCAGGGCAAGTGGGGATATGCAACGGATTATCAGGTCAGCGCGTTCTCGCGTTACACCGAGACCATGTTCACCCCGGATAGCATAGGCGACCTGATTTATAACGGAGTCGCCTCGCGGGTATTACGCAGCAACTTCAGCAATGGTGTGCAGGGCGATGTTAGCAACCGCATCAATGACAGCCATACCGTCAGATACGGTTTGGCTCTGAGCCGGGAACATGCGGTCAATGACAATACTTCATCGGTGTTCCTCACCAATAACGCAGGCGTACAATTGCCGGGCGGCCCGGTAACCATCACCGACAATAATTCCAGGGATGCCTCGTTGCAGTCCATGTATCTCCAGGATGAATGGCTGCTCACGGATGCACTTACCTTGAATTACGGCTTACGCGCAGACCACCTCGCGGCCTATACCAATGAGGGACAGCTCAGCCCGCGCGTGGGTGCTGTGTTCAAAATCTCGCCGCAGACCACTCTGCATGCCGGCTATGCGCGCTATTTCACGCCGCCACCGACGGAGCTGGTGTCGTCATCCAGTATCGCGCTGTTCCGGAACACCACCAATGCGCCGGAGGTGACGCAGAACGATCCGGTCAAAGCCGAACGCTCGAATTACTACGATCTGGGCATCACGCATAACCCGACTCCTCACTGGAGCATAGGGCTGGATGCGTATTACAAGGAATCGAAGAACCTGATAGACGAAGGCCAGTTCGGGCAGGCGCTGGTGTTCACGCCGTTCAATTACAGTCAGGGCAAGGTGTATGGGCTGGAGCTGACCAACAGCTATCATCAGGGAGATCTGGGTGCGTATTTCAATATCGCTACTTCGCGTGCGCAGGGCAGGAGCATCGCATCGGCGCAATTCAATTTCGGCCAGGATGAGCTGGATTACATTTCCAGCCATTGGGTGCATCTGGATCACGACCAGAGCATCACTGCCTCAGCCGGGGTGAGTTATCAGATACAGAGAACGACCATCGCAGCCGATGCGCTGTTCGGTTCCGGCTTACGGTCGGGTTTTGCCAACACCGAGCACCTGCCTGCCTATACCCAGGTCAACCTGTCGGCGTCGCGTAACTTCGATGTGGCGGCGGCAGGGCGCCTGAATGCCAAAGTGGCGATACTCAATGTGTTCGACAGAAGTTACGAAATCCGGGATGGTTCCGGCATAGGCGTAGGCGCGCCGCAATTCGGTCAGCGGCGGGCGTTACTGGTGATGCTGGGCAAAGACTTTTAACAGTACCCGTTTGCGGGATTGACTGGAAACAGCCTGAATCAGCCTTTGTCTTCCTTTTTGATCGCATCCATTTTTTCGCGCCATTCCTTGAGCTGTTCATCCTCCAGCTCAAGCTGTATGGCGAGCGCTTCCAGATGGGTGACTTTATCCTTATCCTGCCGGCGGCGTAGTTTGCCGCCCATGCGGGATAGCAAACGTTCCGTTTCTTCTTCAGTCAGATTCCTGGCTTTTTCAATATAGGCTGCGTCTGGCGTTTTGATCTTCATGGTCAGGTATGCTTATCCCGTCTAACTTTAAGAGAGTTAGACCATAAAGCAGATCGAATTTCTGTTGTGTTAAATTTTTGTTAAAACAGGTTACGTTTCGCTAAAACCCGACGGGATTGGTTAAAACCTGACAGGCAATGTCAGTGGAGAAGGGATTCGTTACCGCGATGTGAGAACCATGCAGGCGCAGGAGATCAGTGAGCCATATTGCAGACAAAGCAGTTCTTGCCGTTCTTTTTGGCATCGTACATGGCCTGGTCTGCTGCCTGCATCAGATGGATTTCGGATTGGGACTGGTTGGGGTAGAAAGCGACACCGATACTGGCACCCACCTGAATCTGCTGACCATCCAATACGATGGGTTCGTTGATCGAAGCCAGTAGCCGTTCGCAGAATTTTGCAGCTTTTTCCTCATCACGCAGCGAAGTACAGATCAGCACGAACTCATCGCCGCCCAGACGGGCAACGGTGTCGGTGATGCGCGCATGACTGGCGATGCGCTCGGCAACTGTTTTCAATACCACATCTCCGGCGTTATGCCCTAGCCGGTCGTTGATAGGTTTGAAGCTATCGAGGTCTACCATCACGATCGCGAATTTATCTCTTGCCAACCGGGTATTCGCGCTGATCTCGCGTTTCAGATTATGCTCAAATTCCCTACGGTTGAATAAACCGGTCAGGTGGTCGCGCACGGCCAGCTCGCTAAAGTACTCTTTCGCGTTATGTGCCTGCTCGGCCAGCAAGTGGAATTTATGCACAATGACCAGAAAGTTGATCAATGCCAGAAAGAACACCAGGGTTTGTACCAGTCTGAGAGTATCCGCTCTCCCCATGGAGTCTTTCTGCAAGTCCGAGGTCAGGGTATTCATCGCATCCAGCAGGGCGACATTGGATTGCTGCATGCTGATGCGTGCTTCATTCATCACCGCAGCCGGGATGGCAACACTGCTTGTGATATAAGGCAGCAGCAGGGTACGTGTAGGCATCCATAGCCGGTCTGCCTGGGCGACCATCTCCGTGGCGGAGCCGGGTTTTACACGATGCAGGGTAACAAGCTGCCCGTCGCCGCCGATTGCATGGCCGCCTTGTTTGAATGCCGTCAGCGTTTGATCGAACATGCGGGCGGAAGTGCGCAATTCCTGGATGGAGCTCTCGGCCTCGGCATCCGATTTTCGCAGCTCGAATTCCACCAGTGATTTTGTGATGCGCTGTGTGAGCATGCGCTGACGGCCTGCCAGATTGATGGCGATGGCGTCGTTGGCAACCTGATGCGCGATCCAGTAATTGATCAGCAGGATCGAAAGATCAAGTGCAATAAATACGATGATTCCAACCAAAAGTTTTTTTTGCGTGGGCATCTGATTATTTATTCTGACTGAGCGAATTCACAAAACCTGTCTTGTGAATGTGTGCTGAAGTAATAAAAATTGCACTAATTGTAGCGCAGAGAATCTTGGTGATTGTTACTTATTTGAAGAATTTTTGTGCCGGGATTTGTGGCTGGATCTATGGTTATTCCAGATTCGCATGAATGGCGCGCATCTGTTCTTCGGTGATGCCGTTTTCGTGCACGATGCGCGCAATGATGGATTCGAGAAAAATGAGCGCGGACAGCTCGAATACCGTACCCATGGGCATGCCTTCCACCGTGATGAAGCTGTATTCGCTCCCAGCACCAAGTGCAAATATCTGGTCGGCAATATCGGCCATGGGCGATTTCTTTTTCATCGACACGCCGATGACTTCGGCGCCCAGGTCTCTTGCCCTGCGCATCAAAGGCAACAGGGTTTCCGTTGCGCCGGAGCCCGATATGACGATGAACAGGTCGCCACTCTTGATGCTGGTCGTCGTGGTTTCGCCTACGATATAGACCTTGTGGCCGGTATGCATCAGGCGCATGGCGAAGAATTTTGAGACCAGCCCGGAACGTCCCACGCCGGAGACGAAGATGCGGTTGGCGCGATCGAGGAAAGGGATGAAGTCGTCGATCAGGCTATCATCGGTGGCGTTCAGTACGCTGGTGATTTTGTTGAGTATCAGTCTGTCGTGCATTTAAATAATTTTTCCATTTTTCAGCAATATTACCACCAGTAAGCCTTGCCCGGTTGGCAATTGCTATGGAAACGGATTCCCCCTCATCCTCATGGGGGCTGGCATCTCATTCGATAAACCATTTTTGCGGAGTTGCAAAAGCAAGCGATGGCGGGCGGGCAGCACCCACCCGCCATCGGTAAATCATTGGCGATAGTTAACCTATCGTAATCGGCACGAACAGCTTCCTGTCGCCGCGCATCACCAGCAAGGCGAGATTCTTGTGATATTTATCGACCAGCGCGCGCAACTGCTCAGGCGTAGCAATGGTTTCACCGTTCACCGCCAGGATGATGTCGCCGGAATGGATGCCGGCCTTGGCGGCGGGGCCATCGGTCACGTTCTGCACGATCACGCCTTGCGCAACGTCAGCCTGCTTTTGCTCGTCGTCGGTGAGCGGTCTTACTGCGAGACCCAGCTTGCCTTTGGCTGGGGCATCCGCATTGGCTCTGGTTTCCGCGCTTTTCATTGCCGCCACATGCACGGTGACTTCTCTGGCTTTGCCGTTATGCCATACTTCCACCGTGGCTGCCGCACCGGGGGTGACATCGGCCACGAGCGGCGGCAGTTGCTCGGAGCGGTCTATGCTCTTGCCATTGAACTTGAGAATGACATCACCGGGTGCGATGCCTGCTTTCTCGGCAGGGCTGTCTTTTTCCACAGAGCTGACCAGTGCGCCTGCCGGGTTAGCTAGACCGAAAGAGTTCGCCAGATCCTGGGTGACAGTCTGAATGCCGACACCGAGACGCCCGCGGCTGACTTTTCCATGGTCATACAGTTGCTGCTCCACTTTCATCGCCACGTCGATAGGAATGGCGAACGACAAGCCCTGATAGCCGCCGCTGCGGCTGAATATCTGGGAGTTGATGCCGATCACTTCGCCGTTCAGGTTGAATAGCGGGCCGCCGGAATTACCGGGGTTGATGGGCACGTCTGTCTGCAGAAAGGGGACATAGTTCTCATCCGGTAGCGAGCGCGATTTGGCGGAGACGATGCCTGCGGTCACGGTGTTTTCAAATCCGAACGGCGAGCCGATAGCCACGACCCATTCGCCCACGCGGACTTTCTCCGGATTACCTATCTTCACTGTCGGCAAATTGTGCGCATCAATTTTCAGCACCGCTACGTCCGCAGGCTTATCCAGCCCGATCACCCTGGCCTTGAATTCGCGCTTGTCGGTGAGTTTGACGACAACCTCATCGGCATCTGCCACGACATGCGCGTTGGTGAGGATCACGCCATTGGAGTTGAGGATGAAGCCGGAGCCCAGCGCCTGCACAGGCGTGGAACCTCGCTGCTGAGGCGGCATCTGGAAGTGGCGGAACAGTTCATAAAAAGGATCGTTGGGGTCCAGTTGCGGCATGCCGTTGATTGAAGGACCTTCCGCCTCATCTTCGCCACTCTTGATGGTGCCGGAGACGCTGATGTTGACTACTGCAGGCCCTTCACTGGCCGCCAGATCGGCGAAATCGGGCAGCGTGCTCAAGTTCCTGCCGACCGTTTGCGGTGGCGTACCTGTGGCATTCTCCGGTGCCGGGGCGGCAGGGGCAGTTTGGGTAGCCACGGCATTGGTGGTGGCATATACATCCGACACCAGAGGATGTCCGCGATAGAAATAGCCGCCGCCGAATATAGCGGCAACTACCAGGCTGGTCGCGATCAATTTGACAGTCTTTTGCGCAGGGCCTGATTTGGCTGCATTGGAAAAACGGGTCTGGTTCATGTTTACCTCGCTCAATATGGATAAATAATTAAATGCATAACTCCGCCTGCAGTTGACTTGCAGTTGATTGGAGTTGGTGAGCTTTTGAGGGTTTTCAGCGCATAAAAATTCCCGCGGCATGAAAATTTTTTAACCGTGCATAGGTGCAAATTTCTGCCGCGTGTCACGGTAATCCAATTTTATGAGGCGTGCGGTGCTTACTCGTTCACCTGATTCTTCGCCAGCAAGTTGCCGAAGCTGACCAGTTGCGCGGCGTTCATATCCGACACGGCGATGTAGTGCAGGTCGGCAGCGCTCCAGGTGGTGGTGTGGAAGCCGTTGATGTCACCAAGGCTGTCGCCGTGGTGGGACGGGAATTGCCGGAAGACGGCGCTGGAGAGGACGTAAACGTCGATCTCATGCTGCTTGTAGCCGTACACCGCAACCGCAACAGGCGTGCCGCCGATGAAGCCGCGTCTCCCTCCGATAAGGGGGAAACCCTGATCGGCGAGGTCGACAATCAGCGGCGAATACCCCAACTGGTTGCTGAGCCAGGGCTTTACGGTATGCATGCTGGACGATTTGACCTCTATGGTGTTCTGCGTGACCACGGCGCGTGCGTGGTCTGATGCCATCGCCAGCAGCATGGCCTGTTTGTCCTGCATGCCGGCAGTCATCTGGCCGACCACCAGCGTGGCGACGATGGCGCCCATGCCGAAGCTGGAAGCGAAGCGGGGCAGGGGTAATGCCAGCCATGACCACATGCTGCCGCTGGCGTTTGGTTTTTTCTCGGGCTTGGTGATGGATGGTGGCGGCTGCAATTGCAACATGATGCTGTTGCGCAAGCCTGCGGGCGCATCGAAGCGCTCTGCGTGCTGTTTCAGCAATGTGGTTATTTGTTTGTCTTCTCCGTTGTCGCCCACGGCGCTATCCTTTTTTATGGCGTCACTCATGGTGCTTCCCTTGATTCAGCCCCAGAAATGCCTGCTTGAACAGGAAGCGGGCGCGCGACAGCCGCGACATGACAGTGCCTATCGGCACATCCATCACCGCCGCGATCTCGTCGTAGCTCATCTCTTCCATCTCACGCAATATCAGCACCTCTCTATGCCCCACCGGCAGTTGTTGCAGGGCCTGGTTCACATGCGCGCGGTTATCGCGGCGCATCATTTCATTTTCCGGGTCAAGTCCCGGGATGGCACCACTGCTGCCCAGCGTCTCCAGTTCTTCATTACCCAGTACCACAGCATCCACATCCATATCGGCGATACGGCCCGAACGCTCGCTCAGCGCGGTCATGCAGCAGTTGCGCACAATGCCCAGAAACCACGCCTTGGCATCATCACCGCGCAGACTGTCCAGATAGGTCAGCGCGCGCAGCGAGGCGATCTGCACCACGTCCCTGGCATCGGCCTCGTCGCTCATCAACCAGCGCGCCAGGTTATAGGCCGCATTCAGATGTACCAAGACTATTACCTCGAATCGTCCGGTTTTATTCGTTTGATTGCTATTGAACAAACATCAAGCCCTTAATAAAGATGCCGCGCATTCGTACTAATACCCGAACCGCAGGCGGTTTATTCCAGCATACAAATATATTTTTCACATGGGAATACGCATGCTAACTCACAAGTATTAGCAGCAGTAGTCATCTTTTTTCATTCAGTACTAGATCAGGAGATATCAAATGGATCATAAAGTAGATCGTAGAGGTTTTCTTAAACTGGCAGGCATGGGTGCCGGCGTGGTGTTCGCTTCGCGTCTGGCACTTAATTCCGGTAGCGCTTTGGCAGCGGGATACGGATCGGGCAGTGGTGCCGATGCCGACGACTTCTTTTTCGTGCAGATGTCGGATACGCACTGGGGTTTCAGCGGCGACAAGGTCAACCCGGACGCCAAAGGCACTTTGCAGAAGGCAGTGGCAGCAGTGAATGCGCTGGAGCACGCCCCGGATTTCATCTTCTTTACCGGCGACCTGACGCACACCACTGACGACCCCAAGGAGCGCCGCCGCAGGTTAGCCGAGTTCAAGGATATCGTCAGCAAGCTGAATGTGAAGAACGTGCGTTTCACGCCAGGCGAGCATGATGCCTCGCTGGATTTCGGTGCCGCCTATCAGGAATTTTTCGGCGACACGCATTACACCTTCGAGCACAAGGGCATCCAGTTCATCGTGCTGGATAACGTTTCCGACCCTACCGCCTCACTGGGTACCAACCAGCTGGCATGGCTGAAGAAGGTGTTGGATGGCTTCAGTAAAGACCAGAACATCGTGGTATTCACCCATAGACCGCTGTTCGACCTGTATCCGCAATGGGATTGGGCCACCAGAGACGGTCAGGCTGCCATCGACCTGCTGATGCCCTACAACAATGTCACTGTGTTCTACGGACATATCCATCAGCAGAACTACCACATGACCGGTCATATCGCGCACCATTCGGCGCAGTCGCTGATGTTCCCGTTGCCGCCCCCAGGCTCCCAGCCCAAGCGTATGCCTGTGCCATGGAATCCGGAAACGCCATACAAGGGCATAGGCTTCAGGGAAACGCAGGCGGAAGTGAAAGAGCACGGTTTCAACATCACCGAATACCCGGTGGTCAAAGCCTAAAGGAAGCAGACAATATGAGAACGAAACACTATCTCGGCGTCGTCGCCTTGCTGGCGGGCGTGATGGGTTTGGGCGCAGTGTTGGCAGATACGCCTGTTTCAGAGCAGGCGCAAATGGTGATCCCCAACCCGGGCGAACAGGTGATCAAGGTCAGCAGCCACAAGTTCGAGTTCGTACCCGCTGCCATTACCCTGAAGAAGGGAGTGCCGGTGGTGTTCGAACTGACTTCGACCGACGTCATCATGGGCTTCAACGTGCCTGATTTCAAGAACCGCGCCACCATCATCCCCGGAGTGGTCACACGCATCAGAATCGTGCCGGACAAGGTGGGTACATTCACCTTTTTCTGCGATATATTCTGCGGCGCAGGTCACGAAGAGATGAGCGGGCTGATCACGGTGGAAGCCTAGGCACGGTAGTGGCATAAGCCGGGTACTGCACAGACACAGCAATGGATGGGAATGGTCAGGTCGGGCTTGAGGTTCGGCCTGACCATTCATTCCGCCAGACGCTTACTTCGGTTTCGCGCCGCTGTTGGGCGGTTGCAGCAGAGCAATCACTTCCGGGCGATCCACCAGCTTGGCTAACGCCAGCGTGTTCGGCGTAGGCTTTGCGCCATGCGCAATCAGCAGTTTTACGATGTCGATGGAGCTGCCGAGAACCGCCGCATCTATCGGGCTGCGCTCGCGCACCCGGTAATAAGCAGCATTGGCACCCTTTTGCAGCGCGGCACGCACCGTATCCATATCATTGAAGCTGGCGGCAGCCACCAGCAGTTTGGTCGCATCCAGGTTCTGGTAGAGGTCGCGCAGCGGGAAATTCAGCTCCGGGATGGTTTGACCGCTGGCAGGCCCAAGCACCAGTTTGCCAGCCGCGTCGAAGTGGTAGGGTGGCACTGCCAGGTTATTCGATGCGAATTTATTACTCATCAGCAGCCCCGCAAACACCCGCCCTGCAGTATCGAACTTTGCTCCGGTACATACGTCACTGAAAATCGCGGCAGGGTCGGTTCTTTGCTGCGGGTCGCTGACGAATTCAAGTACGCATCCCGATTCCGGACTCCAGCCTGCAACCACCAGCAGCGTTTTATCCAGAGAGCGATATGGCCGTTGTTGGGTGATGGGTTGCGCCAGCAATAACAGACGAGCCCATACCGTAGAACTGGACGAGCCGTATTCATGGCGGATGGATTGCAGCAGGAATTTGCCGTCCGCATCTACCAGCTTTGCTGCGGGAGGATGCTCCAGCGCGGTGATGTCTGCGGCGGTACGGCGATAAATGTAAACCGGACGCCCTGCATAATTGACGCTGAGCAACTTGCCTTCAGCAAGCTGACTGACATCCACCGTGACCGGATTCTTCGCCTCGGCAAGACCTTTTGCAATGAATGCATCAGGAAAATCGTCAGCACAGGCCGCGAAAGACGCCCCTATCAATGACACCGCCAGCAATGCCAGGAAAGATCTACTCACGATCCGGGAAGTCTTCATGCGCAGTATTATATGTCGAGAGGAAACAGAGATGGATTTGAAGTTGAACGGCAAGCTGTTTGTCTTTTATCTGGCTGGTCTGGACAAGAATGGCCCACCAGAGGCTGCGCCTGCATCAATCTCGATGACCGATCCGGCTGCGCGCTGGACCGCCGCACCTGGTGGGCCAGCTTTCTATGCCTATTCCACCAACTACCTGATTGATCTC
>CAILHX010000039.1 GCA_903834185.1 uncultured Methylophilaceae bacterium
ATTAATATAAATATTATTACTGCATGAATAATGAATGAAATTGCCGGTCATTGCGGGGTTTAATGGGTGATAAACGACTTATGGCGACGCTTTACATAATTTCTTACTTTTTCATCGAAATCCATAACAAATATTTGCACGTCTTAACATTTCTTAACTGAAATAAAGGGCTTTCTGGCAGGTAATTTGCTCATCTCGTTATGCAACAAACTGCCGTGCACCTCGTTGCTCCGGCAGGATGGGCAGCCATGCCCGCAGCATTGCACCGCATGGCTATGATTTCAATTTTTAATAAGGAAAATCGACATGAGTATCAGTAGCGTAAGCAACAATAGCTGGATCTCGCAGATCGCGAGTACCGGTCATGCCCGGTCCGGCAACACCAGCCAGACATCCGGCACTTCCTCGCCCTCTGGTGCAAACATACTGGATGCCATCATCAAAGCGCTGAGTTCCATCGGCGACGGCACCGGCCTGGATGCATTAAACGGCAGCAGCACTTCCTCCGCATCAAGCACTGCATCGACCACATCGACATCTTCCACAGATTCGACACAAGATCCGGCGCAGGCATTGGTGAGCTTTCTGCAAGCATTGATGGCCGCATTGCATTCGCAAAGCAGTCAGACTGCGGATAACAGCGACCAAAGCAGCACGCTGACGGTGAACGGCAACAAAAAGCCCAATGTCATGGGCGACCTGCAAAGCCTGATCCGGGATCTTGCCGCCAGTTCCGGCACTTCAACCAGTAGCACGTCAGGTACAAGTTCCTCGGATTCCACGCTTACGACCCTGGAGCAGAGTTTCCAGAACCTGATGACGTCATTGGGTGATAGTAGCAGTAATGCGACACTGAGCAACTTCCTGCAATCGTTCGCCTCCAATATGGAAGGTAGTTCGACCACAGGCAGTTTTTTCAGCAAGCAGGCTTGAAGCAATAGCAACCGCGTTTTATGGAATGGCCTCTGTCGGAGGCCATTTCCTGGCCTCCGGCAAAATAGGCAAGGCACACCTTTCACCTGACGCTGCTGGCAAATCCTTGTCCGTGCAGTCAGGCAGCGTGGCGCTACATTCTAGATTCTAAAGTCTACGATGTTTCTGCGCGGTTGTACCTTCTGTTCCAGCACGTCCTGAAATTGCTCGTCTTTCTTGTCGGAACGGCGAGTGACCTTGACCGGAACCTTCTGCCTGAACTGTTTGGCGATACCGGTGGTAAACCCGAGTGCTGTGATAGCCATGATGCTCTCCTTTATAGGAATGCGAATGTCACAACCCATTAACGGCACTTTGCAGCTGCACTTTAGTTTTGATGTGATTTGACCTGTACCTGCATTTGCGATGAAACAGGGCTTTCAGCATGGGTTTTTCGGGGGCACGCATAAGCGCGTTGTTTTTGCGCATGAGAGCGAGGCGTGGAATATGAGAGCTGTCGTGATGGTTTATGATGTGGGGCAGCAATACGAAACTTAAAGTGCGGCAGGCGTTCTTAATACCTACAAACCACCACAAAACGGCAATGACAGCAGAATTCAAAGATCACTTCAAAACGGTTGCCCGGCAGTATGCCGACAGCCGGCCTACATACCCCAAACAACTATTTTCATGGCTGGCGGCGCAATGCCATGAGCACGATAGGGCGTGGGATTGCGGCACAGGGAGCGGGCAGGCCGCACGCGATCTGGCGATGCATTTCAACCATGTCATCGCCACAGATGCCAGCACGTCTCAAATAGAACAAGCCCGGACGCAAGCACAGGCGAACATGGAGTACCGCGTTGCTCCCGCCGAAATGTCGGGTCTGGAAAGCGCGACCATGGATCTGGTCGTGGTTGCGCAAGCACTGCACTGGTTCGATGTGGATGCATTTCACCGCGAGGCATTGCGCGTACTCAAGCCGCAAGGCATCATCGCTGAATGGAGTTACGGTCACATCGAGATTGATAATGCCGCGGTTGACGGTCTGATACAGCATTTCTATGCGGATGTGGTCGGGCCTTATTGGCCTCCGGAACGCGCGCATGTGGAAAACGCCTATCGCAAGTTAGCGTTCCCGTTTGCGCGCATCACTGCACCTACCTTTTCCATGCAGGTGCTATGGAATCTTGAACAGCTCGCAGGCTACTTGCGAAGCTGGTCGGCAACGGCGCAGTACATCAAGACCCACGGCACGGATCCGGTGGAAGCGTTGCAACAGGAGATGCTTGAATACTGGGGTGATGCCGAAGCAGTCTACGCCATCTCATGGCCGCTGGCTTTGCGCGTGGGCAGCAAGCAGCACGTATAGTGGCTATCTGCGCTCATCGAGCTGCAGTTTTTGCAATAGATGGTGGGTCATATTGAGTGCCAGCTCATGTTCACCCATGAATACCATGTTCACATTCTCCTTGCGGAACAGCGCCGCTTCTTCCTCGCTGTGGGTGCGCGCCAGGATCACCACATCTGGGTTGAGCAGGCGCGCGGTCTCTATCATCTTCAGTGCCTTCAGCGTGTCGGGAATTGCAATCACCAGCACTCTGGCACGCACGATATGCGCCTGTATCAACACCACCGGGTCGGCACTGTCTCCTGCCACTGCATGCAGGCCGGTCTTGCGCAGTTTTTCCACCATCTCGCGGTTCTGCTCCGCCACCACGAAATGCAGTTTTTTCTCGGTAAGCGTCTGCCCGATGCGGCTGCCTACGCGGCCGTATCCCACAATGATGATATGGTCGGTGACGTAGCTGGATGACACCGACATCGGCAGTTCTGCCAACGGGTCTACCGATTGTTCCAGCTTGCGTGCGAGGCTGGAGCGCGACCTGATCCAGTGCTCTGCGGGTTTTATGGTCTTGAACACGAACTGGTTGAGCGAGATGGAGATGATGGCACCTGCCAGCACCAGGCTTTGTCCTTCATGCGGCAGCAAGCCAAGCTGCATGCCCAGCCCGGTTAATATGAACGAGAACTCTCCGATCTGCGCCAGCCCGGCCGACACCGTGAGCGCGGTATTCAGCGGGTAGCGGAAAGCGAGTACCAGCACGAACGAAACCAGCGATTTGCCGAAGATGATGATGGCGACCACGGCGAGTACTCTTAACGGCGAATGTATCAGTATGGTCGGGTCGAACAACATGCCCACCGAAACGAAGAACAATACCGAGAATGCGTCCCTGAGCGGCAGTGACTCTTGCGCTGCACGATGGCTGAGATGCGATTCGCGCATCAGCATGCCGGCGAAGAAAGCGCCCAGTGCGAATGACACCCCGAATAACCTGGCCGAACCGTAAGCGATACCAACCGCTGCGGCGATGACGCTCAGACTGAACAGCTCACGCGAGCCGGTTTCGGCGACATAGCCGAGCAGCCAGGGGAATGCGCGGCGGCCTACGATCAGCATGAAGGCGACGAATACCGAGATCTTCATCAGGGCGATGGAGAGCGACCACCACAGCGAATGCGACGCACCCATCATGTCGTTGGCCGGATGGCCGCCCAGCCATTCGGAAAGCGGCGGCAGCAGCACCAGCACCAGCACCATCGCCAGGTCTTCGACGATCAGCCAGCCGACCGCGATCTGGCCGTTCATGGTGCGCAAGGTACCGCGCTGTTCCAGCGCCTTGATCAGTACCACGGTACTGGCGACGGCAAGGGACAGGCCGAATACCAGGCTGGCTCCCAGACCCCAGCCCCAGAAACCAGCAAGCGCGGCACCCATGGCGGTCGCCACTACCATGCGCACGATAGAGCCGGGCACCGCGATGCGTTTGACCTCGAGCAGATCTTCCAGCGAAAAATGCAGACCGACGCCGAACATCAGCAGGATCACGCCTATCTCTGCCAGCTCCGCCGACAAACCGAGATCAGCGACAAAACCCGGCGTCCCCGGGCCGATGATCATGCCCGCAAACAGGTAGCCAACCAGCGCCGGTAATTTGAGCTTGTTGGCGATCAACCCCATGATAAGGGCGATACCGAAACTGGCGGCAACTGTCGTAATCAGGCTGACGCTATGCATATTCTATTCTGGCACCTATGGGTTTTCGGGCAGGTTTTACCCGAACCCTGATTATAAGCGATGTACTGCCCTGGCTGGAATTGCCGCAGAGGTAAATAACCGCTTGACCGGCAGATCCCTGATGTTCAGGCAAGCAGAGGTTGCGCAGTGGGTTTTTGCTGATTCAATAATGCTTCGAACTTTTCCGCAGGAACTGGCTGGGAGTAAAGGAAGCCCTGGCCGTAGTCGCACCCGGCCATCACCAGCAGATCGCGTTGTTGTATGGTCTCTACGCCTTCGGCGATGACTTTCATTCCCAGCTTGTGCGCCATCACGATGATGGCTTCGCACAGTGCCATATTGCTGGAACCGGGAGCCAGATTGCGCACGAATGACTGGTCTATCTTCAGGTAGTCGATATCGAATTTGTTGAGATAAGACAGTGACGAGTAGCCGGTGCCGAAATCATCCAGCGATACCTGTATCCCGGCCTCGTGGAACTCCTGCAAACGGTTGGTGACGATGCTGCCGGTGCTGAGCAGCAGTCCCTCGGTGATTTCCACCACAATGCTTTGCCCCGGCAAAGCCAGTGTGTCCAGATGCATGGTCCATGAGGGACGTTTGTCGGTCTTGCTATGGAACTGCACCGGAGATTTATTGACGCTTATCTGGAACCCGGCATGGTGCGTTTTCCGCCATACTCCGACCTGCTCGATTGCCTGCTGGAACACCCATTCGCCGATGTCAATGATGAGCCCGGTCTCTTCGGCAAGCGAGATGAAATCCACCGGCCCGATCAAGCCGCGCTCAGGGTGTTCCCAGCGTATCAGTGCTTCAGCCTTGTGAATCTCGTTCGTGTGCAAGTCAACGATGGGCTGGTAATACACGCGGAATTGCTTCTTTGCCAATGCCTTGCGCAGATCTTTCAGCAAGAGCAATTTCGACTGCGCCGCCTGCTGCATGGATTGCGTAAAATAATGATACCCGTTACGCCCCTTGTTCTTGGCAGCGTACATCGCCTGATCGGCATTTTTCAGCAGCGCATCCACGGTGGTGGCATCTTCCGGATAAAGCGTGATGCCGATGCTGACCGTGACATAAGCGGTCTCGTTGGTTAACTGGAAAGGCGCAGCGATCTTTTTCAGAATATCCTGAGTCACGCGGTCAATATTGGAGGCATCGTCCAGTTCGCCGAGGATGATGGTGAATTCATCACCGCCCAGCCGCGATACCGTATCGCTTTCGCGTACGCAACTGGTGAGGCGTTGCGCGGCCTCCTTGAGCAGTGCGTCTCCGCTGTCGTGCCCCAGCGTATCATTGACCTCCTTGAAATGGTCGAGGTCGAGGAACAGCAGCGCCATAGGTAGATTGGCGCGATGTGATTTCTTGATCTCCTGTTCCAGCCGGTCATGGAACATCTGGCGGTTGGGTAGTCCGGTCAGCGAGTCATAGTTGGCCTGATGCCAGATCAGCTCCTCGGTCTTTTTCAATTCGGTGACATCGGAAAACAGGGAGATACGGCGGTATACCGAACCATCTTCGTTGAATATGGTATTGATGGTGAGCCAGGCCGGATACAACTCGCCGTTCTTGCGCTTGTCCCATATCTCTCCCTGCCAGTAACCTTCAGCGTAGATCTCCTCCCACATGGCTTGGTAAAACGCCGGATCATGGTGACCGGAGCTCAATATGACGGAACTCCTGCCTATGACTTCCTCCGGCGCGTAACCGGTGACCTTGGAAAAAGCAGGATTGACGGTGAGAATGATGCCATCGGCATCGGTGACGGACATCGCCTCGCTGCTTGCCTCATACACGGAAGCCGCCAGACGCAACAACTCAACGCCGGCTTTGCGCGATGTTTCGCGGTCGAAGTTATCCAGCGCGAAGGAGATATCCTTGGACATCTCTTCCAGTAACGAAACGGCTTCCCTGTCGAAGGCGTTCAGTTCCTCGTGGTAGACATTGAGAACTGCATACGGTTTGCCGTTGCGCGGGATCGGAAAGGCTGCGATCGAGTTCCAGCCGCAATCCTTGCCGTGTTCCCGCCAGGGCAGGGTCATGGGGTCCTGCAGATAGTTGCTGACAATAACGGTACGATTCTCCCGTAGCGCCGTGCCGCAGGCACCGCCACCTTCCGCTACATCCGCGCGTGAGGAGATCACGATACCGTTCAGGTAATCCAGCCTGCTGCCGTAACTCGCGGTCGGCACCATGAGTCCGCTGTCCTCATCCAGCAGGGCGACAAAGGCCAAACGCATGCCGCCGAAATCGACAGCGCAGCGGCATACCAGCGGAAACAACTCTGACTCCTGCCCCATGCGCACGATGGCCTGATTGATCTCGCTCAGGGCCTGGTATAACTTGGTCAGCCTGTGCTCGCGGCTTTCTGCCCGCTTGCGCATTGTGATGTCGTAGCTCACGGCGAGCATTGAGGTGACCTGATTATTATCATCGAACAAGTGGTGTAGCCTGAGTATCCAGCCAGCGCATGGTGCCGTTGCTACCCCTGATCTGATATTCCATCCGACCGGTATCACCCGTGCATATGTTTTGGTGCATTGCGGCATAAGCATCGCGGAACTCAGGCAGGAGGTAGTGCAACAGGCCGTTCTGCTGTACTTCCTCAATACCACCGGCCTCCAGCATCAGCAGGCCTGCACGATTCATCTGCAACAGCTTGCCGTCTTTGGCAACCACTTTCACGCAGGCGGGCTCGCTCTCGAGAATGGTACTCAGGAACTTCTTTTGTGCACTTAGCTGATCCAGCATATTGCGCAGGTCGCCCCGCATCTTGAGTATGTATGCCATGATGGTGCCGTCTTTGGCAGATTGCCGATCTTCTGCCAGCATGCCGGAAGAGATGCTCTGTACCAGATTGACCACTTTGGCAGGGTCGTCCCCCAGAGGCTTGAGTACGAAGTGGCGTAGCATGAGCAGCATCATGGTCACCAGCAACAAGCCAAGACCGGCGAACAGGGCGCTACTGGTGGCTATTCCGGCAAGGCTGTTTGCCACCGCTTCACTCCTGCGGTAGGCAACGATGACCTTGAACCCCCAATGCGGAATATCCTGTCGCACCAGAGTCCAGCGACCATCGGTTGATTGCAATACCTTCATGACCTTGTCGGGCATGATGTTATCGGGCAGAACGTTCTCCGATACAAAACGAATCTTGCCGTTGGTGTCCAGCACCACCGCAAAGCCTGATTGCAATATATGCGTTTGTTCTACTGCCTCGCGCAGCACGCCGATATCCACTTTGTACCCAACATACCAGGCACCGATGACTTTTCCGTGTGCATCGAACATCGGCTGGTAGTCGGTAAAGTAGGGCGAGCCCAGAATATCCACAACCCCCTGGAATGCCTTGCCGCTGCGAAGATATGGGATCGCCCTGCCATTGGGGTCGAGCAGGGTGCCGACGGCGCGCGTACCCATGTTATCAATTTGCACGTTGGTGGAAATGCGCACGAAGTCGTTACCGTCTTTGACAAACAGGGTGGCGGTTCCGCCCATCACTGCGGTCACCTTGTCCACCATCTCGTAGTTGCCGGTCATGGCTTGCGTGCCCAGCACCAGATTCGGCACGGTCTTGCCGTTAATGACGGTTTTGCCTTGAATATCGGCTGTGCCCAACTGCTTGCCGAACGTGTCTTTCAGCAAACGCATTGATGCCTTTGCCTCATCCTCCATCAAGGCATCGCTCACGCTGAACAGGCGACTCAGTGATTGCGCATGACTGGTGGCATCAACTTCGATGCCGTGCATTTTATTGGTGAATTCGCAGTAGGCAAGAAACAGCATGCCGAACATGCCGACGATGGCGATCGGAAACAGAAAACGCTTTTGAATGGAAGACAATGTCATGAACCCGCAAGGGTAAGGCTATTACAGCCAATTCCCGTAGCTCATTGCATGTGCGGGTTTGGTCTTGTCCAGCGCAGCCTTGATTAGAAGTCCGGTCGAGAACACAAATTTCTGCCCTGTCTCATGGCGGATAATGCTGGTATTACGTGAGCTCATCATGGCGAATCTCCTTTTCATCGCAGTACTGCGAGAATAAAGAACTGCCTTTATATTAGTTGTGACTGCCTATTGATATTACTCGCGTAAATTCCACTTTTCAACACTTAGTTTGCAGCTGCAACCACCTTTTTTTGCCGCCGCCGGTCGCCACAAAATTGCCATGCATCGGAGATGCGCCGATTGACCTGAAGCCCTGATTTACACCCCGCGCAACAGCTCGTTGATGCCGATCTTGCCCAAGGTCTTGGCGTCCACTTTCTTCACGATCACTGCGCAGTACAAGCTATAACTGCCGTCTTTGGAGGGCAGGTTGCCGCTGACCACGACCGAGCCGGAAGGGATGCGGCCGTAGGTGACCGTGCCGGTCTCGCGGTCGAATATCTTTGTGGATTGGCCGATGTACACGCCCATGGAGATTACGCTGTTGTCTTCAACCACCACGCCTTCCACCACTTCCGAACGTGCGCCGATGAAGCAGTTGTCGCCAATGATGGTGGGGCCTGCCTGCACCGGTTCCAGTACGCCGCCTATGCCCACGCCGCCGGAGAGATGCACGTTCTTGCCGATCTGCGCGCAGGAGCCTACCGTTGCCCAGGTATCCACCATGCTATTCTCATCCACATAAGCACCGATATTGACGTAGGAGGGCATCAGCACCACGTTCCTGGCGATGAATGAACCGCGGCGCACCATGGCATTCGGTACCACGCGGAAGCCGCCGGCCTTGAAGTCTTCGGCAGTGTAATTGGCGAATTTGGACGGCACCTTGTCGTAGTATTTGGTGCAGCCGCCATCCATGCGTACATTGTCTTCCAGACGGAAAGACAGCAGCACGGCCTTCTTGATCCACTGATGCGTCTCCCATTCCTGACTGTCGCCGATGCGGCTGGCAACGCGCAAACGACCTGCATTCAACTCTTCCAGCACGGTAAACACGGCATCTTTGGTTTTTTTGTCGGCATTGGCGGGGCTGATGTCGGCGCGACGCTCGAAAGCGCCTTCGATGATTTGTTGCAGTTCGTTCATTTGGCGAGTCCGGGAGTAGAAAATAAAGCCGCTATTTTACTTGAATAGCCGCTATTTTTTAAAATGCATTTGGCGACAGGAGTATGTCAGGTCTTTTTGGCAGCTTCGTAAAGCGGGGTCACCACCGGCAGCAGGCGGCGCATGTCGGCGATGCGCTTGGCATCCGTGGGGTGGGTGCTGAGATATTCAGGTGGTTTTTTACCGCCGGATTTTGCCATCTTTTCCCACAGGCTGATTGCAGCCTCAGGGTTGTAACCGGCACGCGCGGCAAGTTCCAGGCCTATCTCATCGGCTTCCTGTTCATCCACACGGCTGTGCGGCAACGTAAAGAACACGGCGCTACCCAGTGTTGCGCCTTCCATGAGCGCGCCTGCATTATTCTGCGTATTCTTGTTGGTGGCGAGCGCCGCCGCCAGACCGAGCAGCCCGACTTGCGTCATCAGTTGTTCCGATTGTTGCTCGCGTCCATGTTCACGCAGCGCGTGCGACATCTCATGCCCCATCACTGCCGCCAGTTCGTCGTCGGAGACCTTGAGCTGGTCGATCAGGCCGGTATACACCATGATCTTGCCGCCGGGCATGCAGTAGGCGTTAATCTCCTTGCTTTGCTGCACATTCACTTCCCACTTCCAGTTGAGCGCGTCAGGGCGGAACACCGGCGTCTGCGCGATCAGCCGCTGGGCGATGGCACGCACGCGCTCGGTCTGTTGCGGGTCGGGATTGAGCTGGCTCTTCTTTTCAGCTTCCTGCAACGTGGACACATAACTCTTGGCTGCTATACCCTCCAGTTGCTTGGAGGAAATGAAGCTAAGCGCATATTGTTTGCGTTGCACGCCAACCGCACCGGCGTTTGTGGTTTTGATCTGTGTGCAGCTTGCCAGAAGTGATGCAGCAAGCAGTGTGATGAGTATATTTTTCATTGACTGTTTTGCAGCTTTAGAAGCGCATTCCTTGGTCAGCAGGGTTGAATTTGGCGTGTTGTACGGTTTAACGCTTGTTGCGGGCAAACGGTTGAACCGCTGTTGAAAAAAAACAGTACAACCCGGATAGACGATTATATGCTGACTTGAGTACCGAGTTCTACTACGCGATTGGGGGGGAGCTTGAAATAATTGGAGATGGTATCGGCATTGCGGAACATGGTGATAAAGAGCTTTTCGCGCCACACGGCCATTTCACAGTCCATGGTCGGGATCAAGGTCTCTTTGCCTACGAAAAACGAGGTATCCATCATATCCATTTGCAGGCGCTTGATGGCGCAGGCTTCCAGATCACGGGGCAGGTCGGGTTCGTCACTGAAGCCGTAATTGATGGTCACGCGATAAAAGCCGTATTTCAAGGTTTCCACATGGATGCGCTCTTCGGGCGGCATGCGCGGAACCTGATGGAATTGCACAGTGGCAATGACCACTTGTTCATGCAGCACTTTATTGTGCTTCAGATTGTGTAGCAGGGAGTGTGGCACACCGTTGGGGTTGGGCGTCATGAATACCGCAGTACCCTGAACGCGGGTGGGCGGGTGCGCCCCCATGGCTTCAACGAACATATCCAGCGCCATGGCTTCGCTTTCGAGTTTTTTGTGCAGCATGGAGCGGCCGCGTTTCCACGTGGTCATCAGGGTAAAGGTGACAATGACGATGAGGATGGGTGCCCAGCCGCCATCGAATATCTTGAGCAGGTTGGCACTGAAGAAAGCCAGATCTATGAACAGGAATACCGCTGTCAGCGCAATGGTACGTGCCCAGTTCCAGCCCCACAGATTATGGAACACCAGCGCGGACAATACGGTGGTGATGGCCATATTGCCGGTCACGGCTATACCGTAAGCCGCCGCCAGATTGGTGGAAGAACCGAACCCGATCACCAGTGCCATCACCGCTACCATCAAGCCCCAATTAATGCGCGGCAGATAGATCTGGCCTTCCTGGCTATCCGATGTGTGCTGCACCAGCATGCGAGGCAGATAGCCCAGTTGCAATGCCTGGCGCGACATAGAGAACGCCCCAGAGATCACCGCTTGCGAAGCGATCACCGTGGCCAGTGTTGCCAGAATGACCAGAGGAGGCAGTGACCAGGCAGGTGCCATCAGGTAGAACGAATTCTGCATGGCAGCCGGGTTGTGCAGAATGAGTGCACCTTGCCCGAAGTAATTCAGCACCAGTGCAGGCAGTACCACGGTATACCACGCGATACGGATGGGGATGCGTCCGAAATGTCCCATGTCTGCATACAGTGCTTCACCGCCGGTCACGGCCAGTACCACGGCACCCAGCGAGATGAATGCGAGCTTGCCGTTGCTCATGAAGAAATGCAATCCATACATCGGATTGAAGGCATGCAGCACACTGGTATCCTGAATGATGTTATGTACACCCAGGATGGCCAGAGTGGCGAACCAGACCAGCATGATAGGCCCGAACATCCTGCCCATGGTGCCGGTGCCGTGGCGCTGGCTCCAGAACAGGGTCAGCAGTACGATCAAGGTAATAGGAATCACCAGATGAGACAACATGGGCGCCGCCACTTCCAAGCCTTCAACCGCTGATAACACCGAAATGGCCGGAGTGATCATGCCGTCGGCATAGAACATGCAGGCTCCCAGAATGCCGACCAGCATAATGAAATAAAGCCTGCGCGGGTTATGGGTGGATTGTTGCGAGGCCAGTGCGATCAGGGCCATGATGCCGCCTTCGCCGCGGTTATCGGCACGCATGACGAAAGTCACGTATTTCACCGTCACCACCATGATCAGCGACCACAGAATCAGCGACAGGATGCCCAGCACATTGGCGGTGCTTACCGGTACCGGGTGATGTGCTCCGGCAAACACTTCATGCATCGTGTACAGCGGGCTGGTGCCGATGTCGCCATACACTACCCCAAGCGCCGCCATGGATAACGCTGTCACGTGGGCTTTAGACTTCGATACTGAAGCTTGCATGAATAGCCAGAGAAACGAAAGGGCACATTCTACGAGTGTTAACATAGCAGTGCAAAAGTATTTTCAATATTTTTTTGACTGTTCTTTTACAGCTTTAGTTGCGATCAGCTTGCGTTTTCAGCTGTGTCACAGTCGCCTCAGCCCCGCCTTGAGCGAAGCTGATCCTGACCTTCTCCCCGCTTTGCAACTGGCTCTGGCTGAGGATGATGGTGCCTGCCTCGTTTTGCACCATGCTGTAGCCGCGCTTCAGTACCTGTTGCGGTGCCAGGTGTTCCAGATTCTGCGACAGCCGGTGCAATTGCGTCTGACGCAACAATAACTGATTCGTCATGCTGTTTTGCAAGCGCATCTGCAGATTGCCGAGAGCGGTCTGACGTTGCCGGATACGCTCACCGGGGTGGATCAGCCGGTGAGCCAGTATATCCAGCCGCTGCATGCGGTGCTGCAGGCCGAAACTCATCTGGCGGTTCAGTCTGTGCACGGTCTGGCTAAGCTTTTGCAACAATGTCGCCCGGTCCGGGCTCACCAGTTCCGCAGCGGCGGTAGGCGTAGGCGCACGGCGGTCTGCAGCAAAGTCGGCGATGGTGAAGTCGGTCTCATGGCCGACGCCTGACACCACCGGCATGCTGCAAGCAGCAATGGCGCGGGCGACCATCTCCTCGTTGAAGCTCCACAGGTCTTCCATGCTGCCGCCACCACGGCACACGATCAGCACATCACACTCAGCACGCTGGCTGGCACTGTTGATGGCGCGGGCGATAGTCTCAGCCGAGCCTTTGCCCTGCACCGCGGTGGGATAGATGATGACGGGAATGCCCGGCATGCGGCGTTTGAGGGTAGTCAGTACATCTCGCAGCGCGGCGGCATCCGGCGAAGTGACGATACCGATCTGTTTGGGGAATATGGGTAAGGGCCGTTTCTTTTCCGGCGCGAAAAGGCCTTCCAGCTCCAGCTTCTGTTTCAGCTTCTCGAATGCTTCGAACAACGCCCCCAACCCGGCGCGTTGCAGTGATTCGATAGTGAGCTGGAATTCTCCGCGTGCTTCATACAAGGACACCAAGGCGCGCGCTTCCACCTTGTCGCCTTCTCTCGGCACCCAGTCCAGCGCGGCATTGCGGTTGCGGAACATCACGCAGCGTACCTGTGCCGCCCCGTCTTTCAGCGAGAAATACCAGTGCCCGGAAGCGGCACGGGTGAGGTTGGAGATCTCCCCAGCCACCCACAACAGCGGTAGAGCCCCTTCCAGCAACTCGCGCACCATGCGGTTGAGTTGCGTTACTGTGAATACTTGAGGTGTTGGTTTGAATAGATCATCAGCCATAATCCCATTGTAGCCCAACTTCACTCCCTCTCCCCTGATGGGAGAGGCAGGGGTGAGGGGCGCTGAGGGAGAATCCAGCGCGATTACGCTACAATCCCCATATGGACTACACACAGATCATCAAAGAGATCGGACGCGGCAAGGACGGCGCCGGAGACATCGACCAGGCCGTGGCCTACGAGCTTTACGGCAACATGCTGGACGGCAAAGTGCCGGATTTCGAATTGGGCGCGATGCTGGTCGCGTTCCGCATCAAGGCCGAATCCGAAGCCGAGATGCAGGGTTTCTATCAGGCCATGGACGAGCGCGTGATGAAACTGCAAGCGCCCGCAGGCAAACCGCTGCCGGTGGTCATCTCCACCTATAACGGCGCACGGCGGCAGGCCAACCTGACACCGCTGCTGGCCCTGCTGCTGGCAAAAGAAGGCGTGCCGGTACTGGTGCATGGCGTGACCAAAGACTCCAAACGCGTCACCAGCGCCGAAGTGTTCCGCGAACTTGGCGTTCCGTGGACGGTAAGCCAGGCAGAAGCGCAACAAAGATTGAATGACGGCCTGCCACTGTTCATGCCCATCGCCGCCTTGTCGCTGAAGCTGGATCAACTGCTGGAGCTGAGATGGCGGCTGGGTGTACGCAACAGTACCCACACACTGGCCAAGCTGGCTGACCCGTTTAGCGGGCAGTCATTCCGCATCGTCAGCGTCACCCATCCCGATTACATCAGCCGCATGGGCGCGTTCTTCATCAACAGCGGGACTAAAGGCATGTTGCTGCGCGGCACCGAAGGCGAGGTCTACGCCAACCCCAAGCGCCTGCCGCGCATGGAGATCTTCGGTGAAGGCATGGTGCAACAAGTGATCGAGGCGCAGGAAGGCAGTGTCAGTGCCATTCCGCAACTGCCAGCGTCTATGGATGCGGTGACTACGGCGCGTTGGATCGAACAGGCGATGGCGGGAGAGGTCGCAGTACCCGAACCCATCCTGATCCAACTCAAGTGCTGCGTGCAGGCTGCCGGGTTTGAAGGTTTGTAAAGCCCAGAACGTCTGTAGAACTATTCAGGCTCGAACCAGCTTAATTTCTCTCTCAGTTTCACCACTTCGCCGACGATGGTGATGGTCGGTGCCTTGAAACCGGCCTGCGCTACTTTTTCTGCCAGATCATTCAGTGTCGCCACCATCACGCGCTGATGGCGCGTGGTGCCTTGCTGTACGACGGCGGCAGGCCAGTCGGCAGGCAGGCCGTGAGCAATCAGTTGGCGGCAGATCTCGGCCAGTCCGGTCAAGCCCATATAGATCACCACTGTTTGTTGCGGGCGGGTGAGGGCGACCCAGTCCAGGTCTATGTTATCGTCGCGCAAATGGCCGGTAGTAAACACCACCGACTGCGCATAATCTCTATGCGTGAGCGGAATGCCCGCATAACTGGCGACGCCGTTAGCGGCAGAGACGCCCGGCACTACCTGGAACGGGATGTTGTTCTCGGCCAGTTTTTCGATCTCTTCGCCGCCGCGCCCGAAAATGAACGGGTCGCCGCCTTTCAGGCGCAACACGCGTTTGCCCTGTAGCGCCAGCCTCACCAATAAGTCGTTGATGCCTTCCTGCGGCATGGTGTGGTCGGCGCGTTGCTTGCCGACGTAGATGCGCTCGGCATCGCGCCTTACCAGTTCCATCACGCCATCGGATACCAGATTGTCGTGTAGCACCACGTCGGCTTTCTGCATCAGCCGCAAGGCGCGGAAAGTGAGCAGATCGGGGTCGCCCGGCCCGGCACCGACCAGATACACCTCACCGCCAGCGGGAGTACTGCTCTGGTCTATCGCCTGTTGCAGGCGCTGCATGGCATGCTCCTCACGCCCCGCCAGCATGTCTTCACCGATGGCACCTTCGAACACATTCTCCCAGAACGCCCGGCGCGGAAGTCCTTCACCCAGCTTTTGTTTGACCTGATCACGGAATTTTCCCGCCAGTGCCGCCAGCCTGCCGTATCCGGCAGGGATCAGGGTTTCCAGACGGGCGCGTAGCAGCCGTGCCAGTACCGGTGCAGCACCGCCACTGGAGACAGCGATGATGATGGGGGCGCGGTCTATGATGGAGGGCATGACGAAGCTGCACAATGCAGGGGTATCCACCACGTTGACCGGTATGCCGCGTGCCGTGGCAGCGGCATGCACCGCGAGGTTGACGGCATGATCGTCGGTGGCTGCAATGACGAGCTTGGCGCCATCCAGCAATGTATCGTCAAAGCGACGGGCGATATGCTGGATAGTCGCCTGTTGCAAAGCGCCGCATATCTCTGGTGCGACCACGGTGACTTTCGCTCCTGCTTTCAGCAACAAGGTCACCTTTCGCGCAGCCACTTCACCGCCACCTACGACAACGCAGGACTGCTGACGAATATTGAGGAAGATGGGCAAGAAATCCATGTCATCTATTATACTAGGGCATATCGGTTCTTTGAGCGCATTGCTGCGTTGCACTGCATCTCAAATAACCAATATGCTTACGGGTCTTTGTTAATTTTTTTGTCATAGAAAGTTAGCTATGCTGAATCGCGTTTTATGGGGTCGTACCGGTTATTTTCTTGGTTTTGCTGCCAGTTTCGGCCTGGTGGGCGTGGCGCTGTTGATTCAGACCAGATACCATCTGGAACCCTGCCCCTTATGCATCTCGCAACGTATCGCCATGATGGCGCTAGGCGTGGTATTCCTGTTGGGTGCAATTCATAATCCTAAACGTGCACTGGTGCGCTATGTACACGCGGCTTTGCAGGTACTCGCAGCGCTGGCAGGCGCGGCCATCGCGCTGCGCCACATCTGGATACAGGCCAATCCGGATAAAGTGATGAGCGAGTGCGGTGCCGGGTTCGACTACATGGTGCGTACCTTTCCTGCCAGCCGTACCATAGAGCTGATATTCAAGGGCACGGGCGAATGCGCGACCATAGACTGGACTTTTCTCGGCCTGACCATCCCGCAGATGTCGCTGGCAGCCTTTATCGTGATGGCGCTGTACGCGCTGTGGCTGGCGATGCTGAAGAAGTAATATGGCCGACCAATATAAAACCATTGCCGATTTTATCGGCAATACCCCGCTAGTAAAACTGCAACGCATTCCTGGCACCACCACCAACACCTTACTGGTGAAACTGGAAGGCAATAATCCTGCGGGTTCGGTGAAAGACCGTCCGGCGCTGTCCATGATCCAGCATGCACAAGCACGCGGGGACATCCGGCCCGGCGATACCCTGATCGAAGCCACGAGCGGCAATACCGGCATCGCGCTGGCGATGGCGGCTGCCATCATGGGTTACAGGATGATACTGGTGATGCCGGAAAATCAATCGGTAGAGCGCATCCAGACCATGAAGGCGTTTGGCGCGGATCTGGTGCTTACCTCCAGAGAAGGCAGCATGGAAGCGGCACGCGACATCGCCATCCGTATGAGTGACGAAGGCAAGGGCAAGATACTCGACCAGTTCGCGAATCCGGACAATCCGCTGGCGCACTATGCAGGCACCGGCCCCGAGATCTGGCGCGACACACATGGCAAGGTCACACATTTCGTCAGCAGCATGGGTACCACCGGTACCATCATGGGCACCTCGCGCTATCTGAAAGAGCAAAATCCAGACATCCGCATCATAGGCGTGCAACCGCAGGACGGCGCGCAGATCGCCGGTATCCGCAAGTGGCCGAAAGAGTACCTGCCCGGTATCTGCGACTTCTCGCGTATAGACCAGGTACTGGAAGTCAGCCAGAACGATGCAGAAAACATGACGCGCCGCCTGGCACGGGAAGAAGGTATTTTCGCCGGAATATCTTCGGGTGGCGCGTTATATGCAGCACTGGAATTAAGCAAAATTCTGGACAACGCAGTGATCGTCTCTATCGTTTGCGATCGAGGCGACCGTTATTTATCCACAGGGGTGTTTCCCGAATAATACCCCTCACCCTGCCCCTCTCCCACAAGGGGAGAGGGGACGAAAAGCCTGGAGGGATTTATGTTCATCTGTGTTTATCAGTGTTCATCTGTGGCCAATATAGCTTTTGCTGTTACCTTGCCCATGCCCCAGCTTCGCCGTCAGCAACTTGAATATCAGCAGCAACATTCCCTCCCCCCTCGTGGGAGAGGGCTAGGGTGAGGGGGAGAGAGGAAAAGCATGTCCTGCGCCAGCCACCTGTGCACCAACCAAACCGATGCTGAAAAGCATCTGTGGTATCAATTGCGCAATCGCCAGCTTGCCGGGTTCAAATTCCGCCGCCAGTTTCCTCTCTCGCCTTATATCGTCGATTTCGCTTGCCTGGAGTGCCGCTTGATCATTGAGGTGGATGGCGGTCAGCATGCGAATGAAGTGATTTATGATACGGAGCGCAGTGAACATTTCCTTAAACAAGGGTATCGGGTGCTCAGATTCTGGAATAACGAGGTGTTGGCGAATCTGGAAGGGGTGTTGGAGGGGATTTTGCAGGAGTTGAATGCTACTACTACCCTTAATACTACCCCTCACCCTAGCCCTCTCCCACAAGGGGAGAGGGGATGAAAAGCCAAGGTTTATCAGCGTTTCTCCGTCCATCTGTGTTCAACAGTGTTCATCTGTGGCTAATATTGTTATTACTTTTGACATCCCCTGCCAGCTTCGCCGTCAGCAGCATAGATATCCATATCGGCGAGTTGCAGTATCAAACCGTCAAGGTGCAGAACGTGGTGGCGACATTGGGCATGGACGGCCAGTGGAGCGGCGATGCCAGTGTTAAAAGCGACCTGACCGGGCTGGAGAAGATCACCCCGTTGCCGGTCAGGGTCAGCCATGGCAATGCGCAGGGCGTGGCGCAGTTCTCCGGTAGTCAAACCACCCTGCAAAAAGTGAAGGCAGAGCTGAACGTCAGCGACGTGGTGTTCAGCGATGCCGATGGGTTGCATGCGGGCGACAAGCTGAATGCAAAGCTATTGGTCAATGCGGAAAATACGGGTGAGAGCTGGAACTGGTCCGGCAGCCTGGGCTGGCCGACAGGGGAGGCATTCTGGCAGCCGCTTTATCTGTCCAATCCGGGTTTGCAGCTATCCGCCAGCGGTGTGTGGCAGCCCGGACTGCTGACCGTAAGCAGTGGAGCATTCAGCATGGTGGACATCGGGCAAATCGACTTCGACGGGCAGATGCACCTGCCGGACAAGACCGTGCAGACACTGAGTCTTTCCGCCAGCAAGCTGCAACTGAGCAAGGCCTACACCACTTTATTCAAGCCCTTCTTTACCAAAGGCGAGCTTGGCGACCTGGAGGTGGCGGGGCAGGCCGACATCAAGGGCAGCATGGCGGACGGGCATATCCAGAGCTTTGCGCTGAATTTATTTGACGTAGACCTGGCGGATAAAAAGGACAAGTTCGCTTTCTATAAGGTGAACGCCGATATTCCCTGGAGCTATAAAGACAAGACGCACGCCGTGGTGAAATATGACGGCGGCCATGTGCTGGGTCTGAATCTGGGCCCAGCCAGCCATCAGGTTGATCTGGAGCGCTACTCGCTGGTGGCGCCGCACCTGAGGCTGCCGCTGCTGGATGGCGCGATAGTGGTGGATGATCTGGCGGCCTCCCTCATCAACGACCAGTGGAACTGGCGCATGCGCGCCGACACCGAAGGCATCACCATGCCGGAATTCACCCATGCCCTGAGCTGGCCGCGCATGGAAGGCAAGATACAGGCGCATATCCCGCAGGTACTGTATTACGGCGGTAAACTTAGTGTAAATGGCGAGATCAATCTGGGGCTGTTCAACGGTAGCGTAAGCCTGAACAAGCTCAACATCATAGACCCGATAGGCGTGGCACCACGTTTAACTGCCGATGTGACCATGCGCAATATGGATATGGGACTGCTCACCAGCACTTTTTCGCTGGGGGCGATGCAGGGCCGGATGGATGGCGATATCACGGATATGGAGCTCTCCAAGTGGCGGCCGGTAAAACTGAACGCCAGGTTCTACACCAGTGCCGGTGATTTCCCCAAAAAGATATCGCAACGTGCAGTAGAAAATATCTCGGCGCTGGGCGGCGCCGGTGCGGCAGCGGCGGTGCAACGCAGTTTTCTGCATTTTTTCAAGGAATTCAACTACCAGACCATAGGCTGGTCATGCACACTGAGTAACGGCATCTGCAAAATGGCAGGTGCCGAGTCAACCCCGCAGGGGTATATCATCGTTAAAGGAAGTGGTATCCCGTCCATCACGGTCATGGGATACAATCAAAGCGTGAGTTGGGATGTGCTGGTGCAACGGGTACAGCGGATCATGCAAGGCAATGTCAAACCAGTGATTAAATGATCAGAAACAGGATGAAAATTATGCGAAACATGTTGTTAATCCCTTTGATGGCATCGCTGCTGGCAGTCTCTGCCTGCGTGACCATCAATATCTATTTCCCGGCAGCGGAAGCTGAAAAAGCCGCTGACAAGATCATCGATGACGTGTGGCAGATCAAAAAAGGCGAACAGCCCCCAGCAACCCCTGCTGATACGCCAGCGCCAACCAAATAAGGAAATCCATTGTGAAAAAGATCATATTCATACTGATGTTGCTGGCTAGCTCATTAGCCATGGCTGCTGCCGACATCGAGATCAACTCTCCTGCTGTCGCCAGCATCAGAAGCAGCATGCACGCGCGCCACGAACAAATGAAGCCGCTTTACGCCAGCGGCGCAATAGGGCTGACACGCGACGGTCTGGTAGGCGTGCGCGATGCCAATGCGATTCCGCTACGCGAGCGGCAGGGCGTGAATTCTCTGGTTGCTGCAGAAAACGGTGACCGCAATGCGCTGTACAAAGAGATCGCCAACGCCAACGGCCACCCGGAATGGGAAGCCGAAGTGCGTAATACCTTTGCCCTGCGCTGGGCGCAGAAAGCGCCGGCGGGGTGGTGGTATCAAGACCCGGGCGGAGCCTGGCTACAGAAATAATTTCAACTCTGAATCACAACGATCACTGCGTTGGCTGCGTCTTCAGCGCCTCGCCGTACTAAAGTACTGTCTTCGGCGCTTCATCCTTGCCGCCTTGTGCTCCTTGCGATTGAGAGTTGAAACGAGAATAATGAATTGAATATGGAATCAGCATGACACCCACACTCGTTTTCGACATCGAAACCATCCCCGACACGGATGGCCTGAAAAAACTGCTCGACCTGCCGCCGGAGATGAGTGCGGAGGATGTCGCCAATATCGCTTTTCATCAACGCCGCCAGCATAACGGCAGCGACTTCCTGCCGTTGCAGCAGCATCGCGTGTGCGCCATCTCCTGTACCCTGCGCAGTGCCGAAGGTTTCAAAGTATGGTCGCTGGGCAGCGCGGACGAGGATGAAGGCAAGCTGATCCAGCGTTTTTTTGATGGCTTGGAGAAATATACGCCGCAACTGATCTCCTGGAACGGCGGCGGCTTCGATCTGCCGGTGCTGCACTACCGCGGGCTGATACACGGCGTGAAAGCGCCGCGCTATTGGGATATGGGCGAAGATGACCGCGAATTCAAATGGAATAACTACATCAGCCGCTACCATATGCGCCATCTCGACCTGATGGACGTGCTGGCGATGTATCAGCCGCGCGCCAATGCGCCGCTGACCGAGATCGCCCAGCTATGCGGCTTTCCCGGCAAACTGGGGATGGACGGCAGCAAAGTGTGGGATGCCTACAAGAACGGCGAGATCGAAGCCATACGAAATTATTGCGAAACCGATGTGGTGAATACCTATCTGGTGTTCCTGCGTTTCCAATTGATGCGCGGCGCGTTGACGCCGGATGCGCATATCAACGAGGTCAATCTGGTACGCGAAACGCTGGAGAATGAGACTGCGCCGCACTGGCAGGAATTCCTGGCGGCGTGGAAGATGTAATACCGGAATTTAAAAAACGAGCCTTAAAGCAGTTGTTCCCGCTTCAGCAGCAACACATAATCGCCGCCGCTTGCCACTTCCAGCCAGTTGAACGACATGTCGGGATAGGCATGTTCCAGTGCATCACGGTTATGTCCGATCTCAACGATCAGCAGACCGCCCGGATGCAGGTGCGCGGCAGCATGTGCGAACAGGCTGCGTACATGTTCCAGTCCGTCTTCGCCTGAAGCCAGCGCCAGTTGCGGTTCATGGCGATATTCCGGCGGCAGCTCATGCATGCTGGGGGCGTTGACGTAAGGCGGGTTGCATACGATCACGTCATATAGCTTGCCCGTCAGTCCGCTCAGCATATCCGATTTCACCAGCGTCACCTGTTCCTGCATGCCGTAATCCGCCACGTTACGCGCCGCGACCGACAAAGCCTCGTCGGAGATATCCACGGCATCTACCGCGGCATTGGGGAATGCGTGTGCCAGCAGGATGGCAAGGCAACCGCTGCCGGTGCAGATATCGGCAGCACTGACCACTTCCTCCGGGTTTTCCACCCATGGCACCAGCGATGTGCGCAGCAACTCGGCGATATGCGAGCGCGGCACGATCACGCGTTCATCCACATAGAACCTGAATTCGCCCAGCCATGCTTCCCTCACAAGATAAGCGGTAGGCACACGTTCATCCACGCGCCGTGCGATCAGGTGCAGCAGATGTTTACGCTCGCTCTCGGTAATGACTGCATCGAGAAAAGTATCCAGCGTATCCATGGGCAGGTGCAGCGCAGCCAGTATCAGCCATGCCGCTTCGTCGAAGCTGTTGTCGGTGCCGTGGCCGTAGAACAGCACGGCTTCTTCAAATCGGCTGACGGCAAAACGCAGCCAGTCGCGTATGGTGAATAATTCGGTATGGGAACTCATGCTTTACTTGAGCAGCTTTTCCAGCGTCAGGCGGTAGGTATCCTTGAGCGGGTCTATATCCGCCACGCCTACGCATTCGTTGAGCTTATGGATGGTGGCGTTGAGCGGGCCGAATTCGATTACTTGCGGGCAGATGTCGGCGATGAAGCGGCCATCCGAGGTGCCGCCTGTGGTCGACAGTTCCGGCGTCACACCGTATGCCTGTTGTATCGCTTCCGAGATGGCGGCGACCAGATCGCCTTTGGGCGTAATGTAGGGTTTGCCTGAATATTCCCATTCCAGGTCGTATTCCAGCGCGTGTTTGTCGAGGATTGCATGCACCTTGTCCTTGAGCGACTCGACCGTACTGGCGGTGGAGAAACGGAAGTTGAACAGCAGTTCCACATGACCGGGCACTACGTTGGTAGCGCCGGTGCCGCTATGGAAATTGGATATCTGCCATGAAGTAGGCGGGAAGTATTCGTTGCCTTTATCCCATTCGGTGGTGGCCAGCTCGGCGATGGCCGGGGCTACCATGTGGATGGGGTTTTTCACCAGATGCGGGTAGGCGATATGACCCTGTATGCCTTTGACGATGAGTTTGCCGGATAGCGACCCGCGCCGTCCGTTCTTGATCATGTCGCCCACAACTTTATTCGAAGTGGGTTCGCCGACGATGCAGTAATCTATGTTTTCGTTGCGGGCCTGCAACGCTTCCACCACTTTCACCGTGCCGTCCACCGCCACGCCTTCTTCGTCCGACGTGATAAGCAGGGCGATGGAGCCGTTGTGCTCAGGATGCTGCGGCAGGAACTCTTCCAGCGCCACGATGAACGCGGCGATAGATGTCTTCATGTCGGCCGAGCCGCGGCCGTACAGCATGCCGTCGCGTATGGTGGGAGTGAACGGCTCGCTCAGCCATTGTTCCACCGGGCCGGTAGGCACCACGTCGGTATGTCCGGCGAATGCTACTACAGGTGCTGTGGTGCCACGGCGTGCCCAGAAATTATCCACATTGCCGAAGCGCATTTTTTCGATATAAAAACCCAGCTTCTCCAGTCGCTCTATCAATATCTCCTGACACCCGGCATCGTCCGGGGTGAGTGAACGGCGTGCGATCAGGGCTTTGGCAAGTTCCAAGGTTTTACTCATGATAGGAATCTCATAATTGTTGATAGGCGTCTTCACTGAAACCCAGTTGCACAATACTGCCATCCTTCACTAATACCGGGCGCTTGATCACCGAAGGCTTGTCCAGCATCAACGTCACCGCTGATGCATTGTCGGTAACGGCTGCCTTGGCACTGTCAGGCAAGCCGCGCCAGGTCATCCCGGCGCGATTCACCAGCTTGTCCCAGGCCACTTGTTGCAACCAGCCTTGCAATAAAGCTGCATCCACGCCGTCCTTGCGGAAATCGTGAAAGACATACGGCGTACCGTTGGCTTCCAGCCAGCCACGCGCTTTTTTCACCGTGTTGCAGTTGGGGATGCCGTAAAGTTTCAACAGGGCCATTTTTTAAACACTACTCTCAAATAAAAATGCCCTCCGAAGAGGGCAGTTTGCAGTGAACAAAACCTGTCAGCCGTCAGCGCGTATCTTGGCGATGATGGCTTGCAGGGTAGATTCCACCTGGTCGTTCGCGATCTGGCAGGTACCTGCATTCTCGTGACCGCCGCCGCCGTAACTCAGCATCAGTGCGCCGATGTCGGTCTTGGAAGAACGGTTGATAATGGATTTGCCGGTGGCAAACACGGTGTTCTGTTTCTGTACACCCCATAAAACGTGGATGGAGATGTTGGTCTCCGGGTACAGTGCGTAGATCATGAAGCGGTTGCCGGCGTAGATGGTGTCTTCGTTGCGCAAGTCCAGCACTGCCAGATTGCCGTAGGTCTTGGTGCAGCGCTTGATCTGATCCTTGAACTTGCTCTCGTGTTCAAAGAACAGATCCACACGTTCCTTCACATCCGGCAGTTCCATGATTTCGGCGATGTTATGGTTACGGCAGTATTTGATCAGATCCATCATCAACGCATAGTTGGAAATGCGGAAATCACGGAAACGTCCCAGACCGGTACGTGAATCCATCAGGAAGTTAAGCAGTACCCAGCCCGAAGGATTAAGAATTTCGTCTTGCGAGAATTGTGCGGAGTCACCTTTATCCACGGCGATCATCATGTCGTCCCACTCGGCGGGGAAGGCTTTCTTTCCGCCAAAATGTTCGTACACCACGCGTGCTGCCGACGGCGCATGCGGGATGATCACGTAGTTGGGGTTATCGCCGGTATTGCGCTCCGCTTCTGAGGAGTGGTGGTCAAGCGCCAGATGCACGCCTTTGACATAAGGGAGATTGGTCGTGATATCGTTCGGGCCGACACTGATCTTGCCGTCCTGCATATCTTTGGGGTGCACAAACAGGATATCGTTGATCATTTCCAGATGCTCAAGGAGTACCGCGCACACCAAACCGTCGAAGTCGCTACGGGTTACCAATCTGTATTTCTTTTTATCAGTCATATTAACCTCCACTGCAAGATATTGAACTCAATCCAGCCTCTATTCTACTGGATAGTAAACTATCAGGAATAGTGACATTGAGGAAAATTGCGTTTATTGATGCCCACGGGTTTTTTGGTTGCAACCGATTCAGGCATACGATATTTAGCCAGAAAAATGGGCGCTCGTACAGTTATTTTGCTGATTCTTGCACTGCAAAACCACAATTTATTCGAATTTTTTTCAATTTGACTCTACATAATGTGGCTTGGGCAGTTTTTGAACATTAGAGGAATGCAGGGTTTCAAGATGATTACTGACGACTTTCCAACTGTTCCCAGCGCAATAATGTGTTCTCCATCAGCAGGGCCAGCTCCGCCAGACGCAGTTGCAACGATTTTGCACGTGAAAGATCGTCACGGAACAGGCTGCCATCAGCCAAAGCCGCATTGATGCTGGCTTGTTCGTTTTCCAACGCTTCTATGGCCTGCGGCAGGCCTTCCAGTTCCCTGGCTTCCTTGAAGCTGAGTTTTGATTTGACAGCTGATTTAACCACTGATTTTTCTGTCGCTTCGGGAGCTGCAGGTGCAGTCGCCGCCGGCTTGACGCTGCCGGTCCGGGGTGTTGCTTGTGCCTGTGCCTGGAATCTTTGCCAGTCATCGTAACCGCCGCCGAATTCGGTGAGTTTGCCTTCACCTTCGAATGCGATCACCTGCGTCACCGTGTTTTCCAGAAAGGCGCGGTCGTGACTGACCAGAAACAGCGTACCGCCGAAATCCTGCAATAAGGCTTCCAGCAATTCCAGAGTATCGATATCCAGGTCGTTGGTTGGTTCGTCCAGCACCAGCACATTGGCGGTGCGGGCGAACAGGCGCGCCAGCAACAGCCGGTTGCGCTCGCCACCGGACAGCGACTTCACCGGGGCACGCACGCGTTGCGGCGGGAACAGGAAATCTTCCAGATAGCTGATGACGTGTTTGCGTTCCTCGCCTATCTGTACGTAGTCCGAACCTGGCGCGATGGTGTCGGCGAGGGTAGCTTCCTCGTCCAGCTGTTCGCGCATCTGGTCGTAATAGGCCACGGTGATCTTGGTGCCGAGTGTGACGGTGCCGCTGTCCGCTTCCAGCTCCGCCAGAATCAGCTTGAGCAGGGTGGATTTGCCTGCGCCGTTAGGCCCCAGCAGGCCAATGCGGTCACCGCGCAGGATGCGTGTGGAGAAGTCGCTGATGATGGTGCGGCCATTGAAAGCCTTGCTCACATGTTCCAGTTCCGCCACCAGCTTTCCCGAGCGTTCACCGGCATCCAGCGCCAGGTTGACCCGCCCCTGGCGCTCGCGCCGCGCCGCACGTTCCAGCCTGAGCCGTTCCAGCCTGCGCACACGGCCCTCATTGCGGGTACGGCGGGCTTGTATGCCCTGGCGTATCCACACTTCTTCCTGCGCCAGGACTTTGTCGAATTTGGCTGATTGCTGGCTCTCTATGGCAAGCAATTCTTCTTTCTTGACCAGATAAGCGGTGAAGTTGCCTTTGAATTCGGTGATGTGGCCACGATCCAGCTCCACGATGCGTGTCGCCAGCCGGTCCAGGAAGCGCCGGTCGTGTGTGATGAACAACAATGCGCCGTTATAGTCCAGTAACAGATTCTCCAGCCATTCGATGGCGGCAAAATCCAGGTGATTGGTGGGCTCATCCAGCAACAACACATCCGGCTCGGCAACCAGCGCACGTGCCAGCGCCACGCGCTTGCGCCAGCCGCCGGATAGGGTGGAGACCATGGTGTCGGCAGGCAGGGTAAGGCGCGTCAGCACCGTTTCCACTCGTGCCTGCACCTGCCAGCCATTCTGCGCTTCCAATGCATGCTGCAGGGTTTCCATCTGCGCCAGCAGGGCATCGGTATCGGCATCCGGTTCGGCAAGGGCGTGGGAAACGGCATGATATTGCGTCAGTACATCCTTGAGCGGGCCCAAGCCTTCGGCAACGGCCTCGAATATGGTGTGATCCGGATCCAGCGGAGGCTCCTGCGGTACATAAGCCAGACGCATGCCGGGAGAAGTCCAAAGCTTGCCGTCGTCGAGCTTGCTGACGCTGGTGAGTACCTTGAGCAGGCTGGATTTGCCGGTGCCGTTGCGCCCGATCAGGCCGACGCGTTCGCCCGCATCCAGCTGGAAATCCACATGGTCGAGCAGGGGAGTCAAGCCGTAAGCGAGGCTGGCGTTATTTAAAGTGATTAAAGGCATGCAGTATTTACAGTGATTAGTGTGTTAATGATCTGGAAGTTACCAGTAGGCAAGCATGACGATTACGGTTACCAGCATCAATGCTGTGGCTACCCAGCCCAGCACCTGCAATTTGCGCTTGATGGTGAACTCTCCCATGATATCCGTCCGCACTGCCATCAGCATCATGATGGCCATAATGGGGATGGCGATCACGCCATTGATTACCGCGCTCCAGAATAATGCCTTGACCGGGTCGACGGGGGTGAAGTCCAGCAGTACGCCCAGCAGGGTGGTGATGCTGATGATGATGTAAAAGCCTCTGGCCTGCAATGCTTTCCGGTTCAGGCCATGTGCCCAGTCGAAATATTCGGCAACGGCATAGGCACAGGAGCCCGCCAACACCGGCACTGCCAGCAAGCCGGTGCCTATGATGCCCAGACTGAATAACAAAAAGGTCGCTTCACCGGCGACGGGGCGTAGCGCTTCAGCCGCCTGTGCTGCGGTGGCGATGGTGGTAATGCCTGCCGCATGCAGGGTGACTGCGGTACTGAGTATGATGAAGAATGCCACCAGATTGGAAAACGCCATGCCGAAGTAGGTGTCGACTTTGATGCGGCGCAAGGCCAACCCCGCATTCTTGAGCGAGGTGGATTGTGTCAGCGGTTTGGCATCGTGGTGCGCGCGCATTTCCTCGACTTCCTGCGAGGCCTGCCAGAAGAACAGGTAGGGGCTGATGGTGGTGCCGAACACGGCCACCACCACCGTCGCGTAAGCGGCATTGAAGGTGATATGCGGCATCACGGTATGCAGCAGCACTTGCGACCAGTGGATATGCACCATGAACACCACCGCCACATAAGCCAGCAACGACAGCGTCAGCCACTTCAAAACCCGCACGTATCTCTGGTAGGGGATGAATACCTGCAGCAACAGTGAAACCAGGCCGAAACCCAATGAATACAGGTGGGCTCGACCGCCGACCACCAGTTTTAACGATGCGCCCATGGCGGCGATGTCGGCAGCGATATTGATGGTATTGGCGATCACCAGCAACACGATGATGCCCAGACACAGCCACGCCGGGAAGATCTTGCGCATGTTGGCCGAGAGCCCCTTGCCGGTGACGCGCCCGATACGTGCACTCACGATCTGTATCCCCACCATCAGCGGATAAGTCAGCACCACCGTCCACAACAGGTCGAAGCCGAATTGCGAACCGGCCTGCGAGTAGGTGGCGATGCCGCTGGGGTCGTCATCAGCCGCGCCGGTAATGAGCCCGGGGCCGAGCTGCTTTAGTGCAGAGACCTTTTCCTTTTGCACAGCCTGCATGATTTACCCTTCCAGTATGGCGCGGATATTCGCCATACGCGTTGCTTTTTGCGCCTTGCGCAGCTCCGGGTCGGTGGTACTGATCTTTCCTGCGTGATTGATGTCGTCGGCGGGCAATTCATCAAGAAAACGGCTGGGTTCGCACTGTTCCCAATCACCACTGCGTTTGCGTTTTCTGCAATAGGTGATGGTAAGCGATTTTTGCGCACGGGTGATGCCCACGTACATCAGTCTGCGTTCTTCTTCCACCTTGGCTACATCGGTGCCTGCGGCGGTACTGGAATGGTGGGGCAGGATGCCTTCCTCCACGCCGATCAGGAACACATGGCCGAACTCCAGCCCTTTGGCGGCATGCAGCGTGGAAAGCTTGACCGCATCCGGCTCTCCTTCCTCACGTCCTTCCAGCATACTCATCAGGGCTACGGTTTGAGTCAGTTGCAGCAGATTGGTTTCCTCGGCCTCGCCTTTACGCGTCATCCAGCCGATAAAATCCATCACATTGCCCCATTTGGTCTCGGCAGCGCGCGGCTCCTCGCTGTCGTAAAGGAAAGCTTCGTACTGGATGGCGTTCAGCATATCCTGCAGCAATTCTCCCGCCGGGTCCTTGGTGGCGCGCTGTTGCATGCGGTTGATGAAGTCACAGAAAGTGGTCAGGTCTTCTATCTGCTTCTTGCCCATGCTGTTCTGGAATGCAGGCTCGTATGCTGCCTCGAATAGCGAGATATGACGTTCGGCGGCGTACTCCCCCAGACGTTCCAGGGTCGTGCTGCCTATGCCTTTTTTCGGGGTGGTGGCTGCGCGGATGAAAGCAGGATCGTCATCCTCGTTGGCAATCAGGCGCAGATAACTCACCAGATCCTTAATCTCTGCACGGTCGAAAAACGATTGACCGCCGCTGACGGTGTAGGGGATCTTCTGCGTGCGTAGCTGCTGCTCGATCAATCTGGCCTGATGGTTGCCGCGGTACAGCACTGCATAATCCGCCCAACGCGTCCTGTGCTCGAACTTGTGCGCCAGCAGCTTCATCGCCACCATCTCCGCCTCGTGCTCTTCATCCTTGGCCGGGTTGATCTGTATGGTGTCGCCTATGCCGAGATCGCTCCACAGTTTTTTCTCGAACAGCTTGGGATTGTTGGAGATCAGCGTATTGGCAGCGCGCAGGATGCGCACGGTAGAGCGGTAATTCTGTTCCAGCTTGATCACCTGCAGATTGGGAAAGTCAGTGGTCAATTGCCGCAGGTTTTCCACGTCCGCGCCACGCCAGGCATAGATCGCCTGATCATCGTCGCCCACTGCAGTGAACATGCCTTCGGGACCGGTGAGCTGCTTCACCAGTTTGTACTGGCAGGCATTGGTATCCTGATATTCGTCTATCAATAAATAACGCAGCTTGAGCTGCCATTTGTGCAGGGCGTCGCGGTGCTGATCGAACAACTCGACCGGCAGCCGTATCAGATCATCGAAATCCACCGCCTGATAGGCCTTCAGTGCCTGCTGATAAAGCTGATAGACCTTGGCGGCAGCGTGGTCGGCTTCTTCCTCCGCCTGGTTGAGTGCCATATCCGCCGTGATGAAATCGTTCTTCCACTGCGAGATGCGCCACTGCGTTTTTTTCAGCAATTGCTTGTCGGTAGTGGCAAGGATGTCGGCAACCACCTTGAAGCTGTCGGCGGAATCCAGAATGGAGAAGCGGGGCTTGTAGCCCAGCAGTTGCGCTTCGGCACGCAATATCTGCAGCCCCAGCGAGTGAAAAGTGGTGACGGTCAGGCCTTTGCTGGGTTTGCCTTCCAATAAACCGCTCACGCGTTCCTGCATCTCGCGCGCGGCCTTGTTGGTAAAGGTGATGGCAGCGATGTGCTTGGGGTCGTAGCCGTGCTGCTCGATCAGATGCACCACCTTGTGCGTGATGACGCGCGTCTTGCCGCTACCGGCGCCAGCCAGCACCAACAGCGGGCCGCCGAGGTATTTTACTGCCTCGCGTTGAGGATCGTTGAGTTTGGAAAGCACCGGGGTTTCAAAAACACTGAATTTCAGAAAGAAAAAAGCCCGGCAAGTCTACAGCGGGTCGGTCAAACTAACAATCCGTCTTTATCTAGCTAGACGATTTTTCACCAAAGACAAATCTAGCCACAGATGAACACAGATGAACGCAGATAAAACCATTGTATAAAACCCTGGTTATCTTGCCGTTAAGGTTTTGCCTTTATCTGTGTTCATCTGTGTTCATCTGTGGCTAAACGGGTTTTACTGCTTTTTCAAGCAATGGCGGCACAGTTTTTTCATGATATTGAGTACGAATACCTTGTCGTTTTCCGACAGCGGCGATATCCATGCCTGTATCAATCTGGCTTCACTATCCACAGACGGATGAGGTTCTTCCAGCACATCACTGAGCTTAGCCCCGAATGCTTCCGCGATCTTTTCCAGGGTACTCAGCGACGGCACGGTTGCCCCGCGCTCAACTCTGGATACCGTTTCCGGTTCTACCCCTATACGCAGTGCCAGCTCTTCCTGAGTCCATGCAGTGAGTTTTCTTATCCTTGAGACATTGCGTCCCAATCGCTGCCCCAAAGCACTGGTTAGATTATTTTTATTCATACGCTCCACCATCAATATTTTTAGTATTTTAAATATATGGTTATGGTTGTGCTTGTGCGACTTTCAGGTAAGTGTTAAATATGATGAACAACAGATAGTCATATTACGACTACATTTAGCTATTCTTTAATTTTTGGATTCTTGCTATTCTTGCTATTCTTGCTGCCGTGGTATTTTGGTTTTCCTGATAAGTTGTATTGGTAATCTGTGAAATATTGGTAATTTCAAGTATCCCGGAAGTTGAGGATACGCTCCGCTAACAACATATAAAAACAGGGGTTGTCAGATGAATACTGATGTGATTGATTGGCCTTCAGGACTGATTGAACACTGCAACGAATGTATCGTACTGACAGACAGCAAGGGCAATATCCTCAAGGTCAATCAGGCATACAAAAGCTTCACCGGACATGCCGTTTTCGAGTCCCAGGAGCTATTGAACCTGCTCAACTTCACGCGCGAAGATGCCAATTTCTATCAGCAGGTGTGGGATGTTCTGCTGGCGGTAGGCTATTGGAGCGGTGAAGTCTGGCACCGGCACGCCGATGGCGAGATCTATCCCGAGTGGCTGAGTATCAGCGCCATCTACAATGACCGCGGCGAGTTTGATCATTGCCTGGGCATCTTTGTCGATATTTCCAGCGAGCGCCAGACCCAGCGCATACAACAACTCGCCTTTTACGACCAGCTCACCAATCTGCCTAACCGTTCCCTGCTGGAAGACCGTCTTGGCCTGACGCTCACCGGCGCTGCACGTACCGGGCAAAAATCCGCATTGCTGGTGATCGATCTTGACCAGTTCAAATCCATTAACGATTCGCTAGGGCATGCAATCGGTGACCTGTTGCTGCAAAAGGCCGCCAGCCGCATCAGCCAATGCGTGCGTGAAGGCGATACTGTCGCGCGTCTGGGTGGCGACGAGTTTGCCATCGTGTTGTCCGCGCTACCTCAGGATTACTCGGAATCGGTCTCGGCAGTGGTTGCTGTGGCGGCCAAGCTCAGAGATGCGATGACACCGCCTTTTCTCATCGGCGACATCAACATCATCATGACCAGCAGCATAGGCATCGCCATCAGCCCCGACGATGCCGATACCGTCGGCGAGCTATTGCGCAAGGCCGATACCGCGATGTATCACGCCAAGAAGCAGGGACGCGACAACTACCAGTTCCACACCGAGCAGATGAACCTCGAGGCGCAAAAGCGCTTGTACATAGAACGCCAGTTGCGCAGGGCGATCGAAGATACCGAATTCGAGATCCATTACCAGCCGCAAGTACTGAATAACGGTCAAATGGTGGGAGTGGAGGCCTTGTTGCGCTGGCCCGACAGCCAGATCGAGACCGCGCGCGTGATCGCAGTCGCCGAAGAGACCGGCCTCATCGTTTCGCTGGGCTTATGGGTGCTGAAGCAGGCATGCAAACAGATGAAAGCCTGGGGAACCTCAGGTTTGCACAAGATCATTCCTTCAGTCGCGGTGAATGTAAGTCCCCGCCAGTTCCGGCAGATCAATTTCGTCGAAACACTGGCAGAAGTACTGCGCAGCACCGGCCTTGATCCCTCCATGCTGGAGCTGGAGCTGACCGAAAGCTGTCTGATCGACGATGTTGCCGCCACCTCGATGAAACTCAACAAAATCAAGGAAATGGGCGTGAAGCTGTCGGTAGACGATTTCGGCACAGGCTATTCCTCGCTGTCCTATCTCAAGCACTTTCCGCTCGACACCCTCAAGATCGACCGCTCTTTCGTTATGGATATCGAGCGCAACAGCAGCGATGCCACCATCACTTCCACCATCATCCTCATGGCGCAGTCATTAGGGCTGGGGGTGATCGCCGAAGGCGTGGAATCGAACCGGCAACTGGATATCCTGCATTCATACGGCTGCAGGCATTATCAGGGTTTTCTGTTCAGCCGCGCAGTGTCGGCTGGCGATCTGGAGAGCAGGCTGACGCTATCGGCAGGCCTGATTTCGCCGACCAGACAACCGACTATTCAATAGCTTGCACACAGGCATGCCACGATCTGAGGTATAATGCCGCCAGCGGTCACCATTCAGTCTCGGTGTTAATCTTATGCCGCTGCCATACCTGGTTTAAATCACTCCAATTCGCCTGAGACTGGCGCTCGCCTTGAGCGACAGGCCGATTATTTTCATTGGAAATATATGACTTTTGCATCTCTCGGCCTGTCCGAAGATATCGTCCGTGCCGTTACCGAGCACGGTTACACTGAACCCACCCCCATCCAGCTGCAAGCCATCCCCGCCGTATTGTCGGGTGGCGACCTGCTGGCCGGCGCACAGACCGGCACCGGCAAGACCGCAGGTTTTACCCTGCCCATCCTGCAACTGCTGAGTCAGAAGCCCGCCGCCAACCCCGGCAAAGGCCGCCCGCGCTGCCTCATGCTGACGCCTACCCGCGAACTGGCGGCGCAGATCGAAGCCTCGGTACAGACATATGGCAAATACGTGGACCTGAGCACCATGGTGATCTTCGGCGGCGTCAATGCCAACCCGCAGATCACACGCCTGAAAAAACCGCTGGATATCCTGGTCGCCACGCCCGGCCGCCTGCTGGACCATGCCAACCAGAAGAACGTGGACTTGTCCGGCGTGGAGATTCTGGTGCTGGACGAAGCCGATCGCATGCTGGACATGGGCTTTATCCGCGACATCAAAAAGATACTCGCGCTATTGCCGAAACAGCGCCAGAACCTGCTGTTCTCCGCCACCTTCTCCGATGAGATCAAGGAGCTGACCGACAGCCTGCTGCACAATCCCGCCCTGATCGAAGTGGCGCGCCGCAATGCCACCGCCGAACTGATCAAGCAGAAAATCGTGCTGGTAGACCGGGAAAAGAAGCGCGACCTGCTGGCGCACCTTATCAAGGAACAAAACTGGTTCCAGGTACTGGTATTCACCCGCACCAAACACGGTGCCAACCGTCTTGCCGAGCAACTGGACAAGGCCGGGATACCTTCGTTAGCCATACACGGCAACAAGAGCCAGGCCGCACGCACCCGTGCGCTCAAGGAATTCAAGGATGGCTCCCTGCAAGTACTGGTGGCTACCGACATCGCCGCGCGCGGCATCGACATCGCCGAATTGCCGCACGTGGTGAACTTCGAGCTGCCGCATGTGCCGGAAGACTACGTGCACCGTATCGGCCGTACCGGCCGTGCCGGAGTGGAGGGCGAGGCAATGTCACTCGTTTGCGTGGACGAACACAAGCTGCTCAGAGACATCGAACGCGTCATCAAGCGCGAATTCCCCAAGGAAATCATCCCCGGCTTCGAGCCCGACCTGAACGCCAGACCTGAACCCATCATGAATGGACAGAATAGAGGTCAGGACGCAGGGCGCAATGACCGTGGCTCCAATCAAAGGCCCAACCGCAGCCCCGATGTTAATTCAGAACGGAGTGGCGGACGAAATGCCGGAAGGAATTCAGGACGCGGTTCTGAAAAAAGTCCTAGTAGAAATGCCGAGCGCAATCCCAGCCAGCGCCAGGGTCAAGGGCAGGGACAGCGCCATGCACCAACCCATAGTCAGCTGCGCAGCACTGGTAATATCGGTGGCGGCGAGGGCAGAGAAGTCGATGGCAATAGAGCGCAGCCCACCAAGGTGATCGACGGCAACCGCGGCGGAGCGCTGCACCGTAGCGGCGGGCGTCATCGCTGATGAGTGCTAACAGCGTCATATGCTATGACGTAGCAAATGCACAAGATTAATTGGTAACGCGTAACTAACATGTCGGCATGATGAATGTATGCCAGCTTCAAATTCAAGTCCGGAGGTTCCTGAAAACAATAAGGTGCTATCCGGGCTTATTTCTTCTCCAAATTCATTCCGCATTGCAAATCCCGAGCATGTTAAAAGTCGAGTCGCAGAATTAAGCCGGCGTTCTGAAGACATAAAATCCAGGCTTGCAGGGACACTTAAAAAGCTATGGAATCCCGATCGGAATCTGGCGCCGATATCAAATCTAGCGTCTTTCCTACCCCTCAGAACAAGATTCCCAAACTTCTCTGAAGCAATAGATCTTTTTGATGGCAATGCGATAGGTCTTAGCATGCTTGGGCTGCCCCTTGAGGTTACACACATTTTGCTCTTGGGTGAGCCCGGTCTTGGCAAAACCAAATTTGTCAGCGAGCTGGCCAAAGTCCTGCAGCTCCCCTATTTCGAACTCTCCCTGGCAACCATAACATCGTCATTTGTATTGTCTGGCGGCGATCTCCAGTGGGATTAAGGATCGGTGGGGTTCATTGCCAAATCCATGGCTGAAAGCGCTGTTGTTAACCCCATTCTACTTATTGATGAGATCGATAAGGCAGCAGGAGATGCCAGATTCAATCCCATGGGTCCGTTTTATTCGTTGCTAGAACCGCATTATGCATCCAGATTATCCCCTTTTGCATTAAGGAATTAACAGATTACGCTTATTTATATTTACATACTAGATAGCTCTTTAATCATGATTACTTTCAATTAGCTTCTAAAGACCATGATGGTTCTTATTTACAAACATCCCAACGATCACGAACAGCCAGAAGAACGCGCCAATAGCGATCACAATCTTATTGTTTCTGGTGATCTCGTCATTGTGCTTAAAATCACGGTTATTCCTAGCATTTACCGCCAATGCCGCGTTATTCACAATCATGACAGGCCAGAAAGTCAGCACGCTCAGCAAACTAAAAGGGTCTGGCAACCCGGAGCAAAGGTTCAGCATGAAGAATGCGATCGCCAGATTGCCGATGGGCAGGTCATTGTAGGTTTCAATGCTGGCAACCGATCTCTTAATCTCTTTGAAGCAGCTATAAGCCCATATCGGCGAGAACAACGAGCGTGCCGCAGGCATGATCTTGCTGCCCGCGTAATGCTGTTTGATGGCAGTCCAGTTCTTGTAGAACCAGTAGATCTCGTAAAGCGAGAATGTGCATACGCACATCAACACCAACTTCTGGTTAGAGGCCGTAAAGTATTGTTTTACGCCATCAGTGTTTTCGGCTGCGCTGGTTGCATCATTATGCGCGATCTTTCTGTATTGCTCGATCTCATGTTCCGTCGCAGCAGACGGGCATTCGCATCGTGAGCAAGCGGTTGACTCAGGCGGGTTGGTTTGACCGCAAGCCGGACAGACCCAATTGTTATTTTCCATAAATTCTTCAGTCCTACTGGTGAGTGCTAAATTGGTCGAGGGCTAAACTACCACACCTTGTTTATTAAAGCCAAAATCACGTGATTACATATGGAGAGGTTCCATGGAGACCAAGCAGTGTAGCGCCTGTGGTAATGCTTTTAAGCCACGCCCCAAGTTCCCAACCAATGCTATTGCCCGAACCTAGATTGCCAACGTACGCGACGACGACGACGGCAATCTGCCAAACTGCAAAATGATTCCGATTGTCGCGATAACCAAACTCGCGCAAATAAATCGTGGAATAAGCGAAATCCAGATTATTGGGAAAAATACTGCAAAACAAATCAGGAATATGTTGATCGTAATCGGGTACTGCAACGTAAACGTAACGCCAAGCGTAATAAAGACGCTATTGCAAAAATGGATATGTGGATTTGCAGACGTTATATTGTAGCTGCTAGCCATGGTAGAAGATGGGAATTAGTCGATTTAGAAATTTTGATTGTCTCCTAACGAAGACAATGTTGATAAATTATCTAGAAGATTCGGGGCGGTTCAAATCGCTCTGTTATCAGCACTCATCAATAGACGATTCAGAACACTGGGCTGGTATCGATGGGGTAGAGTAATGGCATAGAAGTGTTCCATAAGTTCAGATGAAACACCAACCATAACCAGATGCCCGCTCTGCAATTCATCTTGCACAACCACTTCGGGCAACAGTGCAAGCCAGCCGCTATCGCGCGCTAGCAAACGCAACATGGCCATATCATCGACTTCTGCACGCACGTTTGGAACAACTGCGTGCGTGGTACATAACGCATCAAATCTTGCTCTAGCTGAATGGCGCCTCCCAGGCAAGGCCATCTCAATCCCATGCAGATCATCAGGAATTCTCAAATGACGTCCGTTCCAGACTTTTTCCATGCCAACTAGTGACATGGGTTGGCTTCCTAGTTGGCGACAATGCAAAGGCCTCTCCTGATTTGTTGGTACAGCTTCGCTTGCCAGCACAATGTCTAGTTCATGGTGCAGCAATCGTTCCAAAAGGTCATCCAGAAGTCCAGATTCGAGAGTCAATAACAAAGTTGGGTCTGAAAGTAGCGGGCGAAGCCAATTTTCCTGATAGTTGCGGGATAAGGTTGCCACGCTACCGATACGCAAGCGTATGACCCCTTCTTTTTGCCCTTTAAGGCGTCCCAGAAGCTCGGATGCAAGGTCGAATATCCCATCCCCATAATCCATGACCAAATGACCGGTGGCAGTAAGTTTTAGCCTGCGACCCTCGCGGACAAAAAGTGGTTCTCCAAGACCTTGTTCCAGTTGACGAATTTGCGCAGAAAGCGCTGATTGTGAAATGTGCAATTCTCTCGCAGCACGACTGAGATGCCCCAGCTTGGCAACGTACCAGAAGTAGTAAAGGTGATGAAAGTTGAGTCGATTGACGTCCATTCGTTCTATTTTATATTAAATAACGTTCTTATATATATATTTTACAGAACGCAAATGCCTCGGCATGATATGAGCCATTCAATATACGGAATTTCATTATGAACTACATCGCTTTCCTGGAATCTTCGCTGGCCTTGATTCCATTCGGTTTAATGATGATTTCTTTGGCTACCATCAGGTTGCTGAAAGGCAACTCCCCGAAGATTTGGTCTGTACTGCTGAAGCTCAGTCTGTTGGCCAGCCTTACCGCCTCTTTTTCCCTGGGACTGCAGCTCAGTCAATCCACTGAGTATGGAGCCTACAGTCAAATTATGCCTGGCCTTGGTATCGGGTTGATGGGCGCTTGGTTCACTTTATTGATCCAGGGCCTCGGTACCATAATAACCGCTTTTTCCCAGCGCTATCTAGAGGGCGAGCCAGGTCAGGAACGATATGTGGCAGCGCTTTCCGCGGTCTTGGCCGCTGTGCAGTTACTGGTGGTTGCCGACCATTGGATAATTCTGATCGGTGCTTGGGTAGGGACTGGGTTCGCGTTGCAGCGTCTACTCTGTTTCTACAATGACCGTCCTTTTGCAGTTCTAGCTGCGCACAAAAAATTCCTGGCAGACCGCCTCGCCGACGTTTTTCTGGTATGCGCGGCATGCATCGCAACTAATGAGGTGGGAAGCGGATCAATTTCAGTTCTGCTTCATCACGTAGTTGTGCACGGAGCCAGCAACTACATGCAGATTTGTGCTGCGTTACTCGTTCTGGCAGTAGCGATTCGCACCGCAATGCTGCCGGTACACGGGTGGCTAATTCAGGTGATGGAGGCACCGACCCCGGTATCTGCATTATTGCACGCTGGCGTGGTCAATCTGGGTGGTTATGTCATGATCCGTTTCTCACCACTTTTAGAGCTGGTGACCACTGCCCAGACCTTGCTAGTCGTAGTTGGATTATCGACCGCCATTCTGGCCGGTTTTGTCATGCTGACACGCATCAGCATCAAAGTCAGGCTTGCATGGTCAACGCTGGCGCAGATGGGCTTCATGGTGCTCGAATGCGGCTTGGGCCTCTATCAGTTGGCAGCGTTACATCTCATCGGGCACTCTCTTTACAAGGCACATGCTTTTCTTAGCGCAGGTGAAACAGTGAGGTCTATGCGTTTTAGCGAAATGCGTGGTACATGGCGGCCTCTGCCCTGGAATATGCTGCTAGCCCCTGTGCTGTCTTCGGCTCTAGTGTTCACAATCAGCTCATTCGCAACCGGGTTGATGCGAATGCACTGGCCGTGGTGGTGGAACGCTGTATTGGCCATGGCCTGGGCTCCAATACTGTGGATACGAGTAGATAGAATGAGGTTCACGGTCGTGTCACAACGTTTACTCCATGGATGTTTTCTGGTCGTTCTGATGACAGTTTTGGCCTATGTCGGACATGCTTTACCCATGGGTGTCTCAACATTCCCTCATGGCGTTCATGGTCAGTTCACTCTGGCAGCCATGATCCTGGTCTACTTTGGTACGGCGGCTATGCAAATGTCGGAGTGGAAACATTTGCTAGAGCCGCTTCGGCGTCAAAGCTATGCAGGTTTTTATCTTGATGAAGCCTACACCAGGCTGGCGCTTCACTTTTGGCCAGTAAAACTGCCAACCAACTATCAGCCCCTTGATGCAAAACCAAAAGTGGCGGTTGCGCGCGTGCAGAAATTACTTCTGCCTTGACTAGGAGCTTATATGAATCAAATGGACATTGTTGATCCGCTTGCTAAGGTTGATGCCCGGATTGCCGGAGATGCAAACCTCAACTCACGGATCGAAGATGCCTGCCAGCAGGCCTGTGCGGCGATCGCACCAGCATGGCCTCTGGATCGGTCAATTGCAGTAAATCCGCATTGGGGACGAATCGGTATGCCGTTACGTACGGTTGCGGCCCGGCTTGCTGTTCTCGGTGATGTGCACGTCTATCCCAGCCGTAGTGATTTTCTACAGGCTTGGAGTGAAAGGCGCATCACGACAGAAGATCTGCATGACGCGCTAGCACAACTGGATATCCCCGGAACCGCTGGTTTCGATCACGCTTATTGCCTGAACGCGCTGACTGAAGTACATGGAGTTCAAACTTTGCCGCTATTAATCGATCTTCTGGATGATGGACCCGGACGTGCCCACAGGTTGCCTTGGCGTCAAGCAGTCACTCATCAGGTCAGTCAGACTTGCGCAGCCTATTTTGATCAGTATCAGGCAGACTGGCAGCCGCAACGTCAACAGGGTCTCTATGCTTTCTGGAGAGACACGCTTCAGCATGACCATGGCATCGGCATCTTGATGGGGTTGCCGAATCTGGATCGTCAATTGAAACACCTGCCGGCAACGCCTGAACTTGCGGAGCACTGGGTTTTAAACAAGCTGGGCTTGCCACCGGAAGTTTGGTCGGACTACCTGGAGGCACTGCTACTTACAATCAATGGCTGGGCTTCCTGGTGCGCCTACCTGCAATGGATAGCGAACCAGGAAGGGCGTCATGTTTCACATCTGCGGGAACTGCTGGCCATCCGTCTTGCATGGGGTGCCATTCTGCTCGATGGTGACCATGCTCCTAATACCGGGAAGGCATTGTCCGAATTACAAAAGTCCTGGTCGATCGCTTCACAGGTTTTCGTTCTCGCGGAGGAATCGTTCCGTGTTGAAGAAGTCTGGCAACTCGCGCTGGAGGCAGGCTACCAAAGACATTTGGCGCGTCAGTTGTGCAATAACAACATCTCGGTAGGAGAAATTGCAGCGCCCCAAGTGCAGGCAGCATTCTGCATCGATGTGCGCAGTGAACCCTTGCGCAGGGCACTCGAATCAGTCGATTCTGAAATCCAAACCATCGGCTTTGCAGGATTCTTCGGCCTGCCCATTGCATATACTCCGATGGCTACTTCCGCGAGACGCCCTCAGTTGCCTGGACTGCTGGCGCCGGCATTAGAAGTCGGTGACACACTCGTCGCTTCTCCAAAGTTCGAGGGATTATTGCCTGAGTTGCGGAAAGTGCAGGCAGCACGTCAACAGCATTTTTCCATAGTTGATCAATGGCAGGCAGGCACTCGCTGGCCAGCCGCAGGATTCTCTTACGTCGAAGCCTTCGGATGGGCTTACGCCAGTCGATTTGGCAAATGGTTGCGTCCCAAGCCAGAGGCACGCTCCCGAGATGATCTGCTCGGATTGCCTAGCCGCATAAGTCAGTTTTGTCGTCCTTCATTGTGCGATATTGATATTGCTACTCGTGTCGAGCTTGCTGCACGCATACTGAATGCCATGGGATTACAGGACCGGTTTGCACCGCTCGTGGTTCTGGTAGGACATGGTAGCCAGAGTCGAAATAATCCCCATGCATCGGCACTCGACTGTGGTGCCTGTTGCGGCCAATCGGGAGAGGTAAACGTACGCGTGCTGATGGACATGCTCAATACTTCGGAGGTGCGCCGGGGTCTGCTGGGCAAGGAGATCAGAATACCGGAAAACACTCTATTCGTTGCTGCCTTACACAACACCACTACCGACGAGCTAGAGTGGTTTGACCAAGACTTGCTGCCTGATTTTGCAAAGCCACGTCTCAAGAAGCTCACACGAGATTTCGATGCAGCGCTGGATATGGTCCGCAGAGAGCGTGTGCCAAAAATTGGGGTCAGTCCGCAGCTTCAATCCAAGGATCTTCTGATGCTATTGCAACGGCGTGCGAGCGATGGCGCGCGACTACGCCCTGAATGGGGGTTGGCGGGGAATGCAGCTTTCATCATTGCGCCTCGTAGGCTTACACGGGGTTTGAATCTGGCGGGGAGGAGTTTTCTGCACGATTACGATCAGACACAAGATATCGATGGCAGCCTCCTTGAACTATTGATGACAGCACCAATGCTGGTGACCCATTGGATCAACTGGCAGTACCACGCATCACGCTGTGAACCCGGCTACTATGGCAGCGGCAATAAAGTACTGCATAACATCGTCGGTGGGCATATCGGGGTCTTCGAGGGAAATGGGGGTGATCTGCGTATCGGTCTATCCAGTCAATCGCTCCATGACGGTCGTGGCTGGATTCATGAGCCGTTGCGTCTTACTGTGGTGATTGCCGCGCCTAAAGAACTCATCGAAGCGGTGATTTCAAAACACGCAATTGTTTGGCATTTATTGGAAAATGGCTGGCTTCATCTTTGGCAATTTGAGGAAAGTGCTATATGGCGATATCATAGTAGCCAATGGCAACTATTGCCAGTAGATGTGTCATGAGTTTATTTCCCTATTGGGAAAATAGTATTCTTAATCAATGAAAATTTGTTGGGTGACAGCTTTTGGTCGAGCTTAGGCTATCAATTCGCAAAAGATAGCATAAATTCCAACTTCTGTTTTTGAGCATCAGCTACCCCGCAACGTAAAAAGCCCCATTAAGGAGTTTTTTATTTGCAGTAGAGTGGGGTTAAGGCGTATCGAGACTGCCCATCGCCTTGGGGTAGGTGACGATGCCCCAGGGCATGTCCTTGTCGCTGATGCGTTTGGTCACTTCCAGCCTATCGGTGTCGATCACCACGATCTCGCCTGATCTGCCGCAAGCCAGCAGTATCTGCTGGTCGTCCGGGGTGAAGCTGAAATGCCAGCAGCGGTCGCCGGTGGGGATATCCTTGAGCTTCGCCATGGTGGCGACGTTGTACACCTGTAAGGTCTTTTGTTTGGAGGAGGCCACGAACAGGCGTTCGCCGGAGCGGTCGAACGACACGCCGTAAGGCGATTTACCGGTATCTATCGCCTTCAACGGTTTCAAGTTGCTATTCAGTATCAGGAATTTGTCGGACGATTCCAGGGTAACGACATAATGCTTGCCGTCCGGAGATCTTTTGATGCCGCGCGGGCGTTCGCCGTACTTGCTAATATCCACGTTCTTCAGCAGCTTGCCTGTGCTGGTGTCGTGCACGGTAATGGAGTTGTCGGACTCGTTGGTGACGATCAGCTGCTTGCCGTCCTTGTTGAATTCCAGGCCTTCCGTTTCCGGTTTGCCGACGATCTCCATCACCACTTTATGCTTTTTGATATCGACGATGGCGATGCGGCCGGGAATCTTGTCATCGTCATCATCCTTGCCCTCTGCGGGCGGCGCACCGGAGCCGGAACTGGGCTCATAGGTGACGAAGGCGCGGTTGCCGAGTACGCGCACGAATTCCGGATTCTTGCCTATGGAAACATGTCTGGCGACTTTGCCGGTCATGGTGTCTATCACCGAGATGTTGCCATCATCCTTATTCGCCGTGATCAGCAATTTGCCATCGGCGGTGATGCCGATACCGCGTGGGCCCTTGCCGCCAACGCCGAGATTGGCCTCGACCGCCATGGTATTCAGGTCAATCACGGTCACGCCGCCATCCTGATCACTGACATATGCCAGGCCTTTATCCACGGCATGAGCGGAGCTTGCTAGACACAGACCGAGCGCAAATAGCAGGGAAGGCAGCAACGGTGACAGCGTATTGTTTTTCATTGGGTATTCCCCAGGCGTTATTTTTCGGATTTAGCCGGACATTTTACAACTACCTGTACGACTGCTTCGGCAATAAAAGAATCCCGTGAAAACGGGATTCTTTTATTGATGGTTCATTTACTTGCTCAAGCTGACTTAGTCATCGGCTTTTGTTGCGCTGCCTTTGGGTTTGTCGAATTCGTAGGTAAGTCCTACCCAGGCTGCACGAGGTGGAGCAGGGGTGCGGAACTGGGCATTGTTATTCCAGGCAGCGTTATTGGCGGTGTAGCTATTGCCGGGGCCGACGAATTCATTGGTACCCAACAGCCCGAAAGTCGAGTAATTCTTGTCGAACAGGTTCTCGACTTTCGCAAACACCTTCCAATGATCGTTGATGGAGTAGCTGGTATCCAGGTTAACCACCGTGTAGCCGGGGATCTTGCCATTCCCATCCTGGTTATTCTCGTCGCCTCGAGCATACTGGCTGGAGGTGGCGAAAATATTGGTGCCTATGATCCAGTCGGTAGTGATGGCGTAACCGAAGCGCAGCTTGAGGGTATGGTGAGGAACGCCAGGCATGCTGTCGCCCTTGTTCACCTGGATGTTGCCTGCTCCGTCTGCCGAGCTATTGCCGCTGGAGGCTTCAGTGAATGGGGTACGGAAGGTGGCATCGATATAGCTGTAATTGGCGGCAAAGCTGAGTTTATCCATTTTGCCGTTCATGCCAAGTTCCAGACCTTCACGCAGGGTATCGCCCACGTTCTGGAAGAAGCCGTTGCCGGAAGTGCCGCTGGCGATAAAGGCGATATCGTTGCTGTTCTGGGTAGTGAACACGCCTGCATTCCAGTTGATGCTATCGCCCAGATGTCCGCGTACGCCGCCTTCCCAGGTGCGCGATACCACTTGTTGCAGGTCGGGGTCGCCGCCGAAAGCGTTAGGCAATGCGCAAGGATGGTTGGGGTCGGCACAGGCAAGTTCTATCGGTGACGGCGCACGCGTACCTTCGTTATAGCCTACGTAGAAGCCAAGCGCGTCGCTGACATTGTAGTTAAAGCCCAATGCCGGGTTTAGGCGGCTATAGGTATGGTCGCCATTGAGGTCGCCCGGTACCAGGGTAGCATCGTTATCGTCCAGACTGGATCCTCTCAGGCTGACGTACGCGATGTTATAGCGGGCAGAAGCTGTCACGTGCAGTTTATCGGTAATAGAGAAGGTGTCCGTCGCAAACAGGCCGTAGTAATCGCTATCGGCCTGCAGTCTTACCCGCTGCGGATCGGTGACAGGCTGCTGTGTTACCGTTTGCGAGCCGACCACGGTGGCGATTAGCGTATCGCTGTTGAAATCGGTACGACCATAATCTGCACTAACGCCGCCGGTGAACTGGTTCTTGTGACTCATCAGATCGCCCAGCAAGGTCATTTGTACCGAGCCGCCGAAACCGTCGGTGTCGGTAGAAGAAATGGCGTTGGTCGCGGCAGGGTTGGCGGAGCTTAAAGGCAGCGTGTTGTCGAAGTTGTTGTTGACGTTGCTGTTGAAACCATCGGCCTTGTTATGGCGGAAATAAGTTTCTGCCGACACCAGCTTATCGTCGGCGAAATAATGGCTGCCCTTGAGGGTGACCATCTCCATTTTGTTTTTGATGCTGTCAGGCCAGGTAAAGGCCGATTCCGGTGAGCTTAGCATCACTTGCGGTAGCCCCTGAGTACCATGCATGTCGTTGTCCGCCAGCATGACGGACAGATCGAGGTCGTTCTTGTCATCCTGCCAGCCCAGCTTGCCGAACAATTGCCGCACGTCACTGGCGGAGTGATCGCGCCAGCCGTCTTCATGAAAGAGATTGCCGGTCAGGAAGTAATCCAGATTATCGCGCTTGCCGCCGGTCTCGAACTCGGTCTGGGCGCGACCCCAGGAACCGCCTGTAACGGTGATGGATGTACCGGGGTATTCATCTCCGCTCTTGGTATGCACAGACAACGCACCGCCCAGGGTATTCAGTCCGAATAGCGGATTGGAACCCGGAATCAGGTTGATGTTGGCAATGGCGCTGACCGGGATCAGGTCCCAATTGACGATATCGCCGAACGGCTCATTCACGCGCACGCCATCCACGAATACGGATAAACCTTGCGGCGTACCCAGCAATGGCGACGCGGTAAAGCCACGGTAGATGACGTCGGACTGATAGGGATTACTTACCGTATCGTTGGTGGTCACCGATCCCATGTTATTGTCCATGAATTCGTTGAGATCAAGAGATTTCTGTTCTACCAGCGATTTGTCGGATGCCACTTGTACGTTGGCGGGCACTAGGTTGATAGATGTGCCTATACTGGGCAAGGGAGTGGTGGAGATTACATCCACAGTACCGGCTTCCAATGCTTCAGCTTTGTTCCCGGCATATGCCTGGGTTTGGATGCCGGTGATTCCCATCAGTGCCAGGGATAGTGCCAGCGGTTTGAGCTTGCTTTGTAACATTGCGGTTTCCTTTATTTGTCAGGTGCATCACCCGCCCGAGAACACGCGACGAAGGTGCAATTAATAACACCGCTGAAAAATAGCAAACCAGCCCGAATAAAGCACTAGGAAATCTTCCCGAGATGCATCTTGGAAGCCGATTACACGCCGTGTTTGGATATTTAGCGACACACTACCGGTAATTTGAGCAGATCTGCCCATTGTGCTTCCCACCCGTCCTGATGACCGGCTTCGGCAACTGCCGTGATATTGGCGCACGATCCATGCTGCCGCTGCGCAAAATTTTCGGCCACGAAGGAGGGGATGATCTTGTCTTCACCACCATAAAAATGTCGTTGCGGAATGTTGGTTATTTTCTGTGCAAAATCAATTGGATTCAATGATTCTGGCATTGCCGAAACATGATGGAATCGATTCACGGCTTCATCGTCCAGATTGCCGGCCACGGTACGCAAACTGCCGATATCAATGCGGCGGGCAGCCAGTAGCACTGCCATTGCCGCGCCGCCGGAATACCCCACCAGCTCGATCTTTTGCTGCGGAGCGGCACGCATGACGAGGTTCAATTCCTGATCCATCTTCTGCACCAGTTGTTCGGAATAGCGTTTGCCGGTCCAGTCATCCGTGGTGCATTGTGAACTCTGCAGCAAGCTGAACTGGCAGGGGCGCGCCAGATATACCACGTTGGGCGATTGGTCGAGTGCAGCCAGTGACAGGGCGATAGGGTGCACGGGGGTAGGGTCGGCGGACGGCTGGGTGGCGGTGATCCAGGCCAGGCCATCGCCTTCGATATACACACGTACCGGCGCATGGGCTGTCGTCATGCGCTGGTAAGTCGTCAACGTGTAGCCATCCACGGAGATAGCGGACAGGATCATGCCGGAGCGTCGTGCGTTGTCGATGGTAGTGACGCGCGCCTGATTGCTGGCGCAGGCGCAGCATAGCAATAGCAGCAAAAGCGGAATAGTTGTTCTCATCGGGCTACTGTACAAGAAAAAAATGGCGGGAGCACGCTCCCGCCATACGGATACTCCTTCTGGAGGTGAAGGTTAGAAATCGAACCTGGCTTGCAATTGCGCTGTATGACTCAAGTATTCATCCTTGATCTCGGCGTCGTAACTCAACGACAGCGACTGTTTGATGTACCCGTCGCTAGCCGCAATGCGTATGCTGAACCCCAGGTCGGCGCTATCGCGTGCCGGTGATACGCCGCTCGTGGTGAAGCTGCTGCCGCCAGAGGCAAAACTCGCTGTCGTGTCCTGCGCGGTATCGGCGAACTCATGCCCCCAGATCGCACGCAGTTCAAATCCGCTATTCAATGTCGCTTTGTCGTACAACGGTATCTGTGCCTTGGCACCCAGACCGGTGCGGAATGAGTCAGTTTCCTGGTCGCCGACCACCAATGCGCCAACGCCGCTTTCGGTATAACCATCCTCACTCAGACGGCTATACGTGATCGATGCAATGGGGGTGATGGTGGCTTTGCCGACTTTCATCGGCAAGCCGGCTTCCACTTTGCCTGTGTACTGCATGGCTTCGTGGTCACCGCTGATGGTATTGCCAATCACGATGCGTTTGTTGCTGTAATCATGCCGACCCAGGCCTAGCATACCGTTCAGATACCAGTTCCGGATCAGCGCGTCTTTGATTAACATGGAACCGTACAAAGTGGCCTGATAACTGTCGATGTCGGTTGCGTTCCCCGTGCTGGCACCCTTGTCTTTGATATTGGACTGGGCATAGCTGACGGCGATACCGACACGTGTATCGTCGTTCAGCAGTTTGTCTGCGCCCGCGGCGAAACCATAGGCATCGGCGTTATAGCCATTCACGCCTTTACGCTGGTCCTGGTCGCCGCGGAAACCGAAGCCCTGCATCCATATTCCCAGGCCATTGACCTGATCCCCGGTGGCGATACCACTGCTGTCCGTAAGTTGCGCTACATGTACTTCGTCAAGGTGAGCATCCACCACGCCGAACACTTTGTTGGTCGCGCTCAACGCGGCCTGGATAGTGGCTCCGTTGATTTCAGGACGCAATTGTTCCGTCGCTTTAACCACATCATTCGGATCGGACAGGTTCTGTAACAAAGACGACACTGAGCCCGAAGATGCTAACAAAGTGCTCAACACAACCTTACCATTGGCGCTTAACCCGCTGATCGTGGAAGGGTCCGCAACCGTGGCAACGATCTGATTGGTGGTTCCAGGAACAAATGCCCAGTTGACCAGGGCCGTGGATAAAATATGCACATTGGTGTTATTGATCTGGGTGGTGGTACCTGCTGTGCCATCCGCATTGTTAGGCGTGGCTTTCGCACCAGTGGCAATATTGATGTTGCTGCCGGAGTAGGTGTAAGTATTTCCGGTCTTGACGGTGACTCCGGATGCCACAAGGGGCTGCACATCAAGTTCAAACGGATGACCGCCAGATGCCGCGCCGCCACTGGCGATATAGACTCCGCCTGTGATCTGGCCAACAGCGGCAACGGTATTTCCGCCGCCAGCACTATTGATCACCGGCTGGATCACGACCTTGTTGGTCACGTTTCTGGCTGTGGCCACATCCGCAATACTGCCATCAGCTTGAGCTGTTGGTACAAGGCTTCCTGAGGTTCCTGTGCCATTGCCGGCATTCGGAGTGACCACGATGTTGCCTGTCAGTATGCCGGCATTCTGGAAAGTGAATTCGTTCGATTGATTGGATACAGAAATATCGCCAAAAATGCGTCCCCCGATATTGTTGGTGATGACGCTTCTGGCATTGGACAGATTCAATGCCGTGCCATAGAGCGGAGTGGCCGCATTGCTCATGCTCTGGATGATGCCGTCGTTGATGACGGTGATAAGATCGGAGTTGTTATCCGTTCCAATCGCATAGGCACCGCCAAGTGCCTTGGTATAGGTTTCTTTGCCTACACCGGGCGCCCAGGTTGTACCCAGGCTGGAATGGCTTGCCGCAACAAAGATGGTACTGCTGGCAACACCTTCGATGATGGCACCGGGGGCGTTATACACATGCGCATCCAGCAGATTCTCTTTAAGTTCGATGGCGACCGGAGTGCCTGAGTTGTTCCTGTTGCTGACAAAAAGGTAGGCCCCGATCTTGTTATAGTTGTTGATATTGACGTTGCCATAGAAGTCATCCGAATCGCTGGTGCTCAGTACCGCATACACCGTAGGTTTGTTCGGGCCCATGGTTACCACGTTGACACTCCCATCCGCGTTGAATGTTTCAGAGAATGCGGTGCCTGCACCCAGCAAACTGGTGTAAAGGCTAGCATTCGGCCCGGTCACGCCAGCTGAACTGCTGGTGATGGCGCTATCGTTGACGCCAGCAGTAATGACCCCATAGTTATTGAGTTTGGTGCTGTCACCGTTCAGCCACACGCCCAGGGTTCTGTAAGGCAGGTTATCCGCGCCCCCTTCGGTATAAACTTTGGGGCCATTGGTGACCAGAAAGGTATTGGTGGCTAGCGGAGTCGCAGCGCTACCCGCAGTGGTATTGGTAATGGTGCCGAAATTGTTGACCGTACCTGCTTGTTGGATATCCACACCTTCAAAATTGACTAGCGGCTTTGCACCTGCCTGGTGTGTCAGCTGTGTGGCAACAGAGTCGCCACTTGTCGGAGCGGTACCTCCATTGAAAACATCCACATATCCTGGAACTGCCTTGAGGCCGGTAACCACAGTCGTCGTGCCGTCCGGAGCAGTACCGATGGTGGGGGAGGTCGACCCGGAACCGATGTTCAGAACCGAGAACTTCGGAACACTTAGGTTCATACTTCCAATATTGGTTATGGAAAAGTCGTTCGCATTTGAGTACCCAACGATGGTCGTGCTCAAAGATGCTGTATTGCCGGATGAATCATTACTGACAGCGGTGTAATTGCTGGGCACCACCATAATGGCGCCACCAGAAGCACCGCCGCTGAATGCGCCCGTGCACTTTACCACGCCGTTGCTGCTGGTACAGCTTCCGGCGGCATAGGCATTAGCTCCCAGCAATACGAAGGGTAAGGCGGCAGAGACCGCGATATGCACAGCCCTGCGACGGAAAACCATTTTATTTTGTATGTGATCTGACACTTTGAATATCTCCTCGATTCCACGTGTAATGGCCCCCTGCCAAAACTCCATGGAAGATAGCTGTGCCGTGCGGGTGAGGGATATGGATTAACTCCCTAGATATAGAGGGAGTTAATCCCGAAACCGGATAGGAGAAACTACCGGTGGAATGGGTGTTTTGTGGCTGTCAGCTATCGATCAGGCCGAAGCGTATTGCCATGCGTACCAGCTCCACCGGTGTATTGATGCCCAGCTTCTGCTTGATCATGGTCTGGTAATTGGCGACGGTCTTGCTGCTGATCTTGAGGGTATGGGCGATGCCGTCGATATCTTCGCCTTCTGCCAGTAACCGGAAGATCTCGAATTCGCGGGCAGAAAGCAGCTGCATGGGGTCGCCGTCGCCTTCCAGACTTTGCAGCGCGATCTTCTTGGCAACGTCCGAGCTGATATAGGTCTGGCCTTTGACGATGGTCTCCAGCGCATTCACCAGTTCCTGCGCCAGACTGCTTTTGGAGAGATAGCCTTTGGCTCCGGCTTTGAGTGCCTGACTGGCAAAAGCGGCTTTTTCATGCATGGATAGCACCAGTATGCGGGCTGTGGGGTGGCGCGCGATGATGCGGCGTATCGCTTCCATGCCGCCCATGCCGGGCATGGTCAGATCCATCACCGAAACGTCCGGCAGGTGTTCGCTGAATTGCTGATACGCGCTTTCGCCGCTTTCCGCCTCGGCGATCACGTTGAAACCGGGATGCTGCTCCAGCAGCCGCCTTATGCCTGAGCGCACCACGGCATGATCATCCACCAGCATAATGCGTACCTGCTGTACATCCGCCATCATTTATATCCTGTATTCAATGATCTGTTACCGGTATGCGTGCCGAAATATAGGTGCCCTTGCCCAGGCGTGAAGACAACATGAATTCGCCCCCCAATCCTTCCACCCGCTCGCGCATGCCATGCAACCCGAAGCCGTCCACTACGGATTCGTTAAAGCCTTTGCCGTTGTCGCTGACACTGATCATCAGTATGGTCGGCTGACCATCGCCGGATGTACGGTTGAGAGTGATCTCCACTTGCGAGGCGCGTGCATGGCGCGAGATATTGGTCAGGCACTCCTGCACCAGCCGGTAGATGGTGATCTGCATCACTTCGTTCATGCCTTCATCCTGACCCTGATAGATACTGTCATCCATGTTCAGTTTGCAGTTGACGCTCTCATTGCGCGAGCGCCATGTGTCTACCAGATCCTGCAAGGCCGAGGCCAGTCCCAACTCATCCAGGATGCCGGGACGCAAACGCTGCATCAGCCCGCTCACCAGATCCATCAGGTGCCGCGACAGCTTGGACATGGCCTGCGCGCTATCGCGTATCTCCGGGTATTTCTTTTCCGCCAGTTGCAGTACCACTGCTGCATCGGCGTTGATGGCGGTGAGGCTTTGCCCGAACTCGTCGTGCAGGTCGCGCGCCAGGCTTTTGCGTTCCTCCTCCTGCAGCGAGATCAGTTGTTGCGACAGCCTGTGGTTACGCATGATGCTTTGCTGCAAGGTCTCTACCATGTGATTGAACTTGACGCCTATGCGCGCCAGTTCGGGCAGGTCGAACACCGGCAGGCGCGCTTCCAGATCGCCGCGTTCCAGGCTGTTCAGCGCTTCCAGTATCTTTGCCGTGGGCTTCAAAGCCTGACCTACCGCCCAGTACACCATCAGGTTCACGGTGACGAAGAATACCGACAGCAACAACATCAGGTCGGTGATCTGTTTCCATATCTCCGCGTATTCGGAACTGGGGTCCGGCGTGATCACCAGCCTGCCCAGCAAACGTCCCTGGTATTCGATGTCGCGCCGTTGCGGTTCCCACTTCGGTGCGACTTTGTCCATGATGCTCTCGAACCATGCCGGAGCTTCGTGCGGGGCGGACAATTCTCCCGCGCGGTTGCTGTCCAGCACATGACCGTAGATATCCAGAAACTCGATGCGTACATGCCGCATGTGACTCAGGCTTCGCAGCCGAAGCGGCTTCTTTTCCGGCTCGCGCAGCACTGCGCCCGGGTTGTTGAGGATGCCGGTGTCGAACAGATAAAGCGCCAGCTTTTCGGTGGATTCCACTTCCGCCCGCACATTCTGCCTGGCGTTGACGATGTTCAGCAGCATGCCTGCCAGCAGCATCAGCAACAATAATCCGGTAATGATCAGGTTAAGCCGTAATTTTAGGCTCAAGGCAGTTCCTTTTTAATTAACCGTCATTCTAGGGCTTTATTGCCCATATCTGATCGGGAAAAAATCCTGATATAAAAGGGGAGTAACGCACAGGCGCGTTTGGCTGTGGCTGATTAAAGTACATGCTGATGATTCCATATTCCAGCGTACCGTTACGCGTATTGATGAAAAAATGATGAGCAATACAGTCATGTTCAACCCGGTTTGCCCCAATTGTGCCACCACCACACTGTTCGGCGCAGCATACTGTCCGCATTGCGGTCATGGCTTGGCGCGTAATGATACGCCGCCGCCGGTAAAGCCTGCCGAAACGGCTGAGACGATTGCGCAAACCCTGACCGATACGCAATTCGTTTTCACTATCTGGGTGGCGAGTCTGGCCTTGCTTGTTATGACTGGTATCGTACACAAACTCTACGGCATGCTAGATGTGCTGTTGATATCCGGGCTGCTGATGTTCTACATCTGGGCATTCCTGCTGGTCAAGCTGGATCAACTCGCCAATGCTGTCGGCAAGAATCCGGCGTTCTGGGTATATTGCTCGTTGCTATTACCGTTAATGGGCAACTTCATAAGTTTTTATTTGCTGCGGCAGTACGCCCGTCTCAAAATACGCGAATTGGAGTAAGCCCCCAGTTACTGTATTTGCGACTAAACCTACATTTTGATGCTTGACCCTGCGCTATAAGCAATTACACTGGACACGTTTAGTTCATGTAGATAAGGTGGGGCTTAAAGTGAATAAAAAGTTGCGTGGTTTTATCGCAGGCAAGCCCTTGAAAATCGCCATAGGCGCGATTGTTGCCTATCTGCTGTTCGCCATCTATGCCGTCAACCCGCTGGCGCAGCGCATCCTGCCCTGGGTGGCGGAAAAAAAACTGGCGAGCCGTATCAGTGTCGGCCAGGTCAAGCTGGACCCGTTCAATTTGATCCTCACCGTAGACAAGCTGCGCCTGACGCGGGCGGACGGCGCGCCGCTGGCCGGTTTTGAGCGTTTGCAACTGGATCTGGAAAGCAGCGGCATTTTCCATTGGGTGTGGCATCTCAAGGATATTCGCCTGACCGCGCCGCAGGTCACGCTGGATATCGCGCCTGACGGCAAATTCAACTGGTCGGAGCTGCTCGCCAGGCTGAATGAGGACAAGGAGCCGGATAACCACAGGATCCCGCGCATCAGGATTGACCATATCGTGATCGACAAGGGCGATATCGAATACACCGAGCGCAACCGCCCGCAGCCGTTCAAGAGCGTGATGCAACCGCTGGGGCTGGAGCTGGCAGGTATCTCCACCTTGCCCGAAGACCGCGGCGATTATCTATTGGCTGCAGAGCTGCCGGAGCAGGGCGGCACGCTGAAATGGAAAGGTAATCTGGCGGTGAACCCGGTTGCTTCCAACGGCGCGATCGAGGTTCAGGGTATTAAACTTGCGCAACTGATGCAGATCGCCAATCAGGCAGCCTTGCCGGTGAAGTTAAGCTCAGGCGAGCTTGCCGCCACGCTCAACTATAACTTCGCGCTGGTCAAAGGCAAGGATGCGCCAGTTCCGGTCGCCAGCCTGAACAAGGTGGCGGTCAGGCTGTCGCAGCTATCGGGTACGTTGTCGCCCAGGGCGAAGTTTGCGTTGAATGACATAGTCGTAGGCCTGCCGCAGCTGGATTTTTCCATGCTGAACGGTTTGCAACTGCGTTTTCAGGGATTGGGAGTCGCACTGCATCAGCTTGATCTGAGAAGCGGCACAGCAGACTTGCTCAAGCTCGATCAGGCATCGCTGACAGGCGTGGATTACGACCTGAAATCCAGCCGACTGAAGATCGCCGGATTATCTCTGGATAACGGCGCCATCTCCGCTACCCGCAGCAGAAGCGGCAGCCTGGACTGGCAGGAAATCGTAGCAGGTAATACATCCCCAGCCCAGCCCACACCTCAGCCAGTGATTGCACCAGATAAATCCAAACCGGCTTTCCAATTCGATATCGCCAGTGCGAAACTGCAGCACTGGAAAGCAGCATTCAACGACCAGAGTTTCGTGCACCCGTTGCATGCCGAGATCAAGGACATCAACTTCGGTGCCGAAGTCAGCAATGCCGGCGGCAGTCTCGCCGTCAGTGCCATCAGTACCAGTGTCGCCGGTGTTAGCGTTAAATCCGCATTGTCGCCAGCAACCGTATTCAGTCTGGAGAGGGTCAGCCTCGACAAGGGGGATGTGAGTCTGGGCAATAGCAGTGTCAAATTTCCCGAAATTCTGTTTTCCGGCCTGCAAACCCAGGTGATACGAGACGCGAACAAGGCGCTCAACTGGCAGGCGATACTGGAACAGCCTGCCACTGGCGCAAAGTCTAAAAGCAAGCCGCAGACTTCCGCCTGGAAGGTGGCCGTGGACAGGATCGCCCTGAAAAACGGCAATGTGCATATCGAAGACAAGAGCACAGCCTTGCCAGTGATTCTTGATGTGCAGAATGCGGCACTGCAATTGAATAACGGTTCTCTCGACGTGAGTAAGTCGCTACCGGTAAGCGCCAGATTCCAGGTCAGGCAGGGCGGCCAGTTTTCTGCCGACGGCAAGCTGGCGCTGTCACCGTTGAAAACCGATCTGAAGCTGAAACTGGATGGTTTATCGCTCAAGCCGTTCTCGCCTTACGTCAATCAGTTCGCCTTCCTCAAATTAAGCGATGGTCAGGTCAATGTGGCAGGCAAACTGGCGCTCAAATCGGATAAAGCTCTTGCCGGCGAGTTCGCAGGCGGTTTCAGCGTCAACAACCTGGCATTGAATGAAGAGCCCAACGATTCGCTGTTCCTGGGGTGGAAGGCAGTATCCAGCGACTCGCTCAAATTGGGATTTGCTCCCAACCGGTTGCATATGAATGAGCTGCGCATCACCCAGCCGGTAGGCAAGTTCATCATCTACGAGGACAAGACGCTCAACATCAAACGTATCCTGCGTTCCGGTGCCCCCGCCGCAACCACGACAGCATCGGCCCCGGTGACGCCTGCGCCTGTCAGTGCCGACAATACGCAAGACAGCTTTCCCATCTCCGTGGATAGACTCAGTGTGCGGGATGGCGACGTGGATTTTGCCGATTTATCACTCGTTCCTCAGTTCGGTACCCATATCAATACTCTCACCGGCATCATCAACGGTCTTTCCAGCAACCCTGCCACGACCGCGCAGGTCGAATTGGACGGCAAGGTGGACGAATACGGTGCTGTGGATATACGCGGTGCGCTACAGCCTTTCCATGCCACCGATTTCACCGATCTGAAGCTGGCCTTCCACAATCTGGAGATGAACCGCCTGACGCCGTATTCTGGCAAGTTCGCCGGGCGCAAGATAGATTCCGGAAAGCTGTCGGTCGACCTAGAATACAAGATCAAGAACCGCCAGCTGGCGGGCGAGAACAAGTTTGTCATTAACAAACTCAGGCTGGGCGAGCATGTGGATAGCAAGGACGCGTTGAATCTGCCGCTGGATCTGGCCATCGCCATCCTCGAAGACAGCGACGGGCTGATAGACCTCGATCTGCCTATCTCCGGCAGTCTGGACGACCCCCAATTCAGCTACGGCAAAATCATCTGGAAAGCCGTCGTCAATGTACTGGAGAAAATAGCCACCGCGCCTTTCCGCGCGCTTGGTAATTTGCTGGGCATCAGCTCGGACAAGCTGGAAGCAGTCGCTTTCGACCCCGGCAAAGCCGTGCTGTTACCGCCTGAGGAGGAAAAACTAAAGGCAGTCGCCACAGCCATGTCCAAACGCGCATCGCTGGCGTTGACCATTACTCCGGCATACGACCCTGCGCAGGACACGCCCGCATTGCAGGAACTGTCAACGCGCCGCGACGTGGCTAACGAACTCGGTCTGCAGTTGAAAGAGGGCGAAGCTGCGGGCCCGGTAGACCTGAATAACCCCAAAGTGCAACGAGCGGTGGAGAACCTGCTAAAAGATAGAAGCGGGCAGGGGCGCAGCCTGAAAGCGCTGGATTTCGTCAAGGATTACTTCAAGAAACCAAGTGCCGAAGACGAGAAGAAGTACGGCGCGATGCTGCAACAACTGAAGGCCACAGCCAAAGTGAGCGATGCCGACCTGGTGGCACTGGCCAGGGAAAGGGCAGCCAATCTGCAATCTTATCTGGTGAAGAGTGGGGGGCTGGCAGCCGAACGAACCAGTATCGCGGAGCCGGTTAAAGTGACGGGTGATGCGAATGCGGTAAAACTTAAACTGGCACTGGGGTTGGCCAAAAAGTAATTAGACAAAAAATGATAAACGAAAAAGGAATAAATAATGACAACTGACCTGGTGAACGACCAACTCGGCAATTTCGACCACATCCAGCGCGTAGTGATCGATCTGGCGATTCAATTCGGCCCCAAAGTGGTAGTGGCGATCCTCATCCTCATCGCCGGGGTATTCGCCGGGCGCTGGGTGGGCAAAGCGACAGACCGCGGACTGAAGAAATTCAATCTGGAGCCGCCGGTGCGGCAGCTGCTGGTGCGCATCGTGCGCATTTTCGTACTCGCTTTGTTCGCCATCATCGCGTTGCAGAATCTGGGCGTGGAGCTGTTACCGCTGATCGCCGGTCTGGGCGTGGCAGGTGCAGGTGTAGCACTGGCAATGCAGGGGGTGTTGAGCAATATGATGGCAGGTTTGACCATCATCTTCACCCGTCCATTCCGCATCGGTGAATACATTTCCATCGTCAGCGAAGAAGGTGTGGTGGAAACCATCAGTTTGTTCAGCACGGTACTCAGCCATGCCGATCAATCCAGAGTGGTGATCCCCAACCGCAAGATCGTGGGCGAGATCCTGCACAATTACGGCTATATCAGGCAGATCGAGATACTGATAGGTGTGGCTTATAACACCGATCTGGACAAAGCCATCGCCCTCGCCGGTGACGTGCTGCAAGCCGATACGCGCATACTAAAAGATCCGGCTCCGGTGATCGGGGTCGGCTCTCTTAACAGCATGGCGGTCAGCATTTCGGTGAAGCCCTGGGTCAACGTGCCCGATTACGCCGCCACCAAAAGCGAACTGAGCAAGGCTATCGTCAAGGTTTACCGCAGCAAGCGCATCGTGATTCCTGTCACCACGCTGCCTGCTGCGACAGCATAAGTTTTAGAACAAATGGGCGAATATCCAGTACAGCGAGCCGGATAGCAGCATCGCCATCGGCAGGGTAAGCACCCAGGCCATTGCCAGATTACGCACGGTTTCCATCTGCAAGCCGGACTTGTTCGCTGCCATGGTGCCTGCCACGCCGGAGGAAAGCACATGTGTGGTAGATACCGGCAGGCCGAAATTATCCGCGGCGCTGATCATCGCCATCGCCACCAGTTCCGCAGATGCGCCCTGTGCGTAGGTAAGATGGGTCTTGCCGATCTTTTCGCCCACAGTCTTGACGATGCGCTTCCAGCCTATCATGGTGCCCAGTCCCAGTGCGATGGCGACGGCCACTTTTACCCATAACGGGATGAACTTGGTCGCAGCGTCGATCTCTCTTTTGAACGTATCGATATTGGCCTGGCTGTCCTTATCCAGTTGCACATTCTTGTCCTTGTCCAGCAGGCGTATCGCTTCCGAGGCCAGGTACATGTCATTACGCACGTTGCCCACGGCTTCGATAGGCACATGTGCCAGTGTGCCGTATTCCTTGACCTGACTGCCTATACTGCCGGTGATGGCAGCCAGTGCTGGCAGAACTTCCGGCGTGAACTTCTTGGAACGTATATATTCGGAGATTACGTGGCGGTTATCTTCAGGCACGGCTGCCGGGGCGAGCTTCACCAGAGATTGTTGCGTTACCTGAGCGACGGCTGCGAATTGCGTCATTTGATCGACAGGCATGGCGCGGTTCAGGGCATAGGCCATAGGCACAGTACCTACCAGGATCAGCATGATCAGACCCATGCCTTTTTGACCGTCGTTGGAACCGTGTGCGAACGACACGCCGGTGCAGGTCAGCACCAGCAGGCCGCGTATCCACAACGGAGGCGGTTTTTTGCCTTTAGGCGCTTCGAACAATTCCTTGTTCTTGATCAGGGCACGCATCAGCAGCAGCACGATCGCAGACAGGAAGAAGCCTAGCAAAGGCGAAAGCAGCAGGGAGTAACCGATCTTGGTGGCCTGCGCCCAGTCCACGCCGCTGGTACCATCGCGTCCGTGCATCAGCGCATTGGCAACACCCACGCCGATGATGGAGCCTATCAGTGTATGCGAGGAAGAAGCCGGCAGACCCAGGAACCAGGTGCCAAGATTCCAGAGGATGGCAGCGATCAGCAGTGCGAACACCATGGCGAAGCCTGCACTGGAGCCGACCTGCAAGATCAATTCCACCGGCAGTAGCGAGATGATGCCGAAAGCGACTGCTCCACTCGAAACCAGCACGCCAAGGAAATTGAAAAAGCCCGACCATACCACGGCAAAATTGGGCGGCAGCGAATGCGTATAGATCACGGTGGCGACTGCGTTGGCGGTATCGTGAAAACCATTCACGAACTCGAATCCCAGCGCGATCATCAGCGCGACACCCAGCAACAGGAAAGGCATTAGGGTGGTGGTTTTGGCTCCGGTTGCGCTTACGTCGTGCATCAGGCTATAACCTGTAAATAATAAACCGCCAATCAGCAAGCCAAGAAAAATCATGAGTGTGATAAAGCCTGGTGCTTCATCCAGATGTGGTCGTGTATCTACTGCTGTTGCTGTTGAATTCATGGATAACTACTCCCCGGCGTTATTGTTAAAGATCGGATTGTGGCTGGTTCCCGTGAAGTTTTTGTGACGCCGGGCTGCATATGTCCGGCGTCACTCGCGTGTCTGCGATCCGTCACTCAATGGGCTGTGCGTCAGTACACTTCCGGCACATACATGTCCTGCGGTACCGGGCGGCGCGTGTAATCCTTGTGGTACTCGCGCTGCGGCAGTTCGATGGTGGGATGAATGATCTCGGTGTACTGAAACTGGCCCAGCAGATGGTGTATGCAGTTAAGACGGGCTTTCTTCTTGTCTACCGCCTGCACTACCCACCATGGTGCCTCGGGGATGTGGCTTCTTTCCAGCATCACTTCCTTGGCCTTGGTATATTCTTCCCAGCGGCGGCGGGATTCCAGGTCCATGGGACTGAGTTTCCACTGTTTGAGGGGGTCGTGTATGCGTCCCAGAAAGCGCAGGTTCTGCTCTTCGTCGGAGATGGAGAACCAGTATTTGATCAATTTGATGCCGGAGCGCACCAGCATCCTCTCGAAATCGGGTACGGTGCGGAAGAATTCCTCATACTGTTCTTCGTTGCAAAAACCCATCACCCGTTCCACGCCCGCACGGTTGTACCAGCTGCGATCGAACAGCACCATCTCACCGGCAGCAGGCAGATGCGACACATAACGCTGAAAATACCATTGCGTACGTTCGCGTTCGTTGGGAGCGGGCAGAGCGGCAACACGAACCACGCGCGGGTTAAGGCGCTGGGTGATGCGCTTGATGGCACCGCCTTTACCGGCGGCATCGCGGCCTTCGAACAGGATCACCACCTTCTGTCCGGTATGCGCCACCCAGTCCTGCAGCTTGACCAGTTCGCCCTGCAAGCGGAACAGCTCGCGGAAATACAGGCGGCGGTATTCCTTGTCGGCCTCGGACTGAGGCAGGTGAGCATCGGCGAAATCTGCGCCGACCATCTGCTCCAGCGGCCGGTCTTCGAATTCCAGCTCCAGTTCCTCATCGTAACTATCGATCAGGTCATTGTTTGCGCGCAAGTTCAGTTCTTCATCACTCATATTGTCCACCCTCATGCTGTTAATCCCTAATCTTGACCTGCATGGAAAGCCCTTAACCATAGATATCTTATGTTTCACTAATGTGTCAGTCTGGTGTGATGATTAATTATTTGCGCATAAGCTTGCTAAAACCCTGCAAGTAATGGGCATAATCCGGTATGTGAAGGAATCCGAAAAAAATCGATACAAGGAATTCATGCGGAAAATTATTGGAAACAAATGACTTTAAGCTTTGATTTCAATACCATTGTATTCATGCTGGCAGTGCTTACATTTATGCTGTCGGGTCTGCTTTTGCTCGCAGGATTGAACAGAGGTGACGCGCAAGGCAGCAGACACTGGGCATTAGCCAACATCATGCTAAGCATAGGCTTGGCAATGTCTTTTACCCGATTCTTCCTCACCCACGCCTGGTGCTTTGTGTTAGGGGCAGTACTACTGACTTCGGGGATGGGGCTGCAATATGTAGGCCTGCAGAAATTCAAGCGTGAAGCGGTGACCTGGTGGGTACCCCTGTCGGCGGTATTGGCGGTATTTGTGCTCACTGTCTGGTTCCATGCCATACAGCATGACACGCAGGGCCGCATGATCGCCAATTCGCTGGTCTTTGCCATGCTCAACATCGCCAGCGCCAGGCTGCTTCTGGTGCCTGCGCCAGAGCCTTTGAAGACCGCCTACAGATTTACCGGCATCACTTTCCTGCTACTGGCGGGTACTTTCATCGGGCGGGCGATACTGACCTATATTGAACCGGCAAAAACATTTGGTTCGCTACTATTCCCGCCTGTCGGCCCGCACCTGTTCTTTATCGGCAACATGATGCAGATGTGCCTGACTTTCGGGTTCGTGCTGATGATGAACTACCGGCTGGTGACCGATCTGCGCGTACTGGCGATACGTGACCCATTGACCGGCATACTCAACAGACGCAGCCTGGAAGATGAAGCCAGCTACCTGCTGGCGCGCTGCCACCGTAACGAGGAAGTGCTGACCGTGATGATGATCGATGTAGATCATTTCAAGGCCATCAATGATGAATACGGTCATCAGGCCGGGGACGAAGTACTCAAGCATCTGGTGAGTCTGGTCAACAGCACCATACGTACCGGCGATTATTTCGCGCGTTATGGCGGTGAAGAGTTCTGCGTGGTGCTGCCGCTGACCACCAGAGAAGAAGCACTGGTGCTGGCAGAGCGCCTGCGCCAGAAATATGCAGACACCCCGATCCAGATCGACGGCAAGGTTATCCAGAGCACCATCAGCATCGGTCTTACCGATACCTTTCAGGCCGGCGTTGAATTCGTCAATCTGGTCAGTCTTGCCGATCAGGCCTTGTATCAGGCGAAACGGGCGGGACGCAATCGCGTCGTGCTTTCTACCTATCCCACCATAACAAATTGATCATGCACTTGATGCCTCACTTCTGACATCAGCTCTACCTGATTAAAAGTGTATTTCAAAGCTAATGCGTGCGTATGAAATCGGCGATAGTGTTTAGCATTTCCTCATCGCGTAGCGGCTTGGCAAGTTTGGCGGCCATATCAATGTGTCCATAGTCCGAAAACTCCTTCACTTGTACCGATCCTCCTGCGGCCTTGATTCTGGCGGCAAGATTAAAAGTGTTGCGCGGCCATACTATATTATCTTTGCCTCCTACCAGTAATAGCATTGGAGGATTGTTGCCGGTGACGAAGTTGATGGGTTGAGATCTCCACCACTGATCTTCGGCACCGAAAATCGTTTTCAATCTGTTGCTGGTCAGCGGCAGGAAATCATAGGGTCCGGCCAAGCCGAACATGCCGCGCAAGTCCGGCGGTTCAAGACCTTCAGCCGCCAGAAACTCATTATCCAGCGTCAGCATGGCGGCAATATGAGCACCCGCCGAATGACCGCTTACAAACACATGTTTTGGGTCAGCACCATATTGAGCCGCATGTTGCTTCGACCATTTAACCACCCTGGCCGGATCGCGCATGAATTCCGGAAACCTGACCTCAGGATAAACGCGATAATCCGGGATCACCACCACGAACCCCTTTGAGGTCAAAGCTTCTGCTACGAATTTATAGCCACTACGCTCGCCGCTATCCCAGCTTCCGCCGTAAAAGAAAATCACCAGAGCGCGACCACTGGCAAGCTGCTGGGGGGTATCTGTTCCGGATTTTGGTTTAGGCAGGTAAACATCCAGCTTTTGCCTGTTCAGCTCTCCATAGGCAATGTCGGTCATCACGCTATATCCATTTTCCGGTATGAGCGCGTTGAGGGTCTTCAGGGGCGAGCAGGCAGCACAGAGAAAAAGAGCAGTGATCAGCAAAAGCACTGCTTTGGTTTTATCTAAATACATGGGTTGTTCCAGAGTTGGTACTGGGTTGACCATCGATTACATCCCGTCATTCAATTCGGCTTGCTTTATCCGGGATACGTATTGAGCGGTTGTCTCCTGTTCAAAGGTTTTACCAGTAACAAATGCACGTCGCCAAGGGCACGCTCTGCGAATCCTCCTTCACAATATGAAAGGTAAAATTCCCACATGCGGATGAATTTCTCGGAATAACCCAACTGACGGATTTTTTCAATGTGTGTGAAGAAGTTGGAGCGCCAGCAAGCCAGCGTGGTCGCATAATGCGGACCAATATCCTCAAGATCGAACAGCCGGAAATCTGATGCCCGTGTTGCGCTATCCAGAAGCGCTGTGACTGAAGGAATGCAGCTGCCAGGAAAGATATAACGCTGGATAAAATCCACAGAACGGCGTGCAGACTCGTAATTCTGGTCGGCGATGGTAATGCCCTGTAGCAGGAACATGCCATCCGGCTTGAGTAAGGCAGCACATTGCCTGAAGTAAGTGTCATAAAACTGGTATCCGACCGCTTCTATCATCTCGATCGAAACCAGCTTATCGTACTGGCCGCGCAGATCGCGATAGTCGGTAAGCAGCACCTCGATGCGATCAGATAATCCCGCTGCCGCGATGCGCTGGCAAGCCAGATTGTATTGTTCCCTGGAAATCGTGGTTGTGGTGACACGGCAACCGTAACGCCCGGCGGCGTAAATGGCGAAACCGCCCCATCCTGTGCCGATTTCCAGCACATGATCGGAGGCGGTCAGTTGCAGTTTCTGGCAGATGCGTTCCAGCTTTGCCAGGGAAGCCTGCTCGAGGCTCATGTCTTTTCGTTCGAAAAATGCGGAGGAATACATCATGGTGGGATCCAGCATCAATTCGAACAAATCGTTGCCGAGGTCGTAATGCGCAGAAATGTTACGCTGGCTGCCGCTTCGTGTATTGCGGTTCATCCAGTGAAACACTTTGACCAGCGGCATGAACAGTCTGGCCAAGCCGGTTTCGAGCTGTTCCAGAAGCGCACGATTGCGCACCATCAGACGTATCAACTGTGTCAGGTCATCGGCACTCCAATAGCCCAGAATATAGGCTTCGCCTGCGCCAAGCGATCCGCCAAAGGCCATTTCGGCGTAAAAACGCGGGTCGTGAACTTGCACAGTTGCACGCAATTCATCGCCATCATCGCCGAAGTCCGTCTTCATATCACCATCCACCATGCAAAGATGGCCACACTGCAGCCGGGAAAGTCGTGCCAGCACCAGCTTTTTCGCCAAACGATTCAATAGTGATGCCGGATCGGCGGCTTTGACCGCCACTAGGGAACGTTGAGGTACTGGCAAAGTCGTGGGGTTCGCTAAGGAATCGCGGTTATTCATGGCGTTATCCTGATCGGGTGATTGAAAAACGGTACTCCTTTCAGCCAGAGTCGCAACGCCTGCCAGTAAATGGCGAGCACGACTTTGACCGTCATCAATGGGTAAAAAGCCAGAGCGCTGGCAAGGGAACCGGCACTGATTTCGCGACGTTGCAATTGCAGGGTGGCATCGAACATTTTGCTTTCTGGCGCCAGATTGACCATGTGCACATTGAGCGAGTCTCCAGGCTTAGTGAAACGCCAGTCGTATTGCAGCGTCATCGGCATGAAAGGCGAGACATGGAAAGCCTTGCCGAACTGGAAGCGGTACAGGCCATCCGCAAGTCGACAATCCAGGACATAGGCATGACGCTCGTTCCAGGGAGTGTTGTTGATTTCCACCAGGATGAATTCGAGATTGTCTTGTACGTCGAAGCAATAATAGAAGCTGACCGGGTTGAAACAGTGCCCAAAGTAACGCATATTGGTCAGCAAACGGATACTGCCGCCAGGGCGGCAGCCGGTTTCCTGTTCCACTTTGTCACGTATCGCCTGATCAAGTGGAACGGCTGCATCGCCGAGATAGTCAGCGCGTCTGAACCATGCCGCTGCCGGGCGGTGCGAGGACCATAGCCAGCGACCTGCGAAAAGTCCGGGCAGTTCGTCCAGATCGAGATACATCATGAATAGCTTGTAGCTGAAATGGTGCTCCACCGGCAAGAAGCGGCGGTGCCTCACCGTTCCGGTATAGATGGCACTATGCATGGGTAGCTGCCCTGAAATGCGCCAAAGCCGCCAGCGCACTCGAAACGCCATCTTCATGGAAGCCGTTGGCCCAATAGGCGCCTGCGTAACATGTGCGGTTGCAACCGCTGATTTCACCATGGCGTGTCTGTGCCAGGACGCCCTGAGGTGTGTAGACCGGGTGGTCGTAACGCAGCCGCTTGATGACTTTGCCCGGATCTATGCCCTCGCTGTGATTCAGTGTAACCAGCAAGGGCGGTTTCGCATCCAGATTTTGCAGGATATTCATGTTGTAGGTAACGGCGACACGCGGTTGATCCGACACATGATAATTCCATGCTGCCCAGGCCAGTTTTCGTTTAGGCAGCAAGCTTATGTCACTGTGCAATACCACCTCGTTCTCCTGGTAGGAGATAGCGGAGAGTATTTCCGCTTCGGCCTTGCTGGGGTCTTTAAGCATGCGTAGCGCCTGATCGCTGTGGCAGGCCAGAAATACCCAGTCGTAACTTTCCTCTATGCCGCCCAGGGGCAGGACTCGCACTGAATTTTTGAGTCGGCGCACCTGGGTGACAGGTGAATTCAGGCGCACACGATCGGCGAACCCGGCGGTAAGGGCTAGCACATAGCGCGATGATCCGCCTTGAATGGTGCGCCATTGGGGCCTGTCATTGACGCTCAGCATGCCGTGGTTGTGGAAGAAGCGTACGAAAAAACGTGCCGGGAATTGCATCATCTGCGCCGCCGGGGTTGACCATACGGCGGAGCCCATAGGGATGATGTAGTAATCAATAAAGTCCTGCCTATAGCCCTTTTCGCTCAAATATTGCGCCAGCGGGATTTCCTCACCGGCGGGCAGTAGCTCCAGCGATTCCCTGTTAAAACGCAAGATTTCTGCAACCATGCGATAAAAGCTCGGCCTGAACAGATTGCGGCGTTGGGCGAACAAGGAATTCAGGCTGGTGCCGTTGTATTCCAGTCCACTTTTCTCACAGCGCACGCTGAAGCTCATTTTGCTGGGCTGGGAAGTTACGTCCAGCTTGTCCAGCAGGCCGGTGAAGTTAGGGTAGGTGCGATCATTGAAAACGATGAACCCTGTATCAACGGCACACGCCTTGCCGCCGTGCCTGATATGATGAGTGTCGGTATGACCGCCGATATGGGCTCCGGCCTCGAACACCGTCACTTCGTGGTCACGGTGCAGGTTGTAAGCCAGGGTGTTGCCGGCAATACCAGCACCTATGATGGCTATCTTCATCGCTCTTTTATGTTTTGCTGAGTGTTATGCGCAAGCCTCGCTGTGAGCATGACTTTCGGCACCAGGCGCAAGTCCCAGATCAATCCGCAGGCTGCCAGCAGACGCAAGGCATAATAAGTCAGATCTATCTCCCACCAGTAGTATCCCTGCTTGGCCGAACCGGGGAAATGATGATGATTATTGTGCCAGCCTTCTCCTAGAGTAAGCAGAGCAAGCCAGAAGTTGTTGCGGCTGTGATCTTTGGTGGCATAGCGGCGGCTACCCCACAGGTGCGCCAGTGAATTTACGCTGAATGTGGCGTGATAAAGAACCACGGTGGAAATTGCGAAACCCCATGTCAGCAGTTGCAAACCGTTGGTATGCAAGTAGGGCGCAGCAGACTCCAGCCAACGACCCAAACCGTAAATCGAGCCCACCATCAGTAGCGGCACCAGCACATCGAAGCGATCCAGGAAACGCAGTTCCGGGAATTTTGCAAGTTCCTGTACACGCTCAGTTCGGGTGGAGAAATTGACGTCCGCAAGAAACCAACCGATATGGCTCCAGATAAACCCATGCTGGCTTGGCGAATGAGCGTCCATAGCCTGATCGGAGTTGGCATGGTGGTGGCGGTGGTGCGATGCCCACCACAATGGCCCGCGCTGGATGGCGCTGGCGCCCAGCACGGCAAACAGGAATTGCATGGGCCGCGAGGTGCGGAACGCCTTGTGGGAAAAGTAACGGTGGTAAAAACCGGTGATGGCAAACATCCTGAGGCCATACATAATAACGCAGAATGTGACGGCAAATGGGCTCCAGCCCACCCATATCACGGCGAAGCAGGACAGATGTATTATCAGGAAAGGCAGCACGCGTAGCCAGTCGATATGGTTGCCCGTGTCTGTTTTAACCTTGCTGCTGTCTATCCACTTCAGAAGCAGCAGGTATAAATGCTTGGCGCTGATGATCATGATGGGCTCCCATTGTTGTTGGCTAACGCTTGGGGGATTTTAACCAGCTTGTTGGTATCGTAGCCAAGTGCGGCGACTTTTGCGACCAGATCGTCATATTCCTGCTGCGGTATGCTGGGGCTGCGCGCCATGATCCACACGTAATCGCGTGCATTGCGGGCAATGATGGTGCGGCTGTAGTCCTGATCCAGATAAGTGATCAGATATTCCGCGCGGATCGGCCAGATGAATTGCATCCCCCATACTGCGTTGCCGCTGTCCGGCTTTACATAACCAACCGGATGATAGGTTTTTTGCTTGCCTTCCGGTCGGCCCTGATTGAAGCTGAAGGTGGTGGCGATAGTACCGTCCGCATTCGTGCTATAGCTCTCTTGAGCGTTGTAAATGTTGTGCTCTATCACGGTGGGAATGCAGGCCAGTACATACCATGACCCCATAAAACGCGTGAGCTCAACCTGCGGCACGGGGGCGATGGCAGGCAAACTACTGCCATCCTGACAACCCGCAAACAGACTGCATACGAGCAACATAAAACGCGATTTGGACTTTAATTTTTTCATTTTTTGAGCACTTTATTAACGTAATTGATAAGTGATTACACGTCCTTCAGGGGTGGTGGATTTAAGTGCCAGCCAATCGTTGCCGGGTGAGTACCAGAGTTCGATGTGAAATTTTGGCGCTTCCAGCAGATAGTGGCGGCTAGGTACAGACTGTCCCCTGACCTGTATGGTTTCGTCGCCCAGGCTTTTAATTTTTGTTTCCAGCCAGTCGCCGTTCTGCGGATTCAGCAGCCTGGTCTGTTGCAGTATGGAAGGGTTCCAGTATGCGAAGGACATCGTGCAATTGCCCAGGGTTTGCTTACTCTTCGCCGTTTCCACCACAAACTGACCATCCTGCATGGCACCATTTACCCAGCTTCTGACACCGCCGTCTTCAGTCGTGGCCTTGAGTTTGGACAGGCAATCGCCTTGCCAGGTTTCCTGGGCGTCATGCATATAACGGTAGGCTGTGACGAACAGGAATTTGACGTTATAGCGCGCCTCGCTTTTCAGCTCGTGCTGCGATTCGTTGAGGGTAAACTTGTGGTAACCGATTTCCTTGCCATCCAGTAACACGGTAAATGCCCATTCTTTTGCCTCAACCGGCATGGAGGCCAAGGTCAGCATGAGTAGCGAATAGCAGCATATTGTCTTTATGCGCATCATTTTTTTGGAAATTGCGGGATAAAAGCGGAAGTACGTCTGATGTAATCGGCATAAGCCGGACGGCGCTCGCCTATATCTTTTTCCAACAGGCTGACGCCGCTGACCTTGAGCAGCATGAAAGTCATCAGCAGCGGGGCAGGCAGACTCCACCAGGCCCCCCCGGCACAAGCGATCAGCCAATAACCCCACCACAAAACACTTTCACCGAAGTAGTTGGGATGGCGCGAGAGGCGCCACAATCCCTGATCCATGACCTTGCCTCGATTATGCGGCGCAGCCTTGAATCGCGCCAATTGCCAATCACCCACACTTTCCCAGGCCAAGCCGGACAGCCAAAGCGCGGCACCCGCCAGGTCCAGCCAGTTGAGCGGGGCGGTTGCGGTGATGGCGGCATGTATAGTCAACGAGATCAGCCAGGCCAGACATGCCTGCAGCGCAAACACGATATACAGACTCTTGAGCCAGAAATGCGGCTGGTTATTGCGGCGGATCTGCTGGTAGCGGTGGTCTTCATGCGACCCCCAATTGCGCCAGGTGAGGTAGATGCAGAGCCTTGCCGCCCAGACCGCGACCAACACCAGTACCAGCCAGCCGCGGGGCGTTACCATCATCACCCCATGCACATAGACCAGGGCGGCGAGCAGGAAGAACAGGCTCCATTGGCTGTCCACCAGAGTGACATTGCGGCGGGCCACGCTCAGCAACCAGCCCAAAGCGGCAAAAGCCAGCAACCACCACAAACCGGACTGATAAAGGCTCCAGTTCATCATCGCGATAACTCCCTGCCGCCCGCATAACCATCAAAGTGGTTGGATAGCTTCAACAATATTGGCATCAACAGCCCCCAGCCTAAACCTATGGCAGCCAGCCCCAGCGTGATCGGGGCAAACTGTACTGCGCCCAGGCGCACTGCGCCCCAGTAGGATACGGGAGCGCCTACCAAACCAAACAGGACTCCCATCAGATAGCGTTGCTTCATCCAGCGCAGGCTGACATTGAGTGTGCAGCAGAAAATCGCCCATAACGCCATTATCCAGGGCGGCGGCAGGCCGGGGTTGCCGATATAGATCACCCAGCCAGTGGCATGCAGCAGCATTTCGTATATACCTCCCAAAATCACCCCAATGCAGATAAACAGTAGTTCTGCTCCGGCTGATGTGGCCTGGTAAAGATGCCAGACGAGAAACAATAAAACGAATAGCGGCCCCAGCCATGGATGATGATGCGCGGCGCCTATCACACATAGCATCCAGCCCAGGTAGAAGGCGGCAAAATTGATGACATTCTTTACCATATCAGGGACGCTCGAACCGGTAGTGGCTGACCCACCATTCCTGACCGTTGCGATAGCCGAACAATTCGGCGCAGGCCATGAAAAAGATGCGCCAGCGCACCCGCCAAAGGTTCGCATCGGCTGCACCATAAGTCTGTTCCAGCACTGGCTGGATAGACTCGATATTGTTGTCCATGTTGACCAGCCAGGCGTTGGCGGTCTTTTCATAATGCGTACCATCCCAGCGCCAATGTTGTTCCAGTTTCAGGGCTTGCTGGAAATGATAAGGTAGGTCGTCACTGGGCATCATGCCGCCAGAGAAAAAGAAGCGGCTCATCCAGTCATCATCGTCGACGGCCTCAAACAGATAGGGTGTGGATCTGTGGCAGAAAATATGCATGAAGAATTTCCCTCCAGGCTTCAGCCACTCGCCGATGCGGCCCAGCAAGGCTCGATGATTGCGCATATGCTCGAACATTTCCACCGAGACCACGCGGTCAAAAACTTCCTCCGGCTTAAAGTTATTCAAATCGCAAGTGATGACCGATACATTGTGCAAACCACGTTCCGCAGCAGTACGGGTGATGTACTCACGCTGTGAATGCGAGTTCGATACCGCCGTAATAAGACTTTCAGGATAGCGCGCAGCCATAAACAGAGTGAGTGAACCCCAGCCGCAACCCAGTTCCAGCACCTGCTGGCCGTCGCTCAAATCGGCATGCTCGCAGCTTATTTCGAGCGCTAGCTGTTCAGCCTGATCCAGAGTTTGTGTGCCCGGTGCCCAATAGCATGAGCTATATTTGCGGTGAATGCCGAGGGTATAAGCATAAAACTCGGCTGGAATCTCGTAGTGCTGTGCATTGGCAAGCTCAGGCACTAACGCAATCGGCGCATTGTCCATCTGGCTGATAAATCGTTGCTTGATCTCGGCAGCGTTTTCGCAGTCGCCATCGGCGATCTGCTTGAGACGGGCACGGGAAAGGTTGCGAATGCCAGCGCGTATGATCGCATCCGGCATCAGTCCGAGTTCGGCGAACCGAATGGCAGTCTGTGCAAATGACATTATTCTTCTTTCTTCAGGGTATCAAATCCAGGCTGGATCAATCTATCTCACAGATTCTTTATTACACGTCGGACAATTAGTTTTGGAAGCAGTTCTTTAAATTGATAAGATAGTATCTTTAGTCTCATCATCTTAATATAGTCGTATATACATTTTAGGAAAGCTCTATATTTTGGCTCAATACGTGATGTCCATGCTCCGCGTGAGCAAGGTTGTTCCACCCAAGCGTCAGATCATCAAAGACATTTCGCTGTCGTTCTTCCCCGGTGCCAAGATCGGCCTGTTGGGGCTGAACGGTTCCGGTAAATCCACAGTGTTGCGCATCATGGCCAATGCCGATACCGAATTCGAAGGCGAGGTGCAACACCAGCCCGGCGTTTCCATCGGCTATCTGCCGCAGGAACCGGAACTGGACCCGAACAAGACCGTGCGTGAAGAGGTGGAGTCCGGCCTCGGTGCGGTGACAGAGGCCAAACAGAAGCTGGAGGAGATCTACGCTGCGTATGCCGATCCGGATGCCGATTTCGACAAACTGGCGGAAGAGCAGGCCAAGTACGAGAACATCATCTCTGCCAGCGGTGCGGATACCGAGACGCAACTGGAAATCGCCGCCGATGCGCTGCGTCTGCCGCCCTGGGAGGCAAAGATAGGACCGCTGTCCGGTGGTGAAAAACGCCGCGTAGCGCTGTGCAAGCTGCTACTTTCCAAACCGGATATGCTGTTGCTGGACGAGCCCACCAACCACCTCGATGCAGAGTCCGTGGAGTGGCTGGAGCAGTATCTGGTAAGGTTTCCGGGGACTGTAGTGGCAGTCACCCACGATAGATACTTCCTGGATAATGCTGCCGAGTGGATACTGGAGCTGGACAGAGGCCACGGTATCCCTTGGAAAGGCAACTATTCAAGCTGGCTGGAGCAGAAGGAGGCGCGGCTGGAGCAGGAAAACAAACAGCAGGATGCACATACCAAGGCGATGAAGACCGAGCTGGAGTGGGTGCGGCAGAACCCCAAGGCGCGCCAGGCCAAGTCCAAGGCACGTTTGAGCCGCTTTGAAGAGCTCAATTCGCACGAATACCAGAAGCGTAACGAGACGCAGGAGATTTTCATCCCGCCCGGCGAGCGGCTGGGCGATAAAGTGATCGAGTTCAATGGCGTATCCAAGGCGTTCGGCGACAAATTGCTGATGGATAATCTCAGCTTCAGCGTGCCGCCGGGTGCCATCGTCGGTGTGATCGGCCCAAACGGCGCAGGTAAATCCACCTTGTTCCGCATGATCATGCAAAAGGAACAGCCGGATTCCGGCGAGATCGTGGTGGGGCCGACGGTGAAGATCGCGGCTGTAGACCAGACCCGCGAAGGCCTGGAAGGCGACAAGACCGTGTTCGATGTCATCGCCGGTGGTGCCGACATTCTCACCGTAGGGCGTTTCGAGATGCCCAGCCGTGCCTACATCGGGCGTTTCAACTTCAAGGGCGGCGACCAGGCGAAGATCGTCGGCCAGCTTTCCGGCGGCGAGCGCGGGCGGCTGCATCTGGCCAAGACCCTGATCGCGGGCGGTAACGTGCTGTTGCTGGACGAGCCCTCCAACGACCTGGATGTGGAAACCCTGCGTGCGCTGGAAGACGCGCTGCTGGAATTCGCCGGTTGCGTACTGGTGACCTCGCACGACCGCTGGTTCCTCGACCGTATCGCCACCCATATCCTGGCTGCGGAAGGCAACTCTCAATGGACATTCTTCAACGGCAACTATCAGGAATACGAAGCCGACAAGAAGAAACGTCTGGGCGAGGAGGGTGCCAAGCCCAAGCGCATACGCTACAAGCCTATCAGCCGATAGGCATGATCTGCCTGTTACGCGTCCTTTTGCGGCACGAACATTGCTACTGTGAAAGTCTCTGGTAGCAATGGCTTCGTCATGGGGCATCAAGCCGTTCCGTGATGCCTTGAGCTGGTTCGGATGCTACTTTTTGGTGCATGGCAGTAAGCTGGAAAGCTTCATCTGCCGTCATTTTTAATTATTGTTAAAGGAATGATATGAAAACGTTGGCTCGCACATTTATTGCGGTGTTTTTTAGCAGCTTGTTGATCAGTGCTTGTAGCAAAACGGAAGATGCAGCACCTGCTGCACCGGCCCCTGCTCCTGAAGCAGCACCTGCCCCTGCAGCGCCAGCTGCTCCGGCACCGGAAGAGAGCGGTGGCGGCTGGGTTCCTCCGCCAAAAGATGCAACGGGTCCCGCACCTGCACCTGCATCAGCAGACGCTCCGCCTTCCAAACCGGCAGATACACCACCGGCAGCGGCAGACAAGTAATCTGTACCAAGTGGTTTAAGCGCTACTAACTTTGTGAATTGAACGGCGGATATCACTATCCGCCGTTTTTTTATATGCTCGGCTTAGTCGCATATGCTTGTAACGACATGTCTGGCTAAATATACTGTTCGAGTGAAAACCGAATTCATCCTGTCGGCAGCCAGCGCCGTCCACCACGCCATACTCGCTCACGAATCCGAGATCGAGTCGCTGGATAGGGCGATCGGTGACGGCGACCATTACATCAACATGAAACGTGGCTGTGCTACGGTGCTCTCCATGCGCGACGAACTGGCAACGTTCGCACCGGACGCAGCATTGCAACGCATAGGCATGAAGCTGCTTTCCACCATAGGCGGTGCCTCCGGCCCTTTGCTCGCCAGCTTTTTCATCGCCATGGCCAAAACAGCCGGTGAAAAAGGGGCTGAGACATTGCCGCAGATCGCCGCCGCATTCGCTGCCGGAGTAGAGGCGATCAGGATGCGCGGCAAGGCGGATATAGGCGAGAAGACCATGCTGGATGTGCTTATCCCGGTAGCCCGCACCTTTGTGGAACTGACAGCGCAAGGAGTCGAACCCGACTGCCTGCTGGCGGCGATCCGGCAGCAGGCCGAACAGGGCATGCTGGCCACGCGCGATATCATTGCCACCAAGGGCAGGGCAGCGTCTCTTGGAGAACGCGCCATCGGGCACATAGACCCTGGCGCCAAAAGCTGCCAGATCATGATTACTGCAGTGTGCGACCTGATTGCTGCTTGAGTTGGGCAACGGGGGGGGTATAACTTTGGAGAAACGTATGTCATTGACGAGATTGCCTGGTTTGCTGCTGGTATCTGCGCTATTGACCCCTGTCCTGGCGTGGTCGGACACGGAAGAGGTCAAGATTCCCGAAAAATTCGATGCCGTACCCACCAGCGATGCGGGTGCGTATGCGTTTGCCAGCAAATGCATGCCTACACTCACGGAAGAGATATTTAAAGGCTTTGTAAAGGAGGTGGCGAATAATAAATCGGTACTCAACCGGCCGCCCAACAGCAATAACCCTTTTCTGGTCGTCAACAGTACCCGCACCATCTGTGTTGCAGTGTCGAAAACAAGGCAACCCGTCATGCCTACCGAGATTTTTGACGATACCATCAGCTTTCCGGGCATGACAGCCGGCGATGTGATCGCGCTAAGGGTCAGCCTGGCACAGCAGCTGGCGCAAACCGGCGCTGCCAGTGCATTGGTCAAGAACGAGAAAGGCAACGCTTTCGCCATTTCATACCTGTTCGCGTCCGATACGCCCAACAGAATCTACTACCATATGGCATTTCTCAAGGCAGGCATGTTCGATGAGAGCAGGTTTCCTGTAGTGATGCAAAATACCGGAGGTGTAAGCGTGCATGCGCAAGCGTTCGCAGGACAGCCTACCGAGTCATACAAGGATCTTTTTCTGAAATAGATGGTGGCCTGAATGAAAAAATTCATTAACAAGGTTGACGACATACTGCTTGAAAGTCTCTCCGGATTTGCGGCGGCGCACCATGACCTGGTGCGCTTGCAGCTGAACCCCAATTATCTGGTGCGGGCGAACAAGGCCGCCAACAAAGTGGCGTTGATCTCGGGTGGCGGTTCCGGGCATGAGCCCTTGCATGGCGGCTTTGTCGGTTACGGCATGCTGGATGCAGCTTGCCCCGGTCATGTGTTCACTTCCCCCACGCCGGATCAGATGCTGGCGGCGGCGGAAGCGGCAGAAGGCGGTCGCGGCGTGCTGTTCATCGTCAAGAACTACGCCGGCGACGTGATGAATTTCGAGATGGCGGCAGAGATGCTGCCGTTCGAACATGCAACCGTCATCACCAGCGACGACGTGGCTGTGGTCAACTCCACCTGGACCACCGGACGGCGCGGAGTGGCTGGCACGGTGATCGTGGAGAAGGTAGTTGGCAGTCTGGCCGAGAGTGGTGCCGATCTGGCGGCTTGCAAAGCCCTGGGCGATAAGGTCAACAGCCGTACCGGTTCAATGGGCGTGGCGCTGACCAGTTGCACCGTTCCGGCAGCAGGGCGTCCCACCTTCGATATCGGCGATGACGAACTCGAAATGGGGGTAGGCATACACGGTGAGCCGGGGCGCAGGCGCGAGAAGATGCGCGAGGCCGACCTGATCGTGGCCGATCTGGTGGCGGCGATCCTGGAAGACCTCAAACCCGCCAGCAATGCGGAGATACTGCTGATGATCAACGGTTTTGCCGGAACGCCGCTGATGGAGCTATACCTGCTGTATAACACTGCCGCCGCATTGCTAAAAAAGCAGGGCTTGAATATCACGCGTTCGCTGGTCGGCAATTACACCACCTCGCTGGAAATGGCGGGAGCATCAGTCACCGTTTGCCTGCTGGATGACGAGATACGCCAGCATTGGGATGCGCCTGTGCATACGGCAGCAATGCGCTGGGGCAGGTAGGGTTCACCAGCCCCAGTATGGCCCCGGAAGGCCGCGCCGGTAGGGGTAGGCGGAGGGCCGGAATGGATCGTAATAGTATGGTCGCCTGAGCAATTCCTGCATCAACTGATCGGTCTGCCTGCGATGTTGTGCCTCCCTGCGATTGATGTCATCGGCGACACCATCGCGCAAAGCCTGCAACTGGGCGTTGTACAGATAATCCAGTACCTTGCTGTCCAGCCCCTGTTTGTTGAGTGCGATGACCTCGCTGGGGAGCAGTGCGTAGTGGCTTCCGCTTTGCTGTATTCTGGCGATCAGCTCATCAGCCGACATGCCGGATTTTGATAACTCCACGATTTGCGCAAGCTCAAGGTTAGGCACCGGCTTCGGTATCAATTTTTCAAGTTCTGCATCAGATATACGTTCTATCTTGTTATTTTCAGGAGATTTATTATTGAGCTCCGTGGTGGCACAAGCAGTCAGCAACACCGCGCTGCACAGGGTTGTAATCACGATGGCTCGATAACGACGCATGGCTAACCTCTCTGGATGAACCGGTTTACTGCAATGATGGATTATGACCTTTTTTACCATGACAAATTCCATGACTCAACATTACTCAAAACCTGCCTTACCTAGGTACAATATCCAGTACGACAGTTTGCAAGGAGAAAAAAATGAAAAAAGCCGCGTGTGCGTTGATGGTACTGATGCTGATGACCAACATGGCTTATGCCAGACCAAGGCCACCGTTTATGGGGCAGAACTTCAGCGGCGTATATGAATGCACCGGTGATGATGCACATGAAGGCAAATACACCGGCACCGTCACCATGAAGCTGATCCCCGAGCAGAGCACGGCAGAATATTCCGCCTATTCGTTCAAGCTGGAAGTGCCGCAATACGGCACTTATCTGGGCGAGGCCGCCGCCATAGGCAATAACGTCGCCATGCATTTTGCGCTGGTTGATCCTGCCCCCAGGGACTTCGGCACCGGCGTTGCCATCATGCAGAAGAACAAGCAGGGCAAGATGACTTTCCACAAGTATTATTACGAACCCGAATTCAAAGGCGGCAATTACGGCTTTGAAGATTGCGTGATGAAATAGATGGGAGACCTGCAAAGCGTAGTCGGCTCGTCGTTTGCGTTCCCCTCTGCGGCTAACCTGTTCGCTTCCGTGCTGTTCGGCATCATCGGCTATGCGGCATTTCGCTACGGCAGAAAAACCAGCAACAAACCTCCTGTTTATATCGGCCTGCTGCTGATGCTTTACCCGTTCGTGGTCAGTGTGACCTGGATGATGTATGCCGTGGGCATTGCGCTTTGCATCGCCTTGTACATATTCCGCCAGCCTTCCTCTGATTGATGGCTGAGTCTTACGACATACGGCCGGGACAATCCCTGGAGCTGCTGAAGGAACTGCACATCCTCACCCGCGACGGCAAGCTGAACCAGGACAGCCGCCGCAAGCTCAAGCAGATCTACCACCTGTACCAGTTCATCGAGCCTTTGCTTAAAGAGATAGGCCAGGACATCACACTGGTAGACCACGGCGCAGGTAAGTCTTATCTGGGTTTCATTCTGTACGACCTGTTCTTCAAGGCACTTACCGACCATTCCCACATCTACGGCATAGAAACGCGCGAGGAACTGGTAGCAAAATCGCAGCAACTGGCGCAGCGTCTGGGCTTTGCCAACATGAGCTTCCTCAACCTGACGGTTGCGCAGGCCATCACCTCCGACCAGCTACCCGCCAAAGTCGATATCGTCACCGCCCTGCATGCCTGCGACACCGCCACTGACGACGCCATCCGCTTCGCATTGCAGAAACAGGCCGGATTCGTGGTGCTGGTACCATGCTGTCAGGCGGAAGTGGCCTCTGTGCTGCGGCAGAACAAAGGCCGGCAGCTTAAAAACCCGCTGGCGGAGATCTGGCGGCACCCCATTCATACCCGCGAATTCGGCAGTCAGATCACCAACGTGCTGCGCTGCCTGCAGCTCGAAGCGCACGGTTATCAGGTGACGGTGACCGAGCTGGTAGGCTGGGAACACTCGATGAAGAACGAACTGATCATCGCTGTGGATAAAAACCTGCCGCGTAAACGCCCCGCAGAGCGCTTGCATGAGGTATTGAATACGCTGGGCCTGGAACAGCTGAACCAACGCTTTTTCACCATGCAATAGCCTCAGGAACTAGTCGTAGCAGCGCGGGTCGGAGCAGTAGAAGGAGTATCTTGCAATGGCACTTTGGGTCACCGGAAAAGTGGTTGAGAACAAGCATTGGAGCGGGGCGCTGCACTCCCTGCGCGTGGATGCCGTGATAGAGCCGTATGAAGCAGGGCAGTTCATCAAGCTGGGGCTGGAGATTGATGGCGAAATAATCGGTCGCCCTTATTCCATCGTCAACCCGCCGCATCAGCGCCCGCTGGATTTTTACTTCATCACCGTGCCGCAGGGCCTGCTGACGCAAAGGCTGCAAAAGCTGCAACCCGGCGACGACATAATGATCGCCCCCAGAGCCGCAGGTTTTCTGGTGCTGTCCGAAGTGCCGAAGGCCAGGCATCTGTGGCTGATCTCCACCGGAACCGGCATCGGCCCGTTCCTCTCCATCCTGCGCTCCTATAATGCATGGCAACGCTTTGAACGCGTCACTCTGGTACATGCAGTGCGCACTGCGGCTGAGCTTACTTATCTGGAAGAGATCAACCTTGTGGCCGCGCAACATGCGCAGCAGTTCAATTACATCCCCTTTGTCAGCCGCGAACAGTACGAATTCGCCTTGTCCGGACGTGTGCCGCAAGCAATCGCTGATGGTCGTCTCGAACAACGAGCCGGGATCGCTATCAATGCCGCCGATAGCCAGATAATGCTTTGCGGCAACCCGCAGATGGTGGAAGATGTGATGAAAGTCCTGGTCGAACGCGGCCTGAAAAAACACAAGCGCCGCGACCCCGGGCAAATCAGCGTGGAGAATTACTGGTAATGAAGCAACAAATAGATGTCGAACTCAAAGGCGAATTCATCGAACTGAACCAGCTACTCAAGCTAGCCGGCGTCTGCGATAGTGGCGGTGCAGGCAAACACCTGGTGGCGAGCGGCGTGGTGTCGGTGGATGGCGCACTTGAGCTGCGCAAGACCGCCAAGATACGGGCAGGGCAGGTGGTGTCGCTGGGGGATGTTGAGATTAAGCTAACGGTTTAACTACACCTGTAGGGCTGGTTCTTCCATCAATGCCACCTGTTCCCGCAACTCCAGTATCCTGTCCTGCCAGTAATGCTGGGTGTTGAACCACGGAAAAGCTTTGGGAAACGCCGGATCGTGCCAGCGCCTAGCCAGCCATGCGGAGTAGTGGATCAGGCGTAGCGTGCGCAGTGCTTCGATCAGATGCAGTTCGCGCGGGTTGAATTCGCAAAAATCCTCATAGCCTGCCAGTACGTCGGACAGTTGCCGCGTCTTGTCGCCGCGTTCGCCGGAAAGCAGCATCCATAAATCCTGTATCGCAGGCCCCATGCGGCTGTCGTCGAAGTCCACGAAATGCGGGCCGCGTGATTCCCTGCCTTCCGTCCATAACACGTTGCCGGGATGGCAGTCGCCATGCAAGCGGATTTGTTGCACGTTACCTGCACGTTCGAAGCAGTATGCTACATTTTCCAGCGCTTTGTCGACGATGCTTACGTATGCATCAAGCAGGTCAGGCGGGATGAAATTGTTGGCCAGCAGGTAATCGCGCGGTTCTGTACCGAAAGTGGCGATATCCAGCGTGGGGCGCTCGGTGTATGGCTTGAGCGCGCCGATGGCGTGGATGCGGCCGATGAAGCGTCCCATCCATTCCAGCGTGTCCGGGTCGTCCAACTCCGGTGCGCGCCCGCCTTGTTTGGGGAAAACCGCAAAGCGCATGCCTGCGGCAAGATGCAGTTCACTGACATTGAACTGGTGCAGGGTGCTGTCGTTGAACAGCATCGCAGGCACTACCGGAATTTCGGCATCCGCCAGTGTTTGCACGAAGGCGTGTTCTTCCAGTATCGCCGCGTCGCTCCAGCGTCCGGGGCGGTAGAATTTGGCGACCAGCGGTTCGCCTTCCTCCATGCCCAGCAGATAGACGCGGTTTTCGTAGCTGTTGAGTTCCAGCAAGCGTCCGTCGCAGCGCAGCCCCAGGGTTTCCAGCGCAGTGAGGATGGCATCCGGGGTAAGCCCGGCGTAGGGGGGTGCTGCCGTTGTCGAAGCCGTCATAGCAGCGAGAAGCCTGCCATCAGCGCCATGGTCAGATCTTCAATGATGGTCACGGTGGACATCGGCAGGTTGAACACGCTGCCCAGGCAGGCGCACTGTATCTTCTGCCTGTTGCCGACGGCACGGATGACGCCGATGGATGAAAACAGCATCACCGCCAGCGTAATAGTATTTACCAGCCGCGGTTGCCAGTGCAGCACATAGCCCAGCCCCAGACCCAGCTCGATGAACGGGTAGAGCAGGCCGTAGCCCTTCCAGCGCATGGCAAGCAGGTCGTACATGGCATAGCTGTCGGAAAAACCGCGAATGTCCAGCAGCTTGAAGAAGGAGAACACCAGGAAAAAGCCTGCCATGAAATGCATCATCCACATCTCACCGCTAAAATGACCACCGGCTGCTTGTATTGCCAGCGTCACCAGCAAAATATATGCGATGATGGTGAGTAGCGGCTGATAGGTAGCAAACCAGCCTTTCACCACGATAGTCCCTGTTTTTTCAGCTTTTTCCTGCAGTGTATAGTTACCTGCGGCTGCCAAAATCAGGTTCAATTCCTGCAGCGTCTTGGTACAATTCGTCAGTGTTGCCTGTGGTGGCGAGAGCTTGACTAAAGTTGTCCCGGCATGGGGTTGCAGTGCTTCTTGCACACGCTTCACACAGCTTCCGCAATGCATGCCTTGTATCGTAAAGTCGCGAATCGTGTTCATAGGCATGTTTGCAGTCGCTTGTTTTTTATCATGAGCATAACTGGTTAGATATGGGTGTTTTGATGTTTTTCAAGCAAGATAGTGTAATCGTTTTGAGTGCTTTTTAATGGGTCTGCTGCGTAATACTCCGCGCCGGATCGGACGCTTTATCTCGGATCACTGGGGTGACGGTGGCCTGCCGCAAGTGCAGGTGGTGGAACGCGACGGCGTCAGAACGCTATGTCTGGACAGCAATGCCGTGCAAAGCTCGATGCGCATTGCTGAACCGTATCAACTGGAGATCGCGTACACGCGCGGCATGATGTGCTTTCTGCTGTTCACCAAAACAGCGAAGCATGTGCTGGCGATCGGTCTGGGCGGTGGTTCCTTGCCCAAATATATCCATCATTTCCTGCCGCAGATGAAAACCATCGTGGTGGAGCTTAACCCTGCGGTGATCAAGGCCGCCAGAAGCCAGTTCTTCCTGCCGGACGACGACGACAGGTTAACGGTACTGCAGGAGAATGGGGCGCACTATCTGGCCGAGCATGATGAGTGCGCAGATGTCATTCTGCTGGATGCCTATGACGGCAAGGGCATGGCGGATGAATTGACCAGTCAGGCGTTTATCGACAGTTGCTATCGCGGGCTGACCGAGCATGGCATCCTCACGGTGAATCTGTGGAGCAGCGACAAGCGTTATGATACCTATCTGGAGCGCATCCAGACCAGTTTCGACGGACGCGTGCTGGTGATGCCCACGGGTAAGCCCGGCAACATCGCCGTATTCGCGTTCAAGGGTTATGCCGGAGACCTGCGCTGGGTTGCGCTTAAGGAGAGAGCCAAGCTGTTGAGCGCTACACACAAGATTGAATTTTTTAAATTCCTGGATAGCCTGCGCGACTATAATCTGCATAATCCAACACGTCTTGTAGTCTAGAAACTCCCCCATGCAATCAACCGTGCAAAACTATTACGCCACCTGCCCGCGCGGGCTGGAACCTTTACTGGAAGCCGAGCTTACTGCCTTGGGCGGTAAAAAAATCGTCGTCACCGACGGCGGCGTGAGCTTTTCCGGCGATGTCGCGCTGAGCTGGAAGGCAAATCTGGAAAGCCGCGTCGCCACGCGCATCCTGTGGCGCGTGGGGCAGACCCCTTACAGCAACGAAGACGGCATCTACAAGCAGGCGATGGCATTGCCGTGGCCGAAATGGTTCGACGTCAGCCGTACCATCATGGTCAAGGTGACTGCGGTGAAATGCCCGTTACGCAGCCTGGAGTTCGTGACTTTGCGAATTAAAGACGCGGTCTGCGACAAATTCCGCCAGATCAATAACGAGCGCCCCAGCGTGGATACCCGCGAGCCGGATATCCGCATTCATGCGTTCCTGACCGCTACCGATTGCCAGTTCTATGTGGACACCTCGGGTGCGGCGCTATATCAGCGCGGCAACCGACAGAACAGCGTGGAAGCACCGCTGCGCGAGAACCTGGCGGCGGGCATCCTCAAGCTCAGCGGCTGGCAGCCGGGTTCGCCATTGCTTGATCCGATGTGCGGCAGCGGTACGTTTTTGATCGAAGCGGCAATGATGGCGCTGGATAGCGCGCCGGGGCTGAAACGCAGCTTTGGTTTTGAAAAGCTTAAGAACTTCGACCCGGGCGCATGGGGCGAGATCAAAAAGGCGGCGTTCAAACGCGTCAAACCGGCATCGCCCATGCTCATCTTCGGTAGCGACAATGACTCCATGGCGGTGCGTGCAGCACGGCAGAATCTGGAAGCGGCAGGATTGTCCAATGTAGTACAAGTGCAGCAGCTGGACGTACTGGAAGCCCCCGCGCCGGTGTTGCCGGAAGGAATGACAGGCACCCTGCTGACCAATCCGCCGTATGGCGAGCGCATCGGCGAGTCCGACGATCTGGCCGAGCTGTACCCGCATCTGGCTGCCTCGCTCAAGCGCAACTTCGCCGGATGGAACGCGTTCTTTCTCACTTCAGACCTGCGCATGCCCAAACTGATGCGTCTGCAGCCTTCCAGAAAGACAGCGTTGTTCAACGGTCCACTGGAATGCCGTTTGTTCGAATTCCGCATGGTGGCGGGTAGCAACCGTAAAGAAGCCAGGCATGACGCCACCGTCGAATAAAACAGACAGCCTTGAGGCATTGCGCGAACGCCTGCGCAACTTCGTCAGGGAGCGCGACTGGGATCAGTTCCATTCGCCCAAGAATCTGGCCATGGCGATGATCGTCGAAGCCGCCGAACTGGTGGAACATTTTCAGTGGATGACGGAACAGGAGAGCAAGGATCTCACGCCCGAAAAGCTGGCGCAGGTGGAACATGAGATCGCCGATACTTTTGTCTATCTGTTGCGCATCTCTGAGGTGCTGGGTGTGGATATCATCCAGGCCGCCAACCGCAAAATAGACCTCAATGCGCTGAAATACCCGGTGGAAAAGGCGCGCGGGCGCAACACCAAATACACAGAGTTCGAGTGATAAATTAAGTCGGTTTTTCTCCCATTTTCATGGGTGTTTTCCGGTAAAATTGAAGCATGCTTTCTCCGTCTTTTGTCCACCTGCGTTGCCACAGCGAGTACTCTGTGGTCGATGGCATGGTGCGTGTCGGCGACTATGTAAAATCGGCGGTGGCAGACCGGATGCCGGCGCTGGCGCTGACCGATCTGTGCAACCTGTTCGGCACCGTCAAATTTTATAAAGCGGCGCGCGGCAAGGGTATCAAACCCCTCATCGGATGCGATCTCTGGCTGGAAAACGAAGCCAACCGCGATCAACCTTTCCGTCTTTTACTGTTATGCCAGAGCACGCCCGGCTATCTGCGCCTGTGCGACCTGATCACGCGCGGCTACACAAGGAATCAGCATCGAGGCCGTCCCGAGATCAAGCGCGAGTGGCTGGCAGAAAGTACCAATGAAGGTTTGATCATGCTATCCGGCGCATGCGCTGGAGATGTGGGGCAGGCGTTGCTCAACGGTAACGACGCGCAGGCGCAGAAAATAGCCCAGGCCTGGCAACAGCTGTTCCCCAACCGTTATTACATCGAGCTGCAGCGGGTAGGCCATGAGCAAGAGGAATTCTACATCGCCAAGGCGCTCAGCCTTGCTGCCAGCCTGGGTCTGCCACCCGTCGCTACGCATCCGGTTCAATTCATAGACGCAGATGATTACAAGGCGCACGAAGCTCGTGTGTGCATCTCCGAGGGCTATGTGCTGGCGGATAAACGCCGCCCGCGCAACTTTACCGCGGCACAGTATTTCAAGACGCAAGCCGAAATGGCGGAATTATTCGCCGATATCCCGGAAGCGCTTGCCAATAGCGTGGAGATCGCCAAACGCTGCAATCTCACCTTACAGCTAGGCAAAAACTACCTGCCGCAATTTCCCACGCCCAATAACGAAGGTCTGGATGAATACCTGAAGAGTCAGTCGCTGATCGGTCTGGAGCGGCGTTTGCTGGTACTTTACCCGGACGAGGCAGAGCGCGACGGCAAGCGCTCGGAGTATGTCGCGCGTCTGGAATTCGAGATACAGACCATTATCCAGATGGGCTTTCCCGGCTACTTCCTCATCGTTGCCGACTTCATCAACTGGGCCAAGAATAACGGCGTGCCTGTGGGTCCGGGGCGCGGTTCCGGTGCAGGGTCACTGGTAGCTTACAGTCTGGGCATCACCGATCTCGACCCGCTGCAATTCAACCTGCTGTTCGAACGCTTCCTCAATCCGGAACGGGTGTCCATGCCCGACTTCGATATTGACTTCTGTCAGGAAGGCCGCGACCGCGTCATCGATTACGTGCGTAACAAATACGGGCTGGAGGCAGTGGCGCAGATTGCCACCTTCGGTACCATGGCCGCCAAGGCCGTGATACGGGACGTGGGGCGGGTGCTGGACCTGCCGTTCAACTTTGTAGACGGCATCGCCAAGCTGATCCCGCGCGAGCTGGAAATGACGCTGGAAAAGGCGCTGGAGCAGGAGCCCATACTCAAGGAGCGCCGCGAAAAGGAAGAGGAAGTGAAAGAGCTGCTGGAGTTGGCATTGCGGCTGGAAGGTCTGACGCGCAATGTCGGTACCCATGCCGGCGGCGTGCTGATCTCTCCCGGCAAGATCACCGACTTTTCACCCATGTATTGCCAGCAGGGCAGCGAGAGCACCGTCAGCCAGTACGACAAGGATGACGTGGAAGCCGTGGGGCTGGTCAAGTTCGACTTCCTCGGCCTGCGCACCCTGACCATACTCGACATGGCAGTGGCATGGACCAATCAATTACGCGCCACCAGAAATGAGACGCCTATAGACCTGGCGACGCTGGCGCTGAATGATCCCGATACCTACAAACTGCTCAAGGTCGCCAATACCACGGCGGTGTTCCAGCTGGAATCGTCCGGCATGAAGGAGATGTTGAAGCAGGCCAGGCCGGATTGCTTCGAGGACATTATTGCGCTGGTGGCCTTGTACCGTCCGGGGCCTATGGATCTGATCCCGGATTTCTGCAAGCGCAAGAACAAGCAGGTCGCGGTAGAGTACCCGCACCCGGCGGTGGAACCGGTGCTGAAGGAAACCTACGGCATCATGGTGTACCAGGAGCAGGTGATGCAGATGGCGCAACTGGTGGGCGGCTACAGCCTGGGGGGCGCCGATTTGCTGCGCCGCGCCATGGGCAAGAAGAACAAGGAGGAGATGGATAAGCAGCGCTCGGTGTTCGTGGAGGGCGCGATAAAGAACGGTACAGCTGAACGTCAGGCAGGCATGCTGTTCGACCTGATGGAGAAATTCGCCGGTTACGGCTTCAACAAATCACACGCAGCAGCCTATGCGCTTGTGGCCTACCATACCGCCTGGCTCAAGGCGCATTATCCGGCGGCATTCATGGCGGCGACCATGTCTGCCGACATGAACAATACCGACAGCGTGCATATCTTTTTCAAGGATACCCAGGCCAACGGCGTCAAGGTGTTACCGCCGGACATCAACCGCAGCGAATTCAGGTTCACCCCGCTGGACGACAAAACCGTGCTGTACGGTCTGGGCGCGGTCAAAGGTACCGGCGATGCCGCGATCAGCGTGATATTGGCAGCACGCAAGCAGGACGGGCCGTTTACTGATTTATTTGATTTCTGCCGCCGCCTCGACCTGCGCAAGGTGAACCGGCGCGTCGTGGAATCGCTGATACGCGCCGGGGCTTTCGACAGCATCAACCCTAACCGTGCCGCGATGCTGGCAGCGGTAGGCGTGGCGATGGATGTTGCGGGGCAGGGTGCAGGCAGCACCCAGGATAGCCTGTTCGGTGAATCGCACGATATTCCGCAACAGGCGCTACCCAAAGTGCAATCCTGGAACGAGCGCCAGCAATTGGTGGAAGAAAAAGCGGCGATGGGTTTTTACTTCAGCGGTCACCCGTTCAGCGCCTGGCGCAAGGACGTGAGCGCTTTCGTCCGTAACGATCTGGCCGGTCTGATGCCGCAGAAGCATGACCAGATGCTGGCAGGAGTGGTGATGGCGACACGCAACAAGATGACCAGCCGCGGCAAGATGGCATTCGTGACGCTGGACGACGGCAGCGCGCAACTGGATGTGGCAGTGGGCAACGATTTGCTGATGCAGCATCAGGCACTGCTGAAGGAAGACCAGCTGCTGATCGTTGAGGGCAGGGTGAGCAAGGATGAATACAACGGGGCGAGTGCCTTGCGCGTCAATGCCAACCGCCTGTTCGATCTGGCCGCTGCACGCACTGCCCATGCGCAGCTACTCAAGCTGTCATGCAATGGCCAGGCGGATGCGGCCAAGCTCAAGCAGTTCCTCGCACCCTATATCCGGCGCGAGGCCTGCCGCGTGGTAGTCAACTATCACAATCAGCAGGCGACCTGCGAAATGACGTTAAGCGACGACTGGCGCGTGGAACTGCAAGACGAACTGCTGGAAAACCTGCGCGGGTGGTTGGGGGAAGACGGGATGAAAATCCTGTATCATTCATCATAGACAATTCAAGGCACGCTTTTAGATGAAGACTAGTTTTCTAGATTTTGAACAACCCATCGCCGAACTCGAAGCCAGAATCGAGGAGCTGCGATATGTCCAGGACGACTCGGCGCTGGATATTTCGGCAGAGATCAAGACCCTCACCGCCAAAAGCCAGAAGCAGACCAAGGACATCTACGCCAAGCTCGGCGCATGGCAGATTTCGCAAGTGGCACGGCATCCGCAACGGCCTTATACCCTGGACTATCTGCAAGGCATGTTCACGCATGTGGAAGAGTTGCACGGCGACCGGGCTTATGCCGATGACCCCGCCATCGTTGGGGCACTGGCACGGTTGAACGGTGAGCCGGTAATGGTGGTAGGTCAGCAAAAAGGCCGCGACACCAAGGAAAAAATATACCGCAATTTCGGTATGCCCAGACCGGAAGGTTATCGCAAGGCATTGCGCCTGTACCGCCTGGCGGAAAAATTCGGCCTGCCTGTCATCACCCTGATAGATACCCCCGGCGCGTACCCCGGCATAGGCGCGGAAGAACGCGGCCAATCCGAAGCGATTGCCCGGAATCTGTATGTGATGGCGGAACTGCGTACCCCCATCGTCGCCGTCATCATCGGCGAGGGCGGCTCCGGCGGCGCCTTGGCTCTGGGCGTGGCCGACCAGATGCTGATGTTGCAATACGGCATGTATTCGGTGATCTCGCCCGAAGGCTGTGCCTCCATCTTATGGAAAAGCGCTGAAAAAGCGCCGGATGCGGCAGAGACACTGGCGATCACTGCCAACCGCCTGAAAGCCCTGGGATTGATAGACCGTATCATCAATGAACCTGTGGGCGGGGCACACCGCGACCCGGAAGGCATGATGCAATCATTGCGCAAGGCGCTGGGTGAGACTTTAAAGCTGTTCCAGGGGCGTAGCATGGACGAGATCATTCAAACCCGCTATGAGCGGCTGATGGCTTATGGCAAATTCAAGGAAGCAAGTTAACCTTGTAGAGCATCTTGTTGCAGATATAGTTGCGCTGCTGGGTCAACATGCCGTTCACGGGCGGCATCTCGCTCTGGGGTTAAGCGGTGGCATGGATTCCTGCGTGCTGCTTGACCTGCTGGTACAGGCAAAGCTGCATATCGAATTCCGCCTTTCTACCATCCACGTCAACCACCAGATCAGCCCCAACGCCGATGCCTGGGAGCGATTCTGCGCCGAGCTGAGTCTGCACTACCGTATCCCTTTCACCGCGATTAAAGTGAACGTTCCGCGCAACAGCGGCCTGGGGCTGGAAGCCGCCGCGCGCGAGGCGCGTTATCAGGCACTGCTGGAGTTTGATTGCGACATGATCGCGCTGGCGCATCATCAGGACGACCAGGCAGAGACTTTCCTGCTGCAACTGCTGCGCGGCGCAGGTATAAATGGCTTGTCTGCGATGCCAGTGTTTCGCTTTGGACCTCGCCATGAGCATATCCTGCGCCCTTTGCTCGATACGCCGCGCAGCCATGTGCTGCAATATGCGCAGGCGCAAAAGCTGCAGTGGGTAGAAGATGAAAGCAACACTAATCTGCATTTCGACCGTAATTTCCTGCGGCAACAGATCCTGCCCGAATTGGCAAAGCGCTTTCCCGGTTACCGGGCGACGCTGGCGAGAACCGCGGAACATATCGCCAGTGCTGCAACGTTGCTGGAACAACTGGCAGCGGATGATGCCAGACAGGCGGTGAACGCCAATAACAGCAGGCAACTGGATATTAACGTTCTGCGCACCTTCAGCAGCGAGCGAGCCGCCAATCTGATGCGCTGGTGGATACGCAAGGAGACCAGCCTGATCCTGTCTACGTCGCGCCTGCAAAACATCATCCGTCAACTATGCGATGCCAAGGCCAATGCGCGCGTCGCATGCAAACTGGGGCAAGCGACATTAAGGCGATACCGCGACCAGGCATACCTGGATTTTGCCATGGACATTCAGCCGTATTCAATGCAATGGAACGGCGAGCCGTCTCTGCAGTTGCCTGATGGCAATCATTTGCATTTCAAGCACGTTATCGGGGAAGGTATCGCGATCTCCAGAATTAAAGGCGCTTTGCACATTACAAATCGCAAGGAAAGCGGATTTTTGCGTTTGAGTGACAAAAGACCGAAACGCTCTCTGAAAAACTTATGGCAGGAAGCCGGCATCCCACCTTGGGAACGCGATCGTACACCATTGATCTGGCATGGGAATGAGTTGGTGGCGATACCGGGATTGGCTATCGATTGGGAATGGAGAGCGCATACGGAGGAGCGGGGTTTGTTGATAGTGATGGCGTCTAAGGGCAATGGCGGGACATAAAGACGGACACGTGGCTTCTTTAGTGGAATGATATAATCGACGGCTTTAGCGAAGCGGCACTACTGGATACTGCGTGGAGATGTATGGTTAAGTTGACTGAGGTAAAGCTCGGCGTGATTGGACTAGGGTATGTAGGCCTTCCCTTGGCCGTTGAATTTGGCAAGAAATACCCTGTTGTTGGATTCGACATCAACCAGTCGCGCATCTCAGAACTTGTTTCCGGAAAAGACTTCACGCTTGAAGTGGATAGTCAGGAATTGCAAGACGCGATTTACCTTTCATACTCAAATGATGTGGAGCAGTTGAAGGCCTGTAATGTCTTTATCGTCACAGTACCCACTCCGGTTGATGAGTATAACCGTCCAGATCTGACGCCGTTGATCAAAGCCAGCCAGATGCTGGCAACGGTGATCAAAAAAGGGTGCGTGGTCATCTTTGAGTCCACGGTATATCCGGGGGCCACGGAAGAAGATTGTGTGCCCATTATCGAGAAAATTTCTGGTCTGAAATTTAATCAGGATTTTTTTGCAGGATACAGTCCGGAACGTATCAATCCCGGTGACAAGAAGCATCGCTTTACCAGTATCAAAAAGGTGACTTCTGGTTCTACGCCTGAGGTCGCTGATTTTGTGAATGATTTGTATGCCAGTGTGGTGGTGGCAGGTACGCACAAGGCAAGTTCCATACGAGTGGCCGAGGCAGCGAAAGTGATTGAGAACACTCAGCGCGATGTGAATATTGCACTTATCAACGAGTTATCCCTGATTTTTAACCTCATGGGTATTGATACCCAGGAAGTGCTGGAAGCTGCGGAAACCAAGTGGAATTTTCTGCCTTTTCGACCGGGTCTGGTGGGTGGGCATTGCATCGGGGTAGACCCATATTATTTGACGCACAAAGCCCAGGCATTAGGCTACCACCCCGAAGTCATTTTGGCAGGCCGGCGCATCAACGATGGTATGGGGGCGCATGTGGCAGGGCAGGTCATCAAGCTGATGACCAGAAAACGCATTCAGGTTGCGGATGCCAATATTCTGGTGATGGGGCTGACTTTCAAGGAAAACTGTCCCGATTTGCGAAATACAAAGGTGGTGGATATCGTTGCTGAATTCAAATCCTACCATGCGAATGTCGAGGTTTATGACCCGTGGATAAATGCGCAAGAAGCCCAGCATGAGTATGGCATTACGCCCGTTTCAAAACTACAAATTGCCCGCTACGATGCCATCATCCTTGCCGTGGCTCATGAGCAGTTTCTGCAGATGGGTTTGACAGGCATTCGTGCTCTGGGCAAGGTTAACTCAGTGCTTTACGACGTGAAGTATCTGTTCCGCCCGGATCAGGTAGATGGCAGGCTCTGATACATGAGAATCCTAGTCACCGGCACCGCCGGGTTCATCGGCAATCATCTCGCTATTCGCCTGCTGGAGCGCGGTGATGAAGTGATCGGGGTTGATAACATGAACGATTACTACGATGTAAACCTGAAACAAGGGCGACTGGATCGCATCAAGCATCTTCCGGGGTTTACAGAAGTTCGCGCAGACATTCATGATCGTGACGCGATGGAAACCGTATTTGCCAATTACAAACCCCAGCGCGTGGTGAATCTTGCCGCGCAGGCAGGCGTGCGCTACTCGCTGAAAAATCCCTATGCTTATGTTGATTCAAATCTGCTTGGATTTGTGAATATTCTTGAAGGTTGCCGGCATCACGATGTCGAGCACTTGGTCTATGCCTCCAGTTCCAGCGTGTATGGCGGGAATACAAAATTACCATTCTCCGAACATGACAACATAGACCATCCGGTAAGCCTGTATGCAGCAACTAAAAAAGCCAATGAGCTGATGGCGCACACCTACAGTCATTTGTTTGGACTACCGACCTCCGGGCTACGATTCTTTACCGTCTATGGCCCGTGGGGACGCCCGGACATGGCGCTATTTCTGTTTACCAAGGCCATGCTTGAGGGCAATCCAATAGATGTGTTTAACCATGGCAACATGATGCGTGATTTCACCTATATTGACGATATTGTCGAAGGGGTGATCCGTGTGCTGGATAAACCAGCAACCGTTAACCCTGCATTTGATGCTAATGTGCCGGACCCGGCCACCAGTAATGCCCCATATCGTGTTTTCAATATCGGTAACAGTCAACCTGTTAAGTTGATGGAATATATCGAGGCATTGGAGTCTGCACTGGGCGTAGTCGCCGAAAAAAACTTGCTCCCCATGCAACAGGGGGATGTTCCTGCAACCTATGCTGATACATCCGAGTTGGATGACTGGGTTGATTTCAAGCCGAAAACTCGCATAAAAGATGGGGTAGAGCGCTTTGTTGTTTGGTATCGGGATTACTATGACCGCTGATTGCAGAAGGGGCTTACGCTGATGTTGAAAGTAATGGTGCTTGGTGTGACCGGTATGCTAGGCAATGCGATGTTCCGTGTTTTATCAGCGCATCCTGATTTGGCTGTTTACGGCACGGCACGTAGCGAGAGTTCTCGACAGTACTTTCCTGATATTCCGCCCGGGCGGCTCATCGTGGGTATTGATGTTGAGAATCAAGAGTCATTGAGCAGCGTATTTGCTAGCGTTCGCCCCGATATTGTCGTTAACTGTATTGGGCTGGTTAAACAATTAGCCGACGCGAATGATCCTTTGCAGGTGATACCTATTAACTCGCTATTGCCACATCGCTTATTGGCACTTTGCCAAGAGATCGAAGCGCGCCTCGTCCATATTAGTACGGACTGCGTTTTCTCGGGCTCAAAGGGCAACTATGTGGAAACAGACTTTCCTGATGCTGACGACCTTTATGGACGTTCCAAATTGCTTGGTGAAGTTGGTTGCCCAAATGCCATTACGTTGCGCACGTCCATCATTGGGCATGAATTATCAGGACAGAGAAGTTTGATTAATTGGTTTCTTGCGCAGCAAGGTTCGGTAAAAGGATTCACCCGCGCCATTTTTACTGGCTTCCCTACGGTTGAATTAGCAACTATTGTGCGGGATGTGGTGATACCGCACAAAGAACTTTGCGGCATCTACCATGTTGCCTCTAACCCTATCAATAAATTTGATTTGTTACAATTGGTGGCAAAGGTCTATGGGAAAACGATCACAATTACCCGTTCAGAGGATGTTGTTATCGATCGTTCCTTGAACCCGGGCCGGTTTGCGAATGCAACGGGATATATAGCGCCTGACTGGCCTGCTCTGGTGCAACGGATGTATGAATTTAATAAGCTATAAAGGATTAAAAAGATGTTTTTTGAAAAAACTCTAATGATTACAGGCGGAACAGGTTCTTTTGGACATGCCGTACTAAAGCGTTTTTTGCAAACAGATGTCAAGGAAATCCGTATTTTTAGTCGTGACGAAAAGAAGCAGGAAGACATGCGGATTGCCTTTAATAATCCAAAGTTAAAGTTCTATATCGGGGACGTAAGGGATTACGACAGCATTCACGATGCTCTAAAAGGAGTGAATTACGTATTTCATGCGGCCGCACTTAAACAGGTACCCTCGTGCGAGTTTTATCCCATGGAAGCTGTGCGAACCAATGTGCTCGGCGCAGAGAACGTGATGAACGCGGCGATTGCCAACGGTGTTGAACGGGTAGTGGTGCTTAGCACCGACAAAGCAGTCTATCCTATCAACGCGATGGGGTTATCCAAAGCGATGATGGAAAAGCTAATGGTGGCTAAGGCGCGTATCCGAACGGAAGGGGAAACAGTGCTTTGCGCTACTCGCTACGGCAACGTCATGGCATCGCGTGGTTCAGTCATTCCATTATTCGTAAATCAACTAAAAGAAGGCAAATCTCTCACGGTCACCGATCCTTCAATGACGCGATTTCTTATGTCATTAGATGACTCGGTAGATTTGGTGCTTTACGCATTTGAGCATGGCCGTCAGGGAGATATCTTTGTGCAAAAAGCACCAGCTTCTACTATTGAAGTATTAGCCCAAGCATTGAAAGAATTGTTTTCCAAGGAAAATGATATCCATGTGATTGGTACGCGCCATGGGGAGAAATTATATGAATCTCTGGTATCCAGAGAGGAACTCGCAAAAGCTGAAGATATGGGAGAGTATTTTAGAATTCCTGCCGATAATCGCGATCTGAATTACGCGAAATTCTCAGTCGAGGGTGAGATGGAAATCGCGAATTTTGAAGACTACACCTCTCACAATACCGCGAGATTGAATGTCGAAGAAGTTAAACATTTACTGTGTAAGATAGATTTTATTCAGGAGCATCTTAATGCTTAAGGCTGCAACCTTTTTAGAAATCCAGCAATGACTGATACCAGGCCTGATTATCTGCCTTTCGGAAAGCCCAATTTCTCCGAGGCGGAGATAGATGCAGTCACTAAAGTGATTCGCTCTGGTTGGATTGGCATGGGGCCGGAAACAATCGCATTTGAAAAAGAGCTTGAGGTCTTTGTCGAAGCCCCGCATGTGGTCACCGTCAACTCATGCACTTCAGCATTATTTCTTTCATTACTGGTATCAGGGATAGGTCCTGAAGACGAAGTGATCTGCCCCAGTTTGACATGGTGCAGCACTGCAAACGTAGCGCTTTACCTGGGCGCCAAGATCGTATTCTGCGATGTGGATACCGATACGCTTTGTGTGACCGTTGATAGCATTCTGGAGAAAATCACACCAAGAACCAAGGCCGTCATGGTGGTACATATGGGCGGGTTGGCTGTCGATGTCGCAGCTTTGCGTGAAAAGCTTCCAGAACATATAGAAATTATTGAAGATGCCGCACATGCCATTGGCGCCAGGTATCCTAATGGCAGACCTGTTGGAAGTTCAGGCAACCTCACCTGCTTCAGCTTTTATGCAAACAAGAATCTTTCAACAGGCGAGGGTGGCGCAGTTGCATTGCACGATGAGATACAGGCAGAACGCCTAAGATCACTTCGTCAGCATGGGCTTTCGAGTGATGCATGGAAACGTTTTAGCCATCCACAAACAGCGCTGACTCCGGCATTAATAGAACTTGGCTACAAAATGAATTTCACCGATCTGAATGCTTGTATCGGCCGAGTGCAATTGCAACGCCAAGCAGAGTTTCATGTAATCCGCTGCGAAATCGCAAGTACCTATCTGAAAAGATTAAGCAGTATGAATAAAAAACTTTCCTCCCAGACTGGTTTGGAACTTGAGTCACATACGAAACATCTTTTTGTAGTCAGGTTGCCACTCGCTGAAATGGTGTTGTCCAGAAACGAGGTGGTGCTGAAGCTTAGGGCGAAGAATATCGGTGCCAGTATTCATTACGCACCTTTGCACACCATGCCATTGTATGCCTCGGAAAACTCGGCTAATACATTGCGAAATACCGAAAAGCTTGCCGGGGAAATTATGACCTTGCCTATCAGCGCAAGCATGACCTTGGCAGATGCCAATGAAGTCATTGATCACCTGATCGATATTATCTAATGAATAGAGTCAATTGATGAATAAAGAAATTATACCCATAGCGTTGGAGGAACCGCCAAGTTATGGTTTTTACGGAAGACTACAAGCCGAATTTCCTTCGCAGGTCCTGATGGACATTACGGAAGTCTGCAATCTTGCGTGTACGCATTGCCCGCATCCAGACTTTAAGTTGTCCGAACATTATGATGCACGCTACCTTAACCCCGAGCTTAACTCGAAGATGGTAGACGAAGTGAAAAGGCATGGGCAGGGCATAACGCAATATATACGCTATACCAGCAATGGCGAACCCTTGGTGCACCCTAACGGCTACGACATGATTGAAGAAGCAGTCAAGTACTCTGGTGTATTCGTCACCATGACGACCAATGGCACTATCATGAACGAAAAACGCACCACCAGATTACTGGAAGCAGGGGTGCATATGATTGATATCAGTATTGATGCATTCAAACCAGAGACCTATGCAAAGATACGCGTCGGTGGTGATTTGGAGGTTACTCGCGCAAATGTGTTGCGATTGTTGAAGTGGGTACAAGAGTCTAAATCCAATACCAAAGTCGTAGTCAGTTATGTTGAGCAGCCGGATAACAGTGTTGAAACTGCAGATTTTGAAAAGTTCTGGAAAGATCAAGGTGCAAACTTTGTTGTAGTTCGCAGATTGCATTCATGCTCTGGAGCGAAAATCGACCTGGCTGCGATGCGTAGAAAATTATTCAATACCGAATCAAGACGACCCTGTTTGTATCCGTGGGAAAGAATCGTAATCAATGCCAAGGGTGATCTGGCATTCTGCCCTTCTGATTGGGTACATGGCTCTCATGTTACAGATTATAAAGGGACAACCATCAAGGAGACATGGAACAGTGAGTTTTACCAAAAATTGCGCGAAGCGCATTTAACCAATGACTACAGCAATCACAAATTCTGCGGACAATGCCCGGATTGGCAATCTACGCGCTGGCCAGGGCAAGGTCGCAGCTATGCAGACATGGTAGAAGAGTTTATTGTTGAAGAGGCAGAAAAACAATGAACTCGAATAAAACGACCCCAGTTGTTAACCAAATTGAAAACTTAGTGGCCACCATACCTGGTTGGTCGCCTAACGATCAGTTGTTCGCATTGTTCAATCTGGTTTTTTTGACCCGAACTGAAGGTGAGATTATCGAGCTTGGTACTTGGTGTGGCCGTTCAGCGTCAGTCCTAGGCTTGGCTGCAAAGCTGTTAGGGCACACCAAAGTGTATTGCGTGGATTTATTTCCCGCAGGTGAGGATTGGTTTAAGAATGCCGATGGGACTTATTCATTCTCTGTTGAGGTTGAAGGCCGGCGCTACGGAGCTTATGAGGATCAAACTGTCTGGGCAGAGCCCTTTGAACGGGATATTGCCCCTCTATATGAAAAGTATCATGGCGTTCTAGACGTGTTTCTTGAAACCATAGATAAGAATGAGTTAAAAGATGTTGTTATCCCGTTCAAGGGCACGCTTGATATGTTCGCGCAGCAAGCGCCCAAAGACTTTAAGTGCAAACTCGCATTTGTTGATGGCGACCACAGCTATGATGCAGTTTGCAAGGATATTGCAAATATCGAGCGGTTTTTGGTTCCTGGTGGCTGGATTTGTTTTGATGATGCATTTTCAGTTTATGACGGTGTAAATAAAGCGATTACAGATAAGATTATCAACAGCACTCAATACGACCTTTGCCAGCAATTGACCCGCAAGTTTTTTGTAGCTCGCAGAAAACCTTAGGGCAATCTGGATAGTGGCAAAAGTCGGCATTATTCAGTCCAGCTATATCCCTTGGCGGGGATATTTTGATTTCATCCAGAATGTTGATATTTTCATCGTTTTTGATGATGTGCAGTACACCATTAGAGACTGGCGTAGCCGTAACAGAATAAAAACAGAAACAGGTCTCAAATGGCTTTCAGTACCCGTTCATCACGTCAGCCGGGAGCAACTGATTGAAAATACCGATATTGATTACACGCAGTCCTGGCAGCGTAGCCATAGAGATCAGTTTCGGCTGAATTATAGACAGGCGCCGTTTGTAGATGATGCGTTAAAGCTGTTTGATGTAATGCTGGACAGCAAAGAAAAGACCATAAGCCAGTTAAATGTCACAGGCATCAAAGAGATCAATCAATATCTGGGCATCAGTACGCCATTAGTGATGGCCTCAGAATTGGCTGCTACTGGCGCTAAAACAGATCGACTGATTGATTTATTGAACAAAGTCGACGCAAAATCTTATGTTTCCGGGCCTAGTGCGGCCGATTATCTGGATAAATCTTTATTCAAACATCATGGTATCCAGCTTGAATTCAAAAGCTATGACTATGAAGAATATCCGCAACTTTGGGGTGCTTTTGAGGGGGCGGTCACAGTACTCGATCTGATTGCAAACTGTGGGCCGGATGCAAAAAAACTACTCAAGTCCCGTTCTCCTAATATTGTGGTTGAATAAGATGCTATAGAGTGTGCTTTGCTGAGTTAAAATTGGGCATTTATTTGATTAGCATTTTTAGGATTTAATGACATGGGCTTTATTAGAGCGAATACGATACCAATACTGAAAGAACACAAACGTCGGCCATTCTCGGGAACGGTATTGTGCCTAGGGCAGCCAGAGGTCTATTTTGATCTGGACCACCTGCGTCGAATGGCATGGACTGTAAAGGCCGAGCTGGATCATTCAGCACCTGTTTTGCCATCACATAATTCGC
>CAILHX010000040.1 GCA_903834185.1 uncultured Methylophilaceae bacterium
CCTCGATGTCGGCTCATCACATCCTGGGGCTGTAGCCGGTCCCAAGGGTATGGCTGTTCGCCATTTAAAGTGGTACGTGAGCTGGGTTTAAAACGTCGTGAGACAGTTTGGTCCCTATCTGCCGTGGGCGTTGGAAATTTGAAGGGGGCTGCTCCTAGTACGAGAGGACCGGAGTGGACAGATCTCTGGTGGACCGGTTGTCACGCCAGTGGCATAGCCGGGTAGCTAAATCTGGAAGAGATAAACGCTGAAAGCATCTAAGCGTGAAACTTGCCTTGAGATGAGATTTCCCGTGGGTTTAACCCACATAAAGGGTCGCGGAAGACCACCGCGTTGATAGGTCGGGTGTGGAAGCGCAGTAATGCGTTAAGCTAACCGATACTAATTGCCCGTTAGGCTTGACCCTAACACCTTGAAACTTTGGATAAACTAGACTTAAGTCGAAAGACGTAAGTAATTAGTTTGATTCTGAAGCATAGGTAAAAACTAAAGCATTGTTGCCGTAATCGAACGATCCAAAACTTTATTTCTTCCTTTTGTGTAGTTGCTCCTGGAGCAGCTGCAAACCAGTTTTTCTGGCGGCCATAGCGAGTTGGTCCCACGCCTTCCCATTCCGAACAGGACCGTGAAACGACTCAGCGCCGATGATAGTATACTTTTCGTATGCGAAAGTAGGACACTGCCAGATTCTTACAAAGCAAAAAGCCCACCCCAAAAAGGTGGGCTTTTTGCTTGGGGGCGGCTTAACGGAGCAAATGCACATAGATTAGAAATATGAAATCCCTCAATCTGTTGGCTTCGGATTGAGGGATTTTTATTTGGGAACTTCGGTATATACATCGTTACTTAAAAAGGACTATAGGCGCAAGGCAGGCGAAGTAATAGCCCTTCGTAAGGAGTTAAGTGAGTCTGCAAGGCTTGTCCTCGACAGGGAAAAAAGATCTATCGGCTCTGCTGACGATAATCCAATCCAGAGAGCCAGACTTCAAACCATCTTCTCTCAAGCAAGTTGCAACCGTACCAAAAGTTCTTGGGCTTAAATGGAAAATGCTGACAGTTCTTCTGCAGCTTATTCAGTTGCTGCCTGCGGCTGTCATCTTCGATGTCCTTGAAAACTGCGTACTGAAAAGCAATTAGTTTGATATAGCTCAACTGCAATGAAGAAAAATCTTTTATCGCAGTCAGGTTCACACATTTGAAATGTTCGAGACATAGCATGAAAAATAGAAAAATTTCAAAAGAATGCTTTCTCAGCGCTTTTTTTTGCCTCTATTAGAAGGTGACAAAGTTGTCCGATATAGCCGAACGCTCCTTACATACCCGAACCGCCAGGTCAGTTGAAGCGATTCGACGCTCGTTTGTTGATAATCTGTTCTACATTACCGGGAAATCCTTCGAGAATGCTACCCCGATAGACCATTACATCGCCCTTGCCTATACCATACGTGACCGTTTGCTTTCGCGGTTTACCGCTCCGAACAAAATTCATTTACGCGAAAAAACTAAAAATGTTGCCTATCTGTCGGCTGAATTTCTGATAGGGCCACAATTGGGCAACAACATACTCAATCTGGAGATGTGGGAAAACACAAGCGAGGCAATGTCAGAGCTGGGGTTGGATATTAATAGGATTATCGATACAGAGCCAGAACCTGGTCTAGGCAACGGTGGACTCGGCAGGCTGGCCGCCTGTTACATGGATTCCCTGGCCACGATGGAAATTCCCGCTATCGGATATGGCATACGTTACGAATATGGTATCTTCGACCAGATCATCAAGGATGGCTGGCAATCGGAAGTGGCCGATAACTGGTTGGCCATAGGTAACCCTTGGGAATTGCCCAACCTGCAGCGACGCTATCCCGTGAAATTCGGCGGACACACGGAACAGCAAATTGATGACGATGGCGTTTTACGAGTACATTGGATTCCAAAAACAACCATATTCGGGCTGGCTTACGACATGCCCATCCTTGGTTTCAAAGCTCTCAACGTTAATCTCTTGCGGCTATGGAAATCTGAAGCACGCATATCATTCGATTTTCAGTCATTTAATACCGGCGACTACTATGGTGCGGTAAATGACATGGTGACCGCGCAGAATCTGAGCAAAGTGTTATACCCCAACGACGAACCGGAGGCGGGCAAGCATTTACGATTGCGGCAACAGTACTTCTTCGTTTCCTGTTCGCTCCAGGACATGCTGCGCATCACTTTGCGCGATACCGAAGGCCTGCAGCATTTCCCGGAGAAATTCGTGGTGCAACTGAATGATACCCATCCAGCTGTCGCAATCGCGGAATTCATGCGCCTGCTGGTGGATGAACACTATCTGCCGTGGGATGATGCGTGGGCACTCACGCAGAAAAGTTTTGCCTACACCAATCACACTCTATTGCCTGAAGCGCTTGAAACTTGGCCCCTTGAGCTGTTCCAGCAGAACCTGCCGCGGCATCTGGAAATTATTTTCGAGATCAACAGGCGTTTTCTGCACGATATTGTTCCTTATTGCATGGAAGATCCAGACAGCATTTCGCGTCTGTCTATCATCGACGATAGTTATGGCGCACGCCGGGTGCGTATGGCGAACCTTGCCTGCGTGGGCTGTTTCTCTATCAATGGCGTGGCAGCATTGCATACCGAATTGCTTAAAAATACTATACTTAAGGATTTCTATCGGTTATGTCCACATAAATTCAACAACAAAACCAACGGCATCACCCCGCGTCGTTTTGTTGCTCTGGCCAATCCCCCCTTGGCGGCACTCATTCATAGCGCAATCGATGGCAACTGGCTGAGTGACCTGAATGACCTAGCAAAGCTTGAGCCTTTTATCAAAGACGTCGGTTTCTGTCAGCAATGGGCAGCGGTCAAAAGGTCTGCCAAGGCAAAGCTGTCGGATTACATACTGCAGACTACGGGCATCGCTGTGGACCCGGATAGCTTATTCGACGTCCAAGCCAAACGCATCCATGAATACAAACGCCAGCACCTGAACCTGCTGCATATCCTGAGTCTGTATCTGCAGTTGAAGCATAATCCCCGACTGGAAATAACCCCACGCACATTTATCTTCGCCGGCAAGTCAGCCCCCGGGTATTACATGGCCAAACTGATCATCAAGCTAATTAATTCGGTTGCCGATATCGTCAATCGCGACCCCCAGATCAAAGGCATGCTGAGCGTGGTTTTCGTGCCCAATATGAACGTAAAGACGGCGCAACACATTTATCCTGCGGCTGATCTGTCTGAGCAGATATCCACTGCCGGCAAGGAGGCGTCTGGGACGGGCAATATGAAGTTCTCGCTGAATGGTGCGCTTACCATAGGGACACTGGATGGCGCCAATGTGGAAATCAGGGAGGCGGTAGGCGCTGACAACTTTTTCCTGTTTGGCAAGACGGTAGAGGAAATACAACTGCTATCAGCGAAAGGCTACCATCCACGAGAATATATAGATAAGAATTCCCAATTACGGGGGGGCCTAGAACTGATAGGTTCCAGTCTGTTTGCTCAAGGAGATAATCATCTGTTTTCCCCATTTCTGGATAACCTGTGGAATCATGACCCCTATCTGCTATGCGCTGATTTTGCTGATTATCTGCTGCAACAGGAACGAGTCAGCAAGCAGTATGCCATCAAAGAAAAATGGCAGCAGATGTCCATTCTGAACGTGGCTCGTATGGGATATTTCTCTTCTGACCGAGCTATTGCCGAATATAATCGAGACATCTGGAAGGTCACACAAACCGATACCAGGATCTGATGGAAAAAACAAAACGGTAATGAGCATTCAGGGCGAAGATGAGGAAAACGCCAAGAAGTCTGAAATACTGGCTTATGAGAAACTTTTTCATGAGCTGAAAGAGCTGCAAAAAAGCTTAATAAGACTGGAACTGACTCTGCGGACACGCTGGGTGAAGCAGCACCAAACCATATCGCTGGTGCTATCAATCTTGTGCATTATCTTGGTTTGCGTCGTCGGGACATGAGAGATTTGCAGGAGCGGCTTGCCGCTGTCGGCCTGTCTTCGCTCGGGCGCTCTGAGTCTCACGTACTTAGCAACCTGCATTGTATTACCACTTTGTTACATCACGCACTCAAATTGCCTGCAGAACAGTTTCCGCGGCAGTACAGCGATCAATCCGTGCCTGATTCAGAATTGTTAAGAGCTCATGCCGATAATCTTTTCGGCAATCCGCCAAAGAGTCGACTAGTGCGCATCATGGTCACCATGCCAAGCGCAGCCGCTGAAGATTACACTTTAGTTGAGCGTATGTTACAGAACGGAATGAATTGTGCGCGCATCAATTGTGCGCATGACGGGCAGGATGTGTGGAAAAAAATAATACGTCAAATCAAGCTGGCTCGACGCAAAACAGGTTTGCCATGCAAAATTATGATGGATATGGGAGGTCCTAAGCTACGTACCGGAACCATAGCTTCTGGACCTCCGGTGCTAAGGTGCAGACCTCAACGCGATGTATATGGCAAGCCGACATCTCCCGCTCGAATATGGCTCTATCCTGAATCAGAACCGGTTTCAGCTCCTGCTCAGGGGGATATATGCATCCCAATCGTGGGCAACTGGCTTGAAATGGCGATGGTATCCGACAGAATCGAATTCACGGATGCCCGAGATGCAAAACGCAATATGAAATTGGTAGGCAGGCATGGTAAAGGCCTATGGGCAGAGGCTACACATACCATCTACTTTCTGCCCGGGCTGGAATTGAAGCTGGTCAGGGTTCCAGCATCCGGCAGGTCGCGCGAAATTACCAGTGTCGGACATGTGGGCACTTTGCCTAGCCTAGCAGGCCACATCGTATTACAGCAAAATGATGATCTGATTATTACTCGTGAAGACATTCCTGGTTTACCTGCCCAGTATGATCAAAAGGGGCGATTGCTCAGACCGGCAAGCATAAGTTGTTCTTTACCTGAAGTATTCACCAGCGTAAAGCCTGGCGAACGCCTGCTGATCGATGATGGCCGAATAGGCGGGATCATACGCAAGGTAAGCCGCGACGAAATTATGGTTGAAATTAATGGAGCCAGAATTGGCGGCGAAAAACTTCTTTCCGACAAAGGCATCAACCTGCCCGACAGCGAACTGAAGTTAGAAGGTCTGACCGAGCAGGATATTAAAAACCTGCCGTTTATAACCCAAAATGCCGATATGGTCGGACTTTCTTTCGTGCGCAAGCCATCCGATATAAGGCTATTGCAACATCATCTTAAACAGCTAGAAAAAGACAAGTTGGGGATTGTAATAAAAATAGAAACCCGTGCTGCATTTGAATGTCTGCCTGAATTACTTTTCACCCTCATGCGCTCGCCAAATGTAGGCGTGATGATCGCGCGTGGCGACTTGGCCGTTGAGTGTGGTTATGAACGAATGGCCGAGTTGCAGGAAGAAATCATGTGGCTGGCGGAAGCTGCTCACTTACCTGTGATCTGGGCAACCCAGGTATTGGAGGAACTGGCCAAAAGCGGAAAACCGAGTCGAGCGGAAATTACGGATGCAGCGATGAGCGAACGCGCAGAATGTGTCATGCTTAACAAAGGAGCGCATATACTTGAGGCTATCCACACGCTAGATGACATCCTGCAACGCATGCAAGGCCACCAGCAGAAAAAAAGCTCTTTACTGAGGCGATTGCATTGGTAATTTGAATATGATAGATCGGTTCTTGTGAATAAATAACGAGCTAAAACCCTTCCATCGCCTGCTCCAGCAACGTCCTTTTCTTTTCACACCGCGCATCTCCCCAACAACTCCCATACCGCTTAACGACTCCCCCCTTATTCTCTATCCGTATCTCAAAAGGCTTATGCATCAATACCGTATGCACATAGCTCACAAAAGACTCCGCAAAGTCGTCATATGGGTTGGTTGCGCCGTACAGGGTGGGAAAATTGGTGGACTCAAGTTGGGTATATACATCAGCCATCTTATCCTCATCCAACTTGGCACCAAAGTAATACAACACTTGCTTGCGTAGCGGAAAGCGGTCCTCAAAGTCGGTGACGTATCTGTTTTGTGCTTTATCAAACCGCCAGGACAATGCAAAGAATGGATATTCCCCTGCGTTCACTTCGGCAGGGTCTTGCGTCCAGGGCGGGTGGAAGTGCTGGCCTACCGAGAGTACATGGCCGAACTCATGCAGCAGAATGTATTGGATCGTATTCTTGCGGTTGTCGTTGTTTGGGGTTTCTATGATCGCGGTCAGATGGGTATCGCCGTTGTCACGGAACGGTGAGCTTTCCTTCCATGTCGCCCATGCGTTGGCGTTGCGTTGTGCCAATACATCAATATCCAGCACTACATAGGCTGCAGCCGGTTTGCCAGTAGCATCGGTGATAGCTTCGGTAAAACCGCTACCACCAAGGTTGTGCACCAGAGAGATACCCGCTAGGCGAGTAGCAAGTGCGAGCTTGATCGGCTCAGGAAGCTCGGCAATCGCATCCTCCATGTCGCGCTGGAAATCCGGCGAGGGGGTTGCCCCAACCGGGCGTTCAGGGAAGTCGTTGAGGATATTATCCAGTTTCAGATAATCGGTCAGTTCGGCGGTAGCCGGGCCTATGCGTTGCAGCAAAGGCTTCTCCAGCGACGGTATCCAATAGGCTAGCTGATTGACGACATGGTTGCGGTGCGCTGCGGTGATGCAGTCCTTGTCAGTATCAATGCAAGCGGCATCGCTGCCGGCGCAGGCAAGGCATAAAACTAACGACAGCAGCAGAAGACTGAAAGGTTTCGTCACAGGATATCGCCAACATTAAGTATTTACGCCATCATGCCACTTTGCAGGCACAGATTCCACGACAGGATATCGGCTTTCTGCTAACATGATATGGATGTTTTACTGATCTGGATGGGGAGCCAAATATGAAAAAAATAGAAGCCGTCATCAAGCCATTCAAGCTTGACGAAGTGCGCGAAGCACTTTCTGAAATGGGCGTTAGCGGTATGACCGTCACTGAGGTCAAGGGGTTTGGCCGTCAAAAAGGGCACACCGAGCTTTATCGCGGTGCCGAGTATGTGGTGGATTTTCTGCCCAAGATCAAGATCGAGATCGTCGTTGCAGAAGCGCAAGTTGACGCCGCGATCGAGGCGATCATCAGCGCCGCTCGCACCGGCAAGATCGGTGATGGCAAGATATTCGTGACTTCGGTGGAGCAGGTGATGCGGATACGCACGGGCGAGATGGGCGAAGACGCAGTTTAACCCCCCCCCAATATTTGTCGCCATGCCGCAGCGTAATTTTACTACTCGCAACATAGCATAGCGACGAATATTGAATTTTTAATCCGCTTCATCTATCCAAGCCTGCTGTATCGCCTCCAGCACTTTTTCCCCGCCACGGGTATGGTCGTCGTGAAAGTCTTCCAGCGTGATGATCAGGTTGTGCAGATCCACGAAATTGATTGTCTTCGGGTCTATTTCGCCGTAATTGTCACTAAGCGTTTCAGCGATCAGTTGTACGTCTGTCCACTTCATCACATTTTCCTTTAACGGCTACAAATTCTGAGTGAGTTCCAGCTTAGTTGCGATACTAGCATAAGCGATACATTTGCCGGAGTTGGGTGCGGTAAGCGAGGCTGCGGCTATCATGTTAAAATTATGGTTTAAGTTATATTACATAAACTTTAGTTTATATTTTTTGGAATCCAAAAATGTTCAGCAAATCCCTTACCCTCAACCAGGCCGACCCCGACTTGTTCAAGGTCATAGAGGCCGAGCGTCAGCGTCAGGAACAGCATATCGAGCTGATCGCTTCGGAAAACTACACCAGCCCCGCCGTGATGGCTGCGCAAGGTTCGCAGCTTACCAATAAATATGCGGAAGGTTATCCGGGCAAGCGTTTTTACGGCGGTTGCGAGTTTGTCGATCAGGTGGAACAGATCGCCATTGACAGGGTAAAGGCACTATTCGGTGCGGAATACGCCAACGTGCAGCCGCACTCCGGTTCACAAGCCAATCAGGCTGTATATTTCTCCATCCTCAAGCCAGGAGATACGGTGATGGGGATGAATCTGGGACATGGCGGTCACCTTACGCATGGCTCTCCGGCCAACCTGTCGGGCAAGCTGTTCAATATCGTGGCTTACGGCCTGAACGACAAGGAAGAGATAGACTATGACGAAATGGAGCGTATCGCCACTGAAACCAGGCCAAAATTGCTGATAGGTGGTGCATCTGCCTATGCGCTGCGTTTCGATTGGGAGCGTATGGCAGCCATCGCCAAAAAGGTGGGTGCTTATTTCATGGTGGATATGGCACATTATTCCGGCCTGATTGCCGCGGGGGTTTACCCAAACCCGGTACCGCATGCCGATTTCGTCACCTCTACCACCCACAAGACCTTGCGCGGCCCACGCGGCGGCATCATCCTGGCCAAGGCGGAATTCGAGAAGTCACTGAATTCCAGCGTGTTTCCCAGTTTGCAGGGCGGGCCTCTGATGCATGTGATCGCTGCAAAAGCTACGGCATTCCTTGAAGCATCGCAGCCCGGATTCAAGAGCTATCAGGAACAGGTATTGAAGAATGCTGTCGCGCTGGCAAGCACGCTGGCCGAACGCGGCTTGCGCATTATTTCCGGGCGTACCGAATCGCACATGTTCATGGTGGATCTGCGTCCCAAGGGCTTGACCGGAAAAGCGGCAGACGCGTTGCTGGGCGAAGCGCATATCACCGTCAACAAGAACGCGATCCCGAATGATCCGGAAAGCCCGTTCGTGACCTCAGGCATACGCATAGGCTCGCCTGCGATCACCACGCGCGGGTTCAAGGAAGAAGAGGCGCGGCAGGTGGCAAACCTGATCGCCGATATTCTGGATCACCCGAATGACGCGGCAGTGACAGCGGCGACCAAGGCCAAGGTGCATGCCCTGACCAGCCGCTTTCCAGTCTATAGCGACTAAGCGGAAGTTGAATCTTGAAATGCCCTTTCTGCGGCGCGGATGATACCCAGGTCATAGATTCCAGGGTGAATGACCTGGGAGATAGCATCCGCCGCCGGCGACGTTGTTCAACCTGCGAGAAGCGGTTTACCACTTACGAATCGGCCGATCTGCATATGTCGCAGGTGGTGAAGCAGAACGGTACGCGCGAGGAGTTTTCGCGGGATAAGCTGCGTTTGTCTTTCACCCGTGCGCTGCATAAGCGGCCAGTGCCTACGGAATACGTGGATCAGGCGATAGAGGATATCGTGCAGAAGATTCTGGCCAAGGGGGAGCGAGAAATTTCATCGCGCGAACTGGGTGAAGCGGTCATGCACGAGCTTCGCCATCTGGACAAAGTGGCCTATATCCGGTTTGCATCCATCTACCGCAGCTTTGAAGATGTGGAAGACTTCAACGATGCGATTCGAGACCTGAAAAAACCGGTGACCAAACTCATGCGTCGCCGTTCTGACCCCCCTAAACCCGAGAAGGAATGAGATGTCCGATATGACAGAAAATAGCCCCGAGACTTCCATGCGCCTGCTTCAATGGGCGGCCATCATTTTTGCAGGAGTGACCGTGATTATCAGCATTGTTTTCTTCGGCTGGTGGACGATGAAAGAACATTTTACCTTCGGTCATGAGCGTTTCGATACGGTACGCTGGATGGCCGTGGCCAAAAGCCAGGACTCTTGCGACCGGGGAGAGATGGTGCTGGATGTCAAGAACCGTCTGTTAAAGCGGGGCATGAGCAAAGCTGACGTTACGGTCTTGCTGGGACGGCCAGCCTGGGAGGATCCAAATCAGATAGAGTATGAACTTGGCATGTGTCTATGGGTTGTGCATGGCTTGCGGCTCTATTTTGATGAGCAGGGCCGTCTTGCGCATTCCGACATCGTGCAGCACTAGCCTGTTTCCTTATTCGCCATGCACACCGCTGCTGACCACGTTTTCATGGCTCAAGCTCTGCGGCTGGCAGAGCGTGGCATGTATACGACTTCACCCAACCCGCGCGTCGGCTGTGTCATCGTCAACGATGGCAAGGTTGTGGGCGAAGGCTGGCATGAGCGTGCCGGTCAGGCGCATGCGGAAGTGCATGCCTTGCAGCAGGCCGGAGACAAGGCCAAAGGCGCAACCGTCTACGTCACTCTGGAGCCATGCAGCCATCATGGTCGTACGCCTCCATGCGCCGATGCACTGATCAATGCAGGTGTTGCCAGAGTCGTGGCGGCCATGCAGGACCCCAACCCCAAAGTATCCGGTAGCGGTATGGCGCGATTGCAAGCCCACGGCATAGAGATCGCGGTCGGGTTGATGCAGCCTCAGGCGCGCGAACTGAATATCGGTTTTATTTCACGCATGGAGCGCAACCGCCCCTGGGTGCGCAGCAAGATGGCGGCCAGCCTGGATGGCAAGACCGCGCTTGCCAACGGTACCAGCCAATGGATCACTGCGGATGCGGCGCGGCTGGATGTGCAGCGTTGGCGCGCACGTTCCTGTGCCATCCTGACCGGCGTCGGCACGGTGCTGGCCGACGATCCGCAACTCAACGTGCGCACCCTGGATATAGGCCGACAGCCTCTAAGAGTCATTCTCGATAGCCGTTGCCGCATGTCGCCTGCCGCCAGAATATTGCAAGGCGGGGCGTTGGTGGTGTGCGCTCGTATGGAAGAAAACAATGCAGCGGCTTTGCGCAATGCCGGAGCAGAAGTGATCGCATTGCCGGATGCCAACGGGCGCGTGGATTTTGCCGCGCTGATGCAGGAGCTGGCCGGGCGCGGGATCAACGAACTGCATGTGGAAGCGGGGTACAAACTGAGCGGGTCATTGCTGGCCGAAGGCATGATAGACGAGTTGTTGTTATATATGGCGCCCACACTCATGGGTAACGCGGCTATGGGCATGTTTGAACTTCCGGTGTTCACCGAGATGAATCAGGCCGTCTCGCTTACCATTCAGCAACTGGATTTTGTCGGTCAGGATATCCGTGTCCGTGCCAGAGTCAACTCTCCAGCTGATTGACACTCACTGCCATCTGGATGCGGCAGAGTTCGATGCCGACCGGGATGCAGTTGCCCTGGCCGCGCAGGAAAACGGGGTAGCGCGCATCGTGGTACCCGCCGTGGAGCGGGCGAATTTCGATACGGTGGTTCAGCTTAGTCAGCGCTTGCCGTTGTGCGCGATGGCACTGGGGATACATCCTTTATATATAGCCCGCGCGCAGGATGAAGATCTGGACGCATTGGATCTGCTATTGAGTCAATATGCGACTAGCAGGCAAGTGGTCGCCGTGGGCGAGATCGGCCTGGATTTCTTTGTGCAGGGTCAGGATATCGCCCGTCAGGAATTGTTTTTTTGTGCTCAATTGCGGTTGGCGCGCGAATATGACCTGCCCGTTATCCTGCATGTAAGGCGCGCCGTGGATGCTGTGCTGAAACATCTACGGCGTTTCAATGTGCGTGGCGGCATCGCCCATGCCTTTAACGGTAGCCATCAGCAGGCGGATGAATTCATCAAGCTCGGATTCAAGCTGGGGTTCGGCGGTGCCATGACTTTTGACCGTGCACTGAAGATACGAAGGCTGGCAACTGAAATGCCGATGGAAAGTATCGTGCTGGAAACGGATGCGCCGGATATCTCGCCGGAATGGATACGCCAGCAACGTAACAGCCCTGCCGAGCTGGCACGCATCGCTGAGGTATTGGCAGATTTACGTCAAATATCACTGGCGGATGTGGCAAAAATGACCACGAAAAATGCGCAAACAGTATTACCAAATCTGCTGAATACGGCGGCGCAGTAAGGGTTTCTGACGACAAGTCAAGCTAACTTGTGCACACTCGCTCAAGCTTTACTTTAAGATGTTGGAAAAAACCCTTTGCTGCCAAAGAGGTATCATAACTATATGAATTTTAATGAAAAATTAATTAGCTTAATTTTTAGGCGATACGCAGAAATCGTTATGCCAGCAACAAGTTACAGTATTAATACAGAGTTGTCCCCACAATTATCCACAGATTTTGTGGATAGCTTTTTTCGAGATCTCATATGAAAATCCAGGGGCATCCATGGCGCACCATCTGGCCTGTAGAAGCTGAGAAGGCAATCGAGATCATCGACCAGACACGACTGCCGCACGCGTTAGTCGTGTGCAGATTGGATACTGTGCAAAGTGTGGTACTTGCAATCAAGACCATGCAGGTGCGGGGTGCGCCGCTGATAGGTGCAACCGCGGCTTATGGCATGGCCTTGGCTGCAAAACAGGATGCAAGCGATGCGTCACTGCATCATGCCGCGCAGCAATTGCTTGCTTCGCGCCCTACTGCGGTCAATCTGCGTTGGGCGGTAGAACGTATGCTGACGCTGTTGCTGCCATTGTCTGTAGCGGACAGGGAAGTAACCGCATGGCAGGAAGCTGCTACGATATGTGATGAAGATGTCATTCTGAATCAGGCCATAGGCAAGCACGGTTGCCTGCAGATACAGGAGATGCAGCAGCTAAAGAAACGTCCGCTCAATATCCTCACCCATTGCAACGCCGGTTGGCTGGCGACGGTGGATTGGGGTACTGCCTTATCGCCTATCTACGCCGCGTTCAATGCCGGGGTCCCCATTCACGTATGGGTGGATGAGACCCGTCCACGCAATCAGGGAGCCAGTCTTACGGCGTGGGAGTTATGTCAGCACGGTGTACCGCACACGGTCATTAGCGACAATGCCGGCGGCCATCTGATGCAGCACGGCGAGGTGGATATGGTGATCGTAGGCGCAGATCGCGTGACCGCTCATGGCGATGTATGCAACAAGATAGGCACCTACCTCAAGGCACTGGCGGCATTCGATAACAGGGTGCCGTTTTATGCGGCAGTGCCTTCACCCACCATAGACTGGGAGATGCGCGACGGCCTGAGCGAAATACCGATAGAGCAGCGCAGTGCCGACGAGGTTGCGTGGATACAGGGACGCACTATGGATGGCGGGATTGTCAGCGTCAATATACTGCCTGACGGCAGTCCCGCTGCCAATCCGGCGTTCGATGTCACCCCTGCCAGGCTGGTGAGCGGTATCATTACCGAACGCGGCATATGCCGCCCGGACATGTTAAGGAGTTTGTTCCCATGACTGGTTTACACGAACCGTTGCGCGAAAGACTGCTTGCAATCACCCGCCAGCTCTCTGTGCTGGGGTTGAATCGAGGCACTGCGGGCAACGTCAGCGTGCGCGACAGTGATAGCTTTCTGGTCACGCCTTCTGGCATGACGGTAGAAGCCATGACGCCGCACCATATGGTGCAGATGGATTTCGATGGCAAGCACCACGGCAGTTATGAACCTTCCAGCGAGTGGCGTTTCCATCGCGACATCCTTGCGAGCCGTAAAGAGATTGGCGCAGTGATACATACCCATTCCATGTTCGCTACTACCATTGCCTGTCTGCGCCATGATGTGCCGCCGCTGCATTACATGATGGCGTTGGTGGGCGGTACGCATATCCGTTGCGCATCGTATGCCCTGTTCGGTAGCCAGGAATTGTCCGATGGCGCATTGGCGGCGCTGCATGAGCGTAAAGCCTGTCTGCTGGCTAACCACGGCATGATTGCACTCGGGCGCGATCTGGAAGATGCGCTGGCGGTAGCGGTGGAAGTGGAGACCTTGTGTGAACAGTACTGGCGCACGTTGCAAGTGGGCGGGCCGGTATTGTTGAGCGAGCAGGAAATGAGCGAGGCGATGGAACGCTTCAAAACCTACGGTAGCTGGAAAGGGAAATAATCGTCCACGCGGTATAGCCGGGTTTGGCTCATCAGGTCGGAGCTTGCCCGGCTGCAAATTTCCTTTGGGAAATGAATTGAACTTCCCCAAAAGATTCTGCCCAAAACCGTCCAGCATGGCATTGGGCAGAGCTTTCGTTATGCTACAGTGTTTATTCTGGAGCCTGTCATAGACAGCGGCGACACTTTTGGTTGTTGTGCTGAACTGCTGTCTACACTCCCAGCCTTGCTACCATCGTTGTCTCCATCACTATCTCCTGCTCCTTTTGCAGCTTGCTGGATGTTACTGGCCTGCAAACTACTCAGTATAGAACTTCCTATGCTACTGATAGACATAATCATCACCTCTGTTATTTTTAAGATTGAAAAGAGCGGTATTACCTAATCCGCACTGCCTGTTACCTGAAGCTGTAATCAAGCCAGCTTAGAGATATAGGCAATAGTCAGGCCAAGATGATTCTGGCCGTTGCATTCATTCAGGATTGGGTTTGATGGGTTTTATTTTCATATAAATATCATATGGTTAATAAAATAATGCGTATCAGTGATTTGAATTCCGGATAAGTGAATACTGACGTATAAATAACAGTGAAAAGGACAACCCCGCAATTTATTCATTCAATTTTTGCGGGGAATCTGACGTTGCATCAGGGATGGATCAGTACCGCGAGATCCACCCCCAGTTTTTTGTATATCAGCATTTGCGTTCCAAGAAAAACGGCTATCGCAAACAGTGAAATCGACAACTGCCTGATGATGAATAATGCTTTTTTCTTAGTCATGGGTATTTGTAGTTTCGTTTTCCCTGATGACAGAATTAGCTGTTTTTCTCGTACTTTTGTAATGCCTGCTGAATTTCTGCCTTGCGGCCTTCGTCGGCATCTTCGCGGCCAGGACGTGGTGGTGCGCTGAGTGCCTTTTTAAAACATTCCACTGCTTTGGCTTGCTCGCCCTGGCTGATCAAGAAATCGCCATAAAAATAATTCGGGTCAATTCCCGTAGGGTTGATTTGCAGCGCTTTTTCCAGGTATAGACGCGCCATCTTTTTGTCACCAAAGCCGAAAGGCCAGCCAGGCACTTTGTAATACAGGGATCCCAGTGAGGTGTATGCCGAACCGTTCAATGCCTGAGGATTGATTTTTTCCGCTGCCAATAGCAGATCGCGTGATTGTTCGGCAATCTTGAGAGCACCCAGACCACCTTTGGCCTTGGCATAACAGCTTAAGATGATGGCCTCCCAGATCAAGGGTTCGGCACGCCCGGGATATTCCAACGAAACCTGATGCGCATCTTTAGCCAGCACTTTGAAAGCAGCTTCCTGCTTTTCCTCGGTTGTGTGGTAATTGGCTGTTGCCCAGGCGTGTTGCAGCTCGCCAATCGCGTCATCAAGATTGTTATCGGCGTAAGCCGTGTTGACGGATAAGAGAAAAGCAATGCAGTAAAGTATCTTTTTCATGAATAAAGTACTCCTTGGTTGATTTGGTTAGAGAAATTGACGGCCAATAAGGGTTTGTTTTCGCAAGCCCAGATCGACCAGCCGTGGCAATATCCCGTTGAGGCGGGCGAAGAAGGATTCGGGAGCGCCTATCGCGTATTCCTTACGTTCCTGAACGATGGCTTTGACGATCAGATCCGCCACGTGCTCGGGGCTATCCATATTGGCGCCAGTGGCCGCCAGCATCTGGTTGGTGGCATTGTTGTTGAGTGCCGTGCGGGTGGCGCGCGGGGCAATATAAGTGACACCTACGCCGCTATCCAGAAGCTCTCTGCGCAGCGCTTCGGAAAATCCACGTAGCGCAAACTTGCTCGCGCAATAGGTCGCATGATGCGGAAAGCCGATGGCCCCGAATGCTGAACCGATATTGACGATGCGTCCGCTGCCCTGAGCCAGGAAGTGCGGTAATACCGCACGCGCTAACAATAGCGGAGTGGTGACATTGGTGGTGATCATCTGCTCGATGCGAACTGTATCCTGTCGCTCGAAGTAGGTGAAATCCATGATGCCGGCGTTATTAATCAATATATCCAGGCCGCCGAGTATCTTATACGTCCGCTGGATGATGCTTTGCACCTCATCGGTGTTGGATAGGTCCGCCTGGATGGGGACTGCAAAACCGTTCCGGTCGGTGATCTTTTGGTATATTTCATCAAGTTTTTGCTGGTTGTTTTCTACCAGTACCAGTCGCGCTCCCTGAGCTGCCAGTGCCAATGCCAGTGGCTGTCCGATACCGCCGGCGGCGCCGGTTAGGATGATTCGTTTATTCATCAGTTTCACGCGGCCACCTTTTCGTATGCGGAAGGAATGAGGTTTTGCGCCAGGCTGCGGAAAATGTCGCCATACAATTTGTAGAACACCCTGGCGCCGTGGATCACGGCCTGGCGATCGTTGATGTCGGTGATACGATTAACCAGCGTTTCGTAAAAGTCGGTATGGCCTACGTCCAGCGCGCCGTGCGATGTCAGGTAGCTGAAGGCATCGCTGCCCAGCCCCAGGCTTTGCTGCATAGCTTGGCCAGCGCGAGTTGCCAACTCGACACTGGTCCCTTCCAGTACCAACACCATCCCCAGGAAACCACACGGGTTGCCGCGAGCGATCGTGTCGTAGGCATAAGACACCATCAGCTCAGTGGCGAGGCATGGTTTGCCATGTCGAACTGCTTCCTTGTCGCCGCCGCAGGCTGCAATATCATTGAGTATCCATTCCTGATGGCCGAGCTCTTCCTCGATATATTCCGCATGTGCTTCGCGCAGCCATTCATAACGCTCCGGCAGGCGCGCTCCGCAGAACATCAACAGCGGAACCGTGTGCTTGACGTGGTGATAGGCCTCGGTCAAAAAAGCGATATAGGTGGGCAAGCTGACCTGGCCTGAAGCGCCTGCGCGTATCAGTGGCAGATCCAGCAGTTCATCGCGCTCTTGCGTGGTTGCGGCCAGCAGTTCTTCATAAAACGGCTTCATAGTGTTTTCATAAAACGGCATCTAATTGTTCCTCGTACATTGCATCAATAACGGGTTGGTAAACTTTCCAGATTTCATCGCGGCGAAGCCTGCCATTGGAAGTGAGCTGCATGTTGTGGGTGGTAAACGGGGCTTGCGCTGCTATCCATTGCCGGATTTGCGCGTAGTCAGGCAGCATGCGGTTGGTTGCGGTGATCGCGAGTTCAACTTCTGATGGAGAACCGCGCGCGACGATAACGGCGATGTTCCAGGGGCGTGCTTCACCGAAAATGACAGCCTGGGCTATCGCCGTATGTAGCAGAAGTTCCAGCTCCACCCACTCCGGTGCGACATTACGTCCGAAAGATGTAATGAACATGCTTTTCTTGCGCCCGGTCAGATGCAAATAACCTTCGCTATCCAGATAGCCAAGATCCCCTGTTTTCCACGGTTGCTCTGGATGCTCTTGTCCGAGATAGCCAAGGAAAGTCGAGCCCTCGACGACAATCTCGCCATCTGCGGCAATTTTTATGGCGGTATGAGGCAAAGGTCGTCCGACGCTGCCTGGGCAGAAGTCGGCAGGCGTATTCAGAGCCAATACTGAGGAACATTCCGAAAGCCCATATCCTTCATATACAGGAAGGCCCAAAACATAAGCCTTGACCAGCAATTGCGCAGACACTGGAGCTCCGCCGACAGCAATAAAGCGCAGATTTGCAGGCATGGGGCAACCTCTTTCACCCGCGGCTAGCAGAGCCTGCAGCATTTGCGGGGCCATGATTGCGGTGCTGGCTTTTGTTGCATGCAATGCTTGCAGCATTAGCCCGACATCCAGTCCTGACGCACCACTCAAACCAATCTGCGCTAATGGCAAAATATGGCTGGTGGCGCCTGACAGCATCGGGGTATAAATACCCCCGATGTTTTCCAGCAGAGTGGAGAGTGGAGTCAGACAGAGATGTCGATCTGCCGGTTTTGCCAGCGTGGCATCGCGTAGTGAGCAGGCGACGGTTTCCATTTGCGCCAAACTCAGGCAAACCCCTTTGGGATCGCCGGTTGTGCCTGAAGTGTAGGTGATCTTGGCGGTCCCGGGAGGCAGTGCTTTCACCGGCATATCCAATAAACGAATCAGATTCAGTCCAGCCAGCGAACCAAGGTTCTGCGACTTGATTCCGGCCTCGTGCAGGAGTGGAATGACATAAGCCGGTTGGTCAGTAAGTAATGCATCCATCCCGGTGTCGCGTATTACATGCAGAATCTGGCGCTGCGAAAAAAATTGCGGGATAGGTGCCAGTGGAATACGAGCAGCCATTGCCGCAAGGTCAGCCAGCGCCCAGGACATATTGTTGTCGGCCAGCAGACCCAGGACCGAAATGCCTTGAGTCAATAAATTGCGCTTATTTGAGCTGACCGCGAGTTGTAATTCCGCATAGCTCAACTCTGCCTGCGTCCCCCGCAAGGCGATACTATCCGGGCTAGTCAGAGCCTGTCGGCGCAGGGTTTCAAATAAAATACTCATGGCGCTTCAATGCTGCCTATGCCGGCACGCAGCAGATGCGCAAGGTTTTGCTTGATCAGCAGTGAATCGTAGCCATACTCAATGTCCCCCGCCATGACCATGGGAGCACCGTCATAATAACTACCCCAATGGGCACGATCAGATTGCGGAAGCTGATCCAGAGTCGCTTTTCCCAATTCGATCGGGCGTAATCCCAGGCGGCTGAATCCGTTGCGCAGCACGGCTGTGCCGGTAAACGTGATCCATTTGTGACCCTCTTCATGCAACTTTGCTGTCAACGCCACGATCAGCCAGCGTGCAGCGCCCGGATAAAGCGCAGACAGGTTGCCGACCTCGATGATTTGCTCGCGCTGAATTGCCTGGTCCAGCTTCGTTGTTAAGACATCCTCAATCGGGCGGTCGAGATACGATTCCAGAAACAGCGGCGATGTTGCGGCAGAACGTAAACCAAAAGCGGCGATAAGATCGCCCTGTTTGGTACGAAGACTGAACAGCCGCGGCATGAAGTGACGGATGTTGGCGCCGTGCGCAGTCGCGAAGCAGCGGCTGATAAAAGCCTCAACTTCATGGCGATGTTCGGCCTCATGCTCGTGCAGGTCGAACACGCTCGCCAAACGCATGTTCAAGGCTGCAACGTCGTGCTCGCTCTCGGGGTTTGATGCTAATTTGCTTGATGCGTACATGGTCATTCAACAACCTCTTCGAATTAAGTACTCCGAAGATATATGGCAAGCATCGTGCCAAACGCCATCAAACAACCAAGGATGTTTTTAACTATCTGTTTTATTTAGAAAAATAATAGATATTCCAACGTTGATCATGTGCTGGCAGCATTCGAAAAATCCCGCATGAATTGGGGATATTTCAAAATTTTCATACAATTCTTGCAGGGTTGTCAGGGGCAGGTAATGGATGAGAAGTCGTTCGTGATATGCCCTTCAGGATCAATAATCAAGGCAATGGCAACACGAGCATCCGCGCTGCAAAAAGAAACATAGCCTATGGCACCGGGGGTTTCTGCCACGAACCTGAGCATGGCTTCTTCTGATGAGACGATATACGGCGGTGAAATGCCATGGAAGTACATGTCGTTCCAGTATTTCTCAAGCTCTTCGGGGGAAGAGCCCAGTACCGCTTGTGAGAAAGATTTCCGCAGCGGGTTGCTGGCGGGTAGATTGGCTGGCTGTACTTTGCTGGCATCATTCCAGAATAGTTTTTTGCGCTTGAACATCAGTATCAGGTCTTCTTTCCTGACGCTTTTGGCATGCACGGGGGTAACGATGATGGCGATAGGAGCTTCTGCCGCTGAAGCTGAACCTGACACCAGCAACATGGCTAAAGCCAGCCAGAATGGTTGGAAAAATCGCATCAGAATAAAATCGCGAATGAAGCAAATAGGCCCGCGGGTGCGTGGATGCTGTTATTAGTGGCGTGGCTGTATTCAGCCTTGACGATCATGGCGGGTGACAATCGCATGGCCAAGCCAGCCAGCCAGAGATTCATGGTAGATGCCGAACCTGCCGGGTCAAACAGTTCATAACGAGCGAGTGCATACCAGCGATCCGACACTGGCATCACCCCCTGGATGAAAAGACCCTTCTCGTCTGCTTTTGTCCCATTGTCGGAAAAACGGTAGGCGGCTTCAGCGCTGATTTCATAGCGGTCATGCGACCAGAAATAATCCATCCCTAACAGGTTCTTGCGTTCTCCAATCGAGCTTTTTTGCTCAAAGTTGGCATAGGAAAAGCCAATTTCTCCTATACCCTCAACAGGCAGCGTGACATGCGCCCCGTAGGCCTCCTCGAAAGGGTCAAGCTTGGGATCCGGGCGCCAGTCATTGCCAACTGCGGTGTAAATAGAGTAATCCACAGAGTTGTCCAAGGCAGGCAAGGTGCCGTAGAGCATTGCCCCCGTCGTATTGGTGGGGAAAGTGTGCTCGGTAATCAGCGGCCTTGATGTGGTCCATACCAGAGGGGCTGCATGTACCACATTCCAGCGCCCGATGGGCGTCAAAAACTTCCCCACACGCAGATTGGCTTGCTCCGAATACAGGTAATCCAGATAAAGTCGTTCCAGCGCAAGGTAGGCGTGCTCGGCGCTTATTCCTTTGCCCTGTTCCCAGGCTACGGGTCTTTCCAGATCAAGTTCGGAGAACAGGCGCAACTTGCCTTCACCTTCCCAATGGATGAACAGGCTGAAATTATCTACATCGATAGTCGCCAGGCTTTGATGGTCGTTTTCAGCGGCTACGCTGGCATAACCACCCAACTTGAACCCGGTGCCAGGTACTTGCCAGCCCTTGCCCGGGCTATATTCGGCATCACTTAATACTTCATCTGCCCAAGCCACGGAATGGATCAAAAGCAGGCATAGAATTGCCGCGATGCGGGGGCTAGTGAACGAAAACATATATATAACCCGGATGGAAAAGTGGGCATTGTGCCATATACTTGGACTTTTCATTCCTTCATATTGCCACCTTGACTATACGCAAGACATTGCTGATTTCCTTTCTGCTGGTCAGCCTGCTGCCTTCCATGTTATTGACTTATTTGGCATTTACGGTCGCGGGGCACGCCATGAGGAATGAGATCGAACAAAGCCTGCAACAGGAGGCCGACACGGTTTCTCAGGACATAGACAAGATGATGTTCGAGCGTTTGCAAAACGCCCAGACATGGAGTCATCTTGAAGTCATGCAGGATATTCGCATCAAGGATGTCGACAAGCGCCTGTCCAAATTTCTGGCTGAACTGAAATATGGTTATCGCGACGTCTACCATGAATTACTCTGCACGGATGCCAATGGCACGATTCTGGCCAGTAGCGACCCTACCCACATAGATGCCAAAAGGTCAGTCAAAGATGTTGGAATATTGATCGGCAATGCGCATTCCATGCTACGGCTGGAACCCATACAGCTGAGCGAAACCGGAGCTGGCGATGCCTTGCCAATCAAGGCTGGAGTGCCATCCATGTTCAATAATGGAGATATCGGTAATTTGTACCTGCTGTTCAACTGGAATCAGATATACCTGATCTTAGATCAAGCGGCTCAAGGAGGGCGCGAGTTGGCCTTGCTTGATGGCGAGGGCAGAATAGTGGCTGCCTCTGCCGGGTTGCGCATGCGTGGCATGCTGATGCAGAAAATACCTTCAGCTTGGATCACTAAAGAGAATAAAGGCATCAATGTCGCCAAGGGGGGCCCGTTCTATCAAAACGAAATCACGGTGGCTTTCGACCGCTCGACTGGGTTTGAGCGGTTTCCGGGGTTTGGCTGGACAACGATCGTGATTGAAAATAGCCGCCTGGCATATATCCCCGTGAGGCAGATGGCGCTGTTGTTTTTGCTTTTGCTCGCAGTCACCAGTACCGTTGCAGTGAGTGTCTCCATGTTGGTGGCCGGACGGATTTCGCGACCCATATCCGCGTTGACCGAGTTCACGCGCCGTTTCAAGCACGACAAAAAGTTACCGCAAAACCCGCAGCCCGGAACTGGAGAAGTAGGGGAGCTGACAGAGGCATTTGTGCAGACGGTGCATGATCTTGACCAGTCGCGTACGGATCTGGTGCGTGCTTCCAAACTCGCCGTTCTGGGAGAGCTGGCGGCGGTCATGTCTCATGAAATACGCACGCCTATCGGCATACTACGTTCATCGGCGCAGATGCTGGCGCGGGAGCCCAACCTGAGCCATGAAGCCCGGGAGCTTACCGAATTTATCGAAAGCGAGACCGAACGTCTGAAACGTCTGGTTTCAACGTTGCTGGATAGCGCACGGCCACGCGCAGCGCAATTGAAATTGAGCGATATCCACGTTGTAATCCGCCACAGTATCGATCTGCTTAACGCGCAAGCAGCAAAGAAACAAATCAGTATCAATAGTCATCTGCAATGTCAGAACCCCGTCATTCCTTGTGACGTCGAGCAGATGACGCAGGTGCTGCTGAATCTGCTACTCAATCCATTGCAAATCCTGGCGGAAGGAGGTCGTGTCGATATTTCCAGCCTGCAAAAAGGGGATGATTTCGTGCTTGAGATTGCGGATGATGGTCCCGGTATTCCTGATGGTGAACTGGCAAGGGTATTCGACCCGTTTTTCACCAAACGCGAAGGTGGTGTAGGGCTGGGATTGGCGGTAGTGCAACAGATCATCACTGCGCACGGGGGTACAGTCAGCGTTGGCAGGAGTACACTCGGCGGCGCATTATTTACCATTACCTTACCGATGAAAGAAAGATCATGACCAGTCGCCGCGTCATCGTCGTTGATGATGAAACCAAAATGAGAAGAGTGCTGGAAATCATGCTGGGACGCATGGGGCATGAAGTGCTTTCTGCCGCGAATGGCCTGGAAGCATTGCAGATTCTGAAATCAACTTCGGCTGATCTGGTGATCAGTGACCTGCGCATGCCCGACATGAATGGTGCCGAATTGTTAAAAGCATTACGCGAACAGGGCAATGAAGTGCCGGTCATCATCATTACCGCTTACGGCACCATTGAAAGTGCGGTCGAAGTAATGAAACTGGGGGCTAGTGACTATATCCTGCGGCCCTTTGACGTTGACGCGCTGGAGCTTGCCGTTAATCGCGTGTTGCTGACAGGTCAACTGCGGTTGCAAAACGACTTCCTCAAACATGAGGTAGAAAAAGGCTGGGGCGAATTCACCGGCAATAGCCCTTCCATGCAAAAAATCTACGATTTGATCCGTCAGGTTGCGCCAGGAAAAACGACCGTATTGATTACCGGTGAAACCGGTACCGGCAAGGAGCTGGTCGCGCGTGCCATCCACCGTGCCTCTGCTCGCAAAGACGCACTATTCGTTCCCATCAACTGTGCCGCGATCCCCGCCGACATTCTGGAAAGTGAGTTATTCGGATATGAAAAAGGCGCTTTTACCGGGGCGGTAAAAGACCGCATCGGCAAATTCGAAACTGCTGATGGCGGTACCCTGTTTCTGGACGAGTTGACGGAAATGCCAATGGCCTTGCAGGCCAAATTACTGCGTGTATTGCAGGAGAATGTCATTGAAAGGCTAGGCGGGAATCGCGTCATCCCCATCGATGTGCGCATTGTTGCTGCGACCAATCGCGACCCCAGACAAGCATTAAAGGATGGCCGTCTACGGGAAGATCTTTACTACCGTGTGAACGTGTTCAATATCGATCTGCCGTCGCTGCGGGATCGCAGGGAGGATATTCCGGCATTGGCGTTGACTTTTGTTGCAGGGCATCCGGGAAGCCAGGGCATTTCAGAAACTGCACTGGCTTGCCTGCAAGAATACGACTGGCCGGGCAATGTGCGTGAATTGCAGAATGTCATTGAGCGCGCTGTTGTTTTGAGCCGGGGTGCGCTTATTCAGGTTGCGCATCTTCCACCTGATATGGCTACAGGCAAAGTGGATAAAGCGGTTGAAGAGACTTCATCAACGCTTAGCCTGAAACTCAACCCGGCAGTTGAAAATCTTGAGCAGACCCTTATTCGTGAGGCTCTCAAGCAGGCAGGCAACAACAAAAGCAAGGCCGCAAGAATACTTGAAATCAGTGAGCGGTCACTATGGTACAAAATCAAGAGCTATCAGATTGAGTGATTCAACTAATAGGGGCAATACTAAAACTGCCCCTATTGATTAACGCATCTCCACCTGCACCAGATTGTCTGAAAACGTCGTTGAATGCCCCATATCGCCAAACTCGGCCGAGCTGATGCAATTCACTGTGCCGTTGTTGAGTTGGCGCCAGTAACCCAGCGTGGCGACGATAATGCCCGGATTCACGTCCTTGGTGATGCGGGCATCGCCTTCAAACGCTCCCCGGTCATTGAATACGCGCACAGTGCTGCCTTCCGAGATGCCGCGCATTTCAGCGTCTGCCGGGTGGATCATCACGAACTGCTCACCCTGGCCTTTAATCTTGTTGTCTATATTGGCATAACAGGAATTCAGGAAGCCGTGGCTCTTGGGTGAGATGATGCTGAGCGGGAATCTGGCAGCGAGTGCCGGGCTGCTTTGTATCGACTCACGATTCGCCACGTATCCGGGCAGCGGGTCGAGGTCTTCCAGCGGCTGGAAGCCTTCGTACATCTGGCGGAACGGGCCGGCGACGAAATTCTTGGCACCTTCAACCATGAGCATGCATTTGCCGGTGGGGGTAGGGAAGTTGCCTTTCTTGTGCGGGGCGCGATCATCCTTGGTGCCCACTTTCAGACGTGCAAACCCGTGCTTGCGCATGTACTCAAGATCTATGCCTTCGCAAGCGGGTGAATCCCATGCCACGTAGTTTTCCAGACATTCGCTATCCGACCATTTGAAATTGTCTTCCTCATAGCCCAAGCGTTTCGCCAGGCGGCGGAAGATCTCATTATTGGGGATCGCTTCGCCGGGCGGGTCTATGCACTTGGTATTGTAGGTCAGGTACAAATGCCCCCAGGACAGGATCATGTCTTCCATCTCTGCCCCCATGGCCGCAGGTAACACAATGTCGGCATACGCTGCGGTATCCGAGATGAAGTGGTCGGCGACGATGGTGAACAGATCCTCGCGCTGCAGGCCAGCGACGATCTTGTCGGTTTCTGGCGATTGCGTCACAGGGTTGGTGTTCCACACCATCAGCGACTTTATCGGCGTCTCTAATTTAAGCTCTCCTAACAGCGCGCGACCCAGTTGCAGGATATTCACCACCGGCGTGCCTTCAGGAATCAGGTCCGGACGGCAGATGACATCGAAGCGGTAGGGGTGCTCCCATACCGGGAACTGCAATACCCCGCCGCCCACATGGCGCCATGCGCCTATCAAGGCAGGCAGGCAAGTCACCGCGCGTATGGCCTGGCTGCCGCCATAGCTGCGCTCCAACGCTACGCCCATGCGGATCGCAGCAGGCGGCGTGGTGGCATATTCTCTGGACAGTTTGCGGATATCTGCAGCCGGAATGCCGGTGATTTCTTCGGCCCATTCCGGCGTGCAAGTCGCGGCTCTGGCTGCCAGTTCCTTATATCCTACGGTGTAGTTGTCTACGTAATCCTGATCCACCAGCCCTTCGCCTATGATCACATTCATCATTGCCATTGCCAGCGCGCCATCGGTGCCGGGCTTGGGTGCGAGGTGCCAGTCGGCTTCCTTGGCGGTCTTGGAGGCATATGAGTCAATCACCACGACCTTGGCGCCTAGCTTCTGCGCATCTTTGACGATATGCCAGTGGTGCAGGTTGGTGCTGACCGAGTTGCATGCCCAGATGATGATGTATCTGGAATGGATGAAACTTTCCGGGTCTACCCCGGCCGTCGGTCCTACAGTCAACAGCCATGCGGTACATGAGCCTTCGCCACAGAAAGTGCGTTCGCATACCGTGGCGCCCATGCGGTTGAAAAAAGCATCGCCGCCGTTGAGGCCATGCACCAGTCCCTGATTGCCGAGATAGCTGGCTGGCAAAATAGCCCGCGGACCGTCTTCCTTGATGATGGTTTGCCAGCGGCTGACGATCTCGTCCAGCGCTTCATCCCAGCTGATGCGCTTGAACTGTTTGCTGCCCTTGGGGCCGGTTCTTTTCATCGGATACAACAGGCGGTCGGGATGGTAGTGACGTTTTTCGTAGTCTTTCAATTTCACGCATAAGCCGCCGCGCGTCATCGGGTGGTCTTTGTTGCCGGTCACTGAAATGAGTTTTTTATCCTTGACCGTAAACACCATGCTGCAGGTGTCTGGGCAATCGTGCGGGCAACCGCCGTGGAAAGTCTCGGTATTATCTACAGGCTTGTTCATCTCCATCTCCTCTAGTCACAATCGAATTGATTTTTAACGGCTTATCAGGCCATGCTATACAGGACTGTATAAATGTCAAGCATGCTTATTTTGCGGGCTTTTCTGGCGCACTGTGCGGTGAAAAAAGCAACACAGTCAGGGTGGATATCTAATCTTTAGGACAAGTCGTTATTCCTAGGTACGCATTGCGCTATGGCTATAGGTGGTCGAGCACAAAACTGCCGGGCAATCCCAGACCTAGTATCCTGAATTTAGCTATGCCGTGTGCGTCGGGCAGCGAAAAACTCGGAAAGTATCCGTCCGCATTCATCTGCCATCACCCCACCTGCCACTTCGCAATGGTGATTCAGCTTTTGTTCGGCCATTAAGTTCACCACGCTACCGCAAGCACCGGTTTTGGGGTCGGCTGCGCCAAAAACCAGTCGTGAGATGCGTGCGTGCTGGATCACTCCGCTGCACATGGCGCACGGCTCCAGAGTCACATATAAAGTGCAGCCATTCAGACGATAGTTACCAAGCTTCTGCGCGGCGGCGCGTATCGCCTGCATTTCTGCGTGGGCGCTGGGGTCGTGGCCGCAAATAGGGGCGTTATAGCCACGGCCCATGATCTCTCCGTCTTTAACCACCACCGCCCCCACAGGTACTTCACCGGCAAGGGCTGCTTCCTGTGCCAGCGTCAGCGCCAGCTTCATATAGTCTTCTTCTGTCATTTACTTTGCTTATGTATGGAGGCTCACGCCTGCTTCAAGGGCATTATGCCGCGATATGCTAAAATAGCATCAAATCCTTAACGAGCTAAACCTGTCCAACTAAATCATGTCTGGCAATACTCTGGGCTTATTATTTACTGTCACCTCTTTCGGCGAATCACACGGCCCGGCGATAGGCTGCGTGGTCGACGGCTGCCCGCCCGGAATGGGACTGACTGAGGCGGACATACAAGCCGATCTGGACCGACGCAAACCCGGCACTTCGCGCCATGTGACGCAACGCCGTGAGCCGGATACGGTGGAAATATTATCGGGTGTATTCGAAGGCAAAACCACCGGCACTCCAATCGCCTTGCTGATACGCAACGAAGACCAGAAAAGCAAAGACTATGGCAATCTGGTAGATACTTTCCGCCCTGGGCATGCCGATTATGTGTACACCCAAAAATACGGCTTCCGTGATTATCGGGGCGGCGGACGCTCTTCAGCACGCGAAACTGCCGTACGCGTGGCAGCAGCGGCAATTGCGCGCAAATGGCTGCATGAGAAATTCGGCGTAGTGATACGCGGTTACATGAGCCAACTGGGCGAAGTGCAGATACCGTTCCAGACCTGGGATAGCGTGAACGACAATCCCTTCTTCTGCCCTGCGCCAGAGATGGTGCCGCAACTGGAAGAATATATGGACAAGCTGCGCAAGTCCGGTGATTCTGTGGGTGCCAAGATCACCGTGGTAGCCGAGAATGTGCCGGTAGGCTGGGGTGAGCCGGTTTATGACCGGCTGGATGCCGAGCTGGCTTATGCATTGATGAGTATTAACGCGGTCAAAGGAGTCGAGATCGGATCCGGTTTTGCCTCAGTGGCGCAAAAAGGTACCGAGCATGGTGACGAGATGACGCCGCAAGGATTTTTGAGTAACAATGCCGGAGGTGTATTGGGTGGCATTTCCACCGGGCAGGATATCGTGGCCAGTATCGCGGTCAAGCCTACTTCCAGCATCCGCCTCGACCGAAATACGGTAGACAGCAAGGGTGAGGCGGTGATCGTGAATACGCATGGCCGCCATGACCCATGTGTAGGCATACGCGCCACGCCCATTGCCGAAGCGATGCTGGCGCTGGTACTGATGGATCAAGCGTTACGCCATCGTGCGCAATGCGGTGATGTATTGAGCAGCATGCCCAGGATTCCTGCTTCTGTAAAAAAGGGCGCTGTAAAATAGTCAAAAACAAGAGATGTATAACAATCAAGATATCCGTTTGAGGAGAATATGATGGATCCCGATCAGCATGCACTAGTTAAAGACTTTCCACAGTATCGCGAGAAGATTCACACTTTAAAGACCACAAACGCGCATTTCACCAGGTTATTCAATGAGTATCAAAACCTGACCAATGAAGTTGAACATCTTGAGATTGATGGAATCCCGATGGGGGATGTGTCGTTTGAAGAATTGAAAAAGAAGCGTATTCGGCTCAAGGATGAGCTTTACGCGATACTGATCGCATAGTTAAAGTGAGTAAGCCGGTCGCAAGCCGGCTTTTTTGTCACCACACTTGCTGAGTCACGCCTTGTAATTTGACTGCATAATCACAGCATGCGCGCATCAACTTATTGGCGGCTATCGGCCGCTTATTTTTTCTACTGTACCTTTGTCGGGGCATTCGCCCCCTATTTTGGGCTGTACCTGAAGTCGCTGGCATTCTCCGCATTCCAGATCGGCGTGCTGATGAGCCTGTATCAAGTGGCGCGCATCTTCATGCCCAATGCCTGGGGCTGGCTGGCAGACCGCACCGGAAAAAGCGTGCGCATCGTGCAACTGACTACATTAGCCACCCTGGTGCTCTATCTGGGGGTGTTTGCGGGTACAGGTTTTTACTGGCTGTTCGCTGTCATCGGGTTGATGTGCATATTCTGGAGCGCGCCCATGCCGTTACTGGAGTCCGTTACCCTCGGACATCTGGGGGCGGCAGCCTCAAGTTATGGACGTATCCGGTTGTGGGGTTCAATCGGCTTTATCGTGACCGTCATCGGCTTGGGTTATTGGCTGGATTACTCCTCTATCCATAGCTTGTTGTGGGTCATTTTCTGGCTGCTCGCTGCGACGCTGCTGGTCACACTATGGCTGCCCGGTGTCAGCATCCCGCATCATGAGAGTGCACAGGCCAGTGTATGGCAGATACTGCGCCGTCCGGAGGTTGCGGCATTCCTTGCCGCCTGTTTCCTGATGGCTGCGGCGCATGGTGTATATAACACTTTCTATTCCATTTATCTGGTCGATCACGGTTATAGCAAGACCGTGGTGGGCTTGCTGTGGGCGACGGGAGTCATCGGCGAAGTATTGATATTTCTGGCGATGTCGAAGCTTACGCACAGGTTCGGATTAAGACGTATTTTACTCGCGAGTTTTGCGTTGGCCGTGGTGCGTTTTCTGCTGATAGGTTGGGGTGTATCCAGCCTCGCTTTGCTGTTTCTGGCGCAACCCATGCATGCTGCAACCTTCGGTTCTTTTCATGCCTCGGCAGTAGCTGTGACGCAACGCTATTTCCGCGGACGGCATCATTCCAAGGGGCAGGCCATTTATACCAGCGTTTCATACGGCCTGGGCGGCACGGTGGGAGGTTTGTTAAGTGGCTGGATGTGGGAGGGCGCAGGGCCTACCGTGGTTTTCAGCTTGTGTTCAGCCGGCGCCCTGATCGCATTTGTACTGATGTGGCGATGGGTAAAGCTGCAGCCGGAGCATGCATAAAAAAGCGCAGATGACTGCGCTTTTTATTTCGAGATCAACTGTCCGATGATGCTGGCGCTGAGTGTATCCAGGCTTCCTGCAAAAGCACTTGCAGTAAATAATAAACATACTGATATCGCAATAAATATGTACGACATTGAAAGTGCAATCGTAGAGGGGTTCATTTCATTACTCCTTCTATAGTTAAAAACATATTACGAAACCCGGCAAGTCCTGATTCAAGTTGACAGTGCTTAAGCATCAGATGTGCCAAGCATAGTTTGGTAATGTGATAGCGGCGTTAATAAATGGTTAACTATTTGTTAAAAAAGATTTTTATTTTTACGTCTGGATTTCCGGCATTGAGCGCTGTGCGGGTTTTTGGCGGCATATCTGCCCTGAAGTGGTGCTGAAGGGTAAAGCATCCGTTACGACTTTTGTTGCTTATGCAGCAGGAAGTTATAGCGCAGTTAAATAGGTTTTGCGTTGCGGTTTGGTCGCATGTAAACCTCGGCTGACTTTAGGGGAATAAGCCTTGCCGTTTGTCACGCTCTATCTGAGCGTAAGCTGAATGATTGTGTATAGACTCGAATTTTGGCTCCGGCCGCCGCTAGCGCGGCTTAACACGACTGCGTCAGGTTAGCCTGCAACGAAATTTCGAGTACGGGGAATCAACCTTGCCGTTTATCACGTTCTATCAGAGCGTAAGCCGAATGATTGTGTATAGACTCGAAATTTTCCGACTCCACTACATAGGCATCGATACGGTTTTCTTCATTCAATTTGGCTGCGATGTCGCGCACCATGTCTTCCACGAACTTTGGATTGTCGTATGCATGTTCGGTGACATATTTCTCATCCGGGCGCTTCAGCAAGCCATACAACTGGCATGAGGCCTGCTCCTCGACGAGCCTGATCAGGTCCTCAATCCAGATAAAGTCGTTGATTTCTGCCGTGACCGTGACGTGCGAGCGCTGGTTATGTGCGCCGTAATCCGATATCTGCTTGGAGCAAGGGCACAAGCTGGTGACCGGCACAACCACTTTGATCGTGACATGGTATGCACCATTCCTGATCTCGCCGATAAACGTCACCTCGTAATCCAGCAAGCTTTGCACGCCCGAAACCGGTGCGGACTTGTTGACGAAGTAATGGAAGGTCATTTCGATATAACCGGAATTCGCTTCCAGACGTTTCACCATCTCACGTAGTATGGTTTCGAAATTTTCGATGGAGATCTCGCGCTCGTTCATGTTGAGTATCTCGACAAAACGAGACATGTGCGTGCCTTTGAAGTTGTGAGGCAAATGCACATACATATTGAACATGGCGATGGTGTGCTGCACACCGCTGGACTTGTCCTTGACCATGATGGGATGACGGATGGACTTGATGCCCACCTTGTCTATCGCGAGGTGGCGCACGTCTGGCGTGTTTTGCACATCTTCAATAGGAGCGGGAGGAGCAGGATGGTTCATGGTCTAGGTCTTTATGTGAGTGATTCTATGTTGGATGCCGCTTCTAAATATTTGCCCGGAATAATAGTTGAGTATATCACTGGGGTATTATTTCTTCAATCCCCGCTACTTGCCTGATGGCGTTGATGATCCCCGATGCGTCCAGACCACATGCCGCCAGCATAGCTTCTGTATTGCCATGCTCTATGAAGGTATCAGGCAAGCCCAATCGCAGGCACGGGGTATGACTCCTATTTTCCTGAAGAGTTTCCATGACCGCACTGCCTGCACCTCCCTCCAGTGCATTTTCTTCTACCGTCACCAGTAACTCGTGCTTGGCGGCAAGCTGGCACAGCAGTTCGACATCCATCGGTTTCACAAAGCGCATGTTGACCACCGTTGCATCCAGCGTTTCGCCTGCTTTCATGGATTCCGTCAGCATACTGCCAAAAGCCAGAATGGCGATTTTCTTGCCTTGACGTCTGATCTCCCCTTTGCCGATAGGTAGCGAAGTGAGCGCAGTATCCACCTCCACCCCGGGGCCGCTGCCACGGGGGTAGCGCACCGCGGCGGGTCCTTCATGTTGAAAACCGGTAGTGAGCATTTGCCGGCATTCGTTCTCATCACTGGGAACCATCACCAGCATATTCGGGATGCATCTGAGGTAGCTGAGATCGAAACTCCCGGCATGGGTGGGACCATCCGCGCCCACCAGGCCTGCGCGGTCTATCGCCAGTAGTACCGGCAGATTTTGCAGAGCGATGTCATGGATCAACTGATCGTAAGCGCGCTGCAGAAATGTGGAATAGATCGCCACTACCGGTTTTATGCCATCGCACGCCAATCCGCCGGCAAAGGTAAGCGCATGCTGCTCGGCGATGCCCACATCAAAGTAGCGTTCGGGATACTTTTCCTGGAATTTGTTCAGTCCGGAGCCATCGCACATGGCCGGGGTGATGGCAACCAGCCGGTAATCGGAGTCAGCCATATCTACCAGCCAGTCACCGAAGACCTGGGTATAACTGGGCTTGCCCGTCGCGTTATTGGCTTTAGATCCGGTCCCGTTCTCGGGATCGAATTTGCCCACGCCGTGATATTTCCCCGGGTCGTCTTCCGCCGGAGCATAGCCTTTGCCCTTTTGCGTGACAATATGCAGAAACTGCGGACCCTTCAGTTCCTTGATATTGGTGAGCGTGGTGACCAGTACCTCCATGTCATGTCCGTCTATCGGGCCGATATAATTAAAGCCGAATTCCTCGAACAGGGTACTGGGGGTCATCATGCCTTTCATGTGCTCTTCGGCACGTTTGGCCAGTTCCAGTATCGGTGGCGCTACGCCCAATACCTTTTCCGTGCCCTGGCGCATGACGTTATAGAAGCGTCCTGACAATAGCTTGGCAAGATAGTTGTTGAGTGCGCCTACATTGGGTGAGATCGACATGTCGTTGTCGTTGAGTACCACCAGCAGGTTGGCATTCATCGCTCCGGCGTTATTCAGAGCCTCGAACGCCATCCCGGCGGTCATCGCCCCATCGCCGATGATGGCAACTGCACGGCGCTCTGAGCGCAGTTGCTGTGCTGCTACCGCCATGCCCAGTGCAGCAGAGATCGAGGTGCTGGAGTGACCTGTTCCGAAAGCGTCGTATTCACTTTCCGTACGTCGCGGAAATCCGGCGATGCCTCCGCTCTGGCGCAGGTTGGCCATCGCTTCTCTTCGCCCGGTCAGTATTTTGTGCGGGTAAGTCTGATGGCCGACATCCCATACCAGACGGTCATCCGGTGTATTGAACACATAATGCAGGGCGATGCTGAGCTCTACCACGCCCAGATTGGAAGCCAGATGTCCGCCAGTCTTGGACACGCTGCTGATCAGCATCTGGCGTAACTCATCGGCCAGCGCAGGCAGTTCCTTGCGGCTGAGTGCGCGCAGTTGGCTGGGGTCATTAATCTGTTCGAGTAGGGTAGTCATCAGTAAGCGCGTTGCATAATGTAATCGGCAATTTGGAGCAGGCGTACGCCGATATTGCCCCCGGCATTGTTCAGCTCGACTATAGGCTGGACGGCATGGTCATGCAATTCTGCGGCTAGCGCGCGCGCGCGGGTGACGCCAAGTATCGTGACATAAGTCGGTTTGTTGGCCTCCTTATCCTTGCCCGAGGTCTTGCCTAGTGTCGCAGTGTCTGCTTCACTGTCCAGAATGTCGTCTATCACCTGAAACGCCAGGCCGATATGCTTGGCATAATGATCCAGTGCCGAAAACACCGGCGTTGCGAACAAAGCAGAGTTGTCGGCATCGGCATGGGTATGCTTGTCGGAACACCATGCGCCCAATAACACGGCAGCGCGTATCAGCGCACCTGTCTTGCGCAAATGCATGAATTCCAGCTGTTCCTGAGTCAATGCCAGCCCGACACTTTCCAGATCGATCGCCTGCCCGCCTGCCATGCCGCGCGAACCGGAAGCCTGTGCCAGCAAGTGCGTCATTTGTAACTGCTGGTGCGGGTTGCTATGCAATCCTGGTGTCGTCAGTACATCGAACGCCAGACTTTGCAACGCATCGCCTACCAGCAGCGCAGTGGCTTCATCAAACTCCTTGTGACATGAAGGCTTGCCGCGCCGCAGGTCGTCGTCGTCCATACAAGGCATATCGTCATGTACAAGTGAATAGGCGTGGATCAACTCTACGGCACTGGCTGCGCGTGTCACTTTCGACTTCTCCGCCCCGCACAATTCACCTGCAGCGTGGGCGAGCAGGGCACGCACACGTTTGCCACCACCAAGTACCGCGTAACGCATGGCCTGATGCAATCGCTCCGGAGGCAGATGTGCTGCGGGCAGACATTGCGCCAGAGCTGTTTCTGTCGCCGACTGCACCTGTTGCGCCCATTGCCCGAAGTCGAGCGCACGGTTATCGTGTATGCCGTCAGTCATCGGCAAAACTCTGCAGTGTGTTCTGATCGTTCAGGAGTCGTACTTTCTGTTCCGCATCCTGTAATGTCTGCTGGCAGAAACGCAGCAATTCCGCGCCGCGTTTGTAAGCGTCCAGTGACTGTTCCAGCGGCAATTGATTGCTCTCCATTTGCGTGACGATAGCTTCAAGATCGGCCAGAGCGGCTTCAAAGTTGGTAGGCTGATTTGTTTTGGTCATGGGTTTGGATGAAGGTTTGCTTAAAGCTTAGATTTTCTATCAATGCCGGGGTTTCAGGCTATTTTCAAAACTATGCATTATGCCCAAAAACTTGCGTAATGAATTGGCGGATGTCGGCGATCTCATCGCTGCAAACCGAGTGCGCCATTGCATATTCATGCCACTGCACATTATAGCCTCTCTTTTGCAACGCCAAGCTGGAGGCGCTGCCGGTATCCAGCGCGATTACGTTGTCAAAACTGCCGTGAGCCATGAATATGGGTATATTCATATTCGCCGGGGTCTTCTCGGCATCTAGAGTGGTAACGACAGGCAGATAGGTGGAAAGTGCCATCACCCCGGCCAGCTTTTGCGGATAACGCAGTGCCGTGTGTAAAGCGATGGCTCCGCCCTGCGAAAAGCCGGCCAGCATGACGTGCGCGGCGGGAATGCCCAGTGACATCTGTTGCTCGATAATCGACTCGATCTCGCGTTGAGAGCGACGAATACCGGCCTCGTCCTGAGGGCCGCCTTGGGTGAGGGAGTAAATGTCGTACCAGGCACGCATGACATAACCGCCGTTGAGCGTCACCGGCATTTGCGGCGCATGCGGGAAAATGAAGCGTACCGGTATGCTCAGCGCCAATTCACGGGCAATCGGGGCAAAGTCGTGACCGTCTGCACCCAACCCATGCAGCCAGATAATACAATGCTGCGGATGGTCGTCGGTTTGATATTCCAGATGTTCTAACATGATTGAATTTTCGCATGATTTGGCATTCGAAAATACCGTCTGTGGCTGTTAAATGCTGCGATTTTGGGCTATGCTTGCTCAACAACCGTTATTACTCGGGCTTATAACCATGCGATTCAAAATTAAAATCCCTCATTCGATAAAACAGCACGGCATGCGTGTCAGCCTGGGCCTGGTGATCGTGCTGGTGTTCCTGTTACACCAGCAGGGGACACTGCATATGGGTTTCATCGACAGGATGGAGAGTTTTGCCTACGACGCGCGCCTTAACCTGACCATGCCCAGAGGGGTGGATCACCGCATCGTGGTGGTGGATATAGACGAAAAGAGCCTGGCGGAACAAGGGCGCTGGCCATGGAGCCGCAACAAGCTGGCACAAATGATGGACAATCTGTTCGACTATTACAAAGTCAGCGTACTGGGTTTCGACGTGGTGTTTGCCGAAAAAGACGATAGTTCAGGCTACAAGACGCTGGAAAAGATAGGCCAGGAGCAGTTACGCGGCGATGCCGCTTACAATCAGGCATTAGAAAAAATCAGACCCAACCTGGATTACGACCAGATGTTCGCCAACAGCATCAAGGGTCGCAAGATCGTAATGGGTTACTACTTTCAATTAGGAACAGGCAAGTCCGGCGGCAGTGGAATGCTGCCCAAACCGGCATTCCCGGCGGGGAGCTTTGACCCTGATCACATTTTTGTGATCGGTCATTCTTATGGTGCCAATCTGCCGGTATTACAACAAAACGCTTTTTCTGCGGGACATTTCAACCCGGATGTAGATCCGGACGGTATTTCACGCCGCATTGCCCTGGTAGAGAAATTCGAAGGTGATGGAGCGTTGTATGAATCCTTATCTCTGGGGGTGGCGCGTGCTTATCTCGGAGCGGATAAGGTAGAAGCAGATTTTGTTTCGGATGGTGATTACAGCAGTCTGGAAGGACTTAAGGTCGGTAACAGATATATTCCTGTGGATGACGCTGCGCGGGCATTGATTCCTTTCCGTGGTCCGCAAAAAAGTTTCCCTTATGTCTCTGCCAGTGACGTACTGAATAAAAAGGTGGATCCTAAAATCCTCAAAGGCGCCATTATCCTGGTAGGAACCACTGCGCCAGGATTGCTGGACTTACGAGCATCTCCGGTTGAAAGCGTATATCCGGGGGTAGAGATGCACGCCAACATGGTCGCCGGTATTCTCGATCAGAATATCAAGCAAAGCCCTACCTATCTGGATACAGCAGAACTGTTGTTGATATTCGTATTGGGTGTGGCGCTTGCAATCTACCTGGCTATCCTCAGTCCGTTGTGGGGTACGCTATGGGCGACCGTGGCAATGGGTGGAACCCTGGGCCTGAATCTCTGGCTATATAATCAGGGCCTGGCGATGGCTATCGTCACGCTGTGGCTGATGATGACCTCGCTTTATCTGTTCAACATGTCTTACGGCTTTTTTGTGGAGTCTCGCGCCAAACGCCAGATGACCGGGTTGTTCGGGCAATATGTGCCGCCGGAACTGGTGGACGAAATGGCCAAGGACCCTACAGCCATTTCGATGGAAGGCGATAGCCGGGAGATGACGGTACTATTCTCCGACGTGCGCGGTTTTACTACCATCTCGGAAGGTCTTGATCCAAAAGAGCTTACGCAACTGATGAATGAATATCTGTCGCCGATGACCTATGTCATCCAGAAACATCGCGGCACCATAGATAAATATATGGGTGATGCCATCATGGCATTCTGGGGCGCACCATTGCAGGATCCAGATAACGCCAAACATGCCCTGCAAGCGGCCATAGGCATGATAGAAGAGCTGAAAGTGGTACAGGAGGCGTTTGCAGCCAAAGGCTGGCCGCCGATCAAGATCGGGGTGGGGTTGAATACCGGCGTGATGACTGTGGGCAACATGGGATCCTCTTTCCGTATGGCCTACACGGTGATGGGAGATGCGGTGAATCTGGGTTCGCGTCTGGAAAGTATCACCAAGCAATATGGCGTGAGTATCATAGTCAGCGAATTCACCAAGGCCAAAGTGCCAGATTTCGTCTATCGCGAACTGGATAAGATCCAGGTCAAAGGCAAGCACGAGCCGGTTGCCATCTTTGAACCCATAGGGCCGGTCGGCAGCGTGGATCAAGCCACGCTGGATGAACTTGAGCGTTACAACCAGGCGGTCGCATTGTATGCAGCCCAAAAATGGGATGAGGCGGAAGCCGCCTTTACCGCGTTGCATCAGGCCGACCCTGGCCGTTATTTATACGACCACGTGTACCTGGAACGTATTGCACATTTCCGTGTGGAATCGCCAGGTGAAAACTGGGATGGCGTATTTATCTGGCAGACCAAGTAAGACGGCATTTATTAATGCAAATCAAAGTATTAGGATGCAGTGGCGGCATAGGCGGCGACCTCCGCACAACCTCGTTCCTGATCGATCACGACATCCTGATAGATGCCGGGACCGGTGTAGGTGACCTGGAAGTGGTAGAGCTAGCCGCCATTGATCATATCTTTGTCACCCATTCGCATCTTGACCACATACAGTCCATCCCGCTTTTGGCTGATACTGTCATGGGTCTGCGGGAAAAGCCCGTGACCGTGCATGCAACGCGCGAAACCACGCAGATACTCAAGGATCATATATTTAATTGGAAGGTCTGGCCGGATTTCACGGTGATTCCGAGCGGCAACAATCCGCTGCTGGTTTATCACGAGATCGAAGTCGGAGTCACAGTGCAACTGAGCCATGGACGTCGTGTTACGCCGTTGCCTGCGAACCATGTTGTTCCCGCCGTGGGCTTTCATCTGGATAGCGGCAGTAATAGCCTGGTTTTCACCGGCGATACCACCACCTGCGACGCGTTGTGGGATGCCGTCAACCAGATTGAAACCCTGCGCCATCTCATCATCGAAACGGCTTTCAGCAATGCTGACCTAGAGTTGGCGAGGTTATCCAAGCATCTATGTCCTTCACTATTGCTGACCGAGCTGGATAAACTGAAGCGTCCGGCACAGATTCATATTACCCACCTGAAGCCTGGCGAGACAGCCAGAATCATGCGCGAGATACAGCGTGATGTTGCTAAACATCAACCTACTGCGCTACGTAATAAGCAGGTGTTTAACCTTTGACTGATTATCCCTGACATGACCGTTGAACCTTCCCTACTTACTCGTTTTGAACCATTGCGCATGATGGCGATGGAGCATTTGGTCGAGCTTTCTTCCATGAGCAACATTGAACCCGTGGCGATCGGAACAGACGTGCTGCATATCAGGCGTGACGGCGCAAAATGCGTCTATCTACTCAAGGGTGATCTCCGGCTGGCATATCAGGACGGTAGCGAGGAGTTGCTATCGGCCGGGACTTCTCCGGCATGCCATGCCATCGGTAGCGACCGCAAGCCATTGATTTTCGCAACCGCGATCAGTGATGTGGAAGTGATATCGGTGGATAGCGACATGGTCGACATGGTGATGACCTGGGAGCAGGTGGCGAATTGCACCATGCCCGAATTGTCCGAAGCAGAACTATGGCCTAACAGGAACAAGCCACGGCCGATCAACCATGCCGTGCCTCTTGGTGCCATCGGCCTGTTCGGAGTGAACAAATTGCAGGGCGGCGCATTCAGCAGATTGCCTTCAGCCAATATAGATGAGCTGTATAAGCGCATGGTCAGCGTGCAGGCGAAGGCAGGCGATGTCATCATACGGCAGGGCGAGGACGCGGATTATTATTACCTGCTCGAATCGGGATCGGCTGTGGTGTCGCGTGTGGCTAATGACAACGAAGCTCCCGTCATGCTGGCAACCCTGAACGAAGGGGATGCATTCGGCGAAGAAGCGAATGTATCGGATAGCAAGCGTAACGCCACCGTGACCATGAAAACAGACGGCGTATTGCTAAAGCTCAGAAAACAAGACTTCCTGGAGTTGTTAAAGGAACCCCTACTGAACACCATAGGGTATGAAGAGGCTGAGCAGAAGGTCATGCAGGGTGCAGTATGGCTGGATGTCAGGCATGCCTCGGAGTTCGAGTTTGATCACTTGCAAACAGCGATCAACCTGCCTTTGCAAGACTTGCGTCACCGCTTGAACTCACTGGACAGAAAGACTCCCTATATTACCTACTGCCTGACCGGTAGACGTAGTTCAGCCGCCGCCTTTATCCTGTCGCAGCATGGGTTTGAGGTCTATACCCTGCAAGGTGGGATAGGCGGGTGAATCGACCCGTCTGCACTAGACAGTTTCAAGCCTCGTGAAATACTGCTTCTCGAACTCTACCGGAGAAAGCCGATTGCTGTAACCATGTCGGCGCCTCGGGTTGTAAAACATCTCGATATAATCAAACACATCTTGCC
>CAILHX010000041.1 GCA_903834185.1 uncultured Methylophilaceae bacterium
ATATACAGAAGAATTCAAGATAGCAGCGGTCAAGCAAATCACCGAACGGCATTATTCAGCGGCTGATGTTTCCACCCGGCTTGGCGTCTCACAACATAGTCTGTACGCATGGGTGAAGAAGTACAGCCTGCCCGAACCTGTTCGTACAGAAGTCACTAGCCAGCAAGGCGAGATTCGACGCCTGCAATCGGAACTAAGACGCGTGACCGAGGAGCGTGACATTCTAAAAAAGGCCGCAGCGTACTTTGCCAAGGAATCCCGGTAAGGTACGCATTCATCAAGGCGCATGAACCGGTACACCCCGTACGTCGTCTGTGCCATGTCATGGCCGTTCACCCCAGTGGGTACTATGCCTGGCGGGCGTCGCCAGTATCGAAGCGTCAGCTTGAAGATACCAGACTGCTTGGCCTGATCAAGCAGTCCTGGCTGGAGAGCGGCAGCGTCTACGGTTACCGCAAGATCACCGATGACCTGCGTGACTTGGGCGAGCGCTGCGGCAAGCATCATGTCTACCGGCTGATGAAGCTGGAAGGGTTGCGTTCACAGACCGGCTATCGTCGGCGTCCGGGGATGCGCTATAGTCGCCCATCCACCGTGGCACCGAATCATGTGGCACGTCAGTTTGATGTGATGGAGCCAAACCGAGTGTGGGTCACGGACATTACTTATATCCGAACGCATGAAGGCTGGCTTTATCTGGCGGTGGTACTCGACCTGTTCTCACGTCAGGTGATCGGCTGGTCAATGCAGCCACGCATGGAGAGTGAACTTGCAATCAACGCATTACTGATGGCGGTATGGCGGAGACAGCCGAAGCAGGAAGTGATCATTCATTCAGACCAGGGCAGCCAATTCAGCAGCTATGACTGGCAGGACTTCCTGAAGGCACATAACCTGGTCGCCAGCCAGAGTCGTCGTGGCAATTGTCACGACAACGCTGTCGCAGAGAGTTTCTTCCAACTGCTCAAGCGAGAGCGCATACGACGTAAAACCTATGTAACGCGAGAAGAGGCCAGGCAAGACGTGTTTGATTATATCGAGATGTTTTACAACCCGAGGCGCCGACATGGTTACAGCAATCGGCTTTCTCCGGTAGAGTTCGAGAAGCAGTATTTCACGAGGCTTGAAACTGTCTAGTGCAGACGGGGCGATTCAAATCGAGGTGGGTGATAGTATTGAAGTGGAGGGAAGCTAGAATGTTAAATCGCCTGGTGATTGTGATATTCAGTCTGACGCTTGTAGCCTGTTTTCAAGCTGTTCAGAACAAAAGAGATGCGATACTGATGCCAGAAGCAGTGGCCAAATCGATATTGTCAAAATATGTAGACCCGGATTGGGTCAATGATCCATACGCGCGTCACATTTGCCGTGTGCCGAGCGGTAGGGACGGTACTTTCCCTATGCCTTATTCCACTATCGCAGTGGTAAATAATCCGCCATTAACGCCATCCGTATTGCAAGTTTCGCAATCGAAATATATCGGTTTCGGTTTTGGTTGCATCGCGCTTGTGAAACCAGATAGATCGAAGTGGAGTCAAGAAGAAATCAACGATATAACGGATGCTTTAGTCTCATTAGGTGCTCCACTTGATGAAGTCCAAAAGAAAAAAGAGGAATCGAGCAAGTAGCAAAGAAGCATCAATAATCGCTGATTAGGATAAACTTAATGCTATTAGACGCCTGTCTAATATTTTCCAAAATTCAGGCCTGCATAACGGTCTGATTCAAGCCTTGATCCCAAAAAACTGGGGGCGTCGCTAGGGGATTTCCCTAGATAAAATCAGGGAAACCCCGATTCTCGCAATTCATGCCATATTCAGCCACATTGTCATAAATATTTTACCAAAATGCATTGATTTTCTGCTAGCATTTAATTATTCCGGTTTTCAAAAAGAATAAGGTGGGAAAAATGAGTGCAATCATCAGTGTATCAAAGTTTTTTCGCTGCCATTTTCTTGCGCAAATGCCGATCAGAAAACTTACTAATGAAGTTTTTTATTGACATTAATTTCAATATCTAAAATTTGCGCAGATATCTAATTTGAAGTTGACCTCCAACTCCCACGCTCACCGCAATATTAAAACCGCTGCGCCCGTTGGGGTTAGCGAGGCTTTGCCTCGATTTATTGTTTCTGGTTTATTTGGAATAAAAGCCCCCGAAATGAAGGGGAGCTTAAGCCATGGCTGATACCGCCCCGACTTTTATTGATGCTGGCGAGGTTGCTACCAGCTTCGGAGCATTCAATGATTCCGCACAAAGTGTTGTCGTACAACCTGATGGCAAGATTCTTGTTGCAGGGTATAGCTACACCGATGTCCTAAATGCGCACTATGCACTCGCTCGATATAATGCCGATGGCAGCCTGGATACCAGTTTCAACGGCAATGGTAAAGTATTGACAAGCCTTGGCGGTCAAGGGCAAAGCGTCATGCTGCAAGCCGATGGCAAAATTGTGGTGACAGGTTTTAGCTATGACGGAAATGTCTTAAATTCCGATGCCGATCTCGTAGTGCTACGGTTCAATTCGGATGGCACTCGGGATACTACTTTTAATGGCAATAGCGCTTTCAGCGGTGGTGGAAATGCCAAGATTACCTTTGGATCCGGGTTCAATATTGGCATGGACATCCTGCAACTACCGAATGGCAAGATACTGGTGGCAGGTTCAGGCGCGGCCAATTCCGATCTTGCCCTTGCTCTCTTAAATACCGACGGCACTCTGGACACATCTTTCGATGGCGACGGCAAAGTGACAACAGCGTTGGGTATATCTAGTGTAATTGACAGTATTGCACTACAGGTCGATGGCAAGATAGTAGCGGCGGGATCAAGCGCGTCCGGACTGACAGTGGTGCGCTATAACGCTGACGGCACTCTAGACACTTCATTCAGCGGTGATGGTATCCAAACAACAAACCTAGACTCAAACTCTTATGCGAGTGCGATCGTCATACAAGCGGATGGCAAGATATTAGTAGCAGGAGCTACCAATAATAGCTCTACCAATTCCGACTTTGTTTTACTGCGTTATAACGCTGATGGCAGTTTGGATAATAGTTTTGGTCAAAATGGCATAGCAAAGACTGACTTTTTTGGCAGATATAACAGCGCCAGAAGTATTGCGCTGCAAACGGATGGAAAAATACTGGTCGCGGGAATCGCCTACGACAACACCCTTACTCCCCATCTAGTACTTGCAAGATACAACGTGGATGGCAGCCTGGATACTAGTTTCGATGGCGACGGGAAGTTATCCACCAGTGTTGAAGCTGGCTCCTATGGGTATAGCGTCACCGTGCAGCCGGATGGGAAGATTCTGGTATCGGGGCAGACCTCCTCTGGATTCAACGCTTCAGACTTTGTTGTGGTGCGTTATAACACAGATGGCAGCCTGGACAACTCTTTCGGTGCCTTCGGTTCTCTCAGTGCTTCCTACACTGAAAATGCATCGCCTGGGGTACTTGATAATCACGTGCAGATCAACGATGCCGAATTGAACGCCATCAACAACTATAGTGGTTCCAGCCTCACGCTTGCCCGTCACGGCGGCGCCAATGCCCAGGATATATTCTCTGGTAGCGGTAATTTAAGTTTCAGTGGCGGCCACGCTATCATTTCATCCGTGGATATCGGTACCGTCAGCAATAGCAATGGCACACTTACCATTACTTTCAACAACAATGCTACGCAGACGCTGGTTAATCAGGCGCTGAGCTCAGTGGCTTATGCCAACAGCTCTGATAGTCCGCCTGCCACAGTGCAGATCGACTGGACTTTCAACGACGGCAATACCGGCGCCCAAGGGACGGGTGGCGCACTGAGCACCACCGGCAGCACCACGGTCAACATCACTTCGGTCAACGACCTCCCGGCATTAACAGGAAGCCAGGCCATCCTGGCAGCAGGCATCAAGAATAATGCCTATACCGTGACTTCCGCTAATCTGTTGGCGGGTTTTACTGATGCCGATGGCGATACGCTTTCAATCTCAGGCCTTACGGCAAATCCCGGTGGCGTGGTCAACAACGGCAACGGCACTTACACCATCATCCCTAATCTTAACTACACCGGAACAGTCGGCCTTAGCTATAACGTGAGTGATGGTAAAGGCGGCGTCACTGCGGCAACGCAAAGCTTCATCCTGACAAAATCGAATAATGCCCCGACTTTTAACTCATACGGGTCGGGTAAAATAGTTCTGGCTCATACATCCCCGAATAACAATAGCGAAGATGCTTACTCTGCCGTCGTGCAGAGCGATGGCAAGATCACCATGGCGGTGGTGATGAATGTCTCTGGCAACAACAATAATTTTGGCCTAGTACGGGTCAATGCGGATGGCAGCTACGATACTACTTTTAATGGTACCGGCAGCGTCATGACCGACTTCGGTGGGGATGACCGCGGATTCAGTCTCCAGATTCAACCTGACGGGAAGATACTGCTCGCCGGGCAAGGTCAAGGTCTCGGAGGCCTGGATTTTGCCGTGGTGCGGTATAACAGCAATGGCAGCCTGGACACCAGCTTTAATGGCAGCGGTAAGCTCACTACCGACTTTGGCGGCTTGGATTATGGCTCCAGTCTTGTGCTCCAGCCTGACGGAAAATTCTTGGTAGTGGGAACCAATTCAAATGCCAACGGGGCGGATTTTGCACTGGCACGGTACAACGCCAATGGCAGTTTGGACGCCAGTTTTAATGGCAGCGGCAAGGTCACTACAGACTTTGGCGGTACGGATACTGCCGGAAGTATTGCCATCCAGGCCGATGGCAAAATATTGATCGCAGGGAGTACCGGCGACTTAAACCATAGCGCGATCGCATTGGCACGGTACAACACAGACGGCACGCTAGATACCACCTTCGATGGTGATGGCAAGGTTGTGACCCCATACACAAATGGCTCTCCATATATCATCGGGGCCACAGCACATGCAATAGCAGTGCAAGCAGATGGCAAGATACTGGTAGTTGGGAATACGGTACATGCCGTCAATGCGTTCGATTCGAATGAAGATTTCGTCCTGCTGCGCTATAACGCTGATGGCACACCAGATACCAGCTTTAACCAAGCCGCGATATTCAATCTCAATCTTGGCGGAACCGATGAAGCCCATAGTATCGTGCTGCAACCGGATGGCAAGATACTGGTGGTAGGCAATAGCAATTCCAATTTCATTGCGATCTCACGTTTCAAGGCGGATGGCACCCCGGATTACACCTTTAACCACACTGGGCAGCAGTACGTGTCATTCACAGGCCTGCAAAATTCTGCGCAAGGGTTTAGCATCACTGTACAGCCCGACGGCATGATACTGGTGACAGGGTCAGTCGGGCCTTTTGATAATGTTGCATTGGCACGTATCAACCCTGACGGCAGCTTCGGTTCTTCCTTCTCTACCTCATTTAACACTGTTGGTGGCACCATAAGTTATCAAGAAAGGACTGCTCCAGTCGTCTTGGATAATACTGCTTCCATTTATGACCCGGACCTGGCATCCCTCGGCAGCAACGGCAATTATAGTGGCTCTTCGGTTACGATAAGTCGTCATGGCGGCGCCAACGCTCAGGACATCTTTTCCAGTAGTGGAATTCTGAGCTTCAACGGTGGCCATGTCATGATCTCTTCGATTGACATAGGTACGGTTACCAATACCAATGGTACGTTGCAGATAAACTTTAACAGCAACGCCACCCAGACTCTGGTCAATCAAGCATTAAGCTCAATAGCGTATTCAAATATCTCAGACATACCATCTTCGACGATCAAAATTGACTGGACATTTAGTGACGGCAATACCGGCACTCAAGGCGCCGGTGGGGCACTCACTGCGACCGGAAGCACAACAGTGAATTTCATCGGGATCGACAACGCGCCCACCTTTGCTGTGGGGGACGCACCAGTGGCGCCTCTTTTTACGTCGTATGCTTCAGTACTGGAGCCTGACGGGAAACTTCTTGTGGCAGGCACAGAAGCTTCCATTTTTCCGCATAACGCATTTACGCTATTACGATATAACGCCGATGGTAGTCTGGATACAAGTTTCAATGGAAATGGCCTGATCACAACCGGGTTTAGTACTTCCAGTAGCATTACCTCCGATGCTGCCCAGGCTCTAACCATACAGACCGATGGGAAAATGCTGGTGGCCGGGAATGTTAACGGCCTTGACGTGATTGCACGGTATAACGCTGATGGTAGCCTGGACACGACCTTCAATGGCACTGGCGAACAGACTGTGAGCCTCATTCATGGCGGCATAGGCAGTATCGTAGAACAATCAGACGGCAAAATTCTGGTAGCAGGAGGCGCCAGCGTTGGCGTTGGATTGAATGGATATAACGTAGTCCGCTACAACGCCGACGGAAGTCTGGATAGCAGCTTTGGGAGCAATGGCCTTGCATCCGTTGATATCGGATTTGAGGATGATACTTCAAAAGTTATTTTACAGCCTAACGGGAAAATATTGGTCGTTGGGACTACTTTCGCTAACACCGCGACTAGAGACTTTGCGCTTGTAAGATATAACGCTGATGGCAGCTTGGACACAAGCTTCAATGGTACCGGCATAGTCACTACTAACATAAGCAATGATGACTATGCCAATACCGTTGCCTTGCAGGCTGACGGCAAGATTGTGGTAGCGGGTCAAAGCAACTTCGGCTTCGCGATAGATCGTTACAACGCGAATGGCAGTCTGGATACCAGTTTCTCCGGCGACGGAGAGTTCACACTAAGCCTAGGCGCGACCGGTACAGTGACCAGTGTCGCCATTCAGGCTGATGGCAAGATACTGGTGACAGGAAATCTGAATTATTATGCCGGGCGGCAGGATGTCGTATTGCTGCGCCTTAATGCTGATGGCACACTGGACAGTAGCTTTTCCGGCGATGGTATGGAGACAATCAATTTCGGCACTGGTTTTTCTTCAGTCAATACCATTACTGTGCAACCGGATGGCAAAATCCTGCTCACAGGCAACGATGGTAATAGCAGCGTCATGCAGAACCCGGCTAGCGTCGTGGAACGCTTTAATGCTGATGGCAGCGTTGACCATACCTTTCATTCTTCAGCCAGTTCACTGGATAGTGTTGTTGGTTTCAACTCTGGCGGCTCTCCAGTCACTCTCGACCGTTCGGTGTCCATCAACGACCCCGAACTATCTGCTCTCAACGGTGGTGTCGGCAACTATAGTGGCGCTACTTTGCACATAGCTTCCAATAATGGCCAGAGTAATAACGACATTTTTTCCGGTAGCGGTAATCTGACTTTCAGCAATGGAAATGTCATTTTATCTGGTGTAATTATAGGCACTGAAAACAATCTTAGCGGACTTTCAATTACTTTCAATAGCAATGCCACGCAAGCAAGAGTCAATGAGGCCTTGTCATCAATTGCATATTCCAACAATTCCAATTCACCTCAGTCAACAGTACGCCTGGACTGGACTTTCAGTGATGGTAATACGGGCAGCCAGGGCAGTAATGGCCCGTTTATGGCGACAGGGAGCACAACTGTGAGTCTAAATCAACCTATATACCTCAGCAACTGGACAGGACCATTCCCTACTACTTTCCCTGGCTCAGGTGCGACCACCGGTCTGGAAAACGACCTCACCGCTGCAAACACCTGGCTGGATACTCTCTCAACGGGTTTGATCACCGTCACTGCCAGAACAACGAACTTCATCGCCGGTACCATAGCAGGTGGCGGCTCGTTCTCTTTTACAGGCACCAGTTTTAATACCTCATTCCCAACCATCAATAACATTACCTTTATCACCCCCCAGGGACTGGTGATCAAATTTGATGGTTCGATCACGGATTTTGGCGGCTTCTTTGGCGGCAGTATTACTCATCTTGGTTTTTCGACGGCATCCGGATTAAAAGTCGATGCCTATGGCTCTTTTAGTGTCTCTGATGGTTCTTCCAATATTACGGAACTTCAATATGGCGATGCCACAGGTACTTATATCTTTGATGGAAACATAAATTCTGACTCCACAGGCGCAATCACCAGCAGCAACATTACATCTGTCAAATTTGTTGATCCTTCAGGGCATTTTTACAGCATCACCGGCTTATCCCTCACTGAACAACAAATAGACTCATTTTCGACCCCGGATCAGCTCACTACCGCCACCATGTCCGGCAACAATGTCATGTCCGGCACCTCCGGGGCTGATGTGATACATGGCTTTGATGGCAACGACATCATAGATGGTGGAGGAGTAGGCAATGACTCATTATTCGGCGACGCCGGAAACGACACCCTCAACGGAGGCACCGGCAATGATCTGCTAGACGGTGGTACCGGAATAGACACCATGGCAGGCGGTAGTGGTAACGATACCTATGTGGTGGATAATACCAGTGACGTAGTCACAGAGAATGTGGGTGCCGGCATCGACACCGTCCAGTCCTCGGTCAACTACACTCTCGGCGCCAACGTAGAGAACCTCACCCTCACCGGAGCCGGCAACATCAACGGCACCGGCAACGCACTCAACAACACCATCACCGGCAACAGCGGCGACAACACCCTGGCTGGCGGCACCGGCACAGACACCCTGATAGGCGGCTTAGGCAACGACACCTACATCATCAACAACAGCGCCGACATCATCACCGAGAACGCAGGCGAAGGTACCGACACCGTAAGCTCCTCCGTCAGCTACACCCTGGGTGCCAACCTGG
>CAILHX010000042.1 GCA_903834185.1 uncultured Methylophilaceae bacterium
AATCGGCTTTCTCCGGTAGAGTTCGAGAAGCAGTATTTCACGAGGCTTGAAACTGTCTAGTGCAGACGGGTCGATTCACTATTCGCACATAGCGGCGGGTATACAAGACAGTCATCGGCACTTCAAATTACTGAGCATATGAAACCTCATTATCTTAGCAAGTTGTTCTTACCCCAATCAGTCGCCGTGATAGGCGCAAATGACCGCGTCGATTCGGTGGGGGGAATGGTATTCCGCAATATGCTGGAAAACGGGTTCAAAGGCCGCTTGTATGCCATCAACCAGACGCACAGCATAGTGCAGGGAAAGAGCGCCTATCAAAGCATAGAGCAGATCAAAACGCCGGTCGATCTGGCGGTGATTTGTACTCCCGCAAACACTGTGCCCGATATCATCGAGGCCTGCGGCAAGCATGGCGTGCCGGCCGCTGTGGTTCTGTCGGCAGGATTCAGCGAAATCGGCAAGCTAGGCGTCGAGATAGAGCAACTCATGCTGGCCAAGGCGAAAACATACGGCATGCGCATCCTCGGCCCCAATTGCCTGGGCCTTATCTATACCGCTAACGGTGTTAATGCCACCTTTTTCAACGGGCAGGTCAAATCCGGGAATCTGGCGCTGGTATCGCAATCCGGTGCGCTATGCACGGCCATACTCGATTATGCGCCCGCTCACGATATTGGTTTCTCTACAGTGGTGTCCATGGGGAGTTCGGCGGATATTGATTTCGGCGAGATCCTTGATTATCTGGCGATAGATGCCAGAACTGAAAGCATCCTGATCTACATCGAAGGTATCCATAAAGCCCGCGAGTTCCTCAGTTCGCTACGAGCAGTGGCGCGCAACAAGCCAGTGTTCGTTATCAAAGCGGGCCGCCATGCTGCCGGGTCGAAGGCGGCGACGTCTCACACCGGTGCCTTGGTGGGTGCCGATGATGTGTTCGATTCTGCTTTGCGCCGTGCAGGAGCGGTTCGGGTGAGGTCGATTGGGGGTCTGTTCTCGGCTGCGCAAACCTTGGCCGCTAACCGCCACTTCATCGGCAATCGCCTTGCCATCATTACTAACGGTGGTGGGCCGGGAGTGATGGCGATAGACCGCGCCGAGGACTTGGGTGTCGCAGTGGCCGAATTTTCCGAGCAGACGATGGCTGCGCTCAATCAGGCGTTGCCCGTCACCTGGTCGCACCATAATCCGGTGGATATCATTGGTGATGCAACCGCTGCCCGCTTTGTGGAGGCCACCAGTATCTGCATGCGAGATGCCGGGGTGGACGGTGTGCTGGTGATACTCACCCCGCAGGCCATGACCCAACCACTTGAAGTGGCGCAAGCCATGATAGTTCTGGCGGCCAAGTTCGATAAGCCGCTGCTTACTTGCTGGATGGGTCATGTGCAGATCGGCGCAGCACGCGAAGCCTTCGTCAGTGCCAGCGTACCGACATTCCGTACACCGGAGGCCGCCATCGAGGCATTCTCCTACATCACCAATATTTACCGCAACCAGCAGCAGCTGGCGCAGATACCCGGACCGCTGTCGCACCAGGATGCTCCTGATGTCGCAGGAGCCAGGCTGTTAATAGAATCCGTGCTTGCCGAAAAGCGCAATATATTGACAGAGACGGAATCCAAGGCATTGCTGGCAGCATTTCGCATTCCGGTGGCCACTACCGCAGTAGCACGCTCTGCAGGCGAAGCAGTGCTTCTGGCTGAAGAGATGGGATTCCCGGTTGCAATCAAGGTCAATTCCAAACAAATCACCCATAAATCAGACACCGGCGGCGTCAGGTTGAATCTGATGCACGCGCAATCGGTGTACGCCGCTTACCAGGAGGTTATCAGCCATGTGCAATCACTTCTGCCGAACGCGGTTATCGACGGGGTTTCTGTCGAGCCCATGGTGGTCAAGCCCAACGGGCGCGAATTGATGATAGGAGTGACTACCGATGCGGTGTTCGGTCCGGTCATCACTTTCGGCGCAGGCGGCGTGATGGTGGAAGTGATGGGAGACCGCGCCGTGGCGTTACCTCCTGTCAACAGCTTTTTGGTAAAGGAACTGATAGCCGGCACGCGTATATCCAAGCTATTGGGGTCATTCCGCAATATGCCACCAATCAATATGGAGGCACTGGAGAGCGTGCTGCTGCGGGTTTCCGAGATGGTGTGCGAACTGCCTTGGCTGAAGGAGATGGATATCAATCCGCTGATCATAGACGAGAAGGGCGCGATGGCGGTGGATGCGCGAGTGATCGTGGATTTTGCACCGGCTTCCAGGAATCGCTATGCGCACATGGCGATCTCTCCCTATCCTGTCCATCTTATCAATGAGTGGCAGATGGCTGACGGCACCATGGTCACCATACGCCCCATTCGTCCCGAAGATGCTAGACTGGAACAGGATTTCTTTCAGACTCTATCGGAAACTTCACGATACTTTCGTTTCATGCATATCCAGAAGGAGCTGCCGGTCTCTATGTTGGTGCGCCTGACTCAAATCGATTATGACCGCGAGATGGCATTGATAGCGCTGGTGCAACAGGCCGGCAAGGATCAGGAGATAGGCGTATGCCGTTATGTCATCAACCCGGATAGGGTGACATGCGAATTCGCCTTGGCCGTAAGTGACGAGTGGCAGCATAAGGCGGTGGGGCATAAATTGATGAATTCGCTTATCGAAGTGGCGCGAGATAAAGGTCTGCAATTCATGGAAGGGCTGGTGCTGGCCAGCAATCTGGAAACGATAGGGCTAGTGACTTCGCTGGGATTCAAAATCGAGGTGGCCGAAGGTGACCTTACCCTGCGCAAGGTCTCCAAGGATCTGCATTCGAATATTACGCAGTAACGATAGTGAGCATGCGTTGACGCATATCAAAAGCCGGCAAGCCTTGTACTGAGAGCATATTATCTAATTCAGCAATTGATGATCTGATCAGTCGGATATTGCTTTCGTATGTTGTTGTGGAAAGGGTTAATACTTGGATATACCGCAGTTCTGGAATATCCCCGTTGCTTCACTCCAGTTGCATCTGGAGTCGAATAACGGCGGCCTTGACCAGCAACAGGCACAGCAACGGTCGGCACGTTCCGGCCCCAATGCTTTGCGTGTGCAAGGCGAACGTTCGCTCATCCTGCAATACTTCAGCCATTTCAAAAACCCTCTGGTGTTGATCCTGCTTGCCGCAAGCGCAGTATCTGCCGTGACTGGAGAAATCACCAGTTTTGTCATCATCTGGGTGATGGTGTTGATCAGCGTGACGCTGGATTTTATTCAGGAATATCGTGCCGGTCGAGCCGCCGAAAAGCTGAAACAGACGGTAGCGGTGCGTGCTTCGGTACTGCGCGACGGCGTAGCGCAGGAGATCCCTATGGCGGAGCTGGTGACGGGAGACGTGGTGATGCTGGCTGCAGGCTCTCTGATTCCGGCGGACTGCCGCCTGCTGGAAGCCAAAGATTTCTTTGTGAATCAGGCGTTATTGACAGGCGAGGCCTATCCGGTTGAGAAGCATGCGCAGGATTTGGACAGTGCGGTGGAAGAAATCGACTTGGCACAAAATGCTGTTTTCATGGGCACGTCAGTGATCAGCGGTATGGCAAAAGCGATGGTATGCCGCATCGGAGACGCTACCGCACTTGGCAACATCGCTGACTCGCTGCTGGTCAAGCCTCCGCCAACCGCGTTCGAAATAGGCACGCAGAATTTCGGTATGTTAATCATGCGTTTGACCTTTCTGCTGGTGCTGTTTTCATTTCTTACCAACACATTGTTTCACCGCCCGGTCCTTGAGTCATTCCTGTTCGCCATTGCGCTGGCGGTAGGGCTGACGCCGGAGTTACTGCCCATGGTGGTGACAGTGACGCTGTCGCGCGGAGCCATGCGCATGGCGAAAAAGCACGTGATCGTGAAGCAGTTGGCTGCTATTCATAACCTGGGCAGCATGGATGTGCTGTGTACCGATAAGACCGGTACACTGACCGATGCCAAGATACGACTGGAGCGACACCTGGACGTAAAAGGCAGGGACAGCGCTCTGGTGCTGCAGATGGCCTATTTAAACAGCTATTTCGAAACCGGTTTGCGCAGCCCGCTGGACGATGCGATCCTTGAACATGGTGAGATAGACGTTAAAGGCTGGAACAAGATTGACGAGGTCCCATTCGATTTTGAACGCCGGCGCGTATCGGTACTGCTAGACGACGGCGAAAAACGCCTGCTGGTGGTGAAAGGTTCGCCCGAGGACATCCTGAAGTTATCCACCAGCTACATCATGGGCGAGGACGACAGTGAACGGCCCCTGGATCAGGCCACATTATCCGAGATGCAGGCGTTACAGGATGAGCTGGGACGCAGCGGCTTCAAGGTATTGGGCATTGCCTCGCGCAAAGTGCCGCTGGATCATCCGCATGCGGTGCTCAATGATGAAAGTGATCTGACTTTCGTCGGTTTTGCCGCTTTTCTCGATCCACCCAAGGCCAGTGCCGCGCACGCTCTTAAAACGCTGGCGACTAGCGGGATCACGGTGAAGATACTGACCGGTGACAGCGAACTGGTCACGCGTCATGTATGCGAACAACTGGGGATGCCGGTCACTGGCGTACTCACCGGTAGCGAGTTACAACATCTGGACGATCTATCGCTGGCAGTCAGGGTGCGCGAGGCCAATCTGTTCTGCCGTGTCACACCAGTGCAAAAGAATCGCATCATACTGTCGCTGAAATCGCACGGGCATACCGTTGGATATCTGGGCGACGGTATCAACGATGCGCCTTCCCTGCATTCCGCCGATGTGGGTATTTCGGTGGATAGTGCAGTGGATGTAGCCAAGGCGGCGGCGGACATGATATTGCTGCATCAGGATCTGAACGTACTTCATGCCGGGGTAATGGAGGGGCGGCGCACCTTTTCCAACATCATGAAATACATCATGATGGGCACCAGTTCCAATTTTGGCAATATGTTCAGCATGGCTGGCGCGACTTTGTTTTTGTCGTTCCTGCCTATGCTGCCGACTCAGATTCTGCTCAACAATCTGCTGTATGATATTTCGGAATTGCCTATCCCCATGGATAACGTTGACCATGAATATCTGGCGCACCCAAGGCAATGGAATACCCGTTTCATCCGAAACTATATGTGGATGGTGGGTCCGGTCAGCTCGGTGTTCGACTTCCTGACTTTTTTCATTATGTTGCATATTTTCCATGCCGGCGAAGCATTATTCCATACCGGCTGGTTCATAGAATCCATTGCTACTCAGGTACTGGTTATATTCGTCATTCGTACTCGCGGAAATCCGTTCCGCAGCAGGCCCGGTTTGCTGCTTAGCATCACCTCCATCTCGGTGGTGCTGATCGCAGCCGTCCTGCCGTTTACCGCCCTGGCTGGAGTGCTGGGGTTCGTGGCGCCGCCTACTTTGTTCTTTTTACTGCTACTGACCATGGTACTGACCTACCTGTTCGCAGTTGAGGGCGCGAAGCGGCTTTTTTACCGGAATTTTTCCGTGGCCTAACCGAAATGCAAGGATCAATATGAACAACAAAACCGAACAGACCCTGACCGATGTCGATTCCCATGCTGCGTGAATTCACCACCAGAACAAGCATCGCCTATTTCTCCATGGAGATCGCGCTGGCATATGATATTCCCACCTACTCCGGTGGGTTGGGCGTGTTGGCGGGCGACACGCTACGCTCGGCAGCCGATCTGGCATTGCCTATCCTGGGTATAACCCTGGTCAGTCGGGCAGGGTATTTTCTGCAAAAAATAGACGAGCAGGGGAGGCAAAGTGAATCACCGGACATGTGGGAGCCATCATCTCGCGCCGAGCAGGTAAATGCCAAAGTGGCGGTCGAGATAGAGCGTCGTACGGTCTGGGTGGGTGCCTGGCTTTACCGTATCAAGGGGCAGGGGGGTGCCGAGGTGCCGGTGCTGCTGCTGGATACCGACTTGCCGGAGAACCAGCTGGATGACCGCGAGATCACTCATTTCCTGTACGGCAAAGATGCGGCGTACCGCCTGAAACAGGAGATCGTGTTGGGCGTGGGCGGTATGCGTATGTTACAAGCACTGGGGTTCCACGTACGCAAGCATCATCTCAACGAAGGTCACTCCGCATTTCTCGCACTGGAGCTGTTAAACAATCTTGAATACCGCAAGCAGGACCTGCACGCGGGGGAATCCCCTTATGACGTGCCGCGTGTGCGCTCACAATCCATTTTCACTACCCATACCCCGGTAGAAGCTGGGCAGGACCAGTTTGACTACGGCCTGGTGGAACGCATAGCCGATGGCGAATTTATGGATATGGACGAGGTGCGCAAGCTTGCTGGCGAGGGGAGTCTGAACATGACGCGGCTGGCGCTGAATCTTTCAGATTATGTGAATGGTGTTGCCAAGAAACATGCGGAGGTTTCGCAGAAGATGTTCCCGGAGTATGAAGTGCATGCCATCACCAACGGCGTTCACCCGGATACCTGGACCAGTGAGCAGTTCGCTGCCTTGTACGACAATTATTTCCCTGGCTGGCGTCACGAGCCGGAGCTGCTGGTGCGAGTGGATCAGCTGCCGAATCAGGCGATCTGGGATGCGCACACAAATGCCAAACAGAAATTGCTCGATCGCATCAAGGAAACGAGCGGTCAGGCATTGGATCCGACCATCCCCATTCTTGGTTTTGCGCGCCGCATGACGGCTTATAAACGCCCCGACCTGCTGTTTACTGATCTGCAAAGCCTGCGCAGCCTGCACCGCGAACATCCCTTTCAACTGGTAATGGCCGGCAAGGCTCACCCTAATGACGAGGGTGGAAAATATCTCATTGAGCAATTGCATCAGCACATGCGCGAACTGGCCAACGAGGTAGCCGTGGTTTATCTGCCGGGCTACGACATGAAGCTGGCGCTGGAAATGGTTTCCGGCGTGGATGTCTGGCTCAACACTCCGCTACGGCCGCTGGAAGCATCGGGAACCAGCGGTATGAAAGCTGCCTTCAACGGTGTGCCTAGTCTTTCCGTGCTGGACGGCTGGTGGCTTGAAGGCTGCATAGAAGGCGTCACCGGTTGGGCGGTAGGCACCTCGGAGATACGCAGCGATATTGATGATGCAAACGATCTCTACAATAAGCTGGGTAAGGTGGTGTTGCCCTTATATTACGAGGATAGAGCCGGATGGATTGCAGTAATGAAAGACGCGATCAGCAAAAATGCGTCGGTATTCAATACGCACCGCATGATTCGCCGTTACGCGACCGAGGCATACATGTTTTAAGGGTTTTTTATGCCAGGATTATTAAAAATCGCATTTAAACTTCTTATCAACGATAAGGGGAAATTTGCCGCACTGCTGGTAGGCATCACTTTTGCAGTTTTTCTGATGGTGATGATGATGTCCATGTTTTCCGGGATTCTGGCTCGTTCGTCGGCTGCGGTTCTCAATGTGGGCGCAAAAGTCTGGGTGATGGATCCAGCCGTCAACAACGTGAACAGCAGCATCCCGCTGCCCGATACAGTTCTGGATATGGCAAGAAGCATCAATGGAGTCAAATATGCTGTCCCCGTTTATTTTGGCGGTGCGCTGGTAAAACTGAGAAGTGGCTCTTATCAGGCAGTTTCCGTGATCGGTCTGGATGATGCTACGCTTTACGGGAGGCCGGCGTTGATCGAGGGAAAGATAGAGGATATTTTTGCCGAGAATGCTTTTTTGGTGGTCAAAGACGCAGAGTTCAAGAAACTCGAAAATCCAAAGATCGGCAATGAATTCGAGATTAACGACCATCGCGGAAAAATAGTAGGCATCGCCAAAGTCCAGGCTACAGGAATCTTCGGCGTACCAACCCTGTATACTACGTACAGCCGGGCTATTACTTATATTCCCTCGTCTAGGTTCACCACTTCCTTCGTTTTGATAGAACCCAAAAACGAAATGGATATCCCCTATATACAGCTACAAATCCATAAACTTGGGTATGAAGCGCTCACCAGAGACCAGTTTATCAATAAGATATCCGATTTTTACAAATATCAGACCGGTCTGGGCATCAACGTCATGTTGATGACGATCATCAGTTTTATTGTCGGGTTATCCATATCCGGGCAAACTTTTTATACCTTCGTGCTGGAAAACCTTGAGAAATTCGGAGCTCTTAAGGCGATGGGTGCCAAAGGCAGCGAACTGGTGTCAATGATACTTTTTCAGGTCACGTTTACTTCGTTGATGGGGTATGGGCTTGGAGTCGGACTTGCAACCATGATGATGTTATTCGCCAGATTCAGATTGCCGGACTATGCGGCGCAGGTCACCTACACCAATCTGGCTTTTGCGTTAGGCATGGTATTGATTATCGCGGCGTTTTCCAGTTATATCAGTGTGCGTAAGGTGCTGCAGATTGAGCCTTTCGATATTTTCCGGGGCTGATATGTTTGATATTGCGATTCAGGCATCTGGCATTACAAAATGGTTCGGCGAAGGGGAGGCGAAAACCGTTGCGGTAAGTGATGCGAGTTTTGAGGCCAGATATGGCGAAATGCTTTATTTAGTGGGGCCGTCCGGTAGCGGAAAAACGACATTGCTCAGCATCATTTCAGGGATACTTAAACCAGATGCCGGCAATGTTTTGGTGGATGGCTCGAATCTGTGGAATATGACTCCAAATCAATTGGCAGATTTCAGGCTGAACAGGATGGGTTTCGTGTTTCAGGATTACCATCTGTTTTCCAGGCTGACTACGGTTGAGAACATCGCTATCCCGCTGATTCTGAAAAAAGTGAATTGGGATCTGGCAATCAAAACAGCATTAGGGTATCTGGAAGTCGTAGGGCTGAAGGATAAAGCCAATTTACCGCCGGTTAAACTAAGTGGAGGCGAGCAACAGCGTGTCGCTATAGCCCGCGCAATGGTCAGCCAACCGGATATTCTGGTGCTGGATGAACCTACGGCATCACTTGATGGAGAAACGGGAAGAGAAATCGTGCAATTCGTTAAGTCGCATACGCTTAACGAAAAACGATGCATCATCATTGTGACGCATGACAACCGGATATTGGAATTTGCAGATGCGATTATGCATATGGAAGATGGCAAGATTACTGGCACTCAAAGGACCGTGAATGAAAAATAAGTTGCTGATGGTTTTGGCCATCCTGGGTATTTTGCTTGGGCTTGGTGCAGCCTATGTGTTTGGCTTGAAACAGAAGGCCCAGTCTCCTGCCTATGCGCCCGCATCAAATCCATATCAGCACGGCATATTTGCCAACGGCATCATTGAAACGGCTCAAAGCAGTGGAGCGAACATCAATATCTACCCTGAAGTTGCGGGGACCGTAACCAGGATTTACGTTAAAGAGGGCCAGCAGGTAAGGGCGGGCGCTCAATTGCTGGCTTTGGAAGACTCGGTGCAGCGGTCTGTTACCGAGCAGCAAAAAGCGCAGATGGAATCCGCGAACGCACAGATACGAGTGGCTCAAGCCAATCTGAAGAGCTTGCAGGACCAGCTGGAGAAACAGACCATTTCATGGAAACTCGATGCCAGATCGGTAAGCAAGGAGTCACTGGATACGGCTCAGAATGCAGTCAAGGTGGCTGAGGCAAATTTGGAGGCATCACAAAAGCAGTATCAGGTGGCGGCCAAAGTGTATCAGGCAGCAAGCGCACTATTGGCTAAATATATTGTTAAAGCGGTTGCCGATGGTGCCGTGCTATCTATAAACACTGCCGTTGGCAGCTATATATCCAGCCAGGGTGTTTATGACACGTATACCGGCGCAGCGACCCCGGTTCTGGTGATGGGCAATTACAACAACGATCTAGCCGTACGTTGTTTTGTTGATGAGATCCTGATTAACAAGCTGCCAAATCTATCGAAAATTCAGGCGCGCATGTTTATTCAGGGGACTGAAATCAGCGTCCCGTTAAAATTCGTCAGGGTACAACCCAGTGTATCCCCGAAAATCGAGTTATCCAACCAGCGTACGGAAAGAGTGGACGTGCGCGTCTTGCCCGTTATTTTCAGCTTTGAAAAGCAGAAGGATCTTGCAATATTTCCCGGCCAACTGGTGGATGTGTATATAGGTGAGCAGACGAATGCACCCAGGAAATAATAAACGGCCTCTGTTGTTGCAACGGCCGTATCTGTGCGCATTTTTTGGGCTATTGCTTGCAGGATGTGCCGTAGGCCCCGATTTTAAGCGTCCCCTGCCGCCTACAGCGGACCACTACAACTACGGAGGCGATCCCAAGCAGACAACCGAGGTTGGAGGAGTCACCCAGCGTTTTCAGGAAGGGGTAGGCCCCGTTGCAAACTGGTGGCAATTGTTTCATTCCAAAGAACTGGATGCGGCTGTCACCCAGGGACTGCAAGAAAACCCGGGAGTGCAGGCGGCTCAGGCCAGCCTCAAGCAAAGCCAGGATAATCTGCGAGCTGGTTATGGAGTTTTCTATCCTCAGCTGAATGCGGCGTTTTCTGCCGACCGGGAAAAATCTTCACCTGCCGCTTTCGGTAATTCCGGACAGGGTAAGGCATTTACTCTGACGACTTTGACCGCAACATTAAGTTACTCTCTTGATATTTTTGGAGGCGAACATCGCGCAGTTGAAAGCCTGGCCGCACAGGTCGACCAGCAACAAAACATTAAACTCGGCACTTACCTGATACTTACCGGAAATATAGTCAATACGCTTATTGCGACTGCAGGTTATCAGACCGAAATAGATGAGTTGGAGCGCCTGATAGCATTACAAAAAGAACAGATCACCATTGCCCAAAAGCAATATCAGGCCGGATTGATTGTTTACCGGAATGAGTTGGATTTACGCGTGCAACTCGAGGCTTTCCAGGCCTTGTTGCCTCCGTTAAGGCAACGACTGACTCAATCGCAGAATTTGCTCGCTACACTGGAAGGAAAATCTCCCGCTGAATGGCAGTCACCCCATTTATTGCTGACGGACTTTGCGTTACCCAACGATTTGCCGCTTTCCTTGCCGTCGGCACTGGTGCGACAAAGGCCCGACATTCTCGCTGCTGAAGCGCAATTGCATGTCGCCAGTGCAGATATCGGGGTAGCCAGGGCAGCGATGTTTCCCAGTTTTAATTTAAATGCGACATATGGGCTGGCTGGCAGTTCTTTGAGTAAGCTGCTGGACAGCAATATCTGGGGCCTGGGCTTAAGCGCTGCAGCTCCCATTTTGAATGGCGGCGAACTCAGTGCACGCCATCAGGCGGCAATCGATGCATATGAAGTGAGCGCTGCAAACTACAAACAGACCACGCTTGCCGCCTTTGAACAAGTGGCTGATAGCGTGCGCGCGCTGGAGCATGACGCGGAATTAGCCAGGACAGAGGCTCAGGCTGTTGCAGATGCTGAGCTTACATCAAAGCTTTACCGGGATAATTATGAAGCCGGTATGGTCAATTATTTACAGGTTTTATCTGCTGAAATTCAGTATCACGTGGCCAGAATCAATTATTTTCAAATTCAGGCGCAACAGCTTCAAGATACAACCGCTTTATTCATATCCTTGGGCGGCGGCTGGTGGCATAGTCCGGTGCCCGGCTAACCATCGCAACATCGGTTGCGCTATTGATTGCACAGCAGCACGGCTGCTCCTCGCACTTTCCCGTTTCGCAGGTGCTCCAAAGCTTCATTGGCTGATTCCAGCGCAAAAGTCTGCACTTGAGTTCTAACGCCAAGTTCGGGGGCCAGCGCCAGGAATTCCTGCGCATCACGACGGGTAAGATTGGCGATGGACCGCACGCACCGCTCGCCCCACAGGATGGAATAAGGGAACTGCGGCACATCGCTCATGTGGATGCCGGCGCATACAACTGTGCCGCCTTTGGCGGTGTGCCGTAGCGCCAGCGGCACCAGTGCACCCACCGGGGCGAAAATGATGGCGGCATCCAACTCTTCGGGTGGCGACATCGTTGAATCGCCTGCCCACGTCGCACCCAATTCCGTCGCAAAGCGCTGTCCCGGGATATCCCCCGGTTTAGTGAAGGCAAAAATCTTGCGGCCTTGCGCACGCGCCACTTGGGCGATGATGTGGGCTGCAGCACCGAAGCCATAGATACCAAGCCGCTGCGCATTGCCGGCAGCAAGCAGCGCGCGATAACCGATCAAACCTGCACACAGTAGAGGTGCAGCTTCAGCATCGCTATAACCTTCAGGTAGAGGGAAGCAATAGTTCTGGTCGGCTGCCACGTACTCGGCATAACCGCCATCCAGGGTATAGCCGGTGAACATGGCCTGGTCGCACAGGTTTTCCCTGCCACTGTCGCAGTACTGGCAATGATCGCAGGTATGGCCCAGCCACGGCACGCCTAAGCGTTGACCGATGGTGAAATGGTTTACACCCGCACCTTTTTCCACCACCCGACCGACGATCTCATGGCCGAGGATCAGCGGTAGTTTCGGCGATGGCAAATCACCATCCAGCACGTGCAAGTCGGTGCGGCACACGCCGCATGCGCTTACCTGCAGCAGCACCTGGTTTTCGCCAACGGCAGGTCTGGCGATGTCGGCTTGGCGTAAGGGCTGGCCCTGGCTTTGCAGTATCATTGCTTTCATGGTGAGGAGTATAGCCAAAGCATGTGCTTATCCACTAGCATAAAATACTACTGGTATCCGGGTTGTTTACTTTGCGTAGATACTAGATGCGTATAAAACCACATATAAGAACATATCAATGTTGCGATGCATGTTCAGCAGAAGGCTTGTGTTCGAGTTTAAAGGCTGGTTTGCTTAGAGGCCCGTAAATACGGATATTGGAACTTAGTGAGAATATAGTCGGATTTTTCGGCTTAGGGGTCAGCAGGAAGTCCAATGTTCCATCTCCCAGATTGATACTGCCCGTCCCACGCGTAATCGTCTGCGCGGTATCAATGCTTATATAGTGTGCTAGGCCTAAGCCATTTTTGAAATCAAGATGAATTGCGCCGCTATTCACCGCAATGCTCGTGTCTCCTCTGAGTGATAACCAAACCAATTTTCCAAAGTCGAGCCCCATTTTCGCATCCAGTTTATTAGATATCTCACCATGACCGATCTTAAAATCCATGTTGCCTGATGCGCTATCCAATAAGCTGGCTTGCGAATTCCCGGTTCCATTCATATTGATATGAGCTGTTAACGGGGCGGCAATCATGTCCCGCCATTTGGTGTTGGATAGTGCTTGATCGATGGCAAGATTTTGCGCATCAATAACGATCTGAGCGTATGTCGGCTGATTTTGCGTATTTAGTGACAGCGCTGCATTCACTGTACTGCCAAATAGTTTTGCGTGAACAGGACTCGCCTTTAAATCTCCGTTATTCAGGGTTACCTTCAAATATAAATTTTCGATGGGGGGTAGTGCCGGCGAGATTAATTTATTCACATTGAGTACCAAGTCCAAATCCTGGGATTTGAGCAACTCTATTGAAGCCGGGTTGTTAGCAATGGGAAGCTTAGTGTCGCTGGACGCAATATTCGAATCCCCATGTTCTCTCATCATAGCCATGAGATCATTTAACTGAGTCTCGTTGCTGGACAAAGTTGCTTTAATGAAGGGTCGGTTTCCAATGTGGCTATACGCCAGATTTCCTGAGATATCCGTGCCACCCAATTTCCCTTGTAGATGAGTGGCGTAATAGTCATTGCCTGTTTTAACCAAATGGGTATAGGCGATTATTGGGGGAGTATTGGGAAAATGTGCATTCATGAAAGGGTTGAGGGTAGATGCTGATGCGCCTGAAAAATGGAAATCTGCGTCTATGAGCTGGTCTTTGAAAATATCCCCGACTTGACCGCTTATATTCAATTCCGCTTTCCCGGAATGGACAACACCATGAATAGGAAACTTTTTGCCGGTCACATGAAATGTGATTGTTTGCCCCGTCAAGGCTTCTCCTGCGAACGCATTGTCATGATAAGTGCCATTAAAAGTGATCCGGTTCGACAAGGGATCAGCAGGTAGTCCGCCAGTGACTGCAGGAATAGAGGATTGTGTACGGATGGGGCTGCTTTCAGCAACCAAATCCAGGTTGATGCCATGGTTGGTTAAGTAGAGCCTGCTGCGATTCGCCCGCAGCGACATCACCAAGTACTTTCCGGGGCCACGATAATCCGGCTCAAGCAGCCGCCAATTTCTTAATCCATCTTTCATGCTCTCAAGATTCACTTCCCCATCCGACATGGAAATTTCTACGATTCCCGGTTTCTCTGAGAATGGCATTCTGAATGCAACAAATGAAAAGGATATATCTTTGGCTGCAATTAACGGCCTTGATGAAGGCTGCCCTTGAAAAGCCCATGGCGCATTCTGAATATATAGATTGTGAAATTTGATGGTGGGGCGCAATGAACTTGAAAATTGTAAGCGCATATCGTCAGCTTTCACGATGCGATGCGATTTATAACTTACATAATGCTCCAGTGCGGGTTTTAGCAGGTTACCGCCAAACAATAGAATGATCGCTACCATACTTGCCGCGCAGACGGTCACTATCAGCAGTGTGGCCCATAAGGAACGCGCAGCGTGTTGCATGATGTAGATGTTTTTTTCCTATGTGGCTCATATCAGACGAAATCGCGAGTTTTGACTATTGAGGTATTTCCTTGATCTGATTGTAGAGCATATGCAGGAATTAAGAATCAGTATAAGGCTGATATGCATGTAGGAGCCCGCTGACTTATGTTAGGAAGAACTCCTCTCTAAATTCGGGAGTTTCGGCGTGGTGTCAGGGGCTGGTGACGATTAAGATGCAACGCATGCGCTTTCGATTTTCAGTGATGCCGAAATGCTTGGCGATCACCCTAAAACGAATAGGTATACTCCGTAGTAATTCTCCATTACCCACTCGACCAGGCGAATATGCCTGGTTTTTTTTATTCGCTGATCGTCCTGTGATCTTATTTGTAAGGAAACATGGTTTGCGCCGACATATCAACGTGAATCAGATATTCGCATCTTCCCTCGAACGAAACATGCAAAAGACTATCAATATATTTACTCTGGAGATCAATCATGAATCTGAACCGTCGCTCGTTTCTTATTAGTGGAGCTTCCACCGGCCTGTTGCTTGGGCTGAGCCCTCTGCTTACTCCTCTTGCACGTGCGGCACAGGCGGGGGCAACGGAAAAATATGAGGTCATGCATACTGACGCGGAGTGGCGCAGCCTGTTGTCGCCAAGTGCGTATAACGTACTGCGTCAGGAAGGCACGGAACTACCCTATAGCAGTGCGTTGAATTCAGAACATAGGGCAGGAATTTTCGCCTGTGTCGCCTGCTCGCAGCAACTATATTCGTCCAAGACCAAGTTTGACAGCCATACCGGCTGGCCCAGTTTCTGGCAGCCCCTGGATAATGCGGTGAAGACCCGTGATGACAACACGCTGGGAATGACGCGCACTGAAGTGCATTGCAAGCGCTGTGGTGGCCATCTTGGACACGTTTTCGATGACGGACCGAAACCGACAGGTCTGCGTTATTGCATGAATGGTGCCGCCATGAAATTCCTTCCTGGCGCCGCCTGAAACAGTATTTAATTTGGTAAGAAAGGTTATACGTGATGAATAAGATAAAGACTATCTGGGGCAAGGCAGCAGGCATTCTGGTCATCGGCATGTCGCTGGGTCAAGGCATTGCCTACTCTGCAGAGCCAGTCGTTGCCATACCGCCCCCGGCGATGGATGAGCATGCGACTGCAACAGATCATGCGGAGACTCTGGTTCTGTCTGGAGGTTGTTTCTGGGGTGTGCAAGGCGTATTCCAGCATGTACGTGGGGTCACCAAAGCGGTGTCCGGTTATGCGGGTGGACGTCGCGAGACAGCGACATACGATCAGGTAAGCGGAGGCGATACCGGACATGCTGAATCGGTACAGGTTACCTACGACCCGACGCAAATCACATACGGCCAGTTGTTGCAGATATTCTTTTCGGTGGCACATAACCCAACCGAGTTGAACTACCAAGGCCCCGACTCAGGCACGCAGTATCGTTCTGCGGTGTTCCCCACCAATGATATGCAAAAGCAGATCGTGCAGAGTTATATCACGCAACTTGATCGCAGCAAGCTGTTCCACGCACCGATTGTTACGCATGTCGAGACTTACACTGGATTTTACCCGGCGGAAGATCACCATCAGGATTTCTTAACGTTGAACCCGCACTATCCGTACATCGTTTTCAACGACCTGCCCAAGGTTGAAGCATTGAAGCGCATGTACCCGAATCTGTATCGTGCCCAACCTGTGCTGGTGAAGGCAGCGGCGCACTAAGTCCAGAATGCCTGTCTAGTCTATCTGGCTGGTCAGGTATTCTTCGTAATTTCCGCTGTAGTCGATGATCTCGTTTTCCTTGATCTCCAGTATGCGGGTGGCGAGCGAACCTACGAATTCGCGGTCGTGGCTGACGAATATGAGCGTGCCCTTGTATTTGTCGAGCGCAGTATTGAGCGACTCGATGGATTCCATATCCATGTGGTTGGTCGGTTCGTCCATCAGCAACACATTGGTGCGGGCCAGCATCAGCTTGCCGAATATCATGCGGCCTTTTTCTCCGCCCGAAAGCACGCGTACCGGTTTCTTGATGTCATCGCCGGAAAACAGCAGACGCCCCAGCATGCTGCGTACTACCTGGTCGTCGTCAGTTGCACGCGTGTATTGCTGCATCCATTCGCCCAAAAGCATGTCGGTCTCGAATTCCGCGGTATGCTCTTGCGCAAAGTAGCCCAGGGTGGCTTTTTCGGCCCATTTAACGCTGCCGTGATCGGCTTTCAGATCATTCGCCAGACACCGCAGCAGCGTGGTTTTACCGATACCGTTCTCGCCGATGATGGCGATACGTTCGCCGGCTTCTATACGGATATTGAAGTTGGAGAATATCTTGCGGTCGTAAGACTTGCTTAATTTTTCCACTTCAACCGCCTGGCGATGCAATTTATCGCGCTCGTCATATTCAAAGCGGATGAAAGGGTACTGGCGGCTGGAAGGCTTGATATCTTCCACCTTGATCTTGTCGATCTGTCTGGCGCGGCTGGTCGCCTGGCGCGCTTTGGAGGCGTTGGCTGAGAAGCGGCGCACGAATTCCTGCAAGTCGGCAATCTGCTGCTTGGCTTTCGCGTTATCCGCGGACAGTTGCGAGCGCGCCTGCGTAGAAGCCAGCATGAAGTCGTCATAATTTCCCGGATACACGGTCAGCTTGGCATAGTCCATATCAGCGATATGGGTGCATACCTGATTCAGAAAGTGGCGGTCGTGGGAAATGATCACCATGGTGCAATCGCGATTGTTCAGCACATCTTCCAGCCAGCGGATGGTGTTGATATCGAGGTTGTTGGTGGGTTCGTCCAACAGCAACACATCAGGGTTGGAGAACAAGGCCTGCACCAGCAGTACGCGCAGCTTCCAGCCGGGCGCCACGGCGCTCATCGGGCCGCTATGCTGGGCGATAGGGATCCCCACGCCGTGCAGCAACTCACCGGCACGCGCTTCGGCGGTATAGCCGCCATGCTCCGCGAACACTGTTTCCAGTTCGGCGGCTTTCATGTAATCGTCTTCAGTGGCTTCAAGATTGGCGTAGATGGCGTCACGCTGCTGCATGGCCGACCACATCGCCTCATGCCCCATCATCACCACATCCAGCACGCGCATGTCTTCGTAGGCGAATTGATCCTGGCGCAACCAGGCCATGCGTTCATTCTTGTCCAGCGACACGTTACCCGCACTGGGCTCCAGCACTCCGGCCAGAATCTTCATGAAGGTGGATTTGCCACAGCCGTTGGCACCGATCAGGCCGTAGCGATTACCGTCGCCGAACTTGACCGAGACGTTCTCAAACAGCGGCTTGGCACCGAACTGCATCGTAATATTGTTAGTGGAAAGCAAAATAAACCCTTAAATAAAAAATAGTAACCACGGAGTTCACAAATATCATGCACAGAAAGCATGACATTGGTAATCTCTGTGGTTCGAGATGTTGAATCGTTAGTTAACTGGCTTAGCGATATCTGATCGCAGTGATTTCCAGGTCAGTATTGCCTGCCGGACGCTTCCAGCTTACAGTTTCGCCGACTTTGTGGCCTATCAGAGCCTTGGCCAGAGGCGAAGCCCAGCTTACCTTGTTATGTGCAATATCGGCTTCGTCTTCGCCGACGATAATGAATTCCTGAAGCTGTCCTTGTTCATCCTCTACATTCACCATCGCGCCAAAGCGTATCTCATCCTGCGGCTGCTTGGCAGTATCCACCAGCTCTGCGTTTTCCAGTCTGGCCGCATAATAGCGCAAGTCGCGTGCTGTTTCCGCCAGCTGTTGTGCGGCAAACGGATCGTCTTCTTTCTGCATCAGTTGCAGACGTAGATCGTCCAACTTCTGCAGTTCATCTTGCAACTGTTTCAAGCCGGTAGGCGTGACGTAATTTGGTTCGCTACTGACCGGACGTTCCAGCAGGTCGGTTCCGGCATGTTCCAGGTCATCTTCCTTGACGAATCCGCGGCTCATAATAAGCTTACTCCCACTCTATGGTTGCCGGCGGTTTACCGGAGATGTCGTACACCACGCGGTTGATACCGCGCACTTCATTGATGATGCGGTTGGATACTTTGCCCAGCAGTTCGTAAGGCAGTTCAGCCCAATGCGCGGTCATGAAATCGCTGGTCACCACAGCGCGCAATGCCACTACATAGTCATAAGTGCGGCCATCACCCATCACGCCCACGCTTTTCACCGGCAGAAACACGGCAAAAGCCTGTGAGGTCTTGTCGTACCAGCCGCTCGCCCGCAATTCTTCGATGAAGATCGCATCGGCGCGGCGCAATAAATCTGCGTATTCGCGTTTCACTTCGCCCAGTATGCGCACGCCCAGGCCGGGGCCGGGGAACGGGTGGCGATACACCATTTCAGGTGCCAGACCCAATGCCACGCCTAATTCCCGTACTTCGTCCTTGAACAGCTCGCGCAACGGCTCCAGCAGTTTCAGATGCAGCGTATCCGGCAAGCCGCCGACGTTATGATGGCTCTTGATGGTGTGGGCTTTTTTGGTTTTGGCCCCGGCAGATTCGATCACATCCGGGTAGATGGTGCCCTGTGCCAGCCATTTGGCTTGCGGTAATTTGGCAGACTCGGTCTGGAATACTTCGACGAATTCGCGGCCTATGATCTTGCGCTTCTGTTCCGGGTCGGTTATTCCCGTTAAATCACCGAGGAATTTTGCGCTGGCATCCACATGGATGACCTTCACGCCCAGATTTTTGGCAAAAGTCTGCATCACCTGTTCTGCTTCATTCAGGCGCAACAAGCCATTATCCACGAACACGCAGGTGAGCTGGTCGCCAATGGCGCGATGGATGAGAGCAGCGGCGACCGAGGAATCCACGCCGCCGGAAAGACCCAGTATCACTTCGTCTGTGCCTACCTGCTCACGTATCTTTGCCACCGCTTCGCTGACGTAATCCGGCATGTTCCAGTCTGCACCGCAGCCGCAGATGTCGTGCACAAAACGCTGCAGTATGGCCTTGCCTTGCTTGGTGTGCGTGACTTCCGGATGGAACTGCACCGCATAGAATCTGCGCTGTTCATCCGCCATACCGGCGATAGGGGTGGAGTCATTGCTGGCGATGATGTTAAATCCGGGCGGCAGTTCGGTGACCTTGTCGCCGTGACTCATCCACACATCCAGCAGGCCGTGGCCGTCGGCGTTGCTCCTGTCCTGTATGTTGTTGAATAACGCCGAATGACCGCGCGCACGTATCTCGGCATAGCCGAACTCGCGCTTGGTGGCGTTCTCGACTTTTCCGCCCAGTTGCGCCGCCATGGTTTGCATGCCGTAACAGATGCCCAGTACCGGTACTCCCAGTTCGAATACGGTTTGCGACGCTTTCGGCGTTTCGTTTTCGTACACTGAATTGGGGCCGCCGGAAAGAATGATGCCTGCGGGGTTAAACTCACGAATGAAGTCGTCGCTCACATCCCAGGAATGCAGTTCACAATAAACATTGGCCTCGCGCACCCGTCTGGCGATCAGCTGGGTGTATTGGGAACCGAAATCAAGAATCAGTATTTTGGAGTGATAAGGCATTAGTGGATAGTCGTTAGTCGGTAGTCGTTAGTTTTTAGCTAGAGATTTTTTTAAGCCTTGCAGCATTTTTGCCGTTTCGTCAGTTGCCTTTAGTAAAAGCGTTACTTTCTGTTCTTCAAGATAAGTTAATCGTTGTGAGAGATGTAATTGTGTTTCTAGTTCGCTCAAAGAACCCAGCGCAATACCCAAAAAATGATTGAATTCTTTTGACGAATTGCGACCATGCCCTTCTGCAATGTTAGATGGTACAGAAACGGCGGCGCGCCTCATTTGGCTGGTTAAACTAAATAACTCATGCTTAGGCAAATGTTCTGTAAGACGGTAAACATCTTCTGCCAACTGCATAGCAGATTGCCAAACCTTCAAATCACGATATCCCGCCATAACTAATGACTACCCACTATCGACTAACGACTACTCTATATGGTAATTCGGCGCTTCCTTGGTGATCTGCACATCATGCACATGCGACTCGCGCATACCCGCAGCGGTGATCTGTACGAATTCTGCTTTTTTGCGCATGTCGTCTATGGTTTTGCAGCCGACGTAACCCATGGAAGCACGCAAGCCGCCCATCAGTTGATGGATCACTGCCAGTACGCTGCCTTTGTATGGCACGCGGCCTTCGATACCTTCCGGCACCAGCTTGTCTGCATTGCCTTCGTTATCCTGGAAATAACGATCACTAGAGCCTTTTTGCATGGCGCCGACCGAACCCATACCGCGGTAGGATTTGTAGGAACGTCCCTGGAACAGTTCAATTTCTCCCGGCGCTTCTTCGGTTCCGGCGAACAGCCCGCCCAGCATCACGCTATGCGCACCTGCGGCGATGGATTTACCGATGTCGCCGGAATAACGTATGCCGCCGTCGGCGATAAACGGAACGCCTGACTTTTCCAGCGCCTTCGCCACATTGCTGATGGCCGAAATCTGCGGAACGCCAACACCGGCAACGATACGAGTGGTGCAGATAGAGCCGGGGCCTATGCCCACTTTCACCCCATCAGCGCCATGATCCACCAGTGCCTTGGCGGCTTTGGCAGTGGCGATATTGCCGCCGATCACCTGTATGTCGGGGAAGTTCTTTTTCACCCATTTGACGCGATCCAGCACGCCTTGCGAATGGCCGTGCGCGGTGTCTACGATCAACACATCCACGCCAGCTTCCACCAATGCGGCGACGCGTTCTTCAGTACCGTCGCCCACGCCTACTGCCGCACCAACGCGCAGACGGCCGCGTTCATCCTTGCATGCCAGCGGGTAGTCGGAGGATTTCTGGATGTCTTTAACGGTGATCAGGCCTTTTAATTCGAAAGCTGCATTCACTACCAGTACCCGTTCCAGCCGGTGCTTATGCAATAGCGCCGTGGCTTTCTCCAGACTGGCACCCTCGCGTACTGTTACCAGACGCTCTTTCGGCGTCATGATGTTGCTGATGGGCTGATCCAGATTTTTTTCAAAGCGCAGATCGCGGTTGGTGACGATGCCGACGACTTTTTTGCCATCCACTACCGGCAGACCGGATATCTTGTATTGACGGGTGAGCAGCATCACATCGCGCACGGTCATGCTGGGCGGGACAGTGATCGGGTCGTTGACCACCCCTGATTCGAAGCGCTTGACGCGGGCCACATGCGCAGCCTGTTGCGCAGCGGGCATGTTCTTGTGAATGATGCCGATGCCGCCTTGTTGCGCCAGTGCGATTGCCAATGGCGCTTCCGTCACGGTATCCATGGCGGCAGAAATAAGCGGAATATTGAGCGAAATGGTGCGCGTGAGCTGAGTGGCAAGACTTACATCGCGCGGCAGGACATCGGAGTGGGCGGGAACCAGTAGCACATCATCGAAAGTGAGTGCTGTTTCTAGCAGACGCATAAGAAAATCCTTAGTGGCAAAACGAGATTATACAGACTTGTGATTTACCGGTAAATCTTCCCTTGAGAATAAGCGGAAAATCCCTAAAAAATGAGTGAGGTGGATGCAGTGCAAGGCGCACGGAGCGCAGGAACCGAAGACAGTACATTAGTACGGCGAGGTTACGAGCACCGCGCAACGCAGCAATGCGCCGCCACGCTCTGATTTTCAGGGATTTTCTATGTCGCCGCCGCCTTTTTTCATGACCTTCCCCTCGGCTGCTCTTTGGCGACGAACTTCCTTCGGGTCAGCAATCAACGGGCGGTAGATCTCGACTCTATCCAGCTCGCGCAGCACCGTATCCGGCTTGACCATCTTGCCGAAGATGCCGATCTTCATGCCCACCGCATCTATTTCAGGGAATTTCTGCAGAATGCCGGAAGCGGTGATGGCCTGCTCGGCAGTGGTGCCGGGAGCGGTGGTAAATGAAACGATCAATTGCCGGTCTGGCAGCGCATACGCGACTTCGACATTGATACCGTGATCCTGGGTTTCCATTTATCGGGCTTCCAATTAATAAAATTCTTCGGCTCTTGTGACAAAAGCATCCACAAAAGTTGCCGCAATGTGGCTGAACACCGGAGAGATCAGCGTCTCCAGCACAGCATTGGCAAAAGTATATTGTAATCTGAACTCGACCTTGCAGGCAGTCTCGGTCAAAGCCACGAACTGCCAATGCCCCTCCATATGGCTGAAAGGCCCGTTGACCAGCGTAATATCCATGCGGGAAGGAAATTGTTTGGTGTTACGGGTAGTGAAGTTCTGCTTTACGCCAAGGTAATTGATGTGCAGGGTCGCTTGCGTGGCAGTATCCGTTCGTTCAATCAAATCCGCTCCGCCACACCAGGGCAGGAACCTGGGATAGCTTTCCACGTCATCCACCAGTGCAAACATCTGCGCAGCAGAGTAGGGGACCAGCACTGTTTTCTCGACTTGAGCCATGGGTGCAACGCGATACTGTAAAATAGTTATTTTAAGCCATTCTCAACTCTCGACGCATCCGAAAATTCAAGCTTCTAAGCCAGACAAGGCGCGAACAAAAAATCGCGACGCGGCATATTGAAATATGTAAGGAGCTATTTTTTGTGAGCAACGCAGTATGGCAACGAAGATTGGATTTTTATGAGTATTGCGAATAACAAAAAGGCCTTCCACGACTACTTCATCGAAGAACAATTCGAGGCAGGCGTGGTGCTGGAAGGATGGGAAGTCAAAGCCATCCGCGAAGGCAAGGTCAACGTCAAGGAAGCCTACGTCATCATCCAGCGCGGTGAGATATTCATCATCGGCTGCCATATCACTGCGCTAGGCTCGGCCTCTACCCATATAAGGCCGGATGCCACACGCACCCGCAAATTGCTGCTGCATAGCGAACAGATCGCCAAACTCATCGGTCAGGTGGAACGCGCAGGCTACACGCTGGTACCGCTGGACGTCCACTACACAAGGGGCAGGGTAAAAATACAAATCGGCCTTGCCAAGGGCAAGAAACAATACGACAAACGGCAAACCGAAAAAGAACGCGATTGGGTACGCGAGAAGGCACGTATCGTGCGAGCTCACAATAAGTGAGACCTAGTTGATAGTCGGTAGCTATTAGTTAAGTACTTAAAAGCCTTAACTATCGACTACCTACTACCTACTATCAACCAACGTCCGTTTTTGAAAGGCGTATAATCAACCTCCCGGTGGAACTATGCTGCCGGGATAAAGTCTTATTTGTAACAAGTTCATGGGGCCGACATGGCTTCGACGTGGGTTACAAAGCAGTGCAGGGCATACCGAGGACTAGTCACCTCGTAAATAAACTAGAACAAGTATAGTCGCAAACGACGAAACTTACGCTCTAGCCGCTTAATCCCGGTTGGACGCTGCACCGAAGGGTCTCTCGGTCGGGTGGGCAACCACAGCAGCGTCATAAAGAGAGACTCGTGTTGTATTGGGTTACTTAATACAATATTAAATCCAAGGTAACTCGCTTGAGTACCGCTTGTCTGTTGGTGTTGCTCCGGTTAAATCAAACAACAAGGCTAAGTATGTAGAACTGTCTGTGGAGGGCTTGCGGACGGGGGTTCGATTCCCCCCGGCTCCACCAATAATCGAAAAGACGAACGCCAATAGATTGTTTTTATTGGCGTTTTTCTTTTTTAAATTCTCTGACTTGACGGCTTTCCACTCAAGTGTGCCACTTCGGTGTGCCACTAGGCAGGAGCCTCAATGTCTATCAAACTCGCTACACACCTTTATCGCAACCGGCATGGGGCGTTCTATTTCAGGTTTGTCATTCCCAAAGACCTGCGAAATTACATACGTCAAAGTGAGCTGCGTTTTAGCCTCAACACCGAATGCAGGTATGATGCGCTGCATTCGGCCATCCAGCTTATTTCGGAGTTGCCCCAACTTAAAGTTGACCTTAGACGCATGGCAAACGACGAAGTTAAGGCAGCCGGTGTTTTAAACATGCCCAAAGGCTGATGACCCAATGTGACACCCGTTTACGCCCATTTTTTACCAGATGGAAGCGGTGGAACACTATTAATTGGGTGTAATTGGGTGTATTATTGGTTCCATGTTCCGCACCGATACCTTCCACATCTCTCCAGAGATTTTGCGCCTGATCGCTCGGATCGACGAGTTCAAAGGTGCCTGGCGTGCCCTTGGGAGCCTCGCGCCCGACCGCCTGACTGCCTTGCGCAGGGTGGCCACCATTGAAAGCATTGGCTCTTCCACCCGAATCGAG
>CAILHX010000043.1 GCA_903834185.1 uncultured Methylophilaceae bacterium
AAACTGACTGCAATCCGCGCCAGCAACACGAAGGTGATTGCCAGCCCTCCCAGCTTCGGGAGATCAGACCACTTATAAATCTGCAAACTCCTCCACATGTATTCGGCCTCGCAAGCGTTAGTGCCGGGTCTATAAAGTCCGAGTCATACGACAGAATTTATAGAAGAATTGTCGCAGAAAGCCGATTTCTCACCCACTCGTTTCAGCGCGGGCTTTGCGGATCTGCAGCCATTTCAAACTTAATACCACTGAAGAGAGCATCAGCGTGATGGCATTGGCGACGATCACCGGAATACAAGCAATCGCTATGCCATAAACCAGCCATAGTGCCACACCCACTGTGAATAGCGCATACATGGGCAAGGAAATTCCGGAAAGATCGCGCGTGCGCCATGATAGCCAAGCCTGGGGAATGAAAGCGGCTGTGGTCGAAAATGCTGCCGCATACCCTGTGATTTCAATGAGGGAGTTACTCATTATTTACTCCAGAACAAATCAGCCAGACCGGCATAGCACGTTTTAGCGAACCATAGCATGTTTTTGGCCCGGTTTTTTGTCAGTAATATTTCGAATACACGACCTGCACAAGCAGGAGACCAAGCATCTCTGCCGGTAATCGCAACCGGCGGCAGGCGGCTGCTTCCAGGTTGCCGAATCCGGGTGCGCGACACCCGGATCAGCTTGCCCATTCTGCCTATTTTTTTCTGTTTCTCAGATTCGCTGCAATTCGCATTCTGAGTGCATTCAGCTTGATAAAGCCGCCCGCGTCTTTCTGGTCGTAGGCGCCGGCATCATCTTCGAAAGTAGCGATCGAGGTGTCGAACAGCGAGTCTGTTGCAGAGTCGCGTCCGGTGACGATCACATTGCCTTTGTACAGTTTGACCCGCACAAAACCATTCACGTTCTTCTGTGTATGGTCTATCAACGTCTGCAGCGCCATGCGTTCCGGGCTCCACCAGTAACCGTTGTAGATCAGGCTGGCGTAGCGCGGCATCAGGTCGTCCTTCAAATGTGCGACTTCCCGGTCCAGAGTCAGCGATTCTATAGCCCGGTGTGCTTTCAGCATGATGGTGCCGCCCGGGGTTTCATAACAGCCGCGCGATTTCATGCCGACATAACGATTCTCCACCAGGTCGAGGCGGCCGATGCCGTGCTTGCCGCCGAGTATATTCAGATTGGCCAGCAGCTTATGCGGCTTCATCTTCTTGCCGTTAAGCGCGACCGGATCACCGTTTTTGTATTCTATGTCCAGATATTCTGCTGCATCCGGTGCCTTTTCCGGCGACACGGTCCAGCGCCACATGGACTCTTCGGCTTCCGCTGCCGGGTCTTCCAGATGCCTGCCTTCATAGGAGATATGCAGCAGGTTGGCATCCATGCTGTAAGGACTGCCGCCCTGTTTGTGTTTCATCTCCACCGGTATCTTGTGCTTTTCGGCATAAGCCATCAGCTTTTCCCGCGACAGCAGATCCCACTCGCGCCAGGGAGCAATGACTTTGATGTTGGGGTTGAGCGCGTAAGCACCCAGTTCGAAACGCACCTGGTCGTTACCCTTGCCGGTAGCACCGTGCGAAATGGCATCGGCCTTGGTCTCACGCGCGATCTCGATCAGCCGCTTGGCGATCAGCGGACGGGCGATGGAGGTTCCCAGCAAATATTCACCTTCGTACACGGTGTTGGCGCGGAACATGGGGAATACGAAATCGCGCACGAACTCTTCGCGCAGGTCGTCAATGTAGATCTCCTTGACGCCGAATTTCCTGGCTTTTTCCCGTGCCGGCTCCAGCTCTTCACCCTGGCCGATATCGGCGGTAAAGGTCACCACCTCGCAGCCATAGACATCCGTCAGCCATTTCAGGATGACCGAGGTATCCAGTCCGCCGGAATAGGCGAGAACAACTTTTTTTACTTCACCCTTCTTTACATCACTCATTGCGTAACTTTTCCCAATAATAAATATTCCATTAATGCCTTTTGCACGTGCAATCTGTTTTCAGCCTCATCCCACACTACAGAATGCGGGCCGTCGATTACATCCGCCGCCACTTCCTCGCCTCTGTGTGCAGGCAGACAATGCATGAACAGCGCTTTTTTGTCGGCGATCTGCATCATCTCTGCATCCACCTGCCAGTCTGCAAAATCGCGCAGACGTACCTCATTCTCCGCCTCGAAACCCATGCTGGTCCACACATCCGTAGTGACCAGATCGGCACCTTTTGCGGCTTGCATGGGGTCGGCGAATTCCTCGAAATGCGCGTGGCCGTATAACCCTGCGCGTTCCACTTCCACTTCGTAGCCGGGCGGTGTAGAAACGTGGACATTGAAATCCAGAACCTCTGCAGCCTGCAGCCAGGTATTGCAGACGTTATTGGAGTCTCCTATCCAGGCCACGGTTTTGCCCTGGATCGGGCCTTTATGCTCGATGAAGGTGAGGATATCCGCCAATATCTGGCAGGGGTGATATTCGTTGGTCAGCCCATTGATGACCGGCACCCTTGAATGCGCCGCGAAGCGCTCGATGATGTCCTGCTCGAAGGTGCGTATCATCACCAGGTCGGACATACGCGAGATGACCTGTGCCGCGTCTTCCACCGGCTCTCCACGCCCCAGTTGCGAGTCTTGCGTATTGAGGTAGATCGCCGAACCGCCCAGTTGCTGGATACCGGCTTCAAACGACAAGCGTGTTCTGGTGCTGGCTTTCTCGAAGATCATCACCAGTGTGCGATCCGATAACGGCCAGTATTGTTGGTAATCCTTGAATTTGGCCTTGATCCAGCGCGCGCGGTCAAAAATGTAATCAAGCTCTTTGCGGCTCAGGTCCTTGAATTGCAGGAAATGTTTGACTTCCATATCATTCATCTAGGTTTATTTATCCAGGATCATTTATCTAGGCCGGGCTGGCGACAGCCAAGTGCTTCTGGATCAAAACGGACAGTATATCCACCAGTTGTTGCGCCTCATGCTGCTGCATCACCAGCGGCGGCAACAAGCGTACGACCTTGTCTGCGGTGACATTGATCAATAGCCCGGCCTGCAATGCCTGTCCGACCAATTCCATGCAAGGCCTATCCAGTTCTATGCCTATCATCAGCCCGGCATTGCGTATCTTCACCACGCCGCTCACGTCTTTGAATCTGGCACTGAATGCAGCGTTGATCCAGTTGCCCAGTTGTTCGGCGTGCTGCAACAACTTCTCTTCTTCTATGATGGCGAGCGTGGTCAATGCAGCGCTGCAGGCCAGCGGATTACCGCCGAAAGTGGAGCCATGCTTGCCGGGCGTGAATATCCCTGCTGCCGCGCCATGTGCCAGACAAGCGCCTATCGGCACGCCCGAACCCAGGCCTTTCGCCAGTGTCATCACATCCGGCATGATGCCGGTGTGCTGAAAGGCGAACCAGCTACCGGTGCGGCCGATACCGCTTTGTACTTCATCCAGCATCAGCAACCAGCCCTGCTTGTCGCAGATCGCGCGTAACCCGCCGAGGTATGCGGCAACGTCCCTGGGGATATTGATGCCGCCTTCGCCTTGTACCGGCTCCACCAGCACAGCCACTACATTCGGGTTGTTTTTGACGACGATGTCGATCGCTTCCAGATCATCGAAAGGCACTCGCACGAATCCCGGCACCAACGGTTCAAAACCTGCCTGTGTCTTGCGGTTACCGGTAGCCGACAATGTGGCTAGGGTGCGTCCGTGAAATGCATGCTCCATGACGATGATGGCAGGCAGCTCTATGCCTTTACCATGTCCGTATAGTCGAGCCAGTTTGATCGCCGCTTCGTTGGCTTCGCATCCGGAATTGCAGAAGAACACGCTATCCATACTGGAAATGGCACTCAGCTTATCGGCCAGTTGCTCCTGTTCCAGGGTGTTATAGATGTTGGAGACATGCATCATCCTTCCCGCTTGCTGGCTTATGGCAGCCACCAGCTTGGGATGCGCATGCCCCAGGCCGTTCACGGCGATGCCAGCCAAGGCATCCAGATAACGTTTTCCTTCGGTATCCCATAGCCATACGCCTTCGCCCTTTACGAAAGTAACGGGTTGGCGACTATAGGTTTTCATCAAATGTGACATGATGGTTTCAATATCTGATAATTAATCCTGCTTCTGAAAAGGAAAACGGCGGCACGCGCCGCCGTTTGCGCTCATGTTAAATCGCTTTAAACGATGCGGTGGCTCAATCCGTTTGCCATGAAGAACAGCATAGGGATGCTCAGCATCATATTGGTACGCGAAGCCAGCATGGCGACACGACGTGCTTTTGCCTTCTCATCGTCGGAAGCCGGTTTGAAGCCCAGAATCTTTTGCTGGTTAGGCCAGATCAGTACCCAAACATTGAACAGCATGATGGTGCCCAGCCATGCACCGATGCCGATACCGGCGAATTCGGGTCTGAGCAGGAAAGCGGAAGGCAGATTCGGCCCCAGCAATGCTGCACCAGCCAGCCAGGTCACTACAGCGGCCCAGCGGAACCATAACAAGGCACGCGGCGCTACATGCTTGGTGATGCCAGCGGCAGTACCGTCAGCAGCGGCATCTTTCAGTGCAGCCATCTGTACCAGATTGAAATAGTAAAGCAGGCCGATCCAGGTGATACCGGCCAGGAAGTGTATCCAACGTGCAATCCCCAGGAAATATTCCATGATCAGACCCCCGCCAGAATAAAGTTTTTGAGCACCAGGAAAAGCACCAGCGTCAGGATAAGACCTGAAACGATGGTACCCGTGACGGATTCAAGTGGATTTTTCATAATATCCTCGCGATTAGCTAGTTGTTATGTTTCTTAAAGAGAAGACAAGGGTATAACAAAAGCCCGTTTCAGGCAACAATTTCGAGGCCTGTCATGGCCTCGGTCAGGGTTGAATTACAGCTCGGCAAAGTGCGCCAGAATCCGTGATGCGGCGACAAAACCAAACACCGCCGTCACGCATACCGATGATCCGAATCCGGCACAATTCAGGCCTTGCGGTGCGTCTGCCGCACCCTGACCCGGTGCCGCAGGCACATCATCGCTATCGCAAGCCTGCTGCGGATATTTTATTGGCTCATCGGAAAACACGAATTCGAGGCCGAATTTCTTCTTTGCGTCGCGCGGATAGCCATACTCTTTACGCAACAGGCTGCGCACGCGCGAAGCCAGGGGGTCCTGTACGGTTTGCGTCAGATCAGCCACCCGCACCCGCGCAGGATCAGTCTGCCCGCCTGCAGCACCGGTGGACACCATGTATATGCCATGCCTCTTGCACCATGCAATCATCGCCGCCTTGATTCTGGTCTGGTCTATGGCATCCAGCACTGCGTCATAGCCCTGGCCCAGCAGGTCATTCAGGTTATCAGCGTCCACGAACTCTTCTACCATGGTCACTTCACAGGCCGGGTTGATGGCGAGGATACGCTCAGCCATCGCCAGCACCTTGGCTTTGCCATATTCGTCGCCCAGCGCATGTATCTGCCGGTTGGTGTTGGATTCCGCGATATTATCCAGATCTATCAGCGTCAGCCTGCCTATGCCGCTACGTGCCAAGGCTTCAGCAGCCCACGACCCTACCCCGCCGACGCCCACCACGCATACGTGCGCCTGTCCAAAACGGGCAAAAACCTGCTCGCCGTATAGTCTGGATATGCCGCCGAAACGGCGCTCAAAGTCTTTATTCATCTGGTTTGTTACATCCCGCCTTATATGCAGCGTTTAAAATAATCATCATAAGCGAAACAATCAGTTACAATGCAAATATTAGAATCTACATTACGCAGACCTTGCTTCTGAAAACCTGTATGACTTTTTCGATAGCACACATGAATAGGACAACGAGACTGAACAGCCTATGGATGGTGCTTGCTGCATTTTCATTTGCAGTCGTGGGGAAATGTGACAAATATGCGGCTGTCAAATACGCTCCCGCTGAACTAGTATTTTACCGCTCACTGTTCGGGCTGGTCGCCATTGTACTGTTTACGCTGCCCCGGCACATGCCGCTTGCCACCCCCCACATACGCTTGCATCTGTCTCGCAGTATCAACGGCTTTATCGCCATGATGCTTTTTTTCTACACCGTACCGCATCTGCCCTTGGCGACTTCGCTGTCATTGAACTATACCTCACCCCTTTTTCTGGCCATATTCTTTGCCTCGACCATGCGCGAGAAGACAAGCCCGGTGCTGGTCACTTCGATCATGCTTGGTTTTGTCGGGGTAGTACTATTACTTAATCCCGTATTGCACTGGAACTTCATCGCATCGTGCGGGCCCGGCCTGGTTTCCCGCATTCTGACCGGGTTCGTCTACCTGCAGGTGACGCAGCTTGGCCGTCTCAATGAACCGGAATGGCGAACAGTGTTCTATTTCACACTGGTATCCAGCATCGCCAGCGCCATCTGGGCGATGTCACAGAAACTCCACCCCATCGTCATGGCAGACCTGCCATTGCTGGCGGGCATAGGGCTTGTCTCAACCTTGGGTCAACTCGCCATGACCAGAGCCTATCGCAAAGGCGATTGTCTGACAGTCGCCTGCCTTGCCTACTGTACCGTCGCCTTCGCCAGTATGTTAGACATATTGTTATGGCACAGCCAGCTGCCAACGCTGAATTGGCTGGCGATACTGTTGATTTCAAGCGCAGGTTTATTGAGCATCTGGTTCTCTGCCAATAATACTGCGGACAAAACTGCGGTTACTTCATTATAATTTTTGTAGCGCAACTTTCGCCAACCCGGAAAACATTATGATAAGAGCATTAATTCAACGATTCGGCAGTCTGGGAGTCACCATCATCGCCAGCCTGCTGGCGATCACCGGCAGCATAGGCATGACGGCGATCTATGATCTGGCGATCAAGCATGCCATTCCGCACGAAGATCTGCTGATAGGTGCCATGGCTTCTGCCACGATAGCGCCGCTGGTGATTTACTGGCTGGCAACGCTGTCGCACGAGTTATATCAGTCCGAGCAAAGACTGTCTGCGCTTTCACAAAAAGACCCGCTGACCGGCGCTTATAACCGGCGCTATTTTGACGAACAATCGCGTATCGAATGCGCACGCTCCCACCGTTACGGCCAGTCGCTGGCGATACTGATGATAGACCTGGACAAGTTCAAGCAGGTGAATGACACCCATGGTCATGCCGCCGGAGATGAAGTATTGAAAACCATCGTGCAGATCGGCACCAAAGCCTTGCGTAAATCCGATGTGCTGGCACGCTTTGGAGGAGAGGAGTTTGTGGTATTGCTGCCTCATGCCGACATCAAGGAAGCCACCATGCTGGCAAACCGGTTGCGTAAAAACATCGAAGAAGCCGAGATCAAAGCCGGCGAATTGGAGTTACGGGTCACGGTCAGCATCGGGGTTTCCATACAGGCTGCAGATGAATCCGATATTACCGAGATGCTGTCGCGCGCCGACCAGGCCATGTATAACGCCAAGCATGGCGGACGTAACCGCGTGGAAGTGATGCCTGCGCCTGTCTCCTGACGGAATTAAGCAGCTTCAGGGGTCGATCAGGCCGCAACGCATCGCCATCAACGCCAGATCGGCCGAGGTAGATGCGCTCAGTTTCTGTTTGATATTGTAAAGATGCGTACCCACGGTGCGCGGGCTCAGGCATAAGGTCTCGGCGATATCGTTGGTGGTTTTACCCTTGGCCAGCGCGATGAACACCTCGAACTCGCGTGCCGACAGCACATCCACCGGATTCTGTTCACCATTCAGTTGCTGTATCGCCATCTGCTGGGCGATGCTGGCTTCCAGATATTTCTTGCGTCCGGCGACAGTACGTATCGCCTTGATCAATTCTTCCGCTGCACTGCGCTTGGTCAGATAGCCCAATGCCCCTGCATTCAACACGCGCTTGGGGTGTACCGAATCTTCATGGGCGGACAGCACCAGTATCCTGGCATGATCGTCTTTGGCCATGATGCGCTCTATCGCTTCCAGACCGCCGATACCGGGCATGGTAATGTCCATCACCACCACGTCGGGCTTGCATTCGCCATACATCTTCACGCCCTGCTCGCCGTTCTCGGCCTCGGCGATGACTTTGATGTCGCTCGCAGATTCCAGCAGCATCTTGAAGCCCATGCGTACCACTGCATGGTCATCTACCAGCATGACATTGATCATTGCTTGCCTCCGATTGGTACCGTCACCTGTATCTCCACTCCTTTACCGGGTGCCGATTCTAACGCAAAACTGCCATTCAAGGCCTGTACCCGTTCGCGCATTCCCAGCAAACCGAACTGCTGGCTCTGCTCAAGTTTGCTGACGTCCATACCTACGCCGTTATCCTTGACTGTGAGACTGGCTTCTCCGCCCGGAGTTCGCTGCAAGGTAATATTAATCTCGCTCGCCCGCGAATAGCGCAATGCGTTGGTCACCGACTCCTGCACGATGCGATACAGATTGATATTCAGCGTTTCGCCCAGACCATCCACGTTACCCAGGAATTCAAGATTGAATTTCATCCTGGGCTCTTGCGCCTGCCACTGCGCCACGCCGTCGCGCAATGTTTCTGTCAGTCCCAGATTATCCAGCGCGCCAGGACGCAACTGGCGGATGATATTGTGCATGCCGTCGTAGATGTGGTTGGCTGCGGCGACGATGGTTTGGGCACTGGAGGCGATCTCAGGCGAAGCAGTGCCGGCTTTGTTGCTGATCGCCATGGCAAACGTCTTGATCGCGGTCACGTACTGCCCCAGTTCATCATGCAGCTCACGCGCCAGACTGCGGCGCTCGTCTTCGATGTGATGCTGGATGATCTGCGATAACTGGCGGGTCTCTTCCAGCTTGCGTTCTGCTTCTTCCACGCGGTTATGCTCGGTGATATCACGCATGGTGCAGATATCACCCACTACCTGATCGTTATGCGGGTCGATGAACGGTGCTGCAGACAAAGCCACATCCAGCAAGCGCCCGTCCTTGGTCAAGCGCTGGGTCTCAAGATTCTCCAGCAGGCGGCGTTCGGCAATCACCGCCAGATTATGCTTGAGCTCATTCTCGCGCCCCGGCGGTATCAACTGCGCTGCCGAGCGGCCGATCATTTCATTGGTCGTGTAGCCGAACATGCGTTCGGCTGCCGGATTCCACGATAAGATGCTGCCCTGCAGATCATGCATCATCATCGCATCTCCGGTCTGCGTGACCATCAGCGCCAGACGGCGACTCTCTTCGGTGCTGGTTTCCAGCGAAGCAGCCATCTGATTGAAGCTGCGGCCGATGCGGTGGAATTCGGGTAGCTGGAATTGCGGCAACCGTACGCTCAAATCGTTCTGCTCCATGCGGCGTATCGCCCCCAGGATCGCTTTGATCGGCCCCAGCGCCTGCCCCAGCGCCCAGTACACCATCAGGTTCAGTACCACAAAGAACACGCCGACCACCCATAGCAGCGGCCTGAGCGTGCCCCATGACTCACGTACCGCGCCGCTGGGATCTGAAGTCACCTCCAGGGCACCGAAGCGTACCCGCCGCATCACGCTTTCCGTTGCCGGAGCCACCAGTTTTTTGAACCAGTCCGGCGGCTCGTAATCAAGGTGGTATTTGGATGGAGGTGACTGATAGATCAGTTCGCCGTTGGGGCCATACAGCAATATGGTATTACTGCGCACATGTCCCAGCGATTGCAGGAAGCTGTGCAGCACTTCATGCGTGGGACCCAGCTCCGGATTACGGTAAGCACTGACGATCACGGTATCCAGCAATTGTATGGTCACGCGTGTGGATGCCTCCACGCTCTCCTTGATCGAAGCGCGGGTGCTTTTGACGATCATCACCCCCATTGCCACCATGAATAGCAACATCAGCGTGGTGATAAGCAGGTTCAGGCGTAGACGTAAACTCATTGTGGATGCCGCCAGCGATTAAAGCGCCTAGTGTATCTGCCTGCCACACAAATCAAAAGCCCGATAAAAACAATTGAATCGGACAGGTATAGCAGATAGCATAGGCAGGCTCGCACAAATACAATCTTTGAAGATCATCATGTTAGGCAGTTACAATTCCTGGTTGGTTGCAATTTCTTTTGTTATCTCCTGCTTTGCCTCTTACATCGCGCTATCGCTTGCACAGCATGACGGTACCGTGTCAGGACTTAGCCGTCGCTTGCAACTGAGCGGCGCGGCACTCGCTCTGGGTAGCGGTATCTGGGCAATGCAGTTCTGCGGCATACTGGCATGGCACTTGCCGATCCAACTGTATTTCAGCGTCCCCATCACCTTGGTTTCGTGGGGAGTTGCGGTATTTACTGCCGCTTTCAGCCTGAGCGTGGCCGGTTCCAGAACCCGTAATTCCGCTACCCCGAACAACATCGGCCTGCTGTTATGCGGCCTGGTAATGGGAGCGGGCATTGCCTTGACACATTACATCAGCATGGTTGCAATACGGGTAACGCCCGCTATTCGCTATGACACACCACTGCTATTGCTATCACTGCTGATCGCCATCACCGGATCATGTGCTGCATGCTGGTACTTCTTCCATCTGTTCAAGTTACAGACCCGCATGCGCAAATGCCTTGCCTCGTTAATGCTGGGCGGAACCATAAGTGGCATGCATTACACCGGCATGGCTGCTGCTCAACTTCCCCTGAATGCGATCTCGCTTGGCAGCGCCATGAGTGTCGGCAGCGCAACCATGGTGCCATTGCTCGGGGCGAGTGGCCTGCTTTTGCTGGCGCTGGCACTTGGCAGCATCTTCTCCAACACGCGCTTCTCGGCCTGGCAATTGATGTTGCTGCTGGGTGGAGCCGAGTGGGTGATTTTGATCACATTCAAGCACGTAGACTGGATCAGCCATCACTACACGCTCAGTACCTCACTGGATGCAGCGATGCTGGTGGTATTCATGACCCCGGTATTCTGGCGCCTGCAACAAAACAGCCGGGCGCTGGTAGAGGAGAAAGAACGCAGCCAGATCATATTGACCTCCATCGGCGATGCCGTCATCGTCGTCAATCACAGGGACGAGATCGAGTTCCTTAATCCGCTGGCCGAAGAGATGGTCGGCTGGCGCCTCAGCGAGGCTAAAGGACTGCCGCTGGCAAAGGTCTTCCATCTGGTCAACAGCAACACCGGCGAGCCGGTGGAAGACCCCACCCTCAGAGTCCTGCGTGACGGTTTTGTGGCTGATGTCACGCGCGGCACGATACTGGTTCGCAAAGATGGCCGCGAATATGCGATAGAGGATTCCGCCGCCCCTATCCTCAATGAACATAGAGAGGTCAACGGCGTGGTGATGGTATTCCGCGACATCGGCAAGCTGCTGCTGCAGGAAGAACAGCTCAGAGCCAGCGACGAGCGCTGGCAATTCGCACTGGAAGGAAATAACGATGCGGTATGGGACTGGAACATACAGACCGGCCGCATGTTTTTTTCCCCTGCCTACCACCGCATGTACGGCTTTGAACAGGGCGAGCTGGTCGGGAACAGACTGGAAAGCATAGAGAAACTGCACCCGGATGACGTTCACCATGCCTTGGGCACGGTGAAAAATTATCTGGAAGGAAAGACACCGGTATACGCCACCGAATTCCGCATGCGCTGCAAGGACGGTAGCTGGAAGTGGGTGCTGTCGCGCGGCAAACTGATAGAGCGCGATCAGCAAAGCAAACCCTTGCGCATGATAGGCACGCATACCGACATCACTATGTACAAGGCGCAACAAAGCGAATTGCGGCTGGCGGATGCGGTATTCGAGCAGAATGCTGAAAGCATCATGATCACCAACGCCGCAGACAATACCATCATCCGCGTCAATCCAGCGTTTACCCGTATCACCGGTTACAGCGCGGAAGAAGCGATAGGCAAAAACCCCAGATTCCTGCGTTCCGATAAACATGACGACGAATTCTTCCGTGCCATGCGCGGAACGCTACGCAAGCACGGGCAGTGGCGCGGGGAGATCTGGAACAAACGCAAGAATGGCGAGATTTACCCGGAAGAGCTGACCATCTCGGCAGTGAAGAGCCCGCAGGGAGAGGTGCAGCATTACGTCGGCATCTCCACCGACATCTCCAAGGACAAGGAAGCAGAATCGCGTATCCACGATCTGGCCTATTACGATACGCTGACCGGACTGCCCAACCGTCTGTTGCTGGATGACCGGCTGAAAGTGGCGCTGGCCAACGCGGCGCGTAATGACATGCATGTCGCGTTGCTGTTCCTCGATCTGGATCATTTCAAGGAAGTGAACGACACGCTGGGTCACACCGCAGGGGATCAATTGCTGGTAAAGACCGCGGAACGCATTCTGGCCTGCGTGCGCGAAGGCGATACCGTGGCGCGTCAGGGCGGTGATGAGTTCGTTCTGTTGCTGCCGGATATGGATAATACCGGCGATGCCATCTATGCCGCCTCCACTGTGGCGGAGAAAATCCGCGAGGTTCTAAACCAGCCTTTCAACCTGAATGGATTCGAGGCGTCGGTAACGCCCTCCATGGGCATCGCCATTTTCCCCAGTGATGCAGACAATATGGAAAACCTGATACGCAACGCCGACACTGCGATGTATCACGCCAAGAATTCCGGACGCAATAATTTCCAGTTCTATGCTTCGGACATGAGTAGCGGTGCGCTGAGCCGTTTAAGCGTGGATAACGCCTTGCGTCATGCAATTGAACGCGATGAGCTTTCGCTTCACTATCAGCCGCAAGTGGATATGAACGGGAAATTGCTCAGCGTTGAGGCATTGCTGCGCTGGGATAACCCCACCCTGGGATCGGTTTCACCCATGGAATTCATCCCGCTGGCGGAAGAGAACGGACAGATTCTGCCTATAGGTCAGTGGGTACTGGAAACGGCATGCGCACAAAAGAAGCAATGGCGTCTGGCAGGCTTGGGGCCATCCATACCGCGTATTGCAGTCAACATCAGCCAACGTCAGTTTGCACAGGGCGGCTTTGTCGAAAACCTGATGCAGACTCTGGATAAGTATGATGTCAGCTCGTCGGAAATCGAATTGGAAATGACCGAAGGCATTCTGATGCACAACACCAGCGACACCCTGAAAAAACTGGATGAATTGAAAGTGCTGGGATTCAATATCTCGGTGGACGACTTCGGCACCGGCTACTCCTCGCTGGCATACATCAAGCATTTTCCCATTGATGTGCTGAAGATAGATCAATCTTTCGTGCGCGACATCGGCAGTGATACGGACGATATGGCGATTTCACGTGCCATCATCTCCATGGCCAAGAACCTTAATCTCACCGTGATCGCCGAAGGCGTGGAAACCGCAGAGCAGCTCGATTTTCTGCACAAGAACGGCTGCGATGCCTACCAGGGATTCCACTTCAACCCTGCCCTGCCTGCCCATGCCATCACGACCTTGCTCAAGGCCATCAGCAGCAAAAATTAAGTCCGCTTTAGTCGACGGCAGTTTCGCCTTGAGTTTGTTCTATCACCAGCTGCCATAACCTGCGCACGCTTGTGATCTGGGCTTCGAAACCGTCGCGTTGCATGCGCGAACGGCTCTCTCCCTGCAGGCGCAGGCGGTGCTGATGCTGGCGGTAGATGCGGTAAGCCTGCGCCACCTCCAGTGCCAGCTCGGGCGGAATCAAGCCCAATTCACCCGCCAGCTCCAGCAGCATGATATTGCCCAGGTTGCGGCTTAATTCAGGGTGGGCATGGGCATGGCTCAGCACCAGCGTCTGCACGATGAATTCCACATCGACGATGCCACCAGGATCGTGTTTGATGTCGAATAGCCCGCTGGTATTGGGATGCTCATGCCACATCTTGTGGCGCATTCGGCTTACCTCAGTGGCGATGCCAGCTGCATCTCTGGGCTGGCACAACACCTCATGGCGGATTATTTCGAACCTGCGGCCTATCTCCGGGTCTCCGGCGCAGAATCTGGCGCGGGTAAGCGCCTGATGCTCCCAAACCCATGCACGTTGCCGTTGATAGTCGGCGAATGCCGCCAGTGAGCTGACCAGCAGGCCGCTGATACCATCCGGGCGCAAGCGCAGATCGGTTTCATAGAGGATGCCTGCAGTGGTCGGGCTGTTCAGCCAGTGATTGATACGCTGGGCAAAACGCGCGTAAATCTCACCTGCTCCCTCAGCTTCGTCTTCATACAAAAACACGATGTCCACATCCGAGGCATAGCCGAACTCCTTGCCTCCCAGCTTGCCGTAGGCGATCAGGGCAAACGCCGGATGCGGGCGGTGTGCCTGCTTCAAGCCTGCCCATGCATGACGCAATACTGCGTCCAGCAGTATATCCGCCACCTCACTGAGATAATCGGACAGGGTCTCAAGCGCCAGATGCCCCATGATGTCCTGCGCCGCAAGCCTGAAGGTCCATGCATGTTTGAAATGCCGCAGAATGTTGAGTTGCGACTCCACATCCATGCTCACATCAACGGCGAGCAGACGCTGTTCCAATTCCTGCTTCAAGGCGACGAAATCCGGCGTTGCGTAAAGGCTGGCGGTGTCCAGCAATTCATCCAGCAGTATCGGATGCTGTGTCAGATAACCGCTCAGCCATGGGCTGGCAGAACATATATTGGCGACCATGCCGAGTATCTGCGGATACTCGACGAACAAGGCCAGATAATTGGCACGACGGCAGATGGCCTCCAGCAAATCCAGCACGCGCCCCAGTGTTTCGCCCTGGTTATGCAGCAGGCTGACACTTTGCAATAAGGAAGGCATCAGCGCCGCGATCCTTTTCTGGCTGATCACCGGTAATTGCCGGTAGCGGATGCCGTGGGCAAAACCGCGCAAACGCTCCACCGCATGCTGCTGGTAATTGAGTGCAGCCAAAGCCTGCAGCGCTTCAGGCCAACGTTCCTGCTCCAGGATATCTGCCCACAATTGCTCCGACGATACCACCGCCTGCTGTGCCGGATTCTGTTCGACCGGGGATTTCTCGGAAAAGATAGACGCGAACTGTGCCGCGACATGCTTGCGATGCCCCTCCAGCGCCACACTGAAGTCATTCCAGTCAGTGAACATCATGGCTGTCGCGATACGTTGCCGGTCTTCTTCAGACTGCGGCAGGCGTTGCGTCTGCGCGTCGTTGAGGTATTGCAAACGATGTTCCAGATTGCGCAGGAAAACATATGCCTGCCCGAGGCCTTCAGTAACCCCTTGTACCAGCAAACCCTTGCCTGCCAGCAATGCCAGTGCCTGTAACGTCGGACGTACCTGCAGCTCCACATGATGCCCGCCGCGTATCAGTTGAAACACCTGCACCACGAACTCTACCTCGCGTATACCGCCCCTGCCCAGCTTGATATTGTCCTGCATGTCGCGCTGGCTCACTTCGCGCTCTATTTTCTGTTTCAGCTCGCGCATGGCATCGATGGCGCCGAAATCCAGATACTTGCGAAACACAAATGGCTTGAGCAAACGCTCGATATGCAGGCTTTCCCCCACCACCACGCGCCCCTTGATCCATGCGTAACGCTCCCATTCCCGTCCATGTGCCTGATAATACTGTTCCAATGCATCGAAGCTGGATACCAGAGGGCCGGAGTCTCCATCCGGTCGCAGCCGCATATCCACCCTGAATACGAAGCCATCCTCGGTGGTCTCGCCTATCACGGAGATCAGCTTCTTGCCCACACGACTGAAATACTCATGGTTGCTGATGGAGTTGCTGCCATCGGTCATTCCGTCTTCGGCATAGGCGAAGATAAGGTCGATATCAGAAGATACATTGAGTTCGGCTCCTCCCAGTTTTCCCATGCCGACTACGATCAGACTTTGCTCCTGGCCGTTGATACCGATCGCGCGACCATATATCTTCTGCTGCCAGCCTTGCACATGCCGGGCTGCGACATTCAGCGCCAGTTCAGCCAAAGCAGTGCAAGTCGCCACCACTTCCGCAAAATCCGCCAAACCATTCAGGTCGCGGACTATCAGCCGCAACATCACATTTTTGCGTAACTGACGTAGCGTGCGCTTCAACCCGGCTTCATCGCCTATCCCGCTGGCCATGACGAATGCCGACATCTCCTCCACTGCAAAGTTGCCGTGCATGCCCTTGACCAGATTGGTCAATAACCGTGTATCGCTTTGCAGGGTGCGCAGGAAGAAAGGACTGAGTTGGCAGGCACGGACGATCAGTTTTTGATCGGCATCGGCGATTGAGTTTCCTGCGCCGTCGAGTAGAGAGTCTAGTGGTATCATACGATTGTTACGGATTTATTCTTTCAACCCGGCTTTCAATACATGCGTTCATTACAGTAGATTATCATGGCTCAGCGTAGCGTGTTTTTTATCTCGGATGGCACCGGCATTACCGCAGAAACCCTGGGGCATAGCCTGATCGCCCATTTCTCGGGGACTACCTTCAAGCAGATCCGGCTGCCGTTCATGGATACGCCGGAAAAAGCCAGTGTTGCCCTGCGCCAGATATCCCAGGCCGAGACCGAAGACGGCAATCGTGCCATTCTGGTAATGACTCTGGTCAATTCAAAGATACGTACCATTTTCGAATCCAGCGGTGCGTTCTGCATGGATTTGTTCGGCACCTTCATCGAGCCGTTGACCAAGGAACTGGGGCAGACCCCGGTCAGTGCCGTCGGCATGGCACGCGGCGTTGGCAGCATCGAATACCGCGAACGGCTGGAAGCGATCAACTTTACGCTACGTCACGACGATGGCCTGCATGATGACGGGCTGGCAGAAGCAGACGTGATCCTGGTAGGCGTGTCACGCGTGGGCAAGACCCCGACTAGCCTGTATCTGGCCATGCAATTCGGCGTCAAGACCGCCAATTATCCGTTGATACCGGAAGATTTCGAGCGTTTGCAATTACCGGGCTCACTGGCCGAGCACAGAGCCAAGCTGTTCGGTCTTACCATCGCCCCGGATCGCTTAAGCAAAATGCGCCAGGAACGCCGCCCCGACAGTTTCTATGCCTCGCTGGACAATTGCCGCGCCGAAACCCGGCTGGCAGAGGACATGATGCAGAAGGAAGACATACGCTGGATAGATTCCACCACCCGTTCCATCGAAGAGATCGCCACTGCAGTGTTGCAGGAAGTGGGTATAAAGCGAAACTTATAAAGCGCAGCCAATAAGGTGAAGCTGATAAAGCAGGTAAAGTAAATTCTTTTACAATAATCGTTTTTGCAGTAATTTTAAGCACGCTGTTTTAACATCGCAGTCATAAATCAGTCGCACGGAGAGAGTAATGAGTCAGCAGTACGTAATTCCTTTTGAACACCTAGGCATGGGTGATGTAGAACATGTCGGCGGCAAGAATGCTTCGCTGGGAGAAATGATCCAGCATCTTTCCAAAGCAGGCGTGCGGGTACCCGGCGGGTTCGCCACCACTTCGCTCGCATTTCGTGATTTCCTCAGTGCCAGCAAACTGGATCAACGTATCCATAGCAGACTGGAAAATCTGGATGTGGACGATGTCAATGCTCTAGCCAAGACCGGCGCCGAAATCCGCCAATGGATCGTGGATGCGCCATTCCAGCCGGAGCTGCTGTCGGCAATCAGGGAACATTACGAACGTATCTCCAGCGCCGGCGATGGTGCTTTTGCCGTACGTTCTTCCGCTACTGCCGAAGATCTGCCGGACGCTTCGTTCGCCGGACAGCAGGAAAGCTTCCTCAATATTCACGGCCTGGATAACATCCTGCACGCCATCAAGGAAGTGTTCGCCTCGCTGTATAACGACAGGGCAATTGCATACCGCGTGCACAAGAATTTCATCCATGCCGATGTGGCATTGTCCGCAGGTGTGCAACGCATGGTACGCAGCGACAAGGGCGCTTCCGGCGTGATGTTCACCATAGATACCGAATCCGGTTTTAAAGAGGTGGTGTTCATCACTGCTTCACTGGGGCTGGGCGAGACTGTGGTGCAGGGCGCGGTGAACCCGGACGAGTTCTATGTGCACAAACCGATGCTGGCAGCCAACAAGCCTGCCGTGCTGCGCCGCAATCTGGGTTCCAAGCAGATCAAGATGCTGTTCGCCGACGAAACCTCAGCCGGGAAATCCACTGTCACGGTAAGCACCACCGATGCCGAACGCAATAGCTTCTCCATCACCGATGATGAAGTGCTGGAGCTGGCGAAATACGCCGTCATCATCGAGAACCACTATGGCCGCCCCATGGATATCGAATGGGGACGCGACGGTCTGGATGGCAAACTGTACGTGCTGCAGGCGCGGCCGGAGACGGTGAAATCGCAAGCCAAACCGGGTGGCGTGGAAAAATACAAATTGCTGCAATCGGCACCGGTTCTGGTCACCGGGCGTGCCATCGGGCAAAAGATCGGATCCGGCCCGGTTCGTCTGGTCAAGGACTCCAGCGAGATGAGTCATGTACAGGCCGGGGACATCCTGGTCACCGACATGACTGACCCTAACTGGGAACCGGTGATGAAAAAGGCTTCCGCCATCATCACCAACCGCGGCGGACGCACCTGCCATGCAGCCATCATTGCACGTGAACTCGGTATCCCTGCCATTGTCGGTTGCGGCGACGCCACCGAAAAACTGACGGAAGGCCAATTGATCACTGCCTGCTGCGCCGAAGGCGATACCGGCATGGTGTATGAAGGCAAACTGGATTTCGAGATCACGCGCCAGGACGATGCAGCTTTGCCCAAGGCACCGGTCAAGATCATGATGAACGTGGGTAACCCGGAACTGGCTTTCGACTTTGCGCAGATGCCCAACGACGGTGTCGGTCTGGCACGCATGGAGTTCGTCATCAACAACATGATAGGCGTACATCCGAAAGCCATCCTGCAATTCGACCGTCTCACCGAACCGTTGCGCAGCCAGGTCGCGTCACGCATACACGGCTACCCCAACGCACAGGATTTCTACATCAACAAGCTCACCGAAGGCGTGGCGACCATCGCCGCAGCTTTCTGGCCCAAGCCTGTGATCGTGCGTCTGTCCGACTTCAAATCCAATGAATACCGCAAACTGGTCGGCGGCGAATTCTATGAGCCGATAGAAGAGAATCCGATGCTGGGATTCCGTGGGGCCGGACGCTACGTAGCCGCCGATTTCCGCGAATGTTTTGCGCTGGAATGCCGTGCCATGAAAAAAGTGCGCGAAGTACTGGGCTATACCAACGTCGAGTTGATGGTGCCGTTCGTGCGCACGCTTTCGGAAGCCGGTGCGGTCATTGATCAACTGGCGGCTTTCGGCCTGAAGCGAGGCGAACACGGCCTGCGCCTGATCATGATGTGCGAGATCCCTTCGAATGCGCTGCTGGCTGAAGAGTTCCTGCAATATTTCGACGGGTTCTCCATAGGCTCCAACGACCTGACGCAATTAACCCTGGGCGTGGACCGCGATTCGGCGCTGGTGGAAGCGGCTTTTGACGAACGCAACCCCGCTGTACAAAAACTATTGACGATGGCGATAGACACCTGCAACCGTTTGGGTAAATATGTAGGTATCTGCGGTCAGGGGCCATCTGATCATGCAGATTTTGCAGAATGGTTGGTCAAGGCAGGCATACAAAGCTTATCGTTGAACCCGGACACGGTGACGACGACCTGGAGAAGGCTGGCAACTAAAAAATAAAGCATATCAATGCTGAAGTAACGCCAGAATCATTGTTGTTTTGGAGGGGAGTGTTATGAGTTCTATCGAGTCGGTGCTGCACGAGCACCGTGTATTTGAGCCGAGCGCGTCATTCAAGCAACAGGCTACGGTCTGCGGCATGGATGCCTATCACGCACTGTGCGCAGAAGCTGCAAGCGATTACCAGGGCTTCTGGGCCAAACTGGCGCGCGAGCTGCTGGTATGGCACAAACCTTTCACGCGTATCCTCGATGACAGCAATGCCCCTTTCTACCAGTGGTTCAACGACGGCGAGCTGAACATCTCGGTCAACTGCCTGGACCGGCATCTTGCCACCAAGGCCGACAAGACCGCCATCATCTTCGAAGCCGACGACGGCAGCTCCACCCGCATCACTTACCGTCAGCTATATCACCGCGTATGCCAGTTCGCCAACGGCCTCAAGACCTTCAATCTGAATACAGGCGACCGCGTGGTGATCTATATGTCCATGGGCATAGAGGCCATCGTTGCGATGCAAGCCTGCGCGCGGCTGGGTCTGATCCACTCCGTGGTATTCGGCGGCTTCTCTTCCAAGAGTCTGGTGGAACGCATCCATGATGCAGGCGCACGCCTCGTCATCACCTCCGACGGGCAGTTCCGCGGCGGCAAGGCACTACCGCTGAAAAGTGCAGTGGATGAAGCTCTGACCAATGCCGAATGCGATTGCGTGGAACACGTGGTGGTATTCAAACGCACCGGCATGGAGATTAACTGGAACCCGATAGACATCTGGTGGAACGACTTGCTGGAAGGCCAGCCGGACACCTGCGAACCGGTGATGGTGAATGCCGAACATCCGCTGTTCCTGCTTTATACTTCAGGGTCCACCGGCAAGCCCAAGGGCGTGCAACATTCATCTGCCGGCTATCTGCTGCATGCCATGAACACCATGCGCTGGACTTTCGATATCAAGGATCATGATGTGTTCTGGTGTACCGCCGATGTGGGCTGGATCACCGGGCATAGCTATGTGGCTTACGGCCCGCTGGCGATGGGCGCGACACAGGTGGTATTCGAAGGCATCCCCACCTACCCAGATGCAGGACGTTTCTGGAGCATGATACAGAATCACAAGGTCAGTGTGTTCTACACTGCACCGACCGCTATCAGATCATTGATCAAGGCCTCGGATACGGTGGCATCCACCCACCCCAGAAACTACGACCTGAGCAGCCTGCGCCTGCTGGGTTCGGTGGGAGAACCCATCAACCCCGAAGCCTGGATGTGGTATTACGAGCAGGTAGGCGGCAGCCGCTGCCCTATCGCTGACACCTTCTGGCAGACCGAGACCGGCGGCCATGTCATCACCCCGCTGCCCGGTGCCACGCCGCTGGTGCCCGGCTCCTGCACCCTGCCCTTCCCCGGCATAGATGCCGCAGTAGTGGACGAAGCCGGACATGATGTACCTTGGGGCAATGGCGGACTGCTGGTGATCAAAAAACCATGGCCGGCGATGATACGCACCATATGGGGCGACCCGGAACGCTACAAGCACTCCTACTTTCCCGAAGAACTGGGCGGCAAACTGTATCTGGCTGGCGACGGCTCGGTACGCGATGCGCAAACCGGCAATTTCACCATCATGGGACGCATAGACGACGTGCTTAACGTGTCCGGCCACCGCATGGGGACCATGGAGATCGAATCGGCACTGGTAGCGAATCCATTAGTGGCGGAAGCCGCAGTAGTTGGCAAACCGCACGACATCAAGGGCGAAGCCATCGTTGCTTACGTGGTGCTGAAGGGCAAACGCCCGGAAGGTGACGAGGCGAAAAAGATCGTCGCCACCCTGCGCGATTGGGTAGGCAAAGAGATCGGCCCCATCGCCAAACCGGATGAGATACGCTTCGGCGACAACCTGCCCAAGACACGCTCGGGCAAGATCATGCGCAGGCTGTTGCGATCATTGGCAAAAGGCGAAGAGATCACAGCGGATGTGTCTACACTGGATAATCCGGGAATATTGGAGCAGTTAAAGGAAGTGGTGCAGTAAGCGAAATCCAGGCTGCAGGACTCATTATGCCGTCCCCCGGCATAATGAGCCGGCTTCCTGCGGGAAGTCAGACGTTCACCATAGCGCCTTGTAACATGTTTGCAATCATTGGTGGCTAGGATTGTTCCTTAAGGTTATTGAGGCTTTCCCCAATGAATACCGCCAACCCACCCCTGCCCGGATTATCAGTATCGTGCCCGAATGCTGACCACAACCCCGTCATGATCACTGTCATTAATGGAAAATAAGTCTGCTTATTCACAGGTGGACATGAGTGGGCTCATTTGCGGCTTTGTTTTCTCATCGGAGACGGCAGGTCGTGCAATCGAGGCATGCGATGCCTTGGCATGGCTGGAAAAACCCGCTGAGGAAACCAATCAGGAATTCATCTGGCTACACTTCAATCTGTCCGAAGCATCAGCTGAAAAGTGGATGCGTGCAAATCTGCATTTGCCCGAGGCATTTTTCGAGACCCTTCTCGACGACTCACGCTCAACCCGTATCGAGGATGTGGACGACACCCTGATTGCAGTAATCAATGACGTGGCTTTTGATTTCTCATTCGAGCCCTCGGAAATCGCATCGCTGTGGATTAGTGTCGATCAGCGTACGGTGGTAAGTGCCAGAACACATGCGCTACGCTCGATTGATCACTTGCGGGTTGCGGTCAAAGCAGGCGACAGATTTGATTCTTCCATCGCCTTGCTGATCCACCTGATGCATGATCAGGGCGACGTGCTGGTTAAAATACTTCGCAATGCCACGGTGCAAGTGGATAGCATTGAGGACGGATTGCTGGCGGGAAAACTGAAAAGCAAGCGGGCCAACCTCGGGAAATTAAGGCGTGTACTGGTAAGGCTACAACGAATGCTGGCGCTGGAACCTGCTGCTTTATTCCGGCTTTTGCATCTGCCACCGGCATGGATCTCAACGCGTGATCTCGATGGCTTAAGACAATCAACGGAAGAGTTCTCTTTGGCGCTTCGAGACATGGCAGCCTTGCAGGAAAGAATCAAGCTATTGCAGGAAGAGATGGCAGCGCACGTCAGTGAGCAAATGAATCGTAGCATCTTCACATTAACGGTAGTTACCGTTCTTGCATTACCCATCAACATGGTTGCAGGTCTATTGGGCATGAACGTAGGTGGTATTCCTCTAGCTCAGAACCCGAGAGGTTTTTTTATCGTTACTTGTATTGTGATCGCATTCACATTGATAGCAGGGTGGGTTGCATCAAGGAAAAAGGATGACTTCTGATATACCCGTCCCAGGACAATGTCATTTTCCAGTAATTGCACGTGCACTTAATTTATGGTCACCTGATCCAATACAAGCCGATATTGACAAGGGGCTGCAGCAGGAGGCTGCCAAGATAGGTGCGGACGCAGTTATCTTTGTTAATTACCAAGTTGATAGAACCGGTCTGGACAGCAGTGGCAAATTAACAGGCAAAGGTCGTGCAATCAAATTCAAGCCATAACGCCATGTCAGAAGACGGACACATAGCGGCAAGGTAAAGGCTTGCACCAGCACTCAGTGTATGGTTTTAATCCGGCTCACAGTAAGGTCATCATTGTAGATTTCGCCAGAACTTAGCCCTGGCGCTGCATACAGGCCAAAGTGAGCTTGAGCCAATCCCCCAGTGTCGTCCAAGCCACATGCGGCTTCTGCTTCTGAAACCGGGGAGTTGGTCGTAATTCCTTTGAGACATTTGGGAAGGCTAAAACCAATGTGTTTTGTAAGGTCCACATCCAGACTCAGGCGTGGATTAAATCTTGCTGCGGACACCAGTACACCATCCTGCCAGACAGCTATCAAGGGGGAATGGAATCTGTTGTCCGAATCATTATCAATATAAACGCTCACCTTTACCCACTGGTTAAGCGGGAAATGTAACGATGTCGTCTGGAAGATATCATGTACATCTTCGGTATTGTTGGGGACATACATCAGATGCATGATGTATTGCGCGTTGATGTTCACCAGATAAGACCGATACCAGTTGTTGTCGTTATAGTTGCTGAAAGTTGCGAGACTGAACCAATTCCTGTCGGCAGAATCACTGAGCCTGATATTACTCCAGACCCAGAACTCGACTAAAGCAGCACCCTTGATAATACCGATAGGCGTTTTGCTGAATTTGAAACTCGGATAAGCGCGATGATTGGTATTTACACCAACGATCACCGGATTGGCACCGTACATATAGGCTTTATGGGCAGAAGACCCGAATTTGACGTTATCACCCGACAACTCATGCGTTGAGCTACCCATATATTTTTGAGGAACGATATAAAAACCCTTGAAGTCATCCAGCGATTCAAAGCCATTGAAATACTGATTCTCTATGGATAGGTTCTCTTGCGGCACCTCTAGAAATTTCGCAACGAAATCGGGTACGCTGTCCGTCTTATCCGCGAAACAGGGATATGTGCTGAAACATAAAATGACGCACACGAGAATACATCTTAGCAATTGCATCAGCCTTTATCCCGGATAAAATAATTACACTGAGATTATTTAGTGTAACAAAACGAATCGCTGAATCGTCCTGAATATTCCAGGCACTTTATAAACGCCGGCAATGTTCGTTTGTCACCTGTGCAAGATGACCGCTTGCTTTGCGTCCACATTTCACATCAATCATTTGTTCAAGACCCACATGGCACAAATTAAAATTTATGGATTAAGAGCATCACTTTCTACTCACGCAGTCGCACTGTCTGCCGCGATTCATGACGCTGTTGTCGAAGCGCTCGCTTACCCTGCCGAGAAGAAATTCCACAGATTTATCGCGCTGGAAAAATCAGAGTTTTTCTTTCCGGACGACCGCAGTGAAAACTATACTATCATTGAAATCTCAATGTTTGAGGGGCGCTCAGTTGAGTCCAAAAAAGCATTGATTCGACTCATTTTTACAAACATAGCGCGTAAAACCGGCATCAAACCTCAAGATGTCGAAATTACCATCCATGAAACTCCAAAACATCATTGGGGTATTCGCGGCCTTTGTGGTGATGAGCTAGCCTTGGGTTACAAGGTAAACATCTGATCATCAACAGTACCCATGCCAAGGAGCTTTTATATGTTCACGCACGACACATTTAAATTTCTCTCCGACCTTGAGCATCACAACAACCGTGAATGGTTTGAACAAAACAAGGACAGATACCAGAACGGAGTGCTGTTTCCGGCGCTCGATTTCATTGAGCAGATGCACCCGTTGTTGCAATCTTTTGCTCCCCATTTTGAAGCGATTCCCAAAAAGGTCGGCGGATCTTTGATGCGTATCTATCGTGATGTCCGGTTTTCTCGAGATAAATCTCCTTACAAAACCAATATAGGCATCCAATTTCGGCACGAACTGGGAAAGGATATCCATGCGCCGGGTTTTTATGTGCACATTGCAAATGACGAATGCTTTCTTGGCGTCGGTTGTTGGCAACCTGAAGCAAATACGCTTGGGAAAATACGGGACTGGATAGCGCAGTCACCAGACAAGTGGTTTTCTGCCTGCCCGCAAAACGATAGCGAAGAATGGCGGCTATGGGGGTCCAAAACTTCCAGGCCGCCTCACGGATATGCTACAGATCATCGCGCAATCGAAGATTTGAAACGCAAGGACTTCGTATTGGTTTCCTCAATGACCTCCGATGAAGTGCTTGATGCCGCGCTTGTTGATCTGGTTGCGGAGCGTTTCAAGAGCACTGTTCCATTCATGCAACTGCTTTGCCAGGCAACCAATGTACAGTTCTGATTTCATCTGGTTGGAAAAGTCTTCTGTCGAGACGGTGAAGGACTGTTCGTCCATATTGAAATTCACAAGATTGACTCAACCACGAATGCGGGAGCTTGCATGCATTATGTTTTAATCATTCACGAGGTTGAGTCATATCCGGCGTGGAAAGCAGTTTTTGATAAGGCTGCGGACATCAGGAAACATGCCGGGGAAATCAGCTACCAATTACTGCGATACGACCACGACGGCAACAACATTGTTCACTTCTCGCAGTGGTCTTCGCTGGATAATGCCCGCCGCTTCTTTGAGTCCCCGGCGTTAATGGAGCTCAGGAAAAACGCTGGCGTAAAAGCACCTAACTTTATCTATTTGAGAGAAATGGAACGTGGTGTTCTATAGCGCATCACATGACACCCTTAGGGACGCAGCTGTCCTCTGCCTTTAGCTCTATTGAACTACAGCCTTAAGGATTACCTGCAGATGTGATCAGGGCGGATGTAGTAATACTGCAAAAATTTATATATTCTCTTATTCGTCGGGTAGTGCTCGATGATGAACACCATTAAAAACAAAGGGTCTGCGTAAAATCTTGTGTATTTGGGTTTAGGCCGTCCACATAGGATCAAGTCCATGTCTGTTGATTTGCCTGTTTCAGTCGCCGATCGGAATCGACCGGATTTTGTGTATGGTCAGATTTCCCCAGCCTCGATCATA
>CAILHX010000044.1 GCA_903834185.1 uncultured Methylophilaceae bacterium
ACGTTCGGTGTAGGCTGGGGGCTAGCTGGTATCTGTCCCGGCCCGTCGCTGGTTCTGCTTGGCGCAGGAAGCCTCAAGAGCCTTGTGTTTGTGGGCTTCATGCTGATAGGCATGGGGATTTATGAAAAAATCGATGATAAACATTGAAACTTGTGTTTCTACCCGACAACCTGGATGCTTAATAGGAGGTAATTATGTCACTCAGAATCAATGACGAAGCACCGAATTTCACTGCCAACACCACACAGGGAACCATTAATTTCCATGACTGGATCGGCAACGGCTGGGCGATCCTGTTCTCTCACCCCAAGGACTTTACCCCGGTGTGCACTACCGAGCTTGGCTATATGGCGAAACTGGAGCCCGAGTTCACCAAACGCAACACCAAGATCATCGGCTTAAGCATAGACCCGGTGGATAATCACGCCAAATGGGTAAATGACATCGAGGAAACACAGGGCTATAAAGTGAATTACCCGATGATAGGCGACACCGACCTCGCCATCGCCAAGCTTTATAACATGCTGCCTGCGGAAGAAGCGGGCACGTCGGAAGGCAGGACAGCAGCAACCAATGCCACCGTGCGTTCGGTATTTATCATCGGACCGGATAAGAAGATCAAACTGATGCTGACTTACCCGATGACGACAGGTCGTAATTTCGACGAGATCTTGCGTGTGCTGGATTCGATGCAACTCACCGCAAAATACAAAGTGGCAACGCCGGTGAATTGGAAAAACGGTGAAGATGTCATCATCGTTCCGTCTGTTTCAGACGAAGAAGCAAAAGGGCTATTCAAGGCTGGTTGGAAAGCACTCAAACCCTATTTGCGTTTGACAAAACAACCCGGCTAAAAAACTTCAAGGGCGTTTCTCGACTGCGTATCTTCCCATCAGACCCGCACTCGCCAGCAATTTCAGCCGGGCTGCGCGCCATTCGGCCAGGGAGCGGATGCGTTCCTGCTCGGCATCGGCCAAAGCGGCCTGGGTGTTGAGCAGTTCCAGGATATCCGCAGCGCCTTTGTCATATTTGCGTTTGGAGACACTTAACGCGTCCTGTGCCGATCTCAGCAGGTCTTGCGATGCTTGCAGATTTTGTAATGAGGACGTGGCATCCGCATGCGCTTTCACTACCTCCATCATGATCTGGTGCTCGGTGTCGGCAAGACCGGCTTCTTTTTCTTCCGCCTGTGCCTCGGCACCCCTGATTTTGTAGGTTCTGGAGAATCCTTCGAATAGTGGAACAGAGATCACCAGTCCCACGGTGGATTCACGGGTTTTAGTGGCTGTCAGCGGTTGCTCCGGGCGCCCATTCTCATAATAGTTTCCGGTGAGATCCAGGGTAGGCAATCCATCTGCGCGCGTGGCTTCCACTTTCTTTTGTGCGGCTTCCAGCTCAGCGCGTGCAGCCAGAATGGCCGGATGACTTTTCTGAGCGTGTTCCAGCCAATCGCTCAGGTCACGGTCATCATGATCCGATGTTTCATCGATAGTGTCCGGCAACGATACTTGCGTATTTCCCGGCACGCCCAGTGAATACACCAATACTGATAAGGCCTTTTGATATGCGCCTTGAGCGCGATTCTTTTCCAGTGTGGCTTTGGCAAGTGCGGTCGAGGCTTGCAGCGTATCGCTTTGTGCACTGGCACCTCTGGTTTCGCGCTTTTTGGCAGAGATCAGCGTGCTGTTGGCGATCTCTTCACTCTTGGTCTTGGCAAGAAATGCTGCACGCGTGGTATAGACATCGAAATAAGCCTCGATGACCGCCGAAAGCGACTTCTGCAGCGTGGCATCATGATTGGCCAGGGCTGCCGCCAACAACTTCTGTGCCGCCTCGCGATTGGCGGATCGCGTGCCGAAATCGAATAGCCGCCAGCTGAATGTCCCAAAAACCGTATTGCTTATGATTCTGCTGCCCGGAATATTGCTGTTGTCCGGGAAGCTTGTCCTGTCCTTGAGACGGCTGAAAGATCCCGACACGGTTGGCAAATAGGCCGCATCTGCCTCGCCCAATGCACCGGCTTCGACCTTGATATTTGCCCATGCCGATTTGATCTGCGGATTGTTGCAAAGCGCCAGGTCGACGGCTTCATCCAAAGCCAGAGGCGTGGTGAAATCCTTTTCTACCGGGCACGGCGTAACGCCGTCATCCCCTGGCAAAGTGACGCCGGATTTGATCACGTCCGGTACGGTCAACAACGGATCTTCAAGCCCCCACCCCGCGGCAATGGCAGGACTAGCGAACACCACAAATACCAGTACTGGAAAAAACAGACCTCCGGCAATATGGCTTGGTTGAGTCCTAACGTTCATTAAGACTCTCGTGGATATTTTGTAACAGCGGGCTCAGGACATACTCGATCACGCGCCGCGTCCCGGTCTTGATCTCAACATTCACGGCCATCCCCGCAGTCAATGGTTTTTGCTGTCCATCCACCATGATGCTGGATCTGTCCATGGTCACTTTAACCGAGTAGATCAGGCCTTTCTTCTCATCCTGGATGGCATCATGGGATACATGTGTGACATGTGCAGGAGTAGTCCCGTACTTGGTGTATTCAAAAGCGTCGATCTTGACCTCGGCATGCTGCCCTTCTTCCACGAAACCTATATCCTTATTCTCCATAAAGGCTTCGACTTCGGTAAAGTTTTCTTTCGGCACGATCGCCATCAGCGGTTGCGCTGCGGGCACTACACCGCCTACGGTATGCACTGTCAATTGCTGCACGGTACCGTCTACCGGCGATGTCAACTTCAGCAGCCTACTGTGTGACACTGCTTTTATTGCATCCTGCTTTGACTCCTCGACCGCTCTGCTGCCTTCGGTAAGCGTGTCATAGGCCTGACGCCTGGTCTCGGCGATAAGTGCGGTGCGCTCGTTTCTGGCGTCAGTCAATTGCCCTTCCAGGTCGATACGCGCCTGCTCTTTATCCAGATAAGCGTGAGTGGACACGTCGTGGTAGTCCGCGAGCGCTTTAAAATCCTTTGCCTGCTGGGTCGCCAGAGGAAGTGCCTGTTCAAATTTTTGAATATCGCCATTGATCCTGCTCAGCTTTGCCTGAAAGTCCTGATATTGTCCTTCCAGATGGCTCTTGGCCGCTTGCCATTTGTCATCCGAAACTCCTGCGATCCTGGGTAACTGCGGTGGCCTCAGACTGTCGACGGCTGCGATCAATGCACGTGATCTTGCCATCTGCAGTTTTGAATCGGCGACATCCCCTTCCGCCTTGTCCCGCTCTGCATCCGGCATCCCCGTATCCAGCTCGATCAGCACATCTCCTGCCTTAACAGATTGACCCTCTTCCACATACAGCGCCTTGACACTGGCCACATCCACCGAGCCGATAGTTTTGGTCCGTTTGTTCGGAATGACTTTGCCAGTGGCATTGACCACGATGTCCACCTTCCCCAGGAAAGCCCAGGCGACGATGACGACCACCAAAGCCATCAATGACCAGGCGAGTATGCGCGCTATCGGGGAAATCGGCCTTTCCTGCAAGGATATGACGGAAGGCAGAAACTCGGCCTCCTGCTGGTTAAACAATCCGCCGTCCAGTTCTTTACGCCGCCCCCAAAAATGGCTGAAAGTTGCCCGGTAATGGCGTAGCAGATCGGCGTAACTACCAAGTTTGTGTCTGAGACTCATATGGCCGCCGGTGTTACCGCTTGGGTACCCATTTGCAACTGGTTGAGATGGGTATAGATACCGTCCGGATTCTTCAGCAACTCGGTATGCGTGCCCTGCTCCACGATCTGACCGCGCTCCACCACGATGATACGGTCGGCATCGCGTACCGCAGACAGGCGGTGGGCGATGATCAGCACGGTACGGCCTTTGCAGATGAGGCGCATATTATCCTGGATGATCTTTTCCGACTCATAGTCGAGCGCGCTGGTGGCTTCATCCAGGATCAGCACCCGTGGATTGGTAATGAGCGCACGTGCTATGGCAATGCGCTGGCGTTGCCCGCCCGATAGCCCGGTACCATGCTCACCTACCGGGCTATCGTAACCTTCAGGGAGCTCACAAATGAACTCGTGGGCACCTGCCAGCTTGGCGGCCTCGATCACCGTCTCTATCGACAACGCCGGGTTTACCAAAGCGATATTGTCACGAATGGAGCGGTTAAACAGCATATTCTCCTGCAGCACCACACCGATCTGATGACGCAATGAGGTGGTATCGATGATGGCGATATCCTGCCCGTCCACCATTACCCGTCCGCGATCTGGCACATACAGGCGCTGTACCAGCTTAGTCAGCGTGCTTTTGCCGGAACCGGAACGCCCGACGATGCCTATCACTTCACCCGGCGCGATCTTGAGGTTCATACCGCGGATGACATCCGGCGCATCGGGGCGGTATCTGAATGACACCTGATCGAATTCAATAGCCCCCTCCAAACGGGGAATGCGGGTCTTTTGTCCCACCACTTCCGTCCGCGCATTGAGGATGTCACCTAAACGCTGCATGGAGATCCCCACCTGCTGAAACTCGTTCCACAGATTAGCCAGGCGCAGGATGGGTGAGGACACTTGCCCCGCCAGCATATTGAACGCCACCAGTTCGCCTACCGACATTTTGCCGTCTACCACCAGTGTAGCCCCCATCCACATGATGGCGGCGGTCACCAGTTTGCTCACCAGAGTCACCCCGCCTCCGGCAACCATGGCGATATTATTCACACTCAGGCCTGCCGACACATAACCTGCCAATTGCGTCTCCCATTTATTCACCCAGCGCGGCTCTACCGCCATGGCCTTGACCGTATCCACACCGCTGATGGTTTCCACCAGGAAGGACTGGTTTTCGGCACCACGGTTGAACTTGTCATTCAACCGTGCCCGCAGCATGGGGGTGAAAATAAGGCTTAATAGGATATAGATCGGAATCGAGGCCAGCACGATGAGTGTTAGTTTGACGCTGTACCAGAACATCACTGCGAAAAACACCGCCGAGAACATCAAATCCAGCATTAAGGTAATGGTGTTGCCGGTAAGAAAGGAACGTATATTTTCCAATTCGCGGATACGCGCTACCGAATCACCTACCCGCCGCGCTTGGAAATAAGCGACCGGCAATGCCAGCAGATGCCGGAATAGACGGGCCCCCAGTTCCACATCGATCTTGCTACTGGTATGAGAAAACACGTAAGTACGAATACCACTCAGCAGTGCATCGAAAATAACGGCGATCACCAGGCCGATAGCGATGACATTAAGCGTTTTCATCGCGTGGTTAACCAGCACCTTGTCCATCACCACCTGAAAGAACATCGGCGTGACCAGACCGATGATTTGCAATACGAAAGAGATCAGCAGAACCTCACCGAACAGCTTGCGATACTTGATGATGGCGGGGATGAACCAGCTAAAATCGAACTTGGCGATCTCTCCCGCATAGTTAGCCTTGGAAGTGAAGAACAGCAACTGCCCCGACCACAGCAACAGGAAATCGGCCAAGCTCAATACTTGCGGTGAGTCGCCTGGTCGCTGGATGAGAATTCTAGGCCCGGCTTCACCGCCGGTATCGTACTTGCCCGCTATGAAATAGTTGCCTTGCAGATCAATGGCAATAGCTGGTAGCGGTGCCCGGTCAAGGCGTTCAACAGGCTGACGCACCAATTTGGCTGCCATCCCGAGTTGTTTGGCTGCCAGCAATATGGTGTTGGTAATGAAAGCTGCCTGTCCGAACTCATGTTTTAATTTGGCTTCGTCAGCCGCAATGCCATGAAACCCTGCAATGATCAGTAACGACTGAAGACCGGAGTCCATTTTATTATTCCCGATCGTTTAAGTTTAAGTCTCGATCAAGGCATCGGCTTTATAAGCGATACCTGTTCCCCTTTATTCTTTTTCTTTCTGCTGTTCGCAGTTTTGCATTAATGCCAGTTAGCAGCAAGTACCGGAGCAAGAGCAGTCTGGTAAGCAGACGGTAATGAGGCGAATGTCGTTTGCCCAGCCGAAGGCACTGCAAACCCTGCCATCGCCTGTACCAGATTCTGCACCTGAGTATCCTGCAATGTCTTGCCATCACCGGAGAGCAAAGTCTCCACATGGTTGGCACTGCCCAGATACCAGTCCTGTATGGTGATCTTGTCAGTGGTGCCTATCACGTTGATATCCAGGTTGTTACCATTCTGATCGAACCACAGCTGATCGTAATGGATACCCGCTCCCAATACCAGCGTATCGTTCCCTGAATTATCAATGATGGTATCCACGCCATAGCCGGAGGAGAACCGATAGGTGTCATTGCCAAGTCCACCGATCAGGGTGTCGTTGCCTTTTGCTCCATCCAGGGTGTCGTCCCCTGCTCCGCCATCCAGAATGTTGTTGCCGTTATTACCGGTGATGACGTTGTTCAGGGTGTTGCCGGTACCGTTGAGGTTGGCTGGCGGCGGGGTGCTGGTGGTGAGGGTGTAAGCCCCGGCATTGCCCCAGGCAGTAGCACCGGTCTTGGTGACGCTGCTGCCGTTGATGCTGAGGCCTCCGCCTCCTGCGATGAGGGCAGCACCTCCGGTCTGGATGCTGTTGAGGTTGAAGCCGCTGCTGTAGAAGGCGCTGTCAAAGTAGAAGGTTTGTCCGGTTGCGGCTGCGACCTGGCGCAGTTCTACGCCGTTCTTGAGGTAGTGGATGGCGCTGCCGTCATAGGTG
>CAILHX010000045.1 GCA_903834185.1 uncultured Methylophilaceae bacterium
CACCCGCTGCATCACTTCAATTTGATATTCGTTGGTGACTGGGATAGAGCGTACTCGTCCGCCTTTGGCTCCGTTCCGGATATGCAGCATACCGTCGCGGTATTCGAGATAGGGCCGCAGCATGACGGCTTCCTTGCGTCTGAGGCCGAACGCATCCATAAGCAGTAGCATGAATCCAATGTGGGGGTAGTCAGCCAGTATCTGGAAAATGATCCTGTATTTATCGATATCCGGCACATCCCAGGATTTGTCATGTGTGGCTTGGTAACTTCGTTTGATCACGTCCGGGTCATCAAAAAACTCTTTGATATCACCAATCATGTTGGGCTTGCCTATCCACTTACAAAGGGCACGCAGGAAACTGATGCGCGTTTGGATCGTGGCTGCCGCTAAGGCTGCTGCTTCGTATTTCTCACAGACCGCCTTGATATGTTTTGGTCTTATTCCTTTAGGCATGACTTTGTATTCCATTGCCCATAATTCATGCATGAATTGGAATAGATAGGTACTTCGTTCTTGCTGGGTTTTGTTGCTTGCAACTTTGCCATCGATGCGGTATTTATTGTTGGTTTTCAGCAATGTTACGAGCTCATCCTTCCATCCTGGGATATGTGTGCCCATGATTCAATCCTTCATGATTAATGTTTCAATAGCGATAAGCATGGCCGACGACTTGACTTTGCCGATACCTGCACGATGCAGCGTGTTACTAAAATGCTTCATGCTCTTTTGGGCATTTCTTCCTGGCAGGCATAGATTGTTGGTCGCACCACCGACGAAATTCCGCGCCCGTTCGATGACCTTCTTCTGGAATTCATTTTGAATTGGAATGATGTGTATGCCTTTGCCTTTGGTACGCGAAATGACATGCAACTTATCGTCTTGCACGTCCACCCCCGGCGCCAGCAGCATGGTGTGCTTACGTCCAAGATCGAAGGTGACCTGCACTATAAGTTGGTGCCAGACATAACCATCTGAGCTGCGGAGTTCGCTCAGCATCCTCAATAGATCAAAACTCTCTGGCTGTTTTCGTTCAAATGTAGCAATGCTCTGGTTCAGGTAACCTTCATCGAAATACGCTTCGTGACCATGCAGCATGCCGCCCTTCCCTATCCAGAAGCAAAATGCTTCAAGGTAGCTCAAGTATTTGCGGATAGTCGAGGGCGCCAGACGCTTGGTCTGATAGTGCTCGCACAGCACCTTAATATGCTTGGGTTTGAGGTTGTCCACTTCCACCATGTAACCGAAGGCTCTCAAGTATGCGAATGTGCCCCGGAGAAAAGATGACCGATCTTTCATGGTTGCAGGACGCGCAGGCCTACCACCAAGATTCAGGGAATTGTTGTCACCTATGATGCGATCCAGTTCAACTTCCCATGCACTTGCCTCAGTTACATTGATATGTGCTTTGTTACTTTTATAGTTGCTCATTCTGGCCTCTTTATATCCAAACAGATTCGGTACTTGCTGCGTGCCAGTGTTTAATCCCTTATGGCGCGCGGGATGCTGCCTATGTCCTTGTCTTCAAAACGAACGATCTCCTGTACACACCGGACGAGGATGTAAAGGATCCCATTGGGGCTGATTGGCCATAGACCAATCAAGTGGTGATGTCGCCCACCTAGGCGGCTGCGTCTCCGCAGCGTTCATATTTGCCTGGCCGCTGGCGCCCCGCTTGGGGGGCACCAGTTCCATCCATAAGACCCATCCACACTGGCATTACGCGCTGTTGGATGTGGTCTCTTCGTCGATGGATCGGCCAGGCTCACCGTGCAAATGACGATGAAAGCTTTTCTCATTGCTGCTCAATACTTTTCTCGAAATCAGCAGATATCCAGATTTGACGGGCTCAGCCCACGACCTCTGGTTTTTTCTTGCCGTCTCCGACATGGCCAAAAAAATTTGGCCCACTGGGATGTGCGTTTTTGCGCACACCCGTATCGGATATGGAGTAAGCAATCCATGACGCTTACTTTTTAATACAGCCCTCGTCCAAGGCTCGATCAATACCGTCTGTGACGGCTACAAAACTACGTTGGGAGTAAATTTAAAGGTGAATAACAGAAAAGAAGGATCGAAAACTGCATGAAATATGCGTCTTCTTATGAATGGCTATCGGCTTCATGGCCGACACCGGCACCGCGTTCTATAGAACTGGTGATGTTGTAACCAACCTGTCGTGGAACAGTTGCATACAAACGGCTTGCGACGAGTTTCATGAAAATCTCAGTGTGAATCGAGTAAGTTTTACATGTATGCGATTGTGCATTGTGCATTGTGCATTGTGCATTGTGCATTGTGCATTGTGCATTGTGCATTGTCCTATGAGATTGGATTGATTTTAAAGGATATTGTTTATGAGTGTTTGCGCGATTAACCCCACATTTTTCCAAGGATTATGTGGTAACCGCACAAAACCAATACATTTAATAGGTTAATAAGATGCGTCAGCCAGTGTAATTCCTATTGAAAAACCCCAACGAAAGCGGAAAATACGCCTATGGAAATCATAAAACAGTCATTCATATTGTGCTTCAGACTGTGGTTGAGTAACTGCTGGTCACCATTTACGAGCTTGGTTAAAGAGCTTCGTAAAACTGGAAGATACGTGCTCACTAAAATGTCTTAAAAAGCGAGGTCATGATGTTGGATATAGAAGAAATTGCGAAAACAGTGCACGTCATAGGCGACGAGAAGTTGATGATGATGCTTAACGATACAGCCAACGCTGAAGGCTTTCAGGGTTACTGTGACACCTCGGAAGTCATCAGTTACTCCATGAAGTTGGCTACTGAGAAAGTACCATAATCATTTAACGACCGTGCCAAAAGTAGAAACAAAAAAGCCAAGGTTCATGCCTAGCCGTTGGCGAAAGGTGTGTAGTTATGATGTAAAGTATAAATTCTTTCTTAGTAAGCTCCTGATATGGGTATTTCGACTCCGATGGTTAAAACCATGAACGAAACATTCGGGCGTGAAAAAGCCCCGGCATCTAAGATGAGCGGGGCTAGGATTTATATCGGTAAGAACAAATTCAGCGGGTGGTCCGCCATCTGTTCAAAGCCGTATTGTTTGTAAAAGTCGATGGCTGACGGTTTTGCGTTAACCACAATTCCGACGCCCCCAACATCTTTTGAAATGCGGATAATCCGATCTATGGCATCGAACAGCAATGATTCACCGATTCTTTGCCCTTTATGCTGAACCGAGACGGCTAGTCTTCCAAGTCGGAACGCAGGAACCCTTTCAGGTAACCGTTTCCGATATTGTGCAGGAAGCTCTTGATTCACCAGTTCAGTTACCGTGATTGCGTAATACCCAAGCACTTCCGTGCTTAAGTCATTCACAACGGCCACAAAGGTCGAGGAAACCCCTCTATCCTTGTGCTGCCTGGCTACTTGTGAGAACCAACGGTTTAGATCGTCATTACCACAGTCAAAACTTTTTCGGTCATGCTGGCTGTTCAGTGGCAGGAAGATCATTATTCTTCATCCCCTGATAGCGAGCCATAGCCTGAAGGAACTTTACATTCCTGGGTGGAGGATTTTCAATCAGTTCCAGCAGTCTCAATGATTCCCTGCGCGACAGAACCATTGTGGATTCGCTCTCAATGACCTTCTCCGCCTTTTCCAAGGCAGCCTGAACGACAAACTGGTTGACCGTCGCACCAACAAGATCGGCAGCCATTTGCAGTTTATCCTGCACATGACCAGTGACTCTGGTAGTAATCCGTTTTCCTGTTTGGGCAAGCATTACAGCCTCCTTATTAAGCAATTTTGCAATATGCTCAGTATAGACAAGTGGCGTCATTTTGTCACCTTTTAGAGTTGCGCGGAATTCCACTGCCCTTCTGGGAAGCGAATCTCCCGCGTGGGTTAGTAGATGTCTTCGGCTTAGTCCATGAAACAGACTGCACTTTCTGACTTTGATTCAGGGCAGACTTGCCCTGTAATGATCGGCTCAACTGCTTGCCGAATTTTGAAATGTTGCCATGAAGGCAACAGTGAACACTTATGCGCTCATGAAGTTTTTAACAATAGAGCAAGAACCTATCTTCGTGCAAGGGAAGTTGAACTAACGCAGAGTGATAAAAAATCGCCTTGCTCTGGATGGCAACCTACATTGACATTAGCTATGGCTGGTGGCACCCACAAAAAAACGGATACCCAAATAGATAGCTCAGTTAATCTGGGCTATCTATTACACACCTTTCGTCAATGGCTAGGGTTCATGCCTTGGCTTTTTATTTCGCACAATGCATGCATGTTATTCAACCAACCAACATTAAATTGTACTTAAAGCATAGAATTACCAACCAAGGGTGGGGGTCATAATTCCATGCATTTCTACACATAAGCGCCTCCCTAACCCTTACCGGTCTATTTTGCTGCTAGTGAACGCCCCATCATCCCGACACTGGCAAACAGTTTCAGCCTGGCCGATCGCCATTCAGCCAGACTACGGATACGCTCTTGCTCGGCATCTGCCAAAGCTGCCTGGGTATTGAGCAGTTCCAGAATATCCGCAGCGCCTTTGTCATATTTCCGCTTTGATACGGCAAGCGCATTTTGTGCTGATTTAAGCAGGTCTTCCGATGCATTCAGATTCTGTAGTGCCGAAGTAGCATCCGCATGAGCTTTCACCACTTCCATCAGTATCTGATGTTCGGTATCAGCCAGGGTCGCTTCCTTCGCTTCCGCCTGCGCTTTAGCCCCTTGTATCTTGTAGGTTCTGGCGAATCCCTCAAAGATTGGCACAGATACGACCAGCCCTACGGTAGATTCGCGCGTCTTGGTCGGTGTCAACGGCTGCCCTGGCCGGCCATTCTCATAGTAGTTAGCGGTCAGGTCGAGCGTAGGTAATCCATCGCTGCGGGCGGCATCCACTTTCTTCTGCGCTGCTTCCATCTCCGCACGAGCAGCTAAAATAGCCGGATGATTCTTCTGTGCCTGCTCAAGCCAGTCATTCAGTTCACGGTCGTCATGATCGGTCTTCTCGTCAATGGTGTCGGGAAGCCTGACTTGTGTAGTACCGGGTACACCCAGCGAATAGACCAGCACCGACAGGGCTTTCTGGTAATCCCCTCGCGCTCGATTCTTTTCAAGAGTCGCTTTAGCCAGTGCCGTCGTCGCTTGCAATGTGTCACTTTGCGCACTGGCACCCATGGTTTCGCGCTTTCTGGCGGCATTAAGTGTATTGGTTGCGATTTCCTCGCTTTGTATCTTGGCAGAAAGTGCAGCACGCTGGGTATACACATCGTAATAGGCCTCGATCACGGCTGAGAGCGTTTTCTGTAAGGTGGCGTCATGGTTAGCAAGCGCTGCGGCGAGCAGTTGTTCTGCGGCTTCCCGGTTCGCCGCACGCGCCCCGAAATCAAAGAGGCGCCAGGTCGCTGTGCCATAGAGGGTGTTGCTAAAAATCGTGGTTCCGGCAAATGCACTGTCCGGGTGGCTGGTCCTGTCCTTGATGCGGCTGAAAGTTCCAGTAGCCGTTGGCAGATAAGCAGCCCTGGCTTCCCCCAGCGCACCTGCTTCGATCTTGATGTTGGCCCAGGCTTCCTGGATCTGCGGGTTGTTACACAAGGCCAGATCGACGGCTTCATCCAGAGCAAGAGGGATCGTGAAATCTTTTTCTACAGGACACGGAGCAACTTCATTGTCACCTGGCAAAGTGACGCCTGACCCTATCACATCAGGTACTGCCAGTAAGGGATCTTCAAGACTCCAGGCTGCCATGCCCGAAACGGGCCATACCAGCACAAGCAGGATCAGCCAGAAGGCGATTACATTCACCCGTGTCTTAACGTTCATTGAGACTCTCATGTATATGCTGTAACAACGGACTCAGGACATATTCAATCACCCGGCGCGTCCCGGTCTTGATCTCAACATTTGCAGACATGCCCGCAGTCAACGGTTTCATCTCTCCGTCAACCATGATGCTGGATCTGTCCATGGTCACTTTAACTGAATAGATCAGGCCTTTTTTCTGATCCTGGATGGCGTCGTGGGATACGTGAGTGACGCGCGCAGGTATAGTGCCGTACTTGGTGTATTCAAAAGCGTCTATCTTGACCTCTGCATGCTGCCCTTCTTCCACAAAACCGATGTCCTTGTTCTGCATGAAGGCTTCGACTTCGGTAAAGTTCTCTTTCGGTACAATCGCCATCAGTGGCTGTGCCGCTGGCACGACGCCGCCAATGGTATGTACGGTCAGCTGCTGCACGGTACCATCCACGGGAGATGTCAGCTTCAATAACCTACTGTGTGACGCGGCCCTGATCGCATCCTGCTTTGATTCCTCGACAGCTCTACTGCCATCCGTCAATGCGTCATAGGCCTGACGCCGGGTCTCAGCAATAAGTGAGGCACGCTGGTTTCTCGCATCTATCAGTTGCCCTTCCAGATCGATGCGTGCCTGTTCCTTATCCAGATATGCGTGAGTGGATACATCATGATCTTCAGCGAGCGATTTAAAGTCTTTTGCCTGCTGGGTCGCCAAAGGAAGTGCCTGTTCAAACTTTTGAATATCACCATCCAATTTTTCAAGCTTCGCCAGAAAATCCTGATATTGCCCTTCTACATGGCTCTTGGCGGCTTGCCATTTGTCATCTGAAATCCCTGAAATCTTAGGCAACTGCGGCGGCCTCAGACTATCCACGGCTGCAATGAGTGCACGGGATCTGGCCATCTGCAGTTTTGATGCGGTGACATCTCCTTCCGCCTTGTCCCGCTCTGCATCCGGCATGCCGGTATCCAGTTCGATCAATACATCCCCGGCTTTAACGAATTGTCCCTCTTCCACATGTAGCGCCTTGACGCTTGCCACATCCACTGAGCCTATGGTTTTGGTCCGTTTATTCGGAATGACCTTGCCCGTGGCATTGACCACGATGTCCACCTTTCCCAGGATAGACCATGCAACGATGGCTCCCACCAAAGCTATCAAGGTCCAGGCCAGCACACGGGCTACGGGGGAAAGAGGCCTTTCTTGCAAAGACATGACAGAAGGCAGGAATTCTGCCTCCTGCTGGTTAAACAGCCCGCCATCCAGTTCCTTACGCCGCCCCCAATAATGGCTAAAGGTAGCCCGATAATGACGTAGTAGATCGGCGTAGCTGCCTAGTTTATGTTTGAGACTCATATGACCGCCGGTGTTGCCGTTTGTATACCCATTTGCAATTGGTTGAGATGGGTGTAGATACCGTCTGGATTCCTCAATAGTTCTGCATGGGTGCCCTGCTCCGCGATCTGACCGCGTTCCACCACGATGATGCGGTCGGCATCGCGTACCGCAGACAAACGGTGCGCGATAATCAGTACGGTGCGACCCTTGCAGATGAGGCGCATGTTGTCCTGGATGATTTTTTCTGATTCGTAGTCGAGCGCACTGGTGGCTTCATCCAGAATCAACACGCGAGGGTTGGTGATAAGGGCGCGGGCAATCGCAATACGCTGGCGCTGCCCACCCGAGAGCCCGGTACCATGCTCACCCACTGGATTATCGTAACCTTCGGGAAGTTCGCAGATGAATTCATGGGCACCGGCCAGCTTGGCGGCCTCAATTACCGCCTCTATCGGCAACGCCGGATTTACCAACGCGATATTGTCCCTGATTGAGCGGTTGAATAAAGTATTCTCCTGTAGTACTACGCCGATCTGATGGCGCAATGAAGTGGTATCGATAATGGCAATGTCCTGCCCATCCACCAGTACCCGGCCACGATCCGGGACATACAGGCGCTGCACCAGTTTAGTCAGCGTGCTTTTGCCGGAACCGGAACGACCAACAATGCCGATTACTTCGCCCGGCGCAATCTTGAGGTTCACGCCGCGAATGACATCCGGCGCATCCGGCCGGTATCTGAATGACACTTGATCGAATTCAATGGCCCCCTCCAGACGAGGAATGCGGGTCTTTTGCCCCACCACTTCCGTCCGCGCATTGAGGATGTCACCCAAACGCTGCATGGAGATACCCACCTGCTGAAAGTCGTTCCACAAATTGGCCAGGCGCAGGATAGGGGAAGATACTTGCCCCGCCAGCATATTGAACGCCACCAGTTCGCCTACCGACAGATTGCCGTCTACCACCAGTGAAGCACCCATCCACATAATAGCCGCTGTCACCAGTTTACTCACCAGGGTCACGCCACCTCCGGCAACCATGGCGATATTATTCACGCTCAGACCCGCTGACACGTAACCTGCCAACTGTGTCTCCCATTTGTGCACCCAGCGCGGCTCTACCGCCATGGCCTTGACCGTATCCACGCCGCTGATGGTTTCCACCAGAAAAGACTGGTTTTCCGCACTCCGGTTGAACTTGTCATTCAGGCGTGCTCGCAGCATGGGGGTAAAAATGAGGCTTAATACGATATAAATTGGAATCGAGGCCAGAACGATGAGCGTTAGCTTGACGCTGTACCAGAACATCACAGCAAAAAACACCACCGAGAATAATAGATCCAGCATTAAGGTAATCGTATTGCCGGTCAGAAAAGAACGAATGTTTTCCAACTCACGGATACGTGCAACCGAATCCCCTACCCGCCGCGCCTGGAAATAAGCGATCGGTAATGCCAGCAAATGCCGGAATAGACGGGCTCCGAGTTCCACGTCGATCTTGCTACTGGTATGAGAAAACACGTAGGTACGGATACCCGTCAGCAGCGCATCGAACACGGTGGCAGTCACCAATCCGATGGCGATGACGTTGAGGGTTTTCATGGCATGGTTGACCAGCACCTTATCCATCACCACCTGAAAAAACATCGGTGTCACCAGGCCAATGATTTGCAAAACAAAAGAGATGACCAGGACTTCACCGAATAACTTTCGGTATTTGATAATGGCCGGGATGAACCAGCTGAAATCGAACTTGGCGACCTCACCCGCATAGTTGGCCTTTGAGGTAAAAAAGATGAGCTGCCCTGACCAGATCAGCAAAAAATCGGCAAGGCTCAAAACTTGCGGCGCTTCGCCCGGACGCTGAATCAGTATCCTGGGGCCTGCCTCACCGCCAGCATCATACTTGCCTGCAATAAAATAGTTACCTTCCTGATCAATGGCGATAGCAGGCAATGGAGCACGCTCAAGACGCTCAGGCGGCTGGCGTACCAGTTTGGCAGCCATCCCTAATTGCTTGGCTGCCAGCAGAATGGTATTGGTGCTAAAAATTGCGTGCCCGAACTCATGTTTTAACTTGGCTTCGTCTGCCGCAATTCCATGAAACCCTGCAATGATCAGTAGCGACTGAAGACCTGTGTCCATTTTTTCTCTATTATTAGTCTGCTTTGTTATTGATCTGCTTAAACCAAGACGCCGGTCCAGGACCGGCGTCTTTCTCCCTGTTATACCTCAGACTTCTAGTGCCAGTTTGCTGTCAGTACTGGCGCAAGTGTAGTTTGGTATGCAGGCGGCAATGTCGTCTGCCCGGCCGATGGCGGTGCAAAGGCCGCCATCGCCTGTACCAGATTCTGCACCTGGGTATCCTGCAACGCCTTACCATCACCAGACAGTAAGTTCTCTACATGGTTAGCACTGCCCAGATACCAGTTCTGAATGGTGATCTTGTCATTCGTTCCGATGACACTGACATCCAGGTTGTTACCATTCTGCGCAAACCACAACTGATCATAAGTGATACTGGAGCCTAGACTCAGGATATCGCTATTACCTGCTGTGGCATCGTTATCAATAATGGTGTCAACCCCATCACCACGGGCAAAAAGGTAGGTATCGTTGCCAGTTCCACCATTCAGGGTGTCATTCCCCAGACCACCAGACAAGGTATCGTTGCCGACCCCTCCTGTGAGGCTATTATTTCCGGTATTGCCAGTGATGACGTTATCCAGAGCATTCCCTGTGCCGTTGATAGCGCCGGTTCCAGTCAGTGTAAGATTCTCGACGTTGGCCCCGAGAGTATAGGTAATTGAAGACTGCACCGTGTCCGTGCCCTCTCCAGCATTCTCGGTCACCACGTCTCCGACGTTGTCCACCACGTAGGTGTCGTTACCAATACCACCGATCATGGTGTCGGCACCGGCACCGCCATTAAGCGTGTCATTACCAGCTCCGCCCGTTAAGGTATTGGCCCCGGTGTTACCAGTCAGCACGTTATCCAGTGTATTCCCCGTACCGCTGATGGCTGTAGTACCCGTCAGCGTCAGGTTCTCGACATTGGCACCCAGGGTGTAAGTGATGGAAGACTGTACCGTGTCCGTCCCTTCTCCGGCATTCTCGGTCACCACGTCACCGACATCGTCCACCACGTAGATATCATTACCTAGACCGCCTATCATGGTATCCGCACCAGTGCCACCGCTAAGAGTGTTATTGCCGGAATTACCAGTAAGCACATTAGCCAAAGTGTTACCTGTGCCATTAATGGCGGAAGTACCAGTCAGCGTAAGATTCTCGACATTGGCGCCCAGAGTATAGGTGATGGACGACTGTACCGTGTCTGTACCCTCCCCTGCATTCTCAGTCACAACGTCACCGACGTTATCCACGACATAAGTATCATTACCAATACCACCGATCATGGTGTCAGCGCCGGCACCACCATTCAGAGTGTCATTACCTGCACCATCTGTTAACAGATTGGCCGCTGAATTCCCCGTAAGCACATTATCCAGCGTATTACCCGTACCGTTGATGGCTGTACTACCGGTCAAGGTCAGATTCTCGACGTTAGCGCCCAGAGTGTAGGTAATGCTGGACTGCACTGTATCAGTACCTTCTCCGGCATTCTCTGTCACCACGTCACCGACGTTGTCTACCATATAGGTGTCGTTACCTATCCCACCAATCATTGTGTCAGCACCGGTCCCACCATTCAGGGTATCGTTGCCGGCACCATCGGTCAGAATATTGTTGCCGGTGTTGCCCGTCAGTACATTATCCAACGTATTACCGGTGCCATTAATGGCGGTACTGCCGGTCAGGGTCAGATTCTCGACGTTGGCCCCCAGAGTATAGGTAATAGAAGACTGCACCGTGTCAGTACCCTCTCCTGCATTCTCGGTCACCACGTCACCGACGTTGTCCACGACGTAGGTGTCGTTCCCGACCCCACCGATCATGGTGTCAGCGCCGGTACCGCCATTAAGTGTGTCATTACCAGCTCCGCCAGTTAAGGTATTGGCTCCGGTGTTACCGGTCAGCACATTATCCAGCGTATTCCCCGTACCGCTGATGGCTGTACTTCCGGTCAGCGTGAGATTCTCGACGTTTGCTCCCAGGGTATAGGTAATGCTGGACTGAACCGTGTCGGTTCCCTCTCCCGCATTCTCCGTCACGACGTCACCCACGTTATCCAAGACGTAAGTGTCATTACCCAGACCGCCAATCATGGTATCTGCACCCGTACCGCCGCTAAGGGTATTATTGGCAGTGTTACCAATGAGCACATTGTTGAGCGTGTTCCCCGTGCCATTAATGGCGGTGGTACCGGTGAGCGTGAGATTCTCGACATTGGCACCCAGGGTATAGGTGATGGACGACTGCACTGTGTCTGTACCCTCACCTGCATTCTCAGTCACCACGTCACCCGTGTTGTCCACAATATAGGTGTCATTACCCGTACCGCCTATCAGCGTATCGGCACCCGCTCCACCATCCAGCGTGTCGTTGCCAGCACCTCCTGACAGCGAATTTGCGGCACTATTACCAGTGATCGCATTATCGGATGTATTTCCTGTAGCACTGGTAGCTGTACCCGTCAGTATTAGGTTCTCTACGTTGGCACTCAGGGTATAGTCCACCGAGGCTTGGACTGTATCGGTACCCTCCCCGGCGTTTTCGATAATGACATCCCCTGCGTCATCTACTATATAGGTGTCATTGCCCAAGCCGCCAATCAGCGTGTCCGCTCCCGCACCGCCATCCAGTGTGTCGTTGCCGGCACCTCCTGACAGTGAATTTGCCGCGCCATTGCCGACGATCATGTTGTCCTGCGTATTGCCCGCGCCGTTGATCGCATCACTGCCGGTCAGAGTGAGATTCTCCACATTGGAACTCAGGCTATAGCTCACTGAAGCTTGTACCGTGTCGGTACCTTCCCCCGTGTTTTCGATAATGACATCACCTGCGTCATCTACTATATAGGTGTCATTACCCAAGCCACCAATCAAAGTATCCGAACCAGTACCGCCATCCAGAATATTGTCTGAAGCATTGCCGGTGAGTACATTGTTCGCGGCATTCCCGGTTGCATTTACTGTATCTGTACCAGACAGGGTAGCATTCTCTATGTTGCCTCCACTCAAGGCGCTGAGATCGACTGTAAAAGGAGTGATTACCGTATCGGTACGGGGGTGCGGCGTAAAACTTGGATTGATTTATGCTGCATAGCCAAGACTTTCTCGGTATTCGATGGGACTCAGTGAGCCGAGAGAAATCTTGATGCGCTTTTCGTTATACCAGCGGATGTAGGAGTCAACAACCTGAATG
>CAILHX010000046.1 GCA_903834185.1 uncultured Methylophilaceae bacterium
GCGACTTCTTCTTTCCATTCCAGAATCTGGCGTAACCAGGAAATTTTTTCATCGAATCGGGCATCGGATTTTCCGCCTTCCTTGTAGCGCCAGTGAGCAGCCACCCCAAGTTCCGAATGATGATGCATTTCATTTGTGCGGATCTGCACTTCCACCGCAAGGTCGCGCGGTCCTATCACAGCCGTATGAAGGGAGCGGTAATTATTGCTCTTGGGGTTGGCAATATAATCGTCGAACTCCTTGGGAATCGGCTGCCACAGGTTATGCACCAGGCCGAGTGCCGTGTAGCAGTCTTTGATGTCGTCTACCAGAATCCGTACTGCCCTAACATCATAAAGCTCGCTGAAATCAACCTGCTTGCGCTTCATCTTGTTGATGATGCTATAGATGTGTTTTGGCCGTCCGGTCACCTCGGCCTTGATGCCGGCCTGACGCAGCTCCTCTTGCAAGCGGGCCAACAGGTCGGCGATATATTGTTCACGGTCCACACGGCGCTCATCCAGCAGTCGGGCAACCTTCTTGTAGAGATCAGGTTCCAGGTACCGCAAGGCAAGGTCTTCCAATTCCCATTTGATCTGCCAAACTCCAAGGCGATTTGCCAGCGGAGCGAAAATTCCCCGCGTTTCCCGCGCAATACGCTGTTGCAGATCAGCGTTTGCACCGGACAGACAACGCATGGTTTGGGTGCGCTCGGCCAGTTTTATCAGCACCACGCGGATATCTTCCACCATGGCCAGCAGCATCTTGCGCAGGCTTTCGATCTGTTGGGCGTGGTCGCCTTTTTTCTTTTCTTTCCCATGCAAACCTTCAATCTCGCTGAATTCCTGGATTTGTTCCATGCGCGAAATGCCTTCGACCAGGCTGTATATGCTTGTGCCGAAACTTGCCTTCAGGGTCTCTGCCCAATTGTCACTGTACTCCGGCACAGCATGCAGAATGGCGGCAGTTATAGTTTCGAAATCCATGTTCATGCCGACCAGTACCGAAGCCGCCCCCAGCGCATGCTGCAATAGCGGTGTTCCCGTTAGCTCGGCTTGTCCGGCATAGAGCGGTTCAGCCAAATTGCAGGCGTGGCGGATAACTTCGATTTCTGCGGGAGCAAAAGCCCTGGGCAAAGAATCCAGCCATGACTCGATGTTTCCGGCATCTGTGCCGGAGGTGGAAGCTAATTTATGTCGAACCGAAACCATGAGAGAGTGTGTATTAATCCAGATTTGATGTGAAGTGCAAGGGCTGATTCAATTTCGGATTAAGGACTAAAACCGTACCAGTAATTCCGGAAATGAAGCGCCCTGTAGTCAGTCAAGCCAAGTCAAGATGAAGAAATGGTTGGTGGATGGTCAACCCATCGCGCCAAACATGCAATCAGCTTCTCACGATTTATTGGCTTTGTCAGGAAATCATCCATCCCGGCATCGCGGCAAGCCTGGTGGTCCGATTCCATTGCATTAGCAGTCAGTGCGACTATCGGAGTATGTGCATTTGAGCCATCTTGGGTACGAATATGGCGAGTGGCTTCAATCCCGCCCATTTCAGGCATCTGCATGTCCATGA
>CAILHX010000047.1 GCA_903834185.1 uncultured Methylophilaceae bacterium
ATCGGCTACGCCATGGCGAATGGGCGCTTTCCATGCCCAGCAGTCGCTGGGGCAAACGGAGTTGAGGCATTTGCCGCGGGGGGAACGGCAACAAACGGTAAGTGTGCAAATTTTACTGGCGCAGGATTTGTACCCGGAGTGACATTGGGTATTTCACCCACAAATGCCAATGGCTATGTGCTCGATGGATGGAATAACCCAATTCGATACGCGATTGCTCCTATTACAGACGATGCAGCAGCCACTTATGTTTTTACAAAATTAAACGGCATGAAATTGGCTAATTCAGCTGCTTGTATACCAAATTGCGGTATGTCGTGGATCGCAGCTCAGGTCCCACCTCTACCACCGCTTTCTATATTGCTTTCGATTTGCAATACCAGTACCGGAATTGCAAATGGTACTTGTTCTGGCGCGGCGACGACTATAACCACAAGTGCTGTGCTCGTTGTCTACTCTCAGGGTAAAAACTTCGCCACAGGTGGAGTCGGCGCAGACGAAGCAGTCAATCAGAATGGCGGCAGTACCGCATTCATTGATCACACGCCTACTCCATCCAGTGCCGCCAACGGGGAATACGACGACATTATGTCCTGGGTATCCAGCAACACTGTTTTCAGCCGCATGGTGCAAGCCGGTCAGCTGCCGTAACTTGTTGTGAACGACCAGCAACTCCTCCGCTATAGCCGCCATATCCTGCTGCCGCAAATCGCTTACGAAGGGCAGGAAAAACTCTCGCAAGCGCATGCCCTGATTGTCGGTGCGGGTGGTCTCGGGTCTCCCGTAGCCTTGTACATGGGGGCAGGGGGCGTGGGCAAGCTCACTATTTGCGATTTTGATGATGTGGATATGACCAATCTGCAACGTCAGGTGATCCATAACACGCAAGCAATCGGTACCAACAAGGCTATCTCCGCACAACAATCGCTGCACGCCATCAACCCGGAAGTCACGGTGGTGGCAATCTCCAAAAAATCATCGGAACAGGAATTCTCGGCATTGATAAGCGATGTCGATGTGGTGATCGATTGCAGCGACAATTTCCGCACCCGTTACGCCCTCAATCGCATTTGCCTGGCGCTGAAAAAACCCCTGGTATCCGGCGCGGCGATCGGTTTCGAGGGCCAGGTGTCGGTTTTCGATTTCCGCCATCCGGACAGCCCTTGCTACCATTGCCTGTTCCCGGAAACGGTTGAAGCAGCCGATAACGAAATGCGCTGCGCGGAAAATGGTGTATTTTCACCTTTGGTAGGCATGATAGGTACCACGCAAGCTGCAGAGGCAATGAAATTGCTGCTGGGTCTGGGTGTAAGCCTGCAGGGACGCTTGTTGCTGCTGGATGTACTTACCATGGAGTGGCGCAGTATCAAACTCAAACGCGACCCTGCCTGTGCAGTCTGCGGCCACGCTTAACTCCACCCTGTAAAGCCAGCCGTGACGCAAGGCGTGGTAAAATCGCGCCCCATGAGCGAACTAGATAAATCTTTTGAACCCAGCAACATAGAAAACCGCTGGTACCAATTCTGGGAAAGCAGCGGTTTTTTTAATGCCGGCGCAGACTCCGGTAAATCCGATAATTTCTGTATTCTGCTGCCGCCACCTAACGTGACCGGCACGCTGCACATGGGTCATGGCTTTCAGCAGACGCTGATGGACGCACTGACCCGCTACCACCGCATGCGCGGCGACAACACACTTTGGCAACCGGGCACCGACCACGCAGGTATCGCCACGCAGATCGTGGTGGAACGCCAGCTGGATGCACAAGGTATTTCGCGCCACGACCTGGGCCGCGAAAAATTCACGGAAAAAGTGTGGGAGTGGAAAGAATACTCCGGCAACACCATCACCCAGCAAATGCGCCGCATGGGCACTTCGCCCGACTGGAACCGCGAACGCTTCACCATGGATGCGCGCCTGAACAAGGTTGTCACCGAAAGCTTCGTACGCCTGTACAAGGAAGGTCTGATCTATCGCGGCAAAAGGCTGGTGAACTGGGATCCGCAACTGGGCACGGCTGTTTCCGACCTGGAAGTGGTGCAGGAAGAAGAAGACGGTTTTCTGTGGCACATCAACTACCCGCTGGTGGAGATGGATACCGTCAAAGGCCTGAAGCACCTGACTGTTGCCACCACGCGCCCGGAAACCATGCTGGGCGACGTAGCAGTGATGGTGCACCCGGAAGATGAGCGCTATAAACACCTGATAGGCAAAATGGTCTCGCTGCCCTTATGTAGCCGCGAAATCCCCATCATCGCCGACGACTATGTCGATATGGAGTTCGGTACTGGCTGTGTGAAAGTCACACCTGCGCATGATTTCAACGACTATGCGGTAGGGCAACGGCATCAATTGCCGCAAATTACGATACTCTCTTTGCAAGGTTTTATTAACGATACCGCACCGGAAAAGTATAGTGGTCTGGAACGCTTTGCTGCCCGTAAACAAATCGTCTCCGATCTGGAAGCTCAAGGCTATCTCGATTCCATCAAACCGCACAAGCTGCAAGTGCCGCGCGGTGACCGTACCGGTGTGGTGATAGAGCCCATGCTCACCGACCAGTGGTTCGTCGCCATGAGCAAGCCCGGAGCTGATGGCAAATCCATTACCCAGAAAGCGCTGGACTGCGTTGCGTCGGACGAAATCAAGTTTGTTCCGGAAAACTGGGTGAACACTTATAACCAGTGGTTGAACAATATCCAGGACTGGTGCATCTCGCGGCAGCTGTGGTGGGGACATCAGATTCCGGCATGGTACGGGGACGACGGACGCTTTTACGTGGCACACGACGAAGCCGAGGCCTATGCACAGGCCGAACAGGGTGGCTACACCGGCATGCTGAAGCGTGACGATGATGTTCTGGATACCTGGTATTCCTCGGCGTTATGGCCTTTTTCCACGCTGGACTGGACAGGCGATGAGAAAACGGACGCACAGAATCAGATGCTGCAGCAATATCTGCCTTCTTCCGTGCTGGTCACCGGTTTCGATATCATTTTCTTCTGGGTAGCACGCATGGTGATGATGACCAGACACCTCACGGGCAAGATCCCGTTCCGCGAGGTATATGTGCACGGCCTGATCCGCGATGCGGAAGGCCAGAAGATGAGCAAGTCCAAAGGCAATGTGCTTGACCCTATAGATTTGATAGACGGTATCAGTCTGGACGACCTGCTTGCCAAACGTACATCCGGCCTGATGAACCCTAAGCAGGCTGCAAGCATTGAGAAAAAAACACGCAAGGAATTCCCCGAAGGCATTTCTGCCTACGGAACCGATGCTTTAAGGTTCACTTTTGCCAGCCTGGCTTCACCGGGGCGGGATATCCGCTTTGACCTGCAGCGCTGCGATGGTTATCGCAACTTCTGCAATAAGCTGTGGAATGCGACCCGCTTTGTACTGATGAACTGTGAAGGTCAGGACTGCGGCTTGGAGGATTGCGTAGAAGGTTACCTGGACTTTTCGCAAGCTGACCGCTGGATCGTCAGCCAGTTACAGCACTCCGAAGCCGAGGTAGAGAAGCAGTACGCTGATTACCGGCTCGATCTGGTGGCACGCGCGGTGTATGAGTTTGTCTGGGACGAATACTGCGATTGGTATCTGGAACTGGCCAAGGTGCAATTGCAGACCGGCACCGATGCACAAAAGCGTGCCACGCGCCGCACCCTGCTGCGCGTTCTGGAAACCGTGCTGAGGCTGGCGCACCCGCTGATACCGTTCATTACTGAAGAGCTGTGGCACACCGTGGCACCGCTTTCCGGCAAGCAACTGGTCGCGGCCAGTACCATCATGCTGGAAACCTATCCCAAATCGCAGCCGGCCAAGATAGATACCCAGGCCGAAGCGTGGATCACGCAACTCAAGGCCATGGTGAATGCCTGCCGCAGCTTGCGGGGTGAGATGAATATTGCGCCATCGCAGAAGGTTCCGCTGATCGCCGCTGGTGATAAAGCTGCTGTTGAAGCTTTTGCTCCTTATCTGGCGGCACTGGTCAAGCTGAGCGAAGTAACCGCAGCGGGCGATGCGCTGCCCGAAACCGATGCCCCGGTGCAGATTGTAGGTGACTATCGTTTGATGCTGAAGATAGAGATCGACGTAGCGGCTGAGAAGGAACGCCTGGGTAAAGAGATAGGGCGCCTGCAAGGAGAGATCGGCAAAGCTGAAAGCAAGTTAGGCAATGCCAGCTTTGTGGAGCGTGCGCCCGCTAGCGTTGTGGCACAGGAAAAGGAACGGCTTTCGGTATTCAAAGATACTTTGGAAAAGCTGCAGAACCAGCTGGCCAAATTGGGATAAATGTAGCCGGGTTAAACCTGGGTTGAATATACAACCCGGTTAACTCTGCAACGCTGCCTTCTGCATTTCCACCAGCTGAATAATGCCGCTATGTGCCAGATCCAGCATGGCGTCCATTTCCGCACGGTGGAATGGCGCGCCTTCTGCGGTACCCTGTACTTCCACAAAACCGCCTTTACCCGTCATCACCACGTTCATATCGGTGTCGCAATCCGAGTCTTCAATATAATCCAGGTCCAATACCGGAACGCCTTTAAATACGCCGACCGAAACCGCTGCAACAAAATCGCTGATCGGGTTGACCTTTACTAGTTGCTTTTGCATCAGCACGCTGATCGCGTCATGCATGGCTACGAATGCACCCGTAATGCTGGCAGTACGCGTGCCGCCATCAGCCTGGATCACATCGCAATCCAATTGTATTGTGCGCTCCCCCAGCAGGGAAAGATCAATCACAGCGCGCAAGCTGCGGCCTATCAGGCGTTGTATTTCCTGCGTGCGTCCGGATTGCTTGCCGGATGCTGCTTCCCGCTGCATGCGTGTGCCGGTTGAACGCGGCAGCATGCCGTATTCTGCCGTCAGCCAGCCCTGCTTTTTATCGCGCAGAAAATGAGGGACTCTTTCGTCCACGCTGGCGGTGCACAGCACATGGGTATCGCCAAATTTCACCAATACCGATCCTTCGGCATGGCGCGTGTAATGGCGGATAATCTCTATCTTGCGTAATTCATTGGCAGCGCGATTACTGGGGCGCATGGTGTTTCCTTTGGTTATTTGTGGCGTATTTTGGCATGAAAGCCCAACGTTTTGATACCATGCTGCAACTTCGATAAGGATATTGTAATGACGATCTGCAGTATGACCGGTTTTGCCAATATACAGCGCGAGACGGCGTTTGGCACGCTGATGGTGGAATTACGCTCGGTAAACCACCGCTATCTGGAATTGCAGCTACGGCTGGACGATAGCTTGCGCGCTTTCGAGCCGCTGGTGCGCGATACCGTATCCAAAGTGCTCACCAGAGGCAAGGTAGAGTGCCGTATCAATCTGATTACACCATCAGGTTTGCCGCCAACTTCAGAATTGAGCGAAGCCGGACTGGAACAGATCGCACGCTTGAATAATGCGATCATGCAACGCTTTCCCGATAGCCGTCCGTTATCGGTCGCCGATATTTTGCGCTCGCCTGGAGTACTGATCACTGAGGAAATCATTCCCAGCCGGGATCTGGAAGCCGACCTGCTTGCTGCGCTGAATGAAACCCTTGCTGAAATGATGCTGTCGCGCGCGCGTGAGGGTAGTAAGTTGGCAGAATTGATACTGGAGCGCGCTACACAGATCGATGCTCTGGTAGAAAAGGTCAAGCCATTGATGCCTGCCTTGCTTAAAGCCTATCAGGACAAACTGGCGGCGAAATTGCAGGAGTTGCTGCAAGGCACCGATGAGAACCGCGTTCATCAGGAATTGGCGATATTCGCGCAAAAGATTGATATAGATGAAGAATTAGGTCGGCTTAGCACCCATGTGCACGAATTACGCCGCATTCTGTCGGCTGGTGGAGCCATCGGTAAACGTCTGGATTTTCTGATGCAGGAGCTTAATCGTGAAGCGAATACTTTAGGTTCAAAGTCGGTTGCTTCCGAAACGTCGCAGGTGGCGATGGAGTTAAAAGTGTTGATAGAGCAAATACGCGAGCAAATTCAGAATATTGAATAGATGCTTTAAATTTTAAATCGGCTTACCACTCAATCTCAGTACCATCGTAGGCCAAAAACCGGCCACTATCCTGCCAGCCGAGATTCAGTATGACTTCCAGCATCCCGGCTACGCTTTGCTGCGGCGTGATCAATGCGTTCGGACCGCCCATATCGGTTTTGACCCAGCCCGGGTGAAGCAATGCCACCTTGATCCCGGAAGCTTCCACATCCAAAGCCAGGCTTTTCATCACCATATTCAATGCCGCCTTGGTTGAGCGGTAGATATAAACACCACCACTGGTGTTATCGGCAATGCTCCCCATTTTACTGGTCACTGTGGCAATGGTTTTTTGCTGACTTTGTGCGACATGCTCTGCGAATGCTTCAGCCATTTTCAGCGGTGCAATGGTATTCACTTGAAATACGTGCAGCCAATCGGGTGTTGAGGTATGACCAAAGCGCTCGCTTACTCCGCCCGAGTACATGCCTGCATTGTTGATGAGAAGATCAATGGCTTGTCCCTGCAGCTGTTTTGCCAGTTGTTGGATCTGCGCGCCATCTTCGACCGCCAGAGTATGTACGCTGATTTTACCGTTTGATGCTTGCGCCAGATCACTCAGCTTATCTGCATGCTGCGGATTTCTACAACATGCAAATACCCGCCAGCCGAGTGCGGATAACTGCTTGACGAATTGCAGCCCCAGACCACGATTTGCACCTGTCACCAAGGCCTGTAGTGGCTTATCGCTCATCTGTAGGTTCTCATAATTAGTGAACATTGGAGCTTTAAGAATCAACAGCATTTTCATGCTGTATGAGACTCCTTTTCCAAATAGTTTCAGAATTCCTAGTAATTCCCTACATTTATACCGGAATTAATTAAAAATTCCTACGGCATGGAATCTTGAAAGGCATAAAAATTATAGGCTAATGATCATTATTGGGTGATTTCTATACATATCACTTACGACATGTATATTTTTTGCGATTTTCTATACACATCGAGTATCTACGCCTCTCTGACGACCATAATTTCTACGGAAATATCTTAGCGATACTAAATTGTGGGCCCATACCGACATCGGATGTTACCTCGCGAATGTCTTTGGCCGGATCGCGACCTATATAAAGATCGCGATCCAACGTCTGTATATGGACTCCAC
>CAILHX010000048.1 GCA_903834185.1 uncultured Methylophilaceae bacterium
GTCTAAAATCAATTGGCATTACCCACGCACTAGCTTAGCCAAAGCTTATTTGGCTCAATTTGAAACTGGGATTGCAAGTGCCATTACATTATTTGCGCCGCGCCGATACGGAAAAACTGAATTTTTACTAAGAGATTTAGTTCCGGAGGCGGAAATTTCTGGATACCGAGTAGTTTATGCTTCAATGTGGGCATCCAGAACACACCCTTTGGCGGCACTTTTAGCGGCACTTAATAACGCACTAAAACCAAATGGTCTAACTGAACGCATCAGAGCTGTGTTCCAGTCGCCAGTTAAATCGCTTGATGTTGAGGCCGAAATAACTGGAATTGGCAAACTTGGTGTTTCTGCTGGATTTGAAAATCAGCAAATTCAGACGAACGAGTTGCTGCATCTCCCAGAATTACTAGATGCTTTGATTGGCAGGCACGGAAAGGTACTTCTGCTACTTGATGAGGTACAGTATCTTGCAAAGCCTCAATTCGAAGATATTGTGGCTGCTCTGCGCACCGCACTTGATACAAGGCGTGAACATATTAAGGTGGTATATACGGGATCATCCAGAGTACGTCTTCAGAGAATGTTTGACACCATTAAAGCCCCTCTATTCCGTTCAAGTCAAACTACAGATTTTCCTGACCTTGACCAAGAGTTCGTATATTTTATGATAGCGAACGTACAGGAAGTGACAGGAAATAAAATTGACCAGAATCAATCTATGATAGGGTTTAATATTGTTTCTAAGAGTCCTGGATTATTTAGGGAAGCTATTGAAACTGTTGTGATGTCAGGAATTGATGACATAGCAGTTTTATGCAAGTCCATTGCGGAAAGAGCGGAAGAGGGTGCCGGCTATGAAGATGTATGGGCATCACTCAAGGATATTGATAAAGCGGTTATTAAACGAGTGATAGAAAAAAAACCACTTTACAATAGCGAAGCATGCAAGTTGCTTGCGGCAGAAATTGGCGTGAGCAAGCAACTTACGGCACAGCAGATACAGTCATCAGTGAAGCGTCTTGTTGAAAATCAAGCACTCCTCCCAAAGGGAAGTGGGCGATATGAAGTCGAAGACCCAGGGTTTTCGTCTTGGATAACAAAACGCATGTAGACTAAACCCGTCATATACATAATTGTGTATGACGGGTTTCTTATTGTTGGTGATCAAACCAAATGGCGGTTCGATAATTCGATAAGCGAAATCTGAAACCATCGCAACAGAAGAATTAATACTGGAAATGAAAAATCCCCTATAGCTATAAACTATAGGGGATTGCATGTTGCTTTACTTAAAAACTACACACCTTTACGGAACGGCTAGATGTATACCGTGGCTTTTTTACATGTGCTTTGAGATGTTCAAAGCACATTCAGCGTGAGCTCAGTTCTTGCGCGATGTGGCCAGCAACACCCCGCCGACGACGAGTGAAGCCAGACTCGCCCAAGGCGGAATATTCACATGCTCCTTTTCGTTCAGTCTGAAACTGAGCGGGCCGATGTTGGCCTGGTGCGTATCCCTGATATAACTGAAACCGCCGTAAACGGCTCCCAGGAAGCCGAGGAGGATGAGTGCTATACCTACAATTCTGGTTGTGTTCATGATGTCTCCTTAAAATGGTCGCCGGCCACGAATCACGCGGAACAACACCGCCAGAATCGCGATCAGCAACAGAATGTGAATCAAGCCGCCCAGGGTGTATGCAGTCAACATGCCCAGCAGCCACAAAAGCACCAGCAATACGGCTATCGTGTCCAGCATCTTTTTCTCCTTTGTTGAAGCGCCTGTGCTGCTACTGAGCAACACAAGCGCCGGTTTTAAACCCGCCTAATGACGGTCGTCGCCGCGCCCCGAACCCTGGTCATGACCCTGACGATTGTCGCCGTGACCTGCATCCGGATGCCCTTGTTCTTGCCTGTCGCCATTGCCCTGAGGACGTTGCGGGGCGGCTTGAGGATGTGGGGTGGCTTGCATCGGCCTTGCCGGCTGTTGCTGTGCCTGTGCCTGTGGTCGTTGTTGCTGTGGCCGTTGCTGCTGTGGTTGTGCCTGAGGACGTTGCTGTTGCTGTGACGGTTGTTGTTGTGGCTGCGCCTGAGGACGTTGCTGCTGTGGCCGCTGCTGGTTAGCTTGTGGCGCTTGCTGCTGGAAATGCTGCTGCGTCGCCTGCTCGCGCGGTTGATAGTGGTAATGCTCATCCCGGATAGCACGTTGTTGATCTTCTACGTGCGGATAATGCTCTCCTGAATATTGCCGCTGATACGAAGGTAAAGGCGCTGCATGCGGCGCATTGTCATGATCCCAATGACTCCAGCCGTTGTGGCGTGCACGCCAGTCGTTGCCCCAATGCTCGCCCCAGCGTGGCGGACTATCGGCAATCCAGCCGCGGAAATAGATAGGCGGCTGGCGATAGTAACGCACCGGAACACGCAGCACGAATAGCGGTACCTGATCCGGATCGGTCAGCTGCCACGGTCCGTTGTACCAGCTACTGCTATACCAGTTGTCGTCCTGATACACCCAGTACAGGCCGTCATAAAAGAAGTAATTGGAATTCGCTGCGGGGTCGTAATAAACAGGGTAACCGGGTACGGGTACCAGGTTTGGATATACCGGTATATTAAAGCCGATACTGACGCTAACACCTGCTTCAACCTGAGCCGGAGCCATCTGGCAACACACCAGCGATAATGCCACCAGCATATAGCGCACTTTGTTCTCCCCTGCATAAGTGCCGGGTTTTGTATTCATTTTGTTCTCCAGTCGTTCACTGTTGCAACGATTAAATAAACCGGTCAGCACTGCATCGTCATGCAACAGAATATAAGCAGTGCACTGTGTCGGTGAAACAGACCAATCACACTGCAGGCGTCGCTGAATAGCGGATTACGTCCGGGTGATCGGTCTGTTTTCGAGGTCAAATTTGCGCGTGCAGCACTCCCCTGTCTGTGCGGTATCACACACGAAATCGAATTTATATTTCTGAAAAAATAAGCTTTGGCTATGTGACGTACCGTACAGACCGTCCGTTTGAAAAAATCCAATATGCGTTCCATGCAGTCAGGACAGGCTTGCCGAATCCCGCTGCCGAAATACTTATCCTTAATCTTCGAAAGGGAACATCATGAAAACCAGACATACAGCAATCTATCTACTCGTAGCAGCCTTAATGGCACCTGTGGCAACTTTTGCCGACACCAATATGAATCCTTCTCCGGCAAAAGTATGGGTCAAGAATTCGGTGATCACCACCAAGATCAAAAGCCAGCTGGCAGCGGAAAAACTGCCCAGCCTGGTGCATATCAGAGTGGCGACCGATAGCAACGGCTTCGTGCAGTTAAAAGGCACTGCCAAAACCCAGGATGAGATCGACAAGGCCGGGGGCATCGCCAAGGGCGTGGAAGGCGTGACTTATGTCGAGAATGATATTCGTATCGCAAAAACTCACGCTAAGGCAGCCATGCCTGAAGTTTCCGCTGATGACCATGTGGAAACCCGCATCAAGATGATACATGAAAAACTGGCCATCACTCCCGAACAGGAAGCGCAATGGTCTCTGGTCGCCGATGTGATGCGCGACAACGAAAAGCAGATGGAGGCTCTGGCAAAGACCCGCGCCGAGAAAGCCAATATGACGGCTATGGAGAACCTTGAATCCTACGGCGAGATCACCGATGAACATGCCGAAGGTATCAAGCGTTTCACGCCAGCGTTCGCAGCACTTTATGACGAAATGTCAGACGCACAGAAAAGGCATGCGGATGCCATATTCAGTCATAGAAGCCATGAGCATAAAGCCTGATCACGGGCATCACTTGCATTGAAACCATGAAAGGTTACCAAATGAAAACCTCTACAAAGCCGTTGCAGAAACCGGGCTCACTCATCAGCAAACTGATGATGGCACTCGTAATCAGCTCAGTGCTGGGCAGTGTCGCGCCAGCGTTCGCCGATCCGCATGATGATCGTGGTGACCGGCATGACGACCGTCGTGACCGGCATGATGACCGTGGTGACCGGCATCATGACCGTCGTTGGGATCGTGACCACTATCGCGATCATTACTATGCGACTCCGGTCTACGCACCACCACCGGTCTACTATGCTCCGCCCGAACCTTATGGGGGCATCAGCATCGTGCTGCCTATCCATATACGTTAGATCAAGTATGCAAGCTCGGGAGTATCGTTCAAGCCGTTCAATAGCAACGGCAGAGAACGATACCATTCAAGCGACCGTTTCCAGGAAATCCGGGTGAGGCAATGAAGATTCGCGTGTTGAAAATTGCGGCTGTGACATGCCTGCTTTTCATCGCAGGCAGTCGCGCATCGTTACCTGATAAACTGATCCTCAGCGAACGTTACAACAGGCAGGCAGCATAGTTCGAGAACGCGAGCTGAAAAGCAGGCTGATCGGACACCGGCTTTAGATCTGGTTGTACTGCAAACCCTGCTGCTCCTGCTGCATACGCTCGGTGATATCCATGCCGATACCGCGATAACCGACGTAGCGGCTGTGGGTGTCAAAGATAGGCTCGCCGCTGACTTGCAGGTATTGTGTGGTGCCGTTGGCATTGCTGCGGCTATAGATAAAATCCAGAAACGGTTTGCGCGCGGCGATATTGGCATCCAGCTGCTCGCGCTCGGTGGCATTCCAGCCGCCGCCCAGTTTGCTTGCGCCCCCGCTGACATCGTCTGTTTCCATTCCCAGCATTTCCAATACCGGGCCGGAGACTTTGGTAAATCTGCCGCTTGCATCCTGCTCCCAATACCAGTCGGACGACAGTTCGGTAAAGCTCTTGAAGCGTGCTTCGCTCTCGCGCAATTCCGCCGTACGCTCCTGTACGGTTTGCTCCAATAATTTGTTGTAGCTATCCAGCTTGCGATAAAGCAAGCGCACTTCCAGCATGTTATGGATGCGTGTCTGCACTTCCAACAGGTCGAACGGCTTGCTGACAAAATCCTTGGCGCCTGCCCGTAGCGCACGCAGTTTATGCGCAGGCTGGGCAGTCACCACCAGTACCGGCAGATAGCTGTCCGCCTCGATGGCCTGCAAGCCTTCCATCACCTGAAAGCCGTCCATCTTCGGCATTTGCAGATCAAGCAGGATGAGATCGTAACGATGCTGTTGATGCAGCTCGCATACCGCGCTGGCATCCATGGTGGAGGTGATATTGGTATAACCTTTGGCACGCAGCATCTGCTCCAGCAAAATGATATTCACTTGCTGATCGTCCACGATCAGGATACTGGCATTCAGGATCTCCGCTGCTTCAAGCACGATGTTGCTCCATAAGGTCTTGCTCCATAAACTGTTGCTCCATAAAAATCATTGCAGCGGTCACAGTACCGCCTTGCTTGCCGCAGGATGTTCTGCGGCATGAAGCAATGCGACATCCAGTGCCTCCATAAACTTGACTACGTGGATAGGCTTGGTCAGGTAGCGAAAGAACCCCGCCTGCAAGCCCATCTCGATGTCGTTCGGCATCGCGTTGGACGATAGTGCCATCACCGGGATATGCGCGGTCAATGCATCGTCATGCAGGATCTTCAAGGCACCAAAACCACTGAGACCGGGCAGATTGATATCCATCAGGATCACATCAGGCAGTTGCGCTTGCGCCAGTTTGATCCCCAGGTGCGCATCGATGGCGGTGATCAAACTCAGGTCGTCACGGCGGCTGATCAATTGTTCAACCAGGATCATATTCGCCGGATTGTCTTCGACATAGAGTACGGTGCGCTTCGATGTTAGCTCCCTGGATACCATGAGAGCACTTGTCTGAATCTGTGTTTCATGGTCTTCCAGCAATACAGGAGGGCTTGCCAGTGTTAATTCGACCGAAAATATACTACCGATGCCGGCATGACTTTCAACGTCTATGCTGCCGCCCATCAATTCGACCAATTGCTTGGTGACCACCAGGCCGATGCCGGTGCCTTCTTCGCTGCCGGTCTCCTGCCCCAGGCGGTTGAATGGCTGGAAAAGTTGCCCCAATTGTTCGTGGCTGAGGCCTATGCCATCGTCTTTCACACGTATCCGCACCCGGTCTAAACCGTTAACCTGCCTTTTTAGAACCGTACATTCCACTTCCACGCTACCGCCATCACGGTTGTATTTAATCGCATTCGACAGCAGGTTGATCATGACTTGTTTAAACCGGGTTCTATCGGCATGCACATAAAGTGCGCTGACAAAGTCGGGGAAAGTCATTTGCAGGCCGCGGTGTTCTGCCTGCGGACCTATCATTGCCTGACAATCCTGCAGCACCTCACCCAGCGACATGGGTTCCAATGAGATGCTGATCTGGCGTGACTCGATCAATGCCAGATCCAGGATCTCATTGATCAGTTTCAGCAGATACCAGCCGGCATGTAATATCTGGTCTATGGATAGCTTCTGCACCTCGGTCGGCGGTGGCGTGGACGAGGCCAGTAATTGCGCAAAGCCGAGTACCGCATTCAGTGGCGTGCGTAACTCATGGCTCATGCTGGACAGGAATTCCGACTTCGCCAGATTGGCCTTCTCGGCTGCGGTCTTGGCAGCAACCAGCTCCACATTGCTTTCGCGCAAGCGTTGATCCAGCAGCGCCTGCTCTGCTTCCACATGTTTGCGCGCGGTGTTGTCGGTGCCGATCAGCAGATAGCCGATCACCCGGTCTGCCGCATCGCGTAATGCGGTGACCGATACGATTGCCGGAACACGGCTGCCATCCTTGCGTATATAGGTCAGCTCATAGATATCGTCGATACCGCGCGTGGCCTTGAATACCAGTGCATCGAACCCAGGCGCGATCGGGGTACCCAACTCCTCGGTCAATGCCGCTGCCCGCGCGATGATTTCCTGCGCATCGGAGATACCGGCAGGGGTGAACTTGTCTACCACGTCTGCGGCAGCGTAGCCCAGCATGCGCTCGGCGCCGACGTTGAAGATCTGGATCACGCCTTTGGCGTCGGTGGCGATACTGGAGAAATTGGCGCTATTGAAAATGGCATCCTGCAACGTGCCGGTTTGCAGCAATGCCAAACCTTTCTTTTCCGCATGTTCACGCGCAAGCATTTCACGGCGCGTACGCAGTGCCTGCAACCCCAGTAACAGCAGTAACAGCAGCACACCGGCAAGCACGATCTTGAGACTTAATATCTCACTATCCTTGCGCTGCTTGAGCAGTGCGCTTTCCGCTTGTTTGGCTTGTGCCAACAGCGCGGAAACATGGTTTGCCGCTGCACGCGCCTGGGCGAACAGCGGTTGTGCCGCCTTGAAACCATGCGCGGCATACATCTTCTGACTATCGGTAAACAGCTCGGTGGTGCTGGTTATTCCTGCCTGCACGTCATGCAAGCGTTGCTGCTGGGTGCTGTTATCGCGGGTCAGTGTTCTTAATGCGCTATACATGATGCCTGCACTAGCCAGAGCAGCGTCGCGTTGCTGCAGGAAATCCTGTTCCCCGGTTAGCAGATACCCCCATTGATGTCTTTCGGCTTGATCGAAATCGGCGCGCAAGGCATCCAGGTCGCTGAGCACCTGATGCGTATGTTCTACCGTGTCGTAACCGTTGATCGGGAATAAATTTCTGGAGATGCCTGCGAACAGTAGCAGTATCATCAGCCCGATGCCGATACCCATCTTGGCAGGTTGCTCGACTGCTATTCTTTTCATATTGCTAAGGACTCCGGAGATGGATGGCATGGCCATTAATAACGACTTGAAGAAGGTGGCCTTGCAGCTTGCTGCCCGGATGATGCGTCGAGGGATGATGCTTTGTCGGGCAGATTTTGCCGCTGTCTTACATCCGACAGCAGACGGGCGAATTCTTTTTTGACCACGGCATAACATTCGCACACATCATGTTCCAGGCCGACTCTATCCAGTACCGTGATATGGCCGCGCCGGTAGCTGATGTAGCCGTAAGCCTGTAGCCTTCCGGCCGCTTCGGTGACCCCTTCACGGCGCACCCCCAGCATACTGGCGATCAACTCCTGGGTGATGGTGAGTTCGCTCGAGTACAGCCTGTCCAGAGTCAGCAACAACCAGCGGCACAACTGCTGTTCCACAGAGTGGTGACGGTTGCAGACCGCGGTCTGCGACATCTGGGTGATCAGCGCTTGGGTGTAACGCAGCAACAGGCGCATCACCGGCCCGGCGCGATTGAACTCTTCCATCAATATCGACGCTTTCAGCCGGTAACCATGCCCACCGGTCTGCACCACTGCATCGCTAGGCGTGGTTTCGCCGCCCATGAACAGGGAAACCCCGACGACACCTTCATTACCGACACCCGCCATCTCGGAAGAGCCTCCGTTTTCAACTACATACTGCAACGACACAATGGCGGTCGTGGGGAAATAGACATATTGCAGTTTGCCGCCGGATTCATACAGCACATCGCCCAGCAACATCGGCACCGGCTCCAGGTGCGGTGACAAGCGGTCGAATTCCGCATCCAGCAAGGCCGCCAGAATATGATTTTGGTTCGGATCATGCACGTGCGGCATATCTGAATTCCTGTTGCAGGGGTTAACTGACGGGAATAAAACGGCGAGAGAAAAATGCTAGAGGAAATGCATCACCAACAAGATAGCACGTATAGCCTCATCGCGTAGATATATATTTTTTAACACTTTTTTACCTTATGCCGGTATGAGTCCACTGCAAAAAAATCAATGCCTAAGTGTGTTGCCGCACAGACGCTCCTTATGCGACTGCGTAATCTGCAGATTCTTAATAAGGAGCTTGATCATGAACACATTGAACAGATTTACAGCGGGAACGCTGGCTATGTTACTCGTCGTTGGTTTGAGCGGTTGCGGTGAAATGAGCACCCGTCAAAAGGACACCACTGTAGGCGCTGTCGGCGGTGCTGTTGCCGGTGCCGTACTCTCCGGCGGGGTGCTCGGCACGGCGGTAGGCGCAGGCGTAGGCGCCGTGATCGGCAACGAAGTGGGCAAGGGCAAGTAATGCTGCAGGCAGCAAGGTTGCGCCAACCCGGAACAGGTTGAGCGTCCTTGCCTGACTGGCAGCCGAGGCCTTTCCATTAAACCCATTGCCGTAAAAATCAGTATAGGAACAGGTCATGCAAATACAAGTCAAAAAAACTACGCAAAATAAATTTCACAATGTCATCATGTGGTTCACAGGAACGATCGCGGTCGCGCTGCTTGGCATCGTGATGCTGTCGGCATTGACGCACTGATGCAAAACATTTGGTCCATAACCTGCCTGCACCCGCCAGCAGATGAAGATTAGCATCTGATCCTTTCCATCGCCATACAATCGCTGCTTACATCAACGGCTGCATAAGCGCGGCATTTAAACGCCTTACATCAATTACATGCTTAACCGCCTTATTCGCCCAGCAGTTCGGCCACCGGCGGATTCGGATTTAGTAGTCATGGCTATTCTCTATGTATGACATCAGTGCACAAGCAAGCGGCGGGATTTATCAGAGCATTAAATATCGCCTTATGTACGTAAGCGCACAGACCCTGTCCCTTATCAAAAACATAATCACCCCAACGATCTTGCACCAGGTTTCTTGCAACAGGGTCATGTTCAACGATATTGAATAGGAGGTTATACGCATGCTCAACAACAAAACGAAATTAGTGGCATTCGCTGTTACTTGCAGTCTGTGTTTGGGGCTGGCGGCTTGCAGCTCGTCCCGTTCGGCTGTGAACAGCGGTCAGGACGTTGCAGAAAACAGCAGTCCGGCGGTCAAGGATGCTGCTACCACTGCCAGGATCAAGGCTGCGCTGCTGACCGAACCGGGTCTCAGGAGCTTTCAGATTACAGTGACCACGATAGATGGTGTGGTTGACCTGACAGGCACCGTTGATACCCAGGCCAACAGAGACAAGGCACAACAGGTCGCGGAAAGATTCTCCGGCGTGAAATTCGTTGAGAATCAACTTGTGGTCTCGCCGACCTGAAATGCTGGCTGACTGAATACTTATCGCATCATTTGAAATCATCATTTTAGGAGAACGAGATGAACCGGGATCGCATTCAAGGAAACTACAAGCAATTTGCAGGCAGCGCGCGCGAGGCATGGGGCGAATTGACTCATAACCATATGCATGTCATCGAAGGGCGACGCTTGCAGTTGGCAGGCAAGATCCAGAAGCTGTACGGCATAGGCAGGGATGTTGCCGACCGTCAGATCAAGGATTTCGCAAGATCGGTGAGCAAGGTATCAGGGACTGATCCGCTGCATTTTGAAACAGACTGAAGCCTTGCCGACTGACGACATCAGCTCACGCCCGGCTTGGTTGTATATCCGAAAAACTTTAACCACATCACGGGAGAAACATCATGTCACTAGGAACCATATTTTTAATCATCATCCTGCTCTTGCTGGTAGGGGCCATACCGACCTGGCCGCATAGTCGTAGCTGGGGTTATGGCCCTAGCGGCGGACTCGGCGTGCTCATGGTGATCCTGCTGGTGCTGGTATTACTTGGACGCATCTGACGCTTACCCGGCGGCAGGGTGTGCAGATTCAGCAATCGACCCGCCGCTATGACTTTATTAAACGAGGACATTATGAAACATATACTCCCCAACCTGCCCTATGGCTATGAAGCACTGGAACCGCACATAGACGCACGTACCATGGAGCTACATCACGACAAGCACCATGCATCGTATGTCACCAACCTGAACAAGGCACTGGAAAAATTCCCGCAATTCCAGGAACGTTCGGCCACCTGGCTGCTACTCAATCTTGATCAGGTCCCAGAAGCCATACGAACCACCGTGCGCAATAACGCCGGTGGCCATATCAACCATAGCCTTTACTGGAAAGCCATGTCGCCTACCGGTCTGGTCACGCCTAAAGGTGCGCTGGCCGAGGCCATCAACCATGATTTCGGCAGCTTTGACGATTTCAGGAAGCAGTTTGCAGAGAGCGGAGCCAAATTGTTCGGCTCAGGCTGGGTGTGGCTGGTACGTGAGCAGAGCGATGGCGGAAAGTTGATGATCGTGACCACCAACGGTCACGATAATCCGCTGATGCAAGGCTTGTTCCCGATTCTGCTCAATGACGTATGGGAACACGCTTACTACCTTAAATTTCAGAACCGCCGTCTTGAATTCATGGATGGCTGGTGGTCGGTCACCAACTGGCAGGAAGCTGCCCTCCGCTTTGAGCATGCAGGTGCGGGGGTTGATCTGCAAAAGGAAGAGCAGGATGCACTGGCGCTCATGGCGTAAAGCGCATGCCATGCGCGCCTTGTCTGCAACGGCTTTGTACCTCGGCATCGCCTTGATACTACTGGGCGTTGCCGGCATGACGGCATTTGCCGCAGTGAACCCGGTACTGAACGAATCGGTACATAACTACAATGCAGCTATTTTCTCCGGCGCTTATATCCCCGGCAATGCCACTCAGTTGACCAATGTAAAAAAGCCACGTCTGAACTTCCAGCCCAACAGTCAGCTGGAGAGTCAACCTGCTCCCGGCAAATGGATCAGGTTATGCAAGGATGGCCGGCAATGCTCTTCCGCCGATGAAGACATCAAACGCAGACCAGGCTTTAAGGCCTGAATTGCCAGTCTCTCCATCTGCAGAAATCGGTTGTGAAAATATCCGGGTAATACGCGAAAAGCAGTGATGCAAATGTGTGTGATAACGCACAGACGAGTTTTCCAATACAGAACATGATGGCTACGAGTGGAATGTCTATTCAACTCACCATACATAAAAGGGAATTGATCATGTTATATACCATTGCTGTCGTTCTGGTCATTTTATGGCTGTTAGGACTTGTTACTTCCTACACCATGGGTGGCTTTATCCATATTCTGCTGGTGATCGCCATCGTTGTCGTGCTGTTGCGCGTGATAGGTGGGGGCTCGGTATTGTGAGTCTCGCCATGATCAAACTCGCCATGATCAAACCGTGGTCTGGTCTCGGCAACGTCATTTCACCAGATATTACCTCACAGGCAGGATGAAGGAGGGCATGTGATGAAAGCCATCGCTTTGGGTCTGTTTACCGGCGGCGTATTGCGCATCATTTTCGGCATGGGGTCTATCAACTCGACCAGCATGGATATTTCCCGCGTACTGCTGGGGATCATGGTCGGCGTGATTGTAATGCTGATCGTCGGTGGCATCGCAGGAATGTTCAAATCTTCGGGAACGTCCCAGGATGGATTCGAAGAGCACTCCCCTTCCAATACAGTGAAATAAAGTCATTCCCCCATCAATCTATTATTACTTGAATAAGGACAAAAATCATGCAAAAAACAAAAGCGGAAAAGAAATCTTCCAAAAATGTTACTGTAAAAAAAATGGAGCTGGTGACAAGACGCAATGCACCGCTTGCCACGCCGACCGACCTCAAAGCAAATGCGACTCAGGATATCGCCGGAGCGTTGAACGGGATACTGGCGGATATTTTCGCGCTGCACCTCAAAACCAAGAACTTCCACTGGCATATGAGCGGTCCGCATTTCCGCGACTACCATTTGATGCTGGACGAGCAGGCCAGCCAGCTATATGCCATGACCGACCCCATCGCTGAACGCATCCGCAAGATCGGTGGTTCCACGTTGCGCTCCATCGGACACATTTCTCGTGTGCAACGCATACTGGATAACGATGCCCAGTATGTAGAACCGCTGGATATGCTGGCCGAGTTGCGCGAAGACAGCAAGACACTGGCAGGCCGCCTGCGTGAGGCGCACGACGTGTGCAACGAACATCGCGATATTGCAACTGCCAGCCTGATCGAAGTATGGATAGATGAAACCGAACGCCGCACCTGGTTTTTGTTCGAGTCCAGCCGGCAGGGTTCTCTAGGTCATTAAAGCATGTCGCTCAACCGGAACATTGGATTTGCCCCGATTCTGGAGATATAGGCTCTGAAGTAAGGGTTGCGCAGTATCGGGATGCCATGATTGACCGAACGGGTGCTGGCAATAACGGTGTGCAATCAAGCCTTGAAAATCAATCAGGCATCTCAATTCAATGGGTGGAAAAAATGAATATATTCAAAGTTTTATTGGTATTTCTGGCGTTAGTCAGCGTAGGCGCCCTCACCGGCATGACCACGAAGGAAATGGTGCCGCCGGATCAGATGGTCAAGAGTGTGGCAAACGAGGTACTGGAGATCGTCAAAAACGACAAGGATATCCAGAATGGTGATAGCCACAAGATGACTGCCATGGCTCAGGAAAAAGTAGTGCCGCACTTCGATTTCCAGCGTATGTCGCGTAATGCACTCGGCAGGCCCTGGGCGACCGCGACACCGGAACAGCAGCAGGCTTTTGTACAGGAGTTCCAACAGTTGACGACACGCACATACTCTTCGGCGCTATCCAAGTACAAGAACCAGACTATCCAATATATTCCTTACACTGCCCAGCCCAATGCCACTGAGGCCAAGGTCAAGACGCTCATTCTGCAGCCCGGCGGCCAGTCTATTCCGGTGGAATATCTGCTGGAAAAACTGAGTGATCAATGGAAAGTATTCGACGTTGTGATTGACGGCCTGAGCCTGACGTCCTCCCATCGTGGCGAGTACGCTGCCGAAGTACAACAGAACGGCATGGATGGACTGATACAGAAGCTCGTGGCAAAGAATAAATAATCTCAACCATGACCAACAGCGTTATACGTTTTTGACACACCTGATGAAAGATCGAACCACCTACTTAACCTGATTAGAAAGCGGAGATTATAATGAACTCTCAATCCATGGAACTCTCGCCTTCAGGGCATGTGCCCAGTGAGATACAGCAAGCGTCGGCGGTATTAAAGTCTCTGTTCCACGGATTCAAAGGCCGGCTGGCGTTTCGTTTCTGGAACGGCACCACGGTCAAGCTTGGTAATTTCATCTCCCACAAACAACAACCGGACTTTACCCTGGTGTGCCGCAATCAACGCGTGATCCGTTCCATCCTGTTAGGGCACGACCCGTTGCGCTTCGTGGAAGCCTACTTCCGCGATGACCTCGATATCGAAGGCAATATCTTCGATGCGGTGAGTCTCAAGGATTGCCTGTACGCCCCACAGATATCGCTGCTGCAAAAGATAAGTGCGCTGATCTCCGTGTTACGGCTCAAAGCAGACGATTCCGGCAATGAAGCGGCGTTAAGCGCAAATACCGTGAAGGCACATTCGAAAGCGGAGAACCGCGAGGCGATCGCCTTTCATTACGACGTATCCAACGATTTCTATGCATTGTGGCTGGACCCTGCCATGGTGTATTCCTGTGCCTATTTCGAATCCGAAGAGGCAACTCTGGAGCATGCACAACAAGCCAAACTCGACCATATCTGCCGAAAACTGCTGCTCCAGCCCGGTGAGAGATTCCTCGATATAGGCTGCGGATGGGGCGCATTGGTGATCCATGCCGCCAAATATTATGGTGTTCACGCGCACGGCATCACACTCAGCCGGCAGCAACGGGAATTGGCAACCAGACGTATCCGGGAAGCCGACCTGCAACACAGGGTAACGTTGGAATTGCTTGACTACCGCGACCTTCCCGGCGAAGAGGTATATGACAAAATCTCCAGCGTAGGCATGTTCGAGCATATCGGCCTGGCCAATCTGCAGGCTTATTTCGACATTGTGAATCGGCAGTTGAAACCGGGCGGCTTATTCCTTAACCACGGCATCACCCATGATGTAGAAGGCTGGGAAAAGACTTTATCCACCAAGTTCATCAACCGCTATGTGTTTCCGGATGGTCAGCTGGATACCGTAGGCAATATCCAGCGCGTGATGGAACGCAGCCACTTCGAGATACTGGATGTGGAAGCACTCAGGTCGCATTATGCGATGACGCTGAGAAATTGGGTGGCAAGACTGGAACAGCATCATGCTCAGGCGCTGCAATACGTCAGCGAGGCTACCTATCGCGTGTGGCGTTTGTATATGGCCGCGTGTGCACTCGAATTCGAGAGCGGTGAGATCGGCGTGTATCAGATACTTTCCGGCAAGCGCAATTGCCGCAAAAGTGCAACTCCGCTTACACGGCGTCATCTCTATAACGACCGTAGTGTTTGATTTAAACAAATTGTACGGACTTTTCGCCTTATGTGCGCCATCGTACAGAAGCGTCGCCCGGCTATAGCGATAATTCAGTCTAGGTGTTCATCCCTCTATATGGATTCCCTGTCCATGGAACACCTGACTGCCCGGTAATGGCACCCCCCGTTGCCGGGCTTTTTTTCACCATCAAACCGGGAATGTCCTATTCGTTAAGTTTTGCCGCCTCGGCGACGGCATAGGCTTCCGCGTGACGCGCAGCCAGTGTGTCGCGCCATAACAAATCATTGTTGGCATCATGTAACTGCCTGGTCAGCGAGACAACTTCTGACCTAAGGCGCTCGTTCTCGGCTTTGATGCCGCGCTGCTGAATATCCAAGGCCAGATCAGAAATATGGCCATCAGCGTGATAATCAGCCAGATCGTTCAATAGCTTGCGTTGCGTTTGCGGGTATTCCTGCTGACTTAAACTAGACATGACAGTCTGCTTTTCGAAAAGGTTGGCCAGGTCAAAGTGTAATTGCAGGGAATGAATATCATCAGTGCGCTATCACACATATATATGTGCCATTTGACGGCTGACTTGCAATACCATCCCCCATATGAAAACTGGATACGCGCAGGCGCATCCCGTTTAAAGTGAACGACGTATATCAGAACGGATTACTTAATGGCGCGAACGATTACTTCTTGACTGCGCTTGAGGTATTGGTCGGCTTATCCGTCAGCTTTGCGCCCGGTTTGAAAGCCGCCTTCACATACTTGTCGCCCTGTTTGGAAATGATGGTGGTCCAGCCCGTGGTCCAGCTGATCACAGCCTTGCCATCCTGCTCTTTCCATGTGCCGTGTTTCAATGAGGTGTTGTGCGTGCCGGAGGCAGTACCGTCTGTACTCAGGGTGGCGGTGAAAGGCTTGCCGTTGCTGTCGTCCAGTGTCCACACACCATCGTATTCACCGGCGAATGCACTGATCGAGATTCCCAGCAGCAACATGAATGCGGCGAGTGATGCGGATACTTTATTGAATTTTGTGACCATCGTTTGCGACTCCTCAGGAAATGTTTGTATTAAAAGGCGGATTTTACAGCTATCTCAGCCATTGGAGGTGTCGAATCACAAATCGTTCACTGCAATGGCAAGGCATCTGCACAATACGCATTTTTCCCACACAATAATGGCTGGTTCTATACTTGTGGCCTTATGATCACCCGCCAGATCCATCAGTGGGCGCGCGAGCAGCCGCAACGCCCTGCCGTGGTCTCCAACGGTCACATTTTCAATTACGCCCATTTCTGGCGTTTGATCGAGGCTGCGCGCAATTTCCTTGCGCAGCAGCAATTGCCCGAAGGCCGGACCGCTATCGTTCTGCTACCCAAATTGCTGGATTCATGGGTACTTGCCCTGGCGCTGCGTAGCCTGGGCATCAATACCGTAGCCGTTCAACACTGGGCGCAGGCAAAGGACTTGATGATCAGGGATCTGGCATGCCTGGTCACCTCCCAATGGGTGCAGGACGAGCATCAATTGATCGGTCACGTCAGCACCAAAGTCATCATCGTCCCTGCCGGCATATTTGCCGGATGCGATCAGGGCGGTCCGGTCTTCGATGAACACCACGCCCATCCGCCCGGCGGCCACATCCTGTACACCTCAGGCACCACCGGCATTTACAAGCAAGTGCTGCTGGATGGTGCGCAGGAGGATAAGCGCAACGCCGCCCGTGCAGACTCTTGGGGGTTCGACCGGCAAACGGTGCTGCACGGGCTGGATTTCCCCTTATGGACAGGAGCAGGCTTCAAACAGCCGTTGGCAGTATGGTATGCGGGCGGATGCGTCATCTTCGATCAGGGCAAGGAGCAATTCGAACGTTTCTTCGCCTATAAGCTCACGCATGCGACGATGGTGGAAAGCACGTTGAGAAGGTTGCTGACCGCTCACCCCGGCCGTGCTGCAAGCAATGACTTCAATCTGGTATTCGCTGCCGGATTTTTGTCGCAAGGACTGGCTGAAGCCGTCAGGGTGCATCTGAGCGCCAACATCAGCACCCACTATGGCTGTACTGAACTGGCAACCTGCGTGTTGCAGGGGCGCTATCGAACCCGCGACGACCTGTACTGGATGACACCGGCAGCGAACCGTACGCTGCAGATCGTGGACAGCAACGGCAGAGAATGTGCCGTGGGAGAAGAAGGCGAACTGCGGGTGCTGCTGACCGATATGGATGCCGATGCCTATCTCGACGATGCGGAAACCAGCGCGCGCGTATTCCGTGACGGCTATTTCCATCCCGGCGACATCGCGGTTGCCCGTGCCGATGGATGCATCCGTATTCTGGGACGCTGCACAGACGTATTGAACGTGCAGGGTACCAAGTTGGCAGTAGCGCCCATGGAAGCCATCATTCAACAATATCTTGGCGTTGACGATGTATGCCTGTTTTCAGGCTTGAATGACCGCGGCGAAGAAGAGCTGGTGATCGTACTGCAATCCGATCACGTCCCCGCAGTAAGCGATCTGCAGGCACTGCACCCCAACTTCACGCGTTTCGAAAGTGTGCGGGTGGCCGCTTTGAAAGAATTTCCCCGCGCGGAGTCCGGCATGCGCAAGGTGCAACGCAACGCATTGAGAAAACTGGTTTCCGGATAGCGTTGTTCCGGCATTTGACTGTTACCAAAAGCAACAGGGCGGAGCAAACGCCCCGCCCTGTTGCTGGCTCAGTTGCCGGATCAAGGCAATCTAAACAGCGTGATTACTTCTTTGCATCAGCAGCGTCAGCCTTCTTGTCTTCAGCTTTTTTGCCGTGCTTCTTGTGATCAGCCTTTTTGTCCTTGCCTGCGTCGACAGCCGGAGCGGCGGCATCGGTCTTTGCAGCAGCATCTGCAGGTGCTGCAGGTGCTGCTGCATCAGCAGCGTAGACATTAATAGATGCTGCAAACAGGCCAGCGATTAATGCGGTCAGAATCTTGTTCATGGTTTTCCCTTTGGATTAAGTTGAATGAATATTGCCAACAACGACGTTTTTTCAATCTCACGTCATGTGGTGCCGGCATTCTGCCCGGGAATTGATAAAATTAAAAAGTATATAAAATAATATCCATATTACTAAATTGAATTTACCGCACTCTTCAATCGCTCCACCTCTTCCATCAAATCCACCACCAGCGCAGCGAGTTCCAGATTGGCGTCGAAGTTGCGCTCTATGTTGATCAACCGCCGCGCGCGCACCAGTGAGGCACTGGCGAAATAAAATGTTCGAGATTGCGCCGTGCCGCTGAGCACCCCCGCCTCCACGCGCTGCACGATCCACTGCGGGTCTACTGCGCAGGCGCGAGCCAGTTCATCCAGGCTCAGTGCCACTTCGTCGAGTAGCTGTCCGCTCAAAATATCGTCTTGTCTCATGGCTTAAGCTCCCATCTTTTGGCGCGGATCAAATGCGAGTTCCTGCGCCATGGTTTCATATAATTTGCGTGCCTTGTCAGTATCGGCAGGCGGCAGCTCCACCTTCAGCACGATAAACAGATCGCCTGCAGGGGTGCCGGATGTATTACCCGGGATGCCGCGTTCCTTGAGGCGCAACTTGTGTCCGGTTTGTGATCCGGCAGGCACTTTCAACTGCACTTTTCCGGTAGGCGTAGGTACTTCGATGGTGGCGCCCAGGGCGCATTCCCATGGCGTCACCCCGACGATCTCGTACACATCGCGTCCATCCACCCGGTATTGCGGGTCTGGTTTGAAATGCACTTCCAGATACAAGTCCCCCGCCGCACCTCCGCCGGAGCCGGGGCTGCCATTTCCGCTCAGGCGTATGTGCTGGCCCGGTTTCACGCCCTTGGGGATGCGCACCTTGAGCGTGTGCTGTTTCATCGCCGTGCGGCCCTGCTCATCGGTTTCGGGGATACTCAAGGTGAGGGAACGGATGGTTTCCTCATAGGCATCGCGCAGTTCCACCATCAGCCTGGCGTGGTGATCTTCGCCCCGCATCTTATAGCTGCGCGCGCCGCCGCGACCGGACTGACCGAACAGGTCAGCGAAAAAGTCGCTGAAATCCCCTGCTCCCGCTGCGCCAGCACCTGAGAACCCGGATGCGCCACCCCAATCCGGCGGCGGCTGGAATTCCTGTCCACCCTGGTAACGGTTACCGAGCTGGTCGTAGGTCGCGCGCTTTTCCGGATCGGAAAGCACTTCGTTGGCCTCGTTGACCTGCTTCATGCGCTCTTCGGCGTTCTGCTCCTTGCTTACGTCGGGATGGTATTTTCGCGCCAGCTTGCGGTAAGCCTGCTTGATCTCATCAGCGGTGGCGGTCTTTGCCACGCCCAACGTCTGGTAGTAATCCTTGAATTCCATGTGCACCTGCTCCAATGTTTGTGTTCGCGCATACAGTCGCGACAACAAAGATTATCGCTCCCAAGCATGAAAATTGTTAATTATTTGTGGCTTATCGCTACTTTAACTCTGTGCCTCACCCAGCAAAAATCCCTGCAACGGCTTCGCCGTGCAGGGACGCGTGCAGTAAACATGCAGGCTGATGAGGTTAGCGCGTCGGCATTACTGCAACGAGCTGGCCAGACGGAAACCGTAGCTGAAGTTGCGTACCGACGGCTCGAACCAGATGCGGTAAGCGTTGTAGGTCAGTTGCGTATCAAGATACCATGAACCGCCGCGCAGCACGTTCTTGCGGCATTCGCGGTCAGCCCACGCAGCGCTGCCGGCGGGCATATCGTTACTGGTGGCGGCATTTGCACTACTGCCGCTGCTGTCGTGGCAATCCTGTGTCCACTCCCAGGCATTGCCGGTCATGTCGTAGAGGCCCAGCGCATTGGCTTTGTCACTGCGTACCGGAGCGGCATAGGAATAGCCATCGGTACAACTGTGCAATACCCACGTGTTATCCGGCACTTGTTGGTTACCGGTGGCATCTACTACATTGCCGTAGACGCAAGGTTGCTCATGTTTCTTGTCCGGGCCTGTTGCGCTGCCACCAACCTCTGCTGCGAATTGCCACTCGCCTTCGGTAGGCAGGCGGTATTGCCTGCCGGTCTTGCGCGACAGCCATTGGGCATAGGCGTTGATGTCAGTTACGTTGAGACAAGCTGCAGGTCTGTCGTCCTCAGCCGGGAATCCGGGATACTGCCAGTTACGATCGGCACGCAGTTCGAACGAGCCGTTCTCGAAAGTCCAGCAGGTATTGCCGGTTTGATAATGGGTGGCTTCGACAAAAGCGGCGAACTGGGCGTTGGTGATCTCGGTCTTGCTCAGCGCATAGCGCCTGATGGTGACCTCGCGCGCAGGCTCTTCATTGCTGATCACCCGGCTGTCATGGCTGTTGTCGGTGCCCAGGATGATGCTGCCCGCCGGGATCTGTGCCATTTCAGGGCAATCCTCGCAATCCTTGAACGCACGCAGTATCTGTGTGCTCGCAGGCTGAGCAACGACAGCTGTGGGCGGGTTGCCGGCGGCATAAGCCAACGGCATCAACATGAAATTGATCATCATCCTGATGAAGAATTTGATTAATCTATTCATGCTATCTGCCCCTTGCAATGGATGTATTCATATATGTTCAGCGCCAGGCTGATTGGAGATACGCACATATTGCGGTACGCAAATATTTCGATGCAGCCAGCCCGACTCAGGTACATCATGCCGCGCTGGCAATATGATGTATGTTCGCTGGCTAACACATGACCGATTTTTCCAATGGCCTGTGCTATTCTTGATGAGCTTTCATCAGCTCCTTTATATTTGCGCTTTTCGAGAAAAAATTTCATGCAGCAAGACGACGCCATCCACATCACCGATCTCAATAAAATCTACGACAACGGCTTCCGCGCGCTGGACGGCATCAATCTGACCATCAGGCGCGGCGAGATATTCGCGCTGCTGGGCCCCAACGGCGCAGGCAAGACCACGCTGATCAATGCCATCTGCGGTATCGTCAGGCCGAGCAGCGGCAGCATCACGGTGTCCGGCTTCGACCACGCCACCCATTACCGCCAGGCACGCTCATTCATCGGGCTGGTGCCGCAGGAATTGACCACCGACGCTTTCGAGTCGGTGTGGAATACCGTCAGTTTCAGCCGCGGGCTTTTTGGCAAGCCGCGCAACCCGGCTTATATCGAATCCGTGCTGAAACAGCTGTCGTTATGGGATAAGAAGAGCGAGCAGATCCGCCGTCTTTCCGGCGGCATGAAGCGGCGCGTGATGATCGCCAAGGCTTTGGCGCACGAGCCCGAAATATTGTTTCTGGATGAGCCGTCGGCAGGCGTGGACGTGGAACTGCGCAAATCCATGTGGGCTCAGGTGCGCGCACTGCGCGAGACCGGCGTCACCATCATCCTCACCACGCATTACATCGAAGAAGCGCAGGAGATGGCCGACCGCATCGGCGTCATCAACAACGGCAAACTGATCCTCACCGAATGCAAGGATGAGCTGATGCACAAGATGGGCAAGCATGAAATGAGCTTTACGCTACGCGATCCCATCACATCGATTCCGCCCGACCTTGCCTCCTACCCGCTGACGCTGGCGAATGATGGTAATACCCTGGTGCTCACCTACAATACCTACGAGCACAACGATGTCTCGGACTTTCTGGAGAAACTGCAGATCAACGGCATCCGTCCCAAGGATATCCAGAGCCGCCAGAGCAGTCTGGAGGAAATATTCATGCAACTGGTGGAGGCAAATTAGAAAAAATGAATTACCTGGGCATCGCAGCAATCTACAGATTTGAAATGTCGCGCACATTGCGCACCATAGGGCAAAGCATCGCCTCGCCGGTACTGTCCACCATGCTCTACTTCGTGGTATTCGGCTCGGCCATAGGCGGGCGCATCCAGGCCATCAACGGTGTGCCGTACGGCGCTTTCATCGTGCCGGGTCTGATCATGCTGACGGTACTGGGGCAAAGCGTCGCCAATGCCTCGTTCGGCATCTACTTCCCGCGCTTTACCGGCACCATTTACGAGATACTGTCGGCACCGCTATCGTTCGTCGAGATCGTCATCGGCTATGTAGGCGCTGCGGCGACCAAGGCGGTGCTGATCGGCGTCATCGTGCTCGCCACTGCCGGATTCTTCGTGCCGCTGCATATCGCACACCCGCTGTGGGTGATGTTCTTTCTGGTGATGACCAGCATCACTTTCAGTTTACTGGGGTTCATCATCGGCATCTGGGCGGACGGCTTCGAGAAACTGCAATTGATCCCGCTGCTGGTCATTACCCCGCTCACCTTCCTCGGTGGCAGTTTCTACTCGATCAATATGCTGCCGCCGTTCTGGTACAAGGTTTCCCTGTTCAACCCGGTGGTGTATCTGGTCAGTGGCTTCCGCTGGAGCTTCTACGAACACAGCGATGTCAGCGTCACCACCAGTCTGGTGATGATCGCAGTATTCACCGTGGCGGCATTGGTCACCATCGCCCGCATTTTCAAAACGGGCTACCGCATCAGAAAGTAGGCCGCGTTTTTTGCTGCGGCCATGCTAATGGCGGTCTATCTTCCACGCGGGAGTTTCGTGTAAGCTGACCAATCCGGCAGGCCGGGCTGGTCAGCGGCATTGAGCGCGAAACCAGTATCCTGTTACTAGTGGTCCTGCTTTCTTTGCTGCTTCATCTGGTCCTGCATTTGCATCAATGCCTGATGCTCTTTCTCATGGCAATCCCTGAGCTGATCCATCGCAGTAGCAGCCTGTATACAGCCGGATGCCTGCTGCAGTATCTGGATGCGTTTTTGCTGGTTATCCAGCATCCGCGCCTTCATCTTTTGAAACATCTCTGGTGATGCCTGATGTCCTGGCGGAGGCATCGGCCCGCCAGCAGGTGGCGGCGGAGGCATGCCCGAGTCGGCAAATGCGGGTGATGACAGAATGGCGACAGTACAGACTGAAATAGCGGTTGCAACAATCGCGGCAGAAAATTTGTTCATGGCTGTATCCTTTTATGAAAGTGGGTGGATGGTTGAATCAGACTAACTCAGCATAATAAAAATAGCATACTAAAAACCATATTTCCTTACTACTCATCCAGGCGTCCATGAAATCAAGCGGCAGGATCAAACCGGTCTGGCATTAAGCTTGCTTCACTTTTCAGCGTAAAGAACCCTGATTTGCACTTTTATATACGCGCTCAAGGAGTGATCATCATGCAAATAAGTCGAATCCTAGGCAATATTGATACCCCGCAGGGTACCCAGGTGTTTGCCGTTCTGGACAACGGTCATTACGCAGTGGGCGTGCTTTCTGCGCATTCCGATGTCCCCGATGACGCGCAATATGCCAATCTGGAATTGGCGTTGTATAAATGGTATGACCTCATCCATGACGGTATGGGGCAGGATGCCGTGTCTGCCAAGCGACAGTTTTCCTGAATAAATCCGTGCAAAACGCAGTGACAGGCACTATTTCTGGTCAACATATGTTCGGGCTGTGTCTGATTCGCAGCAGTTTTGCATGCACTTGTCCCCGGAATCTAGATAATCGGTGTTCATATTCCGGCGCTTGCTATTCCCTTCATGAACCGCTCTGACCTGATCGTTAAGTTATGTGATCGCTTTCCGCAACTCACTAGAGAGGACGCCGCTTACTCGGTGAATGCGATTCTGGACGAGATCACGGGCTGTCTGGCAATCAAGGGCAGGGTCGAGATCCGTGGTTTCGGCGTTTTCAGCATCCATACCCGACCGACACGCGCAGGCCGCAACCCCAAAACCGGCGAAAAAATCGCCATTCCCCGCAAGAGTCTTCCCCACTTCAAGCCCGGGCTGCAATTAAAAGCTCGCGTCAACAATCAACCCTGAAATTCCGAGGCGGTCGTTCCGGTACGCACGGCTTGCCGTGGCAACAGCTCCGTTAAAGACCTGACCTTGCACATTGCGATGCTGCCGCTATTTCTCTTCCTGTTTTGCATGGGCATCTCCTGCGCTACGCTCCAGCGCAAGATATTTTTCAAAACCGGATGCCCTGTTTTTATACCATGCCATCCATGTGCCATGATTGACCAGATAGTCAAACTCCGCAGGATAATTGGGGCAAGCTTTTTCTCCGCTTTCTGCTGCGACATCACTGCATAGATAAATCTGCAAGGTATCGCCTTGCACGACCCCTTTGATGGAGCCTGACTGTACAAGGCTCGCGCTGGCAACGCTCCAGGTACCGCTAACGTTCACTCCGTTCTGCACCAGATGCAGCGCTGCCGCTGTGCCGGCGAACGTCGTATCCTGCAAAAACACAGAAACCCTGGGGCCTTGCGCATTCACCCTGAAATACCAATCGCCTGAGAATGGGCCATCTGCCAGCGCGCTTGCAGGGAAACAAAGCATCATCATCACAAACACAAAACTGCGCATTACAGAAGCTGGGTATGCCACTTTCATTACGTGCTGGTTCTCTGGCTGGTTTAGAAATTGCGAGTCGGCACTGTATATTATGGGATTGAAAATATAAGCGCAAACCGCTTTTTGCCAGGCGTTCGGAACCCGGTCTGGAGGTGCGTAAACCGTGTTTGAAGGGTACGGACTCAGCTGACTTTTTTCTCCGGCTGTTGCCACAGCCAGCGACATACAAGCACTGCAACGCACATGCCTAACAACTGCGCAACGATGAAGGCCGGGGTATCCTGCGGCCGGATTCCGGCAAAGGTGTTGGAGGCAGATCGCGCCAAGGTCACGGCAGGATTGGCGAACGATGTCGACGCAGTGAACCAGTATGCCGATGTGATGTATGCTCCCACAGCCCACGGCACTGCAGACGGACGCTGGCGTACACACAGCACAATAACCGTGATCAGGCCGAAGGTGGCGATGAACTCGCTGAACCATTGAGAAGCGCCACTGCGCACGTGCGTCGAAGCGAAAAACAGCGGCAGGTCAAACATGAAATCGGCTGCAGCAACGCCCACGAATGCGCCTGCGATTTGCATCACGACATAATAAGGAACGTCCCGCCACCGCATCTCGCCTTGGCATGCGAATGCCAGTGTCGCTGCCGGATTGAAGTGCGCCCCCGATAACGGTCCGAACACAAGAATCAAGACTGCCAGACCGCTGCCGGTGGCAAAGGTGTTGGCCAGCAGCGCGATCGCAGCATTACCGCCGGCAAGGCGCTCCCCCATAATGCCGGAACCAACCACGATGGCTAACAGCAATGCGGTGCCGAGCGCCTCTGCAGCAAGTCTACGATTGAGTGAAACATGCACGGAATGCATTCCTGTTGACTGATGTATTATTTCAACTATACTTGAAACATGGAAATAAAACTAGCCATCAATGCGCTCTCCGCACTTGCCCAGGACTCTCGCCTGGCAATCTATCGCCTGCTGGTTCAGGCAGGACCTGGTGGTATGCCTGCGGGAAAAATCAGTGAAGCGACAGGCATTGCGCCTTCCTCGCTGTCGTTCCACCTCAAGGAGCTGGATCATGCCAACCTGGTGGTCTCCCGGAATGAAAGCCGCTTTGTGATCTATTCCGCCAATTACGCCACCATGGACGATCTCATCAAGTTTCTTACTGAGAATTGCTGCGGAGGAAATCCCTGCGTTTCAGCCTGTACCACACCTTGCGCAATGCCGGAAAACGCTCCTGCGGAAACATCTGCTGCATTGCCATTGTAATGTTGCCGGACAAACGATTTTCTGTAACAAATTGAAGTTAGTCTGACAGCGATATTTCGACAATTATTTTGATTTTATGGAATCCATCATGAGTGAAAAAGTATATAACGTATTATTCCTGTGTACCGGCAACTCCGCGCGCAGCATCATGGCCGAAAAACTGCTGGAACACTGGGGTAGAGGCCGCTTTAAGGCATACAGCGCAGGCAGCCATCCCAATGGCACGGTGAACCCGTTCGCCATAGAGGTATTGAAGTCGAAAAGTCTGCCAACGGAAGGACTGCGCAGCAAAAGCTGGGACGAATTCGCCCAGCCTGATTCGCCGCATCTGGATTTCGTATTCACCGTATGCGACAACGCTGCCGGTGAAGTATGCCCATACTGGCCGGGACAGCCGATGACTGCACACTGGGGCGTGGAAGACCCGGCAGCGGTGGAAGGCACGGACGAGGAAAAACTCTGGGCATTCAGGCAGATCGCCAATTTCCTGGAAAATCGCATCAAGATCTTCACCAGCCTGCGACTGGAGGCCATAGATCACATGCATATCAAACAGGAAATCGAGGCTATCGGTCAGTTGGAAGCCCCGCAAGCTTAGACTTGGGATAGCCGCCCGCATTGCACTATAGCAGTTGACGTATCCTTGCCGTGCGGGAAGCTATCGCAAGCACCCCAACCTCCAAACCTGCATGCCTAGGGCAAAGTTTTAACATACGGCGCACGGCCAGCGCGCCGGGCTTGATGTTTTATATGCTTGGCAGCATTCACGAGGATTCCTGCGCACGGTAAAAATACTTTTTTGCCTTTTTGCGCTCTCGATTAATGGATGCCCATTTACGCTTACCCTCAATGCGCTCCCAAAGCCAGATTTCGAAAAGACCGCAATTGACGAATGCGCCTTGATGCATAGGCATTAACTTGAAATCCACTTGCGTAACGGGATGGCGATTGGAAGGTAGATCACTTTCATCTGCAACTACTGCTGCGCTCACTATAGCGGGAGCGATTCCTGAAAGAAAAAGCATCACACAAACACTGGCTTTGATCGATTGTACCAATCCGGTTATTCCTTCCTATTGAATGTAAAACATACGGTTACGCTGCAGTTTGTACTTTTGATATATCCCCGCTATCCTTTTTGACCGTTGCGTCTATTCTGCAATTTTCTTTCGTCGCTAGCGCTCCATTTCCAAGCACTTGCACATCGTTTTTGCCCGCATATTCAGCGATATGAGGAATTTCCAACGTTGTTGACCCATAAATTTTCAGTCCATGCACAGGAACCATTTTCATTACCCTGGTGATATGGGATCAATTTTTCAGGAAATCCATTCACAAGCTGCCTCATCGCGTTCATCACTATTTTTAATGGCCGTTCAAAAAGCTGGAATGCACTGTTATACGATCCGTCCTTTTTATCTCCATCCAGTCAATATCTGAGCAATGCCTGTGCCAGACATGTAAAAATCCACCATGGAACATCCAATTAACTGTTTATATTGGAATTATGATTGTTTACTATTTGGGAATTTACGCAGTTACGGGTGTGGAGCTACTCTGCAAATTCTGTCATTCCAACATAATTGCCTACAAATTTTGCAGGATAAGGATCTGGAAGCAAACATCCCCGCTTGCAAGAAATAGGCATTTAAGCCGAGAGTTCTGCCAGAGGCCGCGATGGCCCCCGGACTCCTGCTACGCGGGTTTAGCCTGCATTGGAGGCTTCAATGGCCTTGCCTAGTTCACTATTCGTAAACGCCTTGCCCCCGATCCCCCACAAACCGTCTACCGCATACACCATATTCACATAAACACGCTCTCGCAGCAGCTTCCCCTTTGCAGCATTTAGCGCGGCTTCTGTAACCTCCTGCACAAACGATTGTTTCTGCTCTGTCGCTTCAAGTGCGAACGCAGGAACCTTTAACTCAATAATCACGATGTCGTCCGGCCTCCCCCCGGCGAATGTTCTGCCTTTAGGCACAATACAGATTTCCCCGATTACATTTGGGGTCATAAATTTGTTTCCGACAAGATTATGGTGTCTCAGGAACGACTCCGTAGTAGCAGCAAAAAGTGCTTTCTCGGCGTGTTCATCAAAAATTCCTTCCGTGGCAATGATCTGAATTGGCATGCTTATGTCTCCATAAATTGATTTGAGAATTTGCGGTTAATTAAATAACGACCGCTATATTAATATAATATAACGATCGTTATATTGCAAAGAGTAACGCTCGTTATATTTGATATAATGGGTCTTGACCGACATTCAGGAACGATGCCATGGCGAGATATAAAGCAAGCAGAAAAGAAGAAACGCGGGAACGTATCCTGGAGGCAGCCGGACGCTGCTTTCGCAAAGGCGGTTACAACGGCATTGGTGTTGATGGACTGGCGCAGGAAGCCGGTGTCACGTCGGGCGCATTCTACGGTCACTTCGATTCAAAGTTGGCGGCGTTCTCAGCCGCCATCGCTGACGGGATGGCGGGGCTTGGGGCGAGCATCGCAGCATTGCAGCAGCAGCATGGCGACCAATGGTGGAAGGAGTTTGCTAGTTTCTATATGAATCAACGCCGGACGTGTGATCTTGCCGAAAGCTGCGTATTGCAAAGCTTGACACCGGAAGTCGGCAGATCGGATGAAGCCATGCGAACCATGTTCCAAAGCGAGCTGCTCAGGATTGTTGCATCAGCAAGTGGTGCAGGCACTCAGGAGGCGATGGACAGAACATGGGCGAGCCTGGCGATGCTGACAGGTGGCGTCACCCTGGCACGAGCCGTGGCAGATGAGGATTTGGCCAGGGAAATAGCACTGGCAGTACAAAATGCGGTGATCGCGCTGCAAACGTCCCGGCAAAACACCCCGACCAACCCGCAGCAGCCCATCACTTCGTAATGCCGAAGGCGTGATGATAGGTGGCCGTGCCGCTGGGTATTGATGGGCCGAACGACAAGGCCATGAAGCATTCGGGGCCGCATCGGGCAAGACAGGATTGCGGTGGCACGCAAAGCCGAATCGCCCGTAATAGGCCGGGTTACCCAGGACAACGCAGCCTGAAGCAGCCTGTTCTGAAAGCCTGTTCAGCGCCTCCCGCATCAGTTGAGAGCCGATGCCACATCCCTGCAACTCAGGTACAACCGAAACAACGCATGATAGGCGCCGTCATGTGCGTTGAAGATATTCACGCATGGCATATCAATGCAAGCATGAGCGATTTGTATTGATCCAGATCCTGTTCATTCAGGCAGGCAAAGAATTCGTCATCGGCTTTTTCAATCGCCACCACCGCCTTTTGAATAAGTGCTTTTCCTGCTGGCGTGAACGTGACATTGATCGCTCGGCTATCGGCGGCAGATTTTTCCCTGAACACGAGCCCATCGGTTTCAAGCTTTCTGATGGACTTTGAGAGTGTCATCCTTTCGATTCTGGCATGATCTGCAATATGCGCCTGAGTGGTCGGCTCCCCTTGCTCCTCAAACCATCTCAATGACGCAAGTATCGCGTATTGGGTTTGTGTGATACCGAACGTGCCCAGCAGCTCTGACAATTTCATTTGCCAGAGCGCCGTAATCTTCCATAGCAGGAATCCCGGACTATCGTCCGGGCTGGCGTGCTTGAATGGTGAGGATTCAGCCATTTCTCACTTTGTTGATAAGACTCTCTGTTTGTTCCGGCATGCCATTGGCAATATCCTGCGCGACGACTTTTTTCCATAGGAATGAAAGTGGCCCCTCGATACTCATTGTAGTCCTGATTTCCAACGCATCTCCATGAACCATGAACTCATGCGAACCATACATTTTCGCTCCCGGAAAACGTGTAAGGTCGGTAAACCTTTTGCATGGCACTACCTCGATCAATTCGATTTTAACGCGAGGTCCCCCTTTGGGCTTGAGGGTGAAAAATGTTCCAGCCTGAAACTCACCTTCGATTGTTGCATACTCAATATCCGGCTGCCATAGATGCCATTGATTGATATTTTCCCAGACCGCCCACACCTGCTCCGCTTTCAATCCGGCGACTGTCTTGCTATATGACTTGCTCCACATACTTCCATCTCCCCATCATGATTGATCATGACAATATAATAAACCTGTTTACCATTTAATGTAAACCTGTTTATCATCATGCGGAAAGTGGCACAAACAGCGTGCCTGGGATAAGCTGTGATTAATCCGGACAGCGCGGAAAAAAATGCTTTTGCAAAATGGAAGCGTAATATCAAATCCGGATACGCTAACAGGCATACCATCCTGACTGACCGAAACCTGCACATCCAAAAATAACATGCCAAAAAAATTCACCATGATCCGCGAATTCCACCTTGCAGACTGGTTCACGCTGGGCAATGCAGCCTGCGGGATAGGTGCTGTATTCTCTACCATGACCTATCTGGAGACGCGGGACGTGATGCACCTGTATATCGCCTGTGCGCTGATCTTCGCTGCGCTGGTGTTCGATATTCTTGATGGACGCATCGCGCGCTGGCGGCAAAAGTCATCTGCCATGGGCAGGGAACTGGATTCTCTGGCGGATGTGATCTCGTTCGGGGTAGCACCTGCCATGCTGGCATACGGTTGCGGCATGCAAGGGCTGTATGACCGCGTGATACTGGTGTTCTTCGTGGTGTGCGGCGTGTCGCGGCTGGCGCGCTACAACATCACTGCCGAGGAACTCAGCGACGGTAGCGGCAAGGTGAAGTATTTTGAGGGAACGCCCATCCCCACCTCATTATTGCTGGTATGCCTGCTGTTGCTGGCAGCCTCCAACGGCGCGCTGGGGCCTCAGTTGTGGTGGGGTACGGTCAGGATCTTCGGCTATACGCTGCATACTATGGCACTGCTGTTCGCCGTCTCCGGTTCATTGATGATCAGCCGCATCCGCATTCCAAAGTTATAACTTTCCCGATATTCAGGCACTGCCCAATTCGTTCGCCGCGCGGCATATCCTGACGAATTCCTCGGTCACCAATGAGGCACCGCCTATCAGGCCGCCGTCAATATCGGGCATGGACATGAGCTGGGCGGCGTTGCTTGCATTCATGCTGCCGCCGTAAAGGATGCGGATGTTCTCCCCTACTTCGACATCCTTCAGGATCACATAGCCGCGCAGGAAGTGCAAAATGGATTGCGCGTGATCCGGCGTGGCAGCTTTACCTGTACCTATCGCCCATACCGGCTCATAAGCCAGTATGCATTTGGCCAGATTCTTGATGCCGACCTGCTGGATGACGGCGTTGAGTTGGCGGATGGTGACCAGATCCGTCAACCCTTTTTCATATTCCTCCAGGGTCTCGCCCATGCAGAAAATGGGGGTCAGCCCGGCTTTGGTCGCGGCCTGGAAACGCTCACCCACGGAATTGTCGCTATCCTGACCGCGATTGCGACGCTCGGAATGCCCGATGATGACGTATTTGCAACCGAACTCCACCAGCATGCCCGGAGATACCGAACCGGTATACGGGCCTGCGTCATGCCTGCTCATGTTCTGCCCGCCCCAGGCGATCTCGGTGTCGGCGAGCATGGCTTGCGCCTGGTACAGATAGGGATGGGGGACGCACACGATGTAGTCTGCATTGTGGCAATCGCGGGTGCCCTTGATCAACCCTTCCAGAAACTCCTTGTTGCCCGGAACCGAACCGTTCATTTTGCGGTTGGCAACCACCAGTTTTCTTCTCATCGTAATCATTCCCGCATGTTGTTGATTTTTTTACAGATACACATTATGCCCTATCCAGACCCAGCCGATAAACATGCTTGTCGTGTGCGTGACCACCTTCATTGTGCAGCAAGAATTGAGCCACGATACCCTCACCCACGGTATTTAAATCAGGTGCCTCATTCGCTTATGTTTGATGCAGATCAAGCCGGCAGGAAATATTTGCGCTAGTCTGTTTACCAAAAAGGTCTTTCCAGCTTCTGGAATCAGGCATGAGGGAGAACGACATGTCTCAAAGATTAAGCGCACTTATCCTGTTTCTGATTGGATTTCAGTTACTCCTGCCTTCCCAGGCTTACGCGGTACCTTCCTTTGCCAGGCAGACCGGAATGGATTGCGCCGCCTGCCACACCAGCTTCCCCGAACTGACGCCTTTCGGCCGCGAATTCAAGCTGAATGGCTACACGCTGGGCGAACGCCAGTTGCTGCCTTTGGCAGCGATGATGCAATTCTCGATGACCAACGTCAATAAAAAGAGCACTGCAGGACAGGCTTACACCCAGCGTCAGAACGATCCGATGTTCGACACCATGAGCATATTTGTGGCGGGCAAGATCACCGACTGGGCCGGTGCCTTTATCCAGATGACCTACGACAATGTGGCACCGGACGGCACCAGCACCGGCAGTATTGTCCACCATAGCCATTCCGACAATACCGATATCCGGCTGGCGAGCAATGCCGACTTTCTCGGCAGGAACCTGATCTTCGGCGTGGATCTGAATAACAGCCCTACCGTGCAGGATGTATGGAACAGCACGCCGGCCTGGGGCTATCCATTCGCAGGTTCCAAGGTTGCGGGCATAGGCGGTGCCGGAGGCAATTCCACTCCCGGCTCATCCACCCAGATAGAAGGTGGATTCGCGCAGACGGTGGCGGGTCTGGGCGCTTATTTTTACTGGGACAGGCATCTGTACGGCGAACTCTCGTTCTATGGTACCGCCGACAAGATGTTCCGCCCGCTCAGCCTCGGCAACTGGTATAACAACAGCAACAACAGCGCGCTGGACGGACGCGATAATCCGTATTGGCGTCTGGCATGGAACGAGGACTGGGGACCGCATTCGCTGATGGTCGGCACCTACGGCATGCGCTTGGATGTGTTTCCCGATACCACCAACAGAACCGGGCCTACCGACCGCTTTACCGATACCGCGATAGACGCACAATATCAGTACTTGTCCGACCCGCATATCGTCACGTTTCAAACCACCTATATCCACGAAAAGCAGACCTACAATGCCAGCGTGGACTCTGCATGTGCGGGCGCAGGGCCATGTAACCTGAACGATACCCTGAATACCTTCAAGGCCAAGGCCAGCTATCTTTTCGACCGCAAATACGGCGCGACGCTTGCCTATTTCCAGACCACAGGCAGCAGTGATTCCGGGCTCTACAATACCAACCCGTCATCCGCAAAACCCAACACCAACGGTTATGTGATGGAGGTCAATTACAACCCTTACACCTATGCGCGCATCGGCTTGCAATACACCGGATACCTCAAGGCAAACGGCTCCCGAAACAATTATGACGCCAACGGCAGAAACGCAAGCGATAACAACACGCTGTTCCTGTACGGCTGGTTCGCCTTTTAATGATGTGGGGAATATCATGAATCATCGTCTTGGATTGTTTTTGGGCATCATCGGGCTGGTTTCAGCCTCCTATTCATACGGCGCTGATGAAGCGGCCAAGCTGGATACGCAGCAATGTTCGATCTGCCATGGTTACGGCGGCACGACCAGCTCTGAGCTGTTTCCCCATCTTGCGGGAGAGCCTGCGCCTTATATAATCAATCAGTTGAAAGAGTTCCGCGACAAGTCGCGTAGCGATGAGAATGCCAAACGATTCATGTGGGGCATTTCGTCCAGATTGACCGACGAGCAGATCGAACAACTTGCAGCATTCTACGAGTCAAAACCTGCCGTCCATGAAGGCAGGATATCGAACCAGGCCGAATATGATCATGGCAGGAACATCTTTTCAAGCGGACTGCCGGATAAGGGCGTTCCTGCCTGCATGACATGTCACGGCGAAAAGGGTGAAGGCAGTGATAGCGTGCCCAGGCTGGGCGGGCAGAATGAAGCCTACCTGAAACGGCAACTCAATGTGTTCTACGGTAACGACAGACCTGCTGCAGCCGTGATGCATGAAGTGGTAAAGGGCTTGTCCCAGGCCGACGTTGAGGCCATTGCCCAATATTTGCAGGCGCAGTAGCCATCAGCACCATGCCTGACCGTCTACCGCCATAAACTCACGGGCGGTTCGGTGGTGACTGCCTGCAGGATATCGGAGCGCGAAATGAATCCCGCCAGCGCGTGATTTTCGTCAATGATGGGCACACCATCCACATCGCCTTCCAGCATCACCCTGGCAATACGGCGTATATCGGTCACCGGGCTGGCCGCCACCACCGGCGAGGTCATCACATCCTTCACCTGACGGTGCATCACATCCAGTATCTGACCGTGATCGATATTGATGGTGGTCAGCAGGTCGCGGTCGCTGACAATGCCGACCAGTTGCTTTTTGGCATCCAGCACAGGTGCCTGATGGATCTTGTGTTCACAGATCACTTTCCAGGCATGGGCGACCGTATCTTCAGCCTGCAAGGTGATCACCTCATGCACCATGATCTGGCTGGCGTGATACAGCGGGCCGCGCTCCAGATCGGGCTGCACCGTTTCGGCATAGGCCTTGATGGCGGCTTCATTGGGCTTGCTGACTGCGTCCCTGATAAAGCCGACTTTTTCCTTGTCCTCGCCTTTGGCAACGACCTTGCGCACGCCGGTTGTCCTGCCGACGGCATGCACGCGATTGTATTCTTCCAGCGGGCCTTGAAAGTTGAGGCCGGTGACACCATAGACCATGAACATAAGTTTTCCTTACGGGCTTTACGCCCAGAAATAGAACAAGTCAGCTGTTACGCCGTTAACTACTGCGGTGCTGCAACAGCGTATCTGCAATGAACGACCACCATACTTTATCGGGTTTCCACAGGTCGTGCATCAACATGAAGGCCGTGTCCTCGTCATACCCCTGCTCGATCACGCGGTACAGCCCCAGAAAAACCGACACGCGCATGTTGGCGGCGCAATGCACCCATACCTTTTCGCCCGCGTGCACATTCATGGCGTGAAAGAATGCCTGCAGATCGGCCTCGGTCGGCGCGGCAAAAGCGACCGGAATATGCTCGTAAGCGATGCCTAAGGCTTGTAGGCTCCCTGCCTCATCCGGCAACGAATAACGCGGGTCATCATGCAGCGCCAGATTGATGACGGTGGTATATCCAGCCGCCGCAATCATCTGCAATTGCGCCTCCGTAGGCTGACCGGACGTAGCCAGTCTATCGTCCACCGGACGGTAATTATAGATGCTGGATAATACGATTTCATTCATATCGTGCTCATATCCCCAAGTAGAAAAACCATGACCGCTTCGGTCATGGTTTGTTGTTTCAATCCTGCTCGCTGGTCCGTATGGAAGTTTAACGTTTAATGCGCGAGATCTTGGTACCTTCGATGCTGAGCCCCGCCATCAAACCTTGCTGCCCGAACACGAAGGCATAGGCATCATCCTTGAGGGTAGAGGATGACAGGTTCCTGGCGACGCCTTCATCCACCACCACCACGGTCGGGCCTACGCCGACTTCCCAGCCATGGGTCTCATGGATATATTTCACCGCTTTATCCGATACCAGGAATACCACATACCCGTATGTCTGCGCTCCGATCTGCAAACCCCACGAACCGGCAACCGAATTGTAATAGCCGTCCACCTTGGAGCCGGACAGCAACTCGCCTTCACCATAGCTGCCACCGAATACCAGACCGGCCTTGATGATCTTGGGGAATACCAGGATGGCTTTGGATTCATGCGCCAGCTTCTCGGCAAAAGGATTGATCTTGTACAGGCGCTGTAACGCCTGTTGCGTATCATTGTCCAGATCCTGAGCGGTAGCAGCGCTGGCGATATGGGTAAAACCCAGGGTTGCGATGACGGCTGCGGATGCCACCACGCGCGTGAGTGCTTTGAAAGAGATGCCTGATTTGATCATTTTGATACTCCTGATGGTTGAATGAATAAGTTGATTAAATATGAATAATTTTAAAAAGGGCAATGCCTGTATGGATTTGTGCTTCAATCTTAGTCTCATTCACCACACATGGCGAACCACGTTTGGCTGATGAGTCGGGATGATGACCGTTACTTTGTTCCTTTCTCATATGCGATCGCCGAATGCTTGCTGGCCGTCTCTGCACTTTCCAGAGCATTCGCGGCACTAACTTTGGCATGATCCAATTTGTTCTGTTCATAGCACAGTGCTGCAATACTGTGGTGTTGCGCGCATACGGCATGGTCTGATGCTGCCTTCCTGTGCGCGTCGCTGACTGATATAAGGGCGTCTGACATCATTTTCTCCTTTTGTGACTGAATGGATCATCGCTGTTCCAATGATGTTCACGGCGCGATTTTCGTAAAAATCTCCGCTTCGTTCACATCGCAGACCCAGTATCCGCACTTCCGGAGATTCCATCTGTACGGTAGCGAACGCAATGCCGCTTCAGAATTGACGCCGCAGGAAAAAGCAGCATAGGCGCCAACTGTTACATTTCGGTACAAGAAAATAGCCTTTTTCTACCTGCTTAACTCTGATAATGACTGTAACAAAACAAACCCCGTCTCATTGCTTTGCCCACCGACACCCAGTTGCCTAACGCCATCAACAATCTCCACGAGCAGGCCGGCCGCCTGGAACAGGAGTTGCGTCTATCGCCGCGCGACCCGGCCATCTATCAGGCCATCGCTGAAATCAAGCGCATGCAGGGCAATGAGCTTGACGCCCTCGTTCACCTGGCTACAGCACAACTGCTGGCACAGGCGACTGAACAAGCGACCGCCGAAACCACGATGGAAACCATTGTGCATCTATGCAATATCGCCACGGCCTACTTCATGCAGGGCAACTACAAGGATGCCGAACACTGGTACCGGCTGGTACTGACATTCGATCCGCATTTCGCCATCGCCTACATGAACCTCACTTCCATCTACTCCAGCACCGGGCGTCCGGCAGAAGCGGAGATCTGCCGCGATCAGGCTTACCGCAACCAGCGCGTGTTCATCGAGCATGAGGGCAACCCGGTACGACGGGTGCTGGTGCTGTGCGTAGGCCGAACTTCCGGCAACATCCCCTTCGAGGTTCTGTTGCCCACCTCCACCTGCGTACGCATCAAGTATGTGATCGACTATGCCACGGAAATGGAAGACGAATGGTTACCTGACTATGATCTGGTATTCAATGCCATCGGCGAACCTGATGTCGCCAGCCTGTATGCAGACCGGGTGCGACGCTTCGCCAGCCGTTGCTCGCGCCCGATACTCAACCCGCACGAAGTGGTCACGCTCACCCAGCGACACCGTCTGGCTGCATTCATGGGCGATATCGAAGATGTGGTGAATATGCCTTGCATCCGTCTCGATAGGCCGCCAGCCTCGAGCGAGGCACTGTCCGGTGTATTGGCACAGAAAGGCTTGACCTTCCCGGTGCTGATCCGCCCTGTCGGCTCGCATGGCGGCAAGCAATTCGAGCGTTGCGAAACCATGGCGGAACTGGAACTGCAGATCCGTGCCATCAACGACATCTGCTACCTGACCTCCTATTGCGACTATGCGAGCGCAGACGGCTACTACCGCAAATACCGCATCATCTACGTGGACCGCAAGCCATTGCCCTACCATCTTGCGATCTCGGAGCACTGGAAAGTGCATTACGAGACGGCGGGAATGGAACAACACCTGTGGCGCATCGACGAAGAATACCGGTTTCTGCAGGACCCGGAAAAAGTGCTGGGTGCCAGAGCCATGTCCACCCTCGCCTACATCGGCAGCCGGCTGAATTTCGATTACGGCGGGATAGATTTCACGCTACTGCCTGACGGCAGGATACTGGTGTTCGAGGCCAACCCCACCATGCTTGTTCACCGCGAACACAGCAACAGCGGGCTGGCGCACAAGAATTTCTTTGTCCAGCACATCGTCGACGCCTTCGAAGAATTTCTGGCTCGACTGTAGTACTTATCTCACCAGACCTTATTTAAACTCCAGCGCGTTCTGCAAGTCGCCGGCCCTGGCATCACGCTCGCCCAGCGCAGGCAGGTTAAAGCGCGTCTCGATCAACTTGAGGATGGAAGTGGTGTCGTACTCGGTATGATCGATAAAACCCCGTTTGGCATAGGGCGAGACGATGATGGTCGGTACGCGCGTACCAGGCCCCCAGCGGTCCTTCAGCGGTGGTGCCACGTGATCCCAGAAGCCGCCGTTCTCGTCGTAGGTGATAATCACCACTGTATTGTGCCATTGCGGGCTGTGCTCAAGCCGTTGCAGCAAGGCGACCGTATTGTTCTCGCCTGCCATCACGTCGGCATAGCCCGGGTGCTCGTTCAATTCACCGATGGGCTTGTAGAAAGCCACTGCTGGTAACTGTCCGGCGTCTATCGCCTTGAGGAAATCGCTTTCGTCCAGCAAATGATCGGCACGCCCTTTGGTACCCTCTGCAAAATGCTTGAAATAGCCGAAAGGCTGGTGATGGTACTGAAAATTCCTGTACGGTTTACCCGCATTGTTGTTGATAACATCGTTCCACCCACCTGAATACCAGGCCCAGGAAATGCCTTTGTCAGACAGGCGATCGCCAATAGTAGGCATTTCCTGCAAGGGTAAGCGCTTGGCATCAGGCGTACCGGGCTTGTAAGGAGCTGTCATCGCCTGCATGGTGTTGACGGCATAACCGTCAGGCGTCACTCCGCCATCCTTCACCATCACCCCTTTTGCATCCACTTCAGCGGTCACCTCGGCAGGAGCATGCTCGAAACGCGGGGTACAGGCACAGACCAGCCAGAAATGGTTGAGGAAAGAACCACCGAACGCACCCTGAAAGAAATTATCGGCCAGCGTATAGCGGCTGGCATACTGCCACAGCGGCAGCGTATGACCGTCGTAGTAGCCCATCACCAGACCGCCCCCGTCGGAAATGGCAGCGAAATGGTCGTTACGTCCGCCGTTGATCTGCATCTGGTTCTGATAATAACGATGCACCAGATCGCCGATCTTCTGGTCGGCGGCGACATGCTTATCTATAGGGAAAGGCGCGTTGGGAATATCCTGCGGGAAACGCTTGTCTACTTCCGCCGGTTTATGCTCGGTATTCATCACCGGCGGCAGCACCTTGTATGGCTGGTCGAACATATCCGTTTGCGGCGCGCTTTTCGCTGCCTGCTGCAGGCCGTTCGCGCCGGGGAAAGTGCCATACAGATTATCGAATCCGTGATTCTCCAGATAGATCACCACGATATGCTGCACCTGCTCCAATCCTTTAGGCGCATCAGCCTGATCCCCACCGCCACTGGCGAACACGGAAAACGAGAAAAGCAACAGCGCGACGAGGAATAACTGCATGAATATCTCCACAAATATCACTGAAATTACCAAATACCTGTGACACAAACATGACACGCACTCGCTGCATCCGGAAGCAGAACGGAAAAGAACATGTGGCTTAATACCGCCTTTTTTCGCATGAGCCTGACGCAAGGCGGGCTTCAAGGGGGGGGTGATGCTTACAGAAATACTTTGTTACAGAATAATAACTTAAAATGTTTTCTGTAAGTTTCACGTAAGGCACTTGGCGTATTGTGTGAATCACGGTGAACCGCGAAGTGATGCGGAACCTAAGAAACATTATTATTAAACTTTACTTGAAAAGGATTGAACATGAACAAGATTCTGATGGCTCTGATGGCTGGTGTTTTCGCTGTTTCTGTATCTGCTGCTTTCGCTGACGACGCTGCTGCTCCAGCTGCTGACGCTGCCAAGGCTGAAAAGCCAGCTGCTCCAGCTGCCAAGAAGCATGCCAAGAAGGCTAAGAAAGCTAAGGCTGACAAGATGGCTCCAGCAGCTCCTGCTGCTGACGCTCCTGCTGCTAAGTAATTACGGCATCGCGTTAAAAAAAGCAGAGCTTAGGCTCTGCTTTTTTATTGCCGCTAATCGGTAAAAAATGCAGTATTTACCGCAATCCTGCTCTTCACTTCCGGTAATGGTCATTCGCATGGTACAATTTTTTTGACAACATGAATCACTCTATAGTTTGTGCATGATAACCAGGGGTGAATAGTGAACCTGATTCAAGAAGGATTGAAGCTGAAACAGGCGATTGTGGATGCCAACAACAAGGTCGCAGCCGAGCAGGAAAAACGTGACCGGATGCGCAGCAAGCACGAGCAAAGCAACAGGAAACCACCGAAGATCAACGGCTCCGTGGCTTGGCATGACTCAGTACACGGCGCTGGGGATTTCACATGATAATGGCGACCTACCCATGCACACACTGCGGTAGCTTATACGACCATCATGTGTACCGACAATCCCCGCACTGTATGGGGCTGAAAAAATAAAATAGCCATCAAAACCATGCGCGTAACCTAAAAATCCAAGCTTCTAAGCAAGACAAGGCGAGAGCTTAAAAACTTTTGCGCCGCATATTGTAATATGCAAGCAGAAGTTTTTAAGCGATGAACGCAGTATTGCGACGAAGATTGGATTTTTAATTGGATACGTTAAGCCATGCACTCTGGGGATACGGCCTCTTCGGCTATAAACGCCACGCCGCGCTGGCGTTATTTTTTGGTGCCATGCCGGATCTCATCTCTTTCGGCCTGTTCATGGCGATCCAGATCGTTTCCGGGCACTGGCATTTCCATGCAGGGCCGCCTCCGATGCAAACGTTACCGCCCTGGCTGTTCCTGACCTACAGCATAGGCCATAGCTTCGTCATCAGCCTCACCGTCATCGCGCTGGTGGCGCAACGGCGGCGCGACATCGCCTTTGCCATGCTGGCATGGCCTTTCCATATCGTGCTGGATTTCCCCTTCCATTCCTTCAAATATTTCCCCACGCCCATGTTCTGGCCGATCTCCGATTTCAGGATAGACGGCATTCCGTGGTCGCACTGGTATATCTGGTGGCCGAACGTGGCCGGGCTGGTCATACTGTTTGTCTACAGATACCGCCAGACCAAAAACACCGCAGCTTAGGTTTCCACCCACACCGGGTGCTTGTGCATTACCGAGGTGAATAATTCAGACTCCACCAGCCCGTTCAGCCACTGCCTGAGCGCAGGATAAGGCGAGTGCAGGAACCACGCGTCATCTACTGCGGCGAACTGACGGATGAAGGGAAAGATGGCGATATCCGTAATCGAGCATGATGCGCCGCATAGATAAGCATGCTGCTGCAAACGTGCTTCCAGCTTTTGCAGGAAAGCCTCGCCCGCACCCCTGTGTTTAGCCTGTTGCACCTCATCCACCGCGTATTTATAGCGATCCAGTGCCTGCTTGAAGCCGCCGTCGTTTTCCGCGATCAACGCCGCATCTTCGCGTTGCAGCCAGCCGTCATGGTCTTGCTGCGTCAGCGCCCAGCGCATGATATCCAGGCTTTCTTCCAGCACGCTTTTATTCAACCCGGCTTCATTCTGCAATAACAAAACCGGCACCGTGCCCTTGGGCGAAATCTGCAGCATATGCGCGGGTTTGGCGCGTAACGCGATCTCCCTGTGTTCGACTGCGATTCCGGCATAGCGTAATGCCATGCGCGCGCGCATGGCATAGGGGCATCTGCGGTAACTGTAAAGAATGGGAAGCGAGATGCTTATACTTCGTGAAGGCTGTAAAGGATGGTGGAGCGATTGCGAGCGCCGAATGCAGTAATCTCCACCACGAGCAGTACGGCAGCATTATTGCGAATGCGCATGGTGTTACTTGTCATGCCTGCGATAACAGACGGTGAAAGCCGTCAATGTAAGAGATCTTGTGCGCAGTGCAATATTCCTTCCAGCCTTTCATATCCGTCCACGGGCTGACGAATATGCTTTTCAGGCCGACACTGCCGGAAGCTTCCATGTCGTACTGGCTGTCGCCGAAGAACAAGGCCGGCAGGCTGCAATTGCCGCGGGCCAGCTCGCGCTCCAGTATCTGGTCCTTGTCCAGCGGGCTGCCGTAAATGCCGCCGTCGAACCATTTGGCGATGTCGCGCTTGACGAAAACATTGCGCAACTCCTTCTCGTCTGCACCCGAAACCAGTATCCAGTTGGCATCCGGCGTGGCCGCGCGCAACTCCTGCAAACCGGGGGCGATCTCCGCCTTCATCAGGCCGATGGTGGCTTCGGTAGTGAATTGCAGCAGCAGCTTCTGTATAACGTCCTTGGTTACCCTGGTTTTGACAATATCGCGCAGCAATACCTCGAACTTCACATAACGCGACACCCCGCCGTGTACGATGTGATACTCGCGCAGCGCCTCGGCTGCCTCTTCGCCGTATTGCAACGCGCAGCTGTAGAACGCATCGGCACGCACCTTGTTGGAATCCAGCACCACGCCATCGCAGTCGAACGCCAGTGTTTTGTATTTTTTTAGATCGATTGCCACGACTGTAATCCCCCGATCAAGTACATGGATATGGTAACAGCAACTTGCTTAACGCAAGCTTACAAAAAACGAATCCTGCCGTATAGCTCCCCCGTTAAATACAGGCTTTCACGCTCATACTTGCTACCGCCTGCTCAGCCATTGCCTGCGCCAGAATATCAACGCCATGACGATGAAAATACCCGCCATCATGCCCATCGCCAGCCAGAAACCATGGGGGTTTTCCAGCAACGGGATCCACTTGAAGTTCATGCCGAATATACCCGCGATCAGTGTCGCGGGCATGAACAGCATGGCGACCACCGTCAGGGTGCGCACCTCCATGTTCACGCGGTTGCTGATGCTGGACATATACATATCCAGCATCCCTCCCAGCAGATCGCGCAACGCTTCCAGCGACTCGATGAAATGCACGGTATGGTCATACACATCGCGCAGGTAGAGTATGGTTTCATGCTCGAAAAACCCGGCTTCGTTGCGGATCAGGCTATTGATCACCTCGCGCAAAGGCCACACCGCACGGCGCAACTCCCCGCTTTCGCGCTTGAGCTGGTGTATGGAATGCATCACCGGCTCGGTAGGCTGGCGTAACAACTTCTCTTCCAGCGCATCGCAATCGTCCGTGATCTGCTCCAGCACCACGAAATAACGGTCCACAATCACATCCAGCAAAGCATAGGCCAACCCCCCTGCCCCGGCAGCACGCAAATGTCCCAGATTCGCCCGCAGACGTTCGCGTATCGGTTCGAATAAGCCCGTCCTGCTCTCCTGAAAAGTCAGCACAAAGCCTTTGCCCAAAACGATGCTCACCTGCTCCGAATTCACCAGCATATTCTCGCGGTCGTAACTGAAAAAGCGCGTGACGATGTACAAAGCGTTTTCGTAAGTATCCAGCTTGGGGCGCTGGTCGGTATGCAGAATGTCTTCCAGCATCAACGGATGCAGATGGAACAGCTTGCCCACCTCGGCAATCACCTCTGGCTGGTGCAAGCCGTGCACATTCAGCCACAACGTGCCATCAGGCATAGCCTTGCAATCAAGCTCTTCGATCTTGACCGTGGTTTTTTCAGTCAGGTCCTTAGCATCGTAGCGGAATAGGGAAAGATTGGTGTGCGGGCTTTTAACTGCGCCGACATGGATCAGCGTTCCTGGCGGCAGGCCAACTTTTTTGGCGCGTGAACGACGGGGGGATTTCATAGGTTTAAAGCTCTCTCATTTAAAGGAAATCAATGAAGCCCAACCTCATTGATTGCCTTTATGGCTTCAAAAAAATCTTTGCCTATACCTGCTTGAGAAAAAGAAAATAACTCGTTCAATCCGGAAGCGCTCTTGAAATAAATATCTTCATAGAGGGCTATTGGTAGCTCTCTATTATCCTTGAACCGCTTGTCTGGCCCCCCAGATTTATTTACATACTTCCATGTTTTACCAACAATTCTTGCATCACCTGGAACCGATTCACTCTCGATAAACCTGGAAGAAGAAACTTCTAATTCCAAAGCTGAGTAGCTTACAGCACCAACTCCGCTAGTTGCATATATTAAAATCCTATCCGGGAATAAATACATGGTCTGCTTACCTGCCGAAATGATAGGAATCTCGATGTTGGTTTTCAAAAATGGAGGTATACCTTTACGTAGATTAGTACCGCTACGTTTTAATACTATATCTGCCCCAGCCTCATATTTCTTATCATGCGCTCGGCCTGAAGCATCAATATGCCAAGCTCCTCTGCAAGCACGGAGTTTGTCAAAAGCATCATGCAGCTTTTGAAAGGACAACTCCACGTCCGGTTCCATGTTATAGAACATGACTACTGTCTTACGAAGCTGATCTTTGTAGTAAGCGTAAACGAGAGCCATCAGTCCAATTAACGTAGTCAGTATGATTGCCCAGCTTGGATTATCATCCACGTTGAGTAAATAAATGACTAATACAAAAACTGAAGCCACCCAAGGTACTAGTCGACTTTTTTTCGCCTTGAGATTAATTTCTTCAAGCAATTCTGTGGAGGATGAGTCCGACATTTGCAGAACATCTACACTTTTAATTTCAGTTAGTGCTGTTTCTTGCACTTCGTATGCTGGTAATTGAGGTGATTTTTCAGCGGAGTTAGAGGATGGCCTTATTCCTCCTGCCGGTAGTGTTTTTCTATAGTAGAATCCGCCGCGGCCCATATGTATGTAATTGCCACGGGGCCCGGTTCCGAAACGCAACCCTTTTATCCCAGCTGAAACCCCAATACCTGACTTTGATAGATTGAATCTGAACGGTCCTACGGTAAGCGCTTTCCGAATATAGAAACCCATATCATCTCCTCTCGCTCTGAAGGTACATGCAAGGAACTATTATCTCTATTTCTGCCAAGCATCCCTCAACGTCACCGTCCTGTTAAACACCGGCTTCCCCGCCACACTATCTTTCCTGTCCGCCACAAAATACCCATGCCGCTCGAACTGGAAAGCCTCTGCTGGCTTGGCATCTTTTAACGACATCTCCAGTTGCGCGGTGATGACTTTGACTGAATCGGGGTTGAGGTCGTCCAGATAGTTTCTGTCGCCTGCTCCCGGATGTGCTTCCTTGAACAGTCTGTCGTATAGCCTTACTTCGGCGGCGGCGGCGTGTGGTGCGGAGACCCAGTGGATATTGCCTTTGACTTTGACGGCATCTGCGCCCGGTGTACCGGATTTGGTGTCCGGCAGGTAGTCGCAGTGCACTACGGTGACGTTGCCTGCTGCATCTTTTTCGCACGATTTGCATAGCACCACGTAACCATAGCGCAGCCGCACCTGATTACCGGGGAACAGGCGGAAGTAGCCTTTGCTGGGGTCTTCCATGAAGTCTTCACGCTCTATCCACAGCTCGCGCGACAACGGCACAACGCGTTTGCCCAGTTCGACGTGTTGCGGGTGGTTGGGGGCGTGGCAGTCTTCGGCCTGATTCTCTGGGTAGTTATCTATCACCAGCTTGATCGGGTCGAGCACGGCGATGCGGCGTGGCGCGCTTTCGTTGAGCACTTCGCGCATGCAGTCTTCGAGTATGGTGTATTCGATCCATGAATCGGCCTTGCTCACGCCTATGCGCTCGGCGAACAGGCGGAAACCTTCGGGCGTGTAGCCGCGCCGTCTTGCACCTGCCAGCGTCGGCAGGCGCGGGTCGTCCCAGCCGCTTACATGTTTTTGCTCCACCAGCTCGATCAGCCTGCGTTTGGAAAGCACCACGTAGGTGAGGTTGAGGCGGGCGAATTCGTATTGTTTGGGGAGCGGGTGCGCCAGCAGACCGGCAGCGGCGAGTTTTTCCAGCACCCAGTCGTAGAACGGGCGCTGGTCTTCGAACTCCAGCGTGCAGATGGAATGCGTGATCTGTTCCAGCGCGTCTTCCAGCGGATGGGCGTAGGTGTACATGGGGTAGATGCACCATTTGTCGCCGGTGTTGTGGTGGTGCGCGCGTTTGATGCGGTAGATGGCGGGGTCGCGCAGGTTGATGTTGGGCGAGGCCATGTCTATCTTGGCGCGCAGCACCATGCTGCCGTCCGCGTGCTTGCCGTCGCGCATCTCGCGGAACAGTTTCAGGTTCTCTTCCACGCTACGGTCGCGCCAGGGCGAGTTTTTGCCCGGCTCGGTGAGCGTGCCGCGGTTGGTACGCATCTCGTCCGCCGTTTGTTGATCCACATAGGCAAAGCCGCTCTCTATCAGTGCCTCGGCAGCGCGGTACATGAAGTCGAAATAGTTGCTGGCGTAATACAGGTTGTTGTCGCCGAAACCCTGCCAGTTAAAGCCCAGCCAGCTCACCATCTCGCTGATGCTGTCTACATATTCCTGCTCTTCCTTCTCCGGGTTGGTGTCGTCGAAACGCAGGTGGCACACGCCGTTGTAGTCGCGCGCCAGACCGAAGTTGAGGCAGATGCTCTTGGCATGGCCGATGTGCAGGTAGCCATTGGGCTCGGGCGGAAAGCGCGTGCGTATCTTCGCCGGGTCGGGCTGGCCCTGGGCCTGATGTGCGGCATCACCGGGGCTGCCGCCCCAGCGGCGGCTGGCGTAAACGCCTTGCGCAAGGTCGCGGTCTATGATGCCACGCAAAAAGTTGGTGGCAGAGGCAATGGGTGCTTTATCTGATGACATAGGTACTCTTTAAAATCGCTTGTTGTTGGTTGACATTTTACACTGTGAAGATGCGGTAAAATCACTTACCGTGAATAACCACACTTTCCCCGTATTACGTCTGCTCTCTGACGGCGATTTCCACTCCGGTCAGACGCTGGGCGAGCAGCTGGGTATCTCGCGCGCAGCGGTGTGGAACGCGATCAAGGAAGCGCAGGAGCTGGGGGTGGAGATACATTCGGTGCACGGCAAAGGTTACCGCCTGTCTTCCGCCATTGATTTTCTGGATGCCGACCGCATCAACCACGCGCTCAATAGCACTGCCCGCAATTTCACGCTGGAGCTGCTGGAAACCACTACCTCGACCAATAGCGACCTGATGAAACGCGCCGCAGCAGACGCGCCGCAAGGCACGTGCATCGCCGCCGAGCTTCAACAGGCCGGGCGCGGACGGCGCGGACGGGCATGGGTGTCGTCGCTGGGTTCGGGGCTGACTTTCTCCCTGCTATGGCGTTTCAGTCAGGGTGCGGTTGCCCTGGGCGGCTTGAGTCTGGCGGTGGGCGTGGCACTGGTGCGGGCGTTAAGCGAGGTCGGCATCACGCAACTGGCGCTGAAATGGCCTAACGATGTGCTACATGCCGACAAAAAACTGGCAGGGACATTGATTGAACTGCAAGGCGAGATGCTGGGGCCGACCGCTGCCGTCATCGGCATCGGGCTGAATATCAAATTGCCGGACGAGGTCAAGACAGGGATAGACCAGCCGGTGGCAGATCTGACAGAAGCGGGAAATCTGCAGGCGCCGCCCCGTAATGAGCTGCTGGCAGTGCTGCTCAGACATCTGTACGATGTACTAAGCGAATTCGAACAGCAGGGGTTTACGGCATTGCGTGACGAATGGCAACAGCATCATGCTCACCACGGCAAGCTCGCCCAGCTGACTCTGCCCAATGGCTTGCTGAAGACCGGCATCGTCAACGGCATAGATGCCGACGGCGCGCTGCTGGTGAATGTGGGCGGGCAGGTGCAGCGTTTCTCGACAGCCGAGATCAGTTTGCGGAGCCCCGCTTAGAATGGATGCCGTGCTGGCGATTGATGCCGGAAACACCCGCGTGAAATGGGGGGTGTATCAGGACAAGTGGCTGGCGAACGGCGCGGTTGCGCATGATGCGTTGGAAGGTTTGCCGGAGTTGTGCAGCAGGTTCGGCGTCAAACAGGCGGTGGTCTCCAATGTCGCCGGAACAGGAATCCGGCTGGCAGTGCAGAAGCAACTGGATGTCATGGCGCTGGATTCGATGTGGGTAAGTGCTGGCGCCCGGAGTTGCGGCGTGGAGAACAGCTACAAGGTTCCGCATCAACTCGGCAGCGACCGCTGGGCGGCATTGATCGCGGTGTGGCACATGACGCAGGCGGCATGCGTGGTGGTCAATGCAGGCACTGCCGTCACCATAGATGCACTGACTGCCGAGGGTGTGTTCAAGGGCGGGTTGATACTGCCGGGGCTGAACCTGATGCGCGCTTCGCTCGCGGCTAACACTGCCGGACTGGAGCAGGTTTCTGGTACATTCACCTTATTTCCGCAGAATACCGGAGATGCCATGGTCAGCGGTGCGATACAGGCGATCTGCGGTGCGGTGGTACAGATGCATAGAGCTCTGGCAGACGATGAAAAATCCGCGCCCCGGCTGCTGCTCACCGGCGGCGATACGCCCGCCCTGCTTGCGGCGCTGTCCGGCAATGCGCCGGTGGCTGCGGAGTGTGTTGAGCATCTGGTGCTGGACGGGTTGATTCGGATTTACAAAGAGCGTTATTTCTAACGGAATTTTCAACATGAAGTTGCTGGTAATATTTTTATTGATCGTAAACTTTGGCCTGCTGAGTTTCTTTCTGGCGAGCGACTATATGCTCGCGCATCAGGATGCGGTTGTAGTACCCCCTCCCCCGCCCTACACCGGCGCGATCAAATTGCTCAGCGATGCAGACGTGGCGTCGTTGCCGAAAAAAGCAGCCGAACCCGCGCCTGCAGTCAGCGTGGCCCCGACTGAAAGCTGCTATGAATGGGGCAGCTTCAACACTGCGGATTCCGCGCGCGCACTGTCGGCACTGAAGAAGCTCAAGCTGCAGATGCCGGGTTTGCAGATCTCGGCCAAAGCCGTATCCAAACAGGAATCAACCCGTTACTGGGTGTACATTCCTGCGCAAAAGACCATGGAGGATGCGCAGGCGAAGAATGACGAGATCAAGGCATTGGGCGTGCAGGACACGCTGATTTTGCAGGATTCGCAATGGCACAATGCGATCTCCCTGGGCATGTTCAAGGATGAAGTGCTGGCGAACAAGTTTATTGATAAGCTGCATGCCATGGGCATCAAAAACGCGGTCAAGGCCAAACGTGGTTTCGGCAGCAACCAGACCAGTTACACCATGCATCATGTGCAGCCGGAACAATTGACGAAACTGACGGCACTCAAGCCGCATTTTTCTACCGGCGAGCTGAAGCAGGTAGACTGCAACTAAAGGGGAATCAGAATGGGCATCCTGAAACGCATCGCCAAAAAAATAGCAGGTTCCGCCGCAACCTATGTCACGCAGAAAGCGGCGACCAAGGTCGCGCAGAAAGTCGCCAGCGCCGCGGCAAAAAGAAAGATCCAGCGCGAAAAGGTAGTCAAAAGCGAATAACCCGGTTTTCAATATGAGCAGCCAAATACGGCTGTGCATTCCTCCGCAACATCTTGCAATCCAACCGTATAAAAGGATCAAATCATGGCTTTATCAATGTATGAAATTTCCGTTCCCGTGTTCAAAACATTTCTGGGCAACCTGGACGCGGTGCTGCACAAAGGCAGTGCTTTTGCCGATGAGAAAAAGATAGACCACAGCGTACTGCTCAACACCCGCTTGTACCCCAACATGCTGCCACTGCTGCGTCAGGTGCAGATTGCCTCGGATGCAGCGAAAGGCTGTGCGGCACGTCTGGCTGGGCTGGAAGTGCCGAAGTTCGAAGATACCGAAGCGACATTCGACGACCTGCATGCGCGCATCGCCAAGACCGTTGCCTTCCTCGACACCATCACTCCGGAACAGGTGGCGGGAAGCGAAAGCAAAGCGATTCATATCACCGCAGGCAAGCGTGAACTGGACTACACCGGACAAACATATCTTTCCTACTTCGCCCTGCCCAACCTGTTCTTCCATGTCACCACCGCCTACGACATCCTGCGCCAGAACGGTGTAGAGATCGGCAAGGTGGATTATCTCGGGGGCTGAGATAAGCAAAGCTGAAAAAAACAATGCCAGCTATCGCTAGCTGGCATTGGAGGCCTGAAACTTTTTAAGTAGGTTTGCCTGTTCGTCAAACTTGAATATAGGTTAAAGCAGGTTTATTACAAAATAAATACGTTAATTGACTTATATGGACGTATAGACAAAAACACCCGAGCAACCTTCACACCGCAGGCGATCTGCTGGCAACCCTGTCAGGCAAGCGTTGAATATATCCATAAATCATATAGGTATGCAAAATCATTATTTCACATTATAAGTCGCGTTCTTTATAGTTCACCATCGTTTACGCATGGACTTGGAACTACTCCAATAGATTTGTGTAATCAGAATCTAATGCCAAGGGGACAACCCCATCGCAGTGATTAAAGCGTCCAAGTCCATTTCAACCCAATAGTGGCAACCTGACCGGATAACCGGATGACATGCCGGAAATTTTATGGAGAGTGTCATGTCATTTAACAGCAAGCTCATCAATTCAATATTATTCGGAATCGGCGTATTAGGCATCTCGCAATACGCGAACGCCACCGATGGCTATTTTTCCCAAGGGTATGGCGTTAAATCGCAATCCATGGGTGGTGTAGGCATCGCCCTGCCTCAGGACTCGCTGGCGGCTGCCAGCAACCCCGCCGGGCTGGCCTTGATCGGCGACCGCATTGATCTCGGGCTGACATGGTTCCGTCCGGAACGCGAAGCGACATTAAGCAATACCGGCGGTCACTTTTCCGATGGGACATTTAACGGTAATGGCCGCGACAATTTCCTGATCCCCGAAGCCGGTCTGAACAAACTGATCACCCCCGATATCACTTTGGGTGTCAGCATATACGGCAATGGCGGGATGAATACTTCGTATAAAGGTGGCATCCCGCTTCTGAATGGGGGCAATGGAGAAAGCAGTGGCATAGACTACATCCAGCTTTTTGTAGCGCCTACTGTTGCCTGGAAAGTCACCCCCAGCCAGAACATCGGCGCATCCGTTATTCTCGGGTATCAGCGATTCAAAGCCACGGGCATCAATAACTTTACCGGTATTTCCGCCTCGCCGAAAAACGTCACGGATGTCGGGACGGATGATGCTTTGGGCATAGGCCTGCACCTGGGTTGGATAGGTCAAATCACCGATACGGTTTCATTAGGTGCTACCGTGCAAAGCAAAACCTACTTCCAGAAGTTCGATAAATACAAGGGGCTGTTTGCGGGTAGCGGAGAAATGGATGCTCCGGCAACCATCGGCTTTGGTGTTGCGTTCAAAGCGATACCACAAGTCACTTTGGCAGCCGATGTGCAGCGCATTTTTTATAGCGATGTGAATGCTATTGGCAACTCCGGTAGTTCTCAAGGCAAGCTGGGGTCAAGCAGCGGCCCCGGTTTTGGCTGGAAAGACGTCAATGTCTATAAGCTGGGGGTGAGTTACGATGTGAATAATTCGTTGACTTTGCGTGCAGGCTACAACCACACTGACCAGCCCATCACGGGAAGTGAAGCTTTGTTTAACGTACTGGCACCCGCCGTGGTGCAAGACCACCTGACACTGGGCACCACCTACAAACTACCAGATAACAAAGGCGAAATATCAATCGCTTATGTGCATGCTTTCGACAACTCGGTAAACGGACAAAATGCGATTCCGGCCTCGTTTGGTGGCGGTAACGTCAAACTCAAAATGTACCAGGACTCTCTCGGCATCGCATATGGATGGAATTTTGACTAAATGGTTATAGACTGGAGCCACTTCACTCCAATACCTGCTTTTTCAGGGGGCGTCCTGATCGGGGTGGCTGCTGCCATCCTGATCGCGTTCAATGGACGTATTGCCGCCATTAGCGGAATTCTGGCTGGTTTGCTGCGACTGGCGACCGGGGATACCGCATGGCGCATCGCCTTCATTCTCGGTCTGATCGCGGCACCGCTGCTGTGGAAACTGTTCACGCCACTACCCGCGATCAGCATCGCAAGCGATGATGGTCTGCTTGCGTTATCAGGATTACTGGTAGGCCTTGGTACCAGGTATGGCTCCGGCTGTACCAGCGGGCATGGCGTATGTGGCATTTCTAGACTTTCCCCGCGTTCCATCGTGGCAACCTTGCTATTCATGAGTGCGGGGTTTGTCACCGTATTCGTGGTACACCACCTCTGGCATTCCTGAAATGGCAAAAACACTCATCATCCATGTCATTGCATTCGTTTCCGGGCTGATTTTCGGGCTTGGGCTTATTCTATCCGGCATGGCCAACCCGGCCAAAGTGCTGGCTTTTCTTGATTTAAGCGGTCAGTGGGATCCATCGCTGGCCCTGGTGATGGCAGGTGCCATCTCCATAGGCGTAGTCGCTTTCACATTTGCAAAAAAACGTGCGCATGCACGCAAGCAGAGTTTGCTCGGCCTGCAGATCCAGTTACCCACTGCCACCATCATCGATAAGCGTCTTGTGCTTGGAGCATTAACGTTCGGTGTAGGCTGGGGGCTAGCTGGTATCTGTCCCGGCCCGTCGCTGGTTCTGCTTGGCGCAGGAAGCCTCAAGAGCCTTGTGTTTGTGGGCTTCATGCTGATAGGCATGGGGATTTATGAAAAAATCGATGATAAA
>CAILHX010000049.1 GCA_903834185.1 uncultured Methylophilaceae bacterium
GCTCTCTTCAGTGGTATTAAGTTTGAAATGGCTGCAGATCCGCAAAGCCCGCGCTGAAACGAGTGGGTGAGAAATCGGCTTTCTGCGACAATTCTTCTATAAATTCTGTCGTATGACTCGGACTTTAGGGTATCCGTAAAGTTTTGTGTATTCCCTTTCTTTTTAACCCAATTCCACGGTATCTAGTTTCGCAAAATCATGTTGACGAAGCGGTCGCGCATAGTTATTATATTTCGTAATATAGTGTGTATTGTGCGCAGGGAGAAACAGTTTTGCTGAAAATGATTCAAGATGTGCTGGAAGCTGAAGCGAATGCCATTCGCAACATCCCCGCGACCAATCCATTTGTTGAGTGCGTGGAGCTTTTCCTTGATGCTAAGCGTAATGGCGGGAAGCTGATTATCAGCGGCGTCGGCAAGGCTGGCGAAGTCGGCAAGAAAATAGCCGTCACCTTCTGTTCAATTGGGCTGCCAAGCGTAGTGCTCCACCCTCTTGAAGCGCAGCACGGAGATCTTGGACTGCTCAGTGGAAATGATGTGCTGTTCCTGATTTCCAACTCAGGAAAGACACGTGAAATTCTTGAACTGGAGGTGCTCGCCAAGCGGCTTGTTCCAACTATCAAGGTGGTATCGCTGACCGGAAAAGATAATTCCGATCTGGCGGCGAGATCTGATTTCGTACTGTGGACGGGAGACCCCGATGAAATCTGCCCGCTAGGGCTGACACCAACCACATCCACTACCACAATGTCTGTCATTGGTGACGTGTTATCGGCACTGATTGTGCATCTGTCAGGTTACAGCGCGCAGGACTATGCCTTGCGTCATCACAGTGGTTATCTTGGTGAAAAGTCCAGGCTAAGTCATTCCGCTCAGTCGTCTCCAGAGGGTGAGCAACGTGAGCTGCAACATGTCTATGAGACCTTGCACAAGGAAAACCATGATTTCCAGACAAACAACTGGATGCTGGATGAGTTGCCTTACCTTCAGGCACTAAATAAGATCAGCAAGATTGATTCAATTGTCGAAATTGGATGCGGGAACGGACGGTTCGCAATTGAGGCGGCAAAACAATTCAAATCATTCACAGCCATAGATTGGGCGGCATCTCCCATCGTCTTGAATTCCGAACTGCCGGCGAATCTGGACTACGTTGTTGCTGATGTTTTCAAGATCAGCATTCCAGAGGCTGATGCTGTGGTGTCTGCGGATTTCTTTGAGCACCTTGCAGTTGATCGGATTCCTCTTTTATTGGAAAAACTCTCATCCGCCGCACCAGTACAGTTTCACAAGATCGCCTGTTATCCTGATAGCCGCAAGTTACACCTAACCCTCCTGTCGCCTGAAGAGTGGCTTGCGATGTTTCAAGAGATTGATCCAGCGTTCTCGATACATAAGATCGAGTACCGCAGAGGGCGGGCGGATCAACCGGTTGTCACTATTATTCGATAAGGAGTCGCAATGAAACCGTCAGACGCATTAAGAAACCATCGCGCTGCAATTCGCCACGTTGTGGAATCGCATCGTGCGCTCAATGCCCGTGTCTTTGGGTCTGTCATTCACGGCGACGATGTTGATGGTAGCGACCTTGATCTACTTGTCGATCCAACACCTGATACAAGTCTGCTGGATATAGCCAGGATTCAAAATAGCCTTCAAAAACTCCTCGGCATTTCGGTTGATGTGTTGACGCCAAAGGCCCTGCCAGAGAATTTCCGCAACCAAGTTCTGGCAGAAGCGGAGCCGGTATGAAAAAGGACGAATTACGCGTACCTGATTACCTCTCTCACATCATCCAGGCAGTTGAGCGCATCAACTCCTATATCGACGATATTGATGAGGTAGGCTTCCTGCAAAATCAGATGGTTCAGGACGCCGTAATCCGCAACATCGAAATTATTGGCGAGGCTGCGCACAATATTGAAAAGCACCATCCTGCATTTGCAAGCGAGCATCCAGATGTTCCTTGGGAAATCATTTACCTGATGCGCAACCGCGTATCTCATGGTTACTTCTCGGTTGATCTTGAACTGGTCTGGAAAACAGTACAGCGCGATATTCCAGAATTAGCACAGCAAATCCGGCACCTCCAGACGACCACTAAAGGCTAACCACAGGCATGCCTTCCAACATTCTGAACCTCCCTGCCTATACCATTCTCGGCAGCAAGGAATCCGAACACGATTACCACATCAAGGCCGAGACGGCTTCACCACTGACAGTATGTTCCAACTGCCACAGCCGCGATGTGGTTGGCTATGGTCGCGTCGAAGTGCTTGCTCATGACCTTCCCATGCATGGCAAACGGGTTGGCATCTACATCGATGCCAGACGCTTCAAGTGCAAGTCCTGCGGCAAGACCTTCATGGAGCACTTACCGGATATCAACGCGAACCGCTGGATGACTGAGCGTCTGGTGAGTTGGATAGGCCAGCGCTCGATGACCAACACCTTCACAGGCATTGCCGAAGAGATCGGCGTGACAGAAGGCACTGTCCGCAACGTCTTCAGTGACTACGTGAACGAGCTGGAACGCACCGTGCGTTTCGACACGCCCAAATGGATGGGTATTGATGAAATCCATATCATCCAGCGGCCACGTGCGGTGATCTCGAACTTGCACAACAACACCGCCGTTAACCTGCTGCCAAACCGTAACAAGAAGACCATTGCCACCTACCTGTCCGGCCTCAAGGACAGGGATATTGTTCAGTACGTTGCCATGGATATGTGGCGGCCATACCGCGAGGCTGTGCAGGAAGTCATCCCGCAAGCCAAAGTGGTAGTGGATAAGTTCCACGTTGTGCGCATGGCCAACGACGCAATGGAGAGCGTCAGGAAGTCCCTGCGTGCCGATCTGTCGCCACAGCAGCGTCGTGGCCTGATGCATGACCGGTTCGTTCTGCTTCGTCGTGAACGCGAATTGAACGATCAGCAACGCTTTAACCTTGATGGCTGGGCAAAGAACTACCCCTTGCTTGGCGAAGGCTACCGACTCAAGGAAGAGTTCTTCAAAATCTACGATGCGTCCACCAAGCAACAGGCGCAGATTCGCTATGAGGCGTGGGTTAAGAGTATTCCACCAGAGCTACGTGATCACTACCAACCCATCGTGACCGCCTGGTCGAACTGGCAGCCGTTCATCCTGGAATACTTCAACCACCCGATCACCAATGCTTATACTGAATCGCTCAACTCGCTGATCCGGGTAATGAATCGGCTCGGCAGGGGCTATTCTTTTGAGGCGCTGCGGGCCAAGATTCTGTTCTCCAGGGGCGCTCACAAGGTGGTGCAGAAGCGACCGAAGTTTGATCGCCAGAATCAATCCATTGGATATGCAGGTATCCGCATGATGATGGATTACGAGCCACCAGAAAAAATTGAGGAAATCAACTACGGCGTGGATATCGACAAACTTGTGGCTATGATCGAGGCTGGGGAAATCTGACCATACACAAAATCCGGTCGATTCCGATCGGCGACTGAAACAGGCAAATCAACAGACATGGACTTGATCCTATGTGGACGGCCTAAACCCAAATACACAAGATTTTACGCAGACCC
>CAILHX010000050.1 GCA_903834185.1 uncultured Methylophilaceae bacterium
GTTGACCTGAAGACCATGGACGCTGGTTTCTACGAAGCTGAACCATTCTACAAAGCTGGCGCTGACATCGTTACCGTTCTGGGCGCCGCCGACCTGGGCACCATCAAAGGCGTAATCGATGTTGCCAACAAGTACGGCAAAGAAGCACAAGTTGACCTGATCAACGTGGTTGACAAAACTGCCCGTACCAAGGAAGTCGTAAAACTGGGCGCGCACATCATCGGCGTGCACACCGGTCTGGATGCACAAGCTGCTGGCGGTACCCCTTTCGTTGACTTGGCTGCTATCGCTGCGCTGAACACCGGCGTGAAGATCTCTGTCGCTGGCGGCGTTAAGGCTTCAACCACTCAGCAAGTTAAAGATGCTGGCGCTGCTATCATCGTTGCTGGCGCTGCCATCTACGGTGCTGCTGACCCTGCTGCTGCTGCTGCCGAAATCACCAAAATCGCTCACGGCGGTGGTGGTGGATTGTTCGGTTGGCTGAAAAGCCTTTTCGGCGGATAAGCATTACCTGCCTTAAACTAAAAAGCCCTCAAGTTAGCTTGAGGGCTTTTTGTTTATGCCAACAAAATACTTGCCGGCAATGTCGGCAGTGTTGCGTTTATTGCGATGCCGCCTTGGTCACTCGATAGCCATGCATAAAGCGTGATGTTGAGTATTCCGGTATGCCGGATTTCTTCAGTTTGGCAAACACATCCTCGGCCAGGCTGTTCTCACCTGTAGAGAAGCTGATGACCGTCTTGCCGGTCGCAGTAATCAACTGAATCTGCTTGAGCTGTTCATAATTACCGCCACGCACCAAAGCTGCACGGCTGATATTCGCAAGCGGCAAGTCATGGATGGTGTATATCTGCAGTTCATCATCCCATAGAATGAAATTGATCCTGTCCCTGGTAACAATGACATGCTCCCCTTTTTGGGAAACCTTGTCAGAATCAATCGCGGCATCTCCGACCCAAGCCTTGAACTGGATATCTCCGGGTAGAGGAACTGCATCCAGAAGTACCAGATCATCCGGACCTATATCTTTAATCTGCGCCTGGGGACTTTCGTAGAACTCCTTCACCGTATCCCAAGCCGACCCTAACGTAGACTTGGTGGCGTAACACAAAGCATCCATCGCCATTTCCGCCTCGCTGCTTGGAACGGGCAGTTGCCACTGCTGTTCGTTACTGGTGATGGCAAGCGGAATGGGATCGCCATTCTGCACATTGAGCCAGTCATCGAAAACCCAATAACGACCATTGTTGCAATTGGCGATGCGATGAGTAGTGCGGCTGACCACCAGCTGACCATTGATGTTTTTCGGCGTGGAATACTCAAACTTCAGCCAGCCGTCCACCAGTGAATCGCGCGTGATCGCTACCGTATTGTCATCGCGATAAACCGTAGTGCCGGGAACAGAGCGACCACGGAATTCCTGCCAATCGGCTGCATGAACAACCGTGGCCACAAGCAGCAGAGTCAGACCCGCGACTTTCATTGAAGTCGAACGCTGTGTCTTTTTATTGTTGATTTGCATGCATTTCTCCCAAAAGGGCCTATATAGATAATGCGCGATACATTCGTTTCAAACGCATTCTAGCCTAAAATACAAACTAAAATGAAGCCACCATGAAAGGTAAATGCATGAAATCCATAATAATCGGCGTTCTGGTCAATTTCTGTGCCTGGTGCAATATGGCAATTGCCGCAGATTTACCCAGACCCGGACAGCCTGCACCCGTATTCAATCTGCCGGATCAGAACGGAAAACTGCACCGGCTTGCCGATTATTCCGGCACATGGGTGGTACTGTATTTTTATCCCAAGGACGATACCCCTGGCTGCACCAGAGAAGCCTGCAGTTTCCGTGACGATCTGCAGCAACTGGAAAAACTGGGGGCCAAAGTCATCGGTGTGAGCGAAGATGATTCAGATTCACATGCCAGATTTGCGCAAAAATACCACCTGCCGTTCCCCTTGCTGGCAGACAAGGACGGTAGCGTGGCAAACAGCTATGGCGCACTCACCAATCTGGGCCTGATCAAATTCGCCAAGCGCTATACCTTTCTGATTGACCCGCAAGGAAAAATCGCCAAAGTGTACGAAAAAGTGGATACCTCGCGTCACTCACAGGAAATCGTACTCGATTTACAACGCTTGAAGGCCTGATGGTCTCCCCGCCAGGAGTCGAACCTGGAACTGACCCTTAGGAGGGGTCTGTAATATCCATTTTACTACGAGGAGATATGCTGATTTTACCATGACGGCTAGCCGTCGCCTTTTCCATCGAGGTAAAACCAGCGTCCCTCCGTCATCACAAACATGCTTACCTCATGCAGATGATGCGCACGCCCGTGAAGTTTATAGCGGGCTACAAATTCCACCTGTGCGTGCAGCGGGTCAGTCTCAGCATGACCAAGCACTTTAAGCCCCAGCCAGTTCACCGGTTCATGCATATCCATTGCTTGCGGACGGGTGCTGACATGCCATGTATTTAACAGATAATCAGCAAGACCAAGCTTATAGGCACTGTAGCGCGAACGCATGAGCGCCTCGGCAGATGCGGCGGGCTGCCCGAGATGCAGCGGCTCGCAACAAAGCTGGTATGGCTCGGGATTGCCGCAGTGGCAAGGAGAAATTCCGGTTTCAGCCGGCTGTTTAGCCAAAACGGTAGTGCTTGCGCAACGCCTTGCGCACATCCCAGGTACAAGCCATCCCGTCAGGGAAAGTCACCAGATCGCCTTTGCCGAAACTGACCGGCTCGCCGCCTTTGGGCGTGACGATGATCTCGCCTTCGAGGATATAGGCGACTTCCTGGTCGCTATAAGTCCATGGGAATACGGATACTTCCTTCGACCAGGTAGACCAGCTGCTCACGCCCAACTGGCTTAAACGTGCGGGATCCGGATTGTGTTCAACGATGATCTTGCTCATGCTGCACTCCTTTCTGGGCTTGGATTAAATCAGCAGTGTTAGAAAGCAGATGCAACAGTATAAGTCCGTCACAGCAAAATGATAAGGGCAGCAGACACCCTGAACCATCACAGATTCTTCTCGTCCTTGGGCAAATGGATCACCCCGGTGTTGAAGTTGTACTCGAACAAATCACCATAGCGTCCCCATTCGATCGCCACGCTCAACACGCGTTCTGCTTCAACCTCATTCAGGGTAAAGCGCAGCAGCCTGATGAACAGATCTTCCGGCAGATCGCCGGAGGGGTCCTGTTCCAGGCCGTGGCGTATATAGGCCACCAAAGGCACATTCTCCGTGAGCTGTTTGCCGAAAATCTCATGGCGCTCGGCATTACCTGCCTGCGCATACTCATTGCCCAGCGGCGTAATCATAATATCGCCCTGGGTAAGCTGGGCAAAACCCAGCAATGTCAGCGCCCGGGCAACCTCAAGCAACTCGTTGTCATTAAGTTCGCTTTCCTCAGCCAGCAATGGCAAGTCTGCCCTGCCCTTGAACGGTTCGTCCGCCAGCAGGTCGATGATGCCCTCGATACGATTGATATCGGTCTCCGGCAGCCTGTCGCCCAACTGCAGTTTGTGTTCCTTGTCGCTAAACCTGTCGGAACGCACGGCACCCATGGACATCAGCGCATACACCTTATCGATCAGGCTACGCACGATGGGGCTCTCTACCGAACGCGGGTGCGGCAGCTCAATGGCAAGCTCGGCGCGAACCCTGCCGGGGTTGCTGGAGAACAGCAATACCCGGTCTGCCATCATCACTGCTTCCTCAATATTGTGCGACACCACCAGAATCGCCTTGGTGGGGATGAGATCCTTGTTCCACAAATCAAGAATATCCTCGCGCAGCTGTTCGCCGGTCAGCACATCCAGCGCCGAAAACGCCTCATCCATCAGCAGCACTTCCGGCTCCATCACCAGCGCGCGCGCGATACCCACACGCTGACGCATACCGCCGGATAATTCCCTGGGCAGTGCGCCCTCGAAGCCGGAAAGCCCTATCATCTCGATGGCCTTCTGCGCGCGCTCTTCCCTTTCGGCAACCGGAATGCCTTGCGCTTCCAGCCCCAGCTCCACATTCTTCTGTACCGTCAGCCACGGGAAAAGCGCAAACGACTGGAACACCATGCTGATGCCGCGTGCGGCACTATAGATCGGCATATCGTGATACATCACCCTCCCGCTATCCGCAGGAATCAACCCGGCCATGATACGCAGCATGGTTGACTTGCCGGAGCCGGATTGCCCGAGCAGCGCGACGATCTCGCCTTCCTTCAGGGTGAAATTGACATCTTCCAGTACGGAGCGCGCGGAACCGTCCGCCGAGCGGAAGGATTTGGCGACGGATGAAAGTTCGATGATAGGAGTGGACATATTGTTTCTCTGAAAATGTTACTCAAAAATGAAGCCGACTCTCGGCCATGCGATACAGCCTGCGCCACACAAAATGGTTGAATGCCATCACGAAAATGCACATGATGCCTATCCCCAGCGCAATACGCGGGAAGTCGCCAATCGCCGTCATCTCGGCAATATAACTGCCTATGCCGTGCGCTTTCAGCGTGGTGTGACCCCAGCTCACATACTCCGCCACGATGCTGGCATTCCACGAGCCCCCGGTTGCCGTGATCGCACCTGTGACAAAACTGGGAAAGATCGCAGGCAGCAGATAGCGCCGCCATCTCAGCCAGCCGCTCAAACCAAGATTCTGGGCAGCGTAACGCAACTCGGTGGGGATAGTGGAAGCCCCGGCGATGACGTTGAACAGCAGATACCATTGCGTACCCAATATCATCAGCGGCGACAACCAGATATCGGCATTCAGCTTGAAATGCACGATCAGCACCACCGCCACCGGGAACATCAGGTTGGCCGGAAACGCCGCCAGAAATTGCGCGATGGCTTGCACCCTGGATGACCACCGCGGCTGCATGCCTACCCATACCCCTATCGGTATCCAGATCGCCGCCGCGACTATGATCAGTATCACCACCCGTGCCAACGTATATAAGCCCAGCACGAATGCATGCCCGGCCTCGCCCCAACCCACTTCGCTATGAATAAAATGTATCAGCAGCCACAAGGCATAAAACGCAACCGCCGTGATGATGCCATCCCAGATGCGTTCAGCCTTGGATGTCTGCACGCTGGCCTGCGAGCGTATCGAAGTGCCGTCATAAGTGCGCCGGAACAGCACAAATGTACGTTGCAGCAAGCGCCCGCCGAGGTTGGAGATAGTGCTCACCCACGAAGTACGGTTGAGCCAGGTCAGCAGCCATGAATCCTGTGCGGTTTCGCTGCTTGATTCCTCAAAGCGGAACTTGTCCGCCCACGCCACCAGCGGGCGGAAAAAAAGCTGGTCGTAAAGGATGATGCCGATGAACATGGTGATGATGGCGTACAGGATCGCATGCAGGTTTTTCTGCTCGATGGCCAGCGCGATATAAGAACCGATGCCGGGCAGCTTGATGTTCTGGTTGGAAACCGATATCGCTTCAGACGCCACCACAAAGAACCAGCCGCCGGACATGGACATCATCATGTTCCATAACAGGTTGGGCATGGCGAAAGGCATCTCCAGCCGCCAGAACCGTTGCCAGCCGGAAAGCTGAAAAACATTGGCAGCCTCGGTCAACTCCGCAGGCACGGTACGGAAACCCTGATAGGCGCTGAACGCCATATTCCATGCCTGCGAGGTGAAAATGGCAAAAATGGCAGCGCACTCAACCCCGAACAGATTACCCGGGAACAGCGCAATAAAACCGGTGACGGTAATGGATAAAAAGCCAAGGATGGGGATGGATTGCAGAATATCCAGCAACGGCACCAGTATCTTCTCTGCCACCTTGTACTTCACCGTCACTGCGGCAAAGGCACAGGCGAACAACATGGAAAAACCAAGCGCAATGAACATGCGCAAAGTAGTACGCAATAGATAGTAAGGCAGGAATAACGGGTCCAGCGTCAGCGGCAATACCTGCCCCAACTGATAGGGACGGTTCATCTGCCCCGCGCCATAAGCCAGCAGCACGAACAAAGCCAGCACCATAGGCAGCAAAGCCCAATCCCAGCGCGTGCCTCCGGCTTCTATGACTTGCCGCGGGAAAAAATGGTTACGTTCGCTCATGGTGGGACTTGGTAATCATTGGTGATGGGGGCTGGAATTTGTTGCGGGGGAGTATAACCTATGGGGGTGGGAGGGGATTATGAAGGTTTGTAACGGTGTGTATTAGGGAATTAAGGTGCAATATTGGCTATATCCCTGCACCCCTTTATCTCATTTCACTTCGAAACCTTGGACTTTAAGCACAGACTCAATCTGAATTTTTAAATTTTTTTCTAAGTCGACAGGGATGAACGGAAGAAAACAAAAAACCTGCTAATCACAAGGATTAAAGCGGGTTTCGTGTATTTCTTTGCACGTCTTAAAACAAGTGAATGGTGGCGGATGGATTACAGAATGGGAAGGCCCTCCCAGAGCTCCTGAGTAACAGCGCGGGCTGCTGTACACGCCATCGAAAGAAAGTGGTTTTCAGCCCCTGTGACGACGTGTTCAAATACCATTCGCAGCAGTCAATTTGCGGACGCGGGTTCAAATCCGTGAATCTCAATTGAACCCTGTTCCGCACCCGGCACCTGCGACATCCGATAGCCCATGGCCTTGTAACCGCGCTGTCTCTTGTCCCACATGCGCAGAAGTGCCGGGTGGCCGGTATCCACGAAATCCAGAATGCGCACATCGGTCTTGGTGGCATGCTCA
>CAILHX010000051.1 GCA_903834185.1 uncultured Methylophilaceae bacterium
GAGCAGTTCCGGTAACAACGTTCCTTGTGTTCTGTCTTCGCCTTGAATGAATCTCTTCATACCTTGCCCCAACGATCACCGTGACAGGGTTATTATATAAGATATCGCGTTTTTACACAGTCTGGGCCGATAGCAGACGGCCAATCACCTTAAATTTACCATTTCTGAACGTCCGCTTTTCGATTTCCCAGTAAACACTCTGCCATAATTATGCATGTCTGAGTTAATGAAATATGCAATTTTAGATTTACTTGATAATGAGTAGCATCGGAGTAACTGTAGTTAAAAACGTACCACTTTCATACTTTTCGAGCTGTTTTGAAACTCTCTAGGACTGCGTTTTAAGTGTGGCGAACACTGTAAGTGATTGATAAATAAAGATGCGCCCATTAGATTTTGCTCCTACGAACCAAGGGGTCAGGAGTTCGAATCTCTTCGGGCGCGCCAATATGCAAAGACTGAGGCTGCCTTCCGGCGGCCTTTTTCTTTGTTCTGTAGCGAAAATCAGCACCTCCCACGATCTTCAGACTGGCATGACGGCTCACCCACTGAGCCAGATGCAACCAGTGTGTAATGTTCGACTGTTGGGAAAGGGTCATAAAAATGGTGCGGTAGTGCCCGCCACGCTTGGTATTGATCCGACCCACGAAAACCTTGGGTATGATCTTCTATCGTTTCCCAGTTCACCAGAAGAAGATATCTGCTTTCAGCCTCAATGCAGCGCTGCAACTGGTGTGAAATGTATCCGGTCATGGATGAAATGATTCCTGATGCCTTTTGAAAGGCCATCTCAAACTCCGGCTCCTGCCCGGCAATGACGTTGAGTATAGCGACTTCCAAAATCATATTGGCCTTACCCGAATCAATCTGATGCCAATCAGCAAACAACCCGGCTCTTGAGCGAATTCGTGAATAGGCGGCGTAATAGCCAATCATCATCAATATGACCCCTGCAAATGAAGCGATGGCCAGTGGCTCCCAACTTGGATTGAGAACCACCTTTACAAAATCGTAAGCGCCATTACCAATTGGAAGCAATATCGGAAAGAGCGCCGAATATAAAGCAAGAAGCAATGATCCAATGATGAGTGACAACCCACCAAGTTTTTCAATCGACAAAAAAATCATTAAATAAACTCCTTAAGACAGCTTAAATAATTATTCTAAACCTACGCTGGAGAGAGCAACCCAAAGCCCGTTCAATCTATCCCAGAAATGTGCTTGGGCAATTTAAAGTACAGATTGCGGCCCATTCTTTTATTTCTTCTGAGGAAGCGTGATTGCTAACACCCCTGCAAGGACTAGACCTGTGCCAATAATCTGTTTCACCGTAATCGGCTCATCAAGAAATACAGCCGCTAACAATACAGTTGAAACAGGCCCGACACTGCCGATCAGGGAAGCTTTACTGCCTCCAACTTTCTTGATTCCCATGTTAAGCAGAACCACCGGCAGAACAGTCGACACGATGGCCATGAAAAATCCCAGGATGTAAACCTGTCTTGGCAATTCCAGCGAAGTGATTGGGTGCGTTACCGAAAAATGAGTCAATACAGCAATACAGGCCACAGTCATGGTGTAACCCGTGAACCGCTGTGTTCCTACCTTGTGGATTGCCGGCCCGCTTCCCACCAGATAACTGGCGTAGGTCATGGAGCTTATAAATACAAATCCAGCTCCTAGAAGTGTTTCTGCATTTTTGGCGAATGATATCTCATGTGTTGCCACCAGAATGATGCCAGCATAGCTCAGAATTAAAGCAAGTATTTCCTGCTTTCCGATAGCCCTACCTGCTTGCAAAGCCGAGATAACTACAACAAACGTTGGGTAGAGAAACAGGATCGTTCTTTCCATCCCGGCAGAAACACGCTCCAACCCAAGAAAGTCGAATAACTGTGAGAAGTACATCCCAGTCAATCCCAGAACAACGATGGATACCCAGTCACGTGAACTCAAGGCTATCGACGACCCATCACGGCTGGCCATTACTGCCATCACCATGAAGAATGGAGTGGATATCAGCATACGCAATGCCATCAAAGTGAGGGCGTCTACTGAGTACGCATAGGCCAGTTTGACGAAGATCGCTTTGGCGGAAAAGGCGATGGCCGAAATAAATACCCATGCCGCACCGACGAGTGCTTCATTACTGCTGGAATTGTGCTTGGTTTGTGACATAAGACCCCTTTTATTTGCGGGTCTTGTCAGCAGGAGAAGAGAACGAACCAACCGCGGAGAAGACCCGCGGTTGCCAAATTAAATCAGGAAATGCAGCAACAACCGCGAGACGTGTTTAGACGCCACATTACCTTGCGGTTTAGTTTGGATTTGGTGTGGTGAATATTTGGCATGGGTCGGCACTATACTCCTGACTTTATGAAAGTCAATTTTTTAGTACGCAATTTCAGTAATCGAGTACTGGTTGTCTACAAATTACAATTTGAGCTATCGGAAATCAACGGAGCCGACACGCTCCTTATAACATTATGTGAGGATGAACGACGTTCATTTGAGTAGTTCCGATCTTGCTTTTTGTCTGGCCGCTTTTAAGGCCGATTTGTCTGATTTTATTTTTTGTTTATCGCTATGCAAGGTGTCCTTATCTGCCTCAGCAGCAATGTCAGCGTGCATTTTTGCTACATCCGTCTGCAGCTTTTTAGCAGCCGCATCGATTGCATCCTCCGCAAATACATTTGTTGTTATCAGCAATAAGCATGTCATGAAGAGTACAAATGCGTTGATCATTGAGTGTCCTTTGTAAAACATTTTGCATAGACTAACGCGTATACGCGAATACAGCGATATCAAACCTTAACGTATTCTTCAGCCCGCCCCATCCATCTGTTCAAATGCAGTTCCGCCGTCTGTGGCTGCTCTTTCAATATATGATCTGCAGCTTCTCTAGCCTGCTCCAGCAAGTCGGCATCGCGCTCCAGATCGGCGATCTTCAACATTGGCACGCCACTTTGCCGCACCCCCAAAAACTCGCCAGGTCCACGCAGATGAAGATCCGCTCGCGCGATCTCGAAGCCATCCGTATTTTCATAGATCACTTTCAGTCTGGCTCTGGCCGTTTCGGATAACGGTTTCTGGTAGAGCAGGATACAGGCGCTCCTAGCAGCACCCCGCCCCACACGCCCGCGCAACTGATGTAGCTGAGAGAGGCCGAAACGCTCGGCGTGTTCAATCACCATCAAACTTGCATTCGGCACATCCACACCGACTTCAATCACTGTGGTTGCGACCAGCAAATGGATTTCTCCCTCAACAAACTGCTGCATCACCACCTGTTTTTCTGCGGGTTTCAGCCTGCCGTGAACGATACCAACCTTGAGTTCAGGCAACAATGCAGACAGTGTGGCATGGGTATCCAGCGCCGTTTGTATGTCCTCCAACGCTTCTGATTCCTCAATCAGCGGACACACCCAGTACACCTGCTGTCCTTGCAGACATGCATCGCGCACCCCCTGGATCACTTCATCTCGACGGTTGTCGGCCAGCAACTTGGTGGTGATAGGCGTTCGACCAGGTGGCAATTCATCAATCACGGACACATCCAGATCGGCGTAATAGCTCATGGAAAGGGTACGCGGAATGGGTGTTGCGCTCATCATCAACTGGTGCGTTTCCTTGCCTTTTTGCCTGAGCGCCAAGCGTTGGTGCACGCCGAAACGGTGCTGCTCATCTACAATGGATAAGGCGAGATTGGCAAATTCAACTTTGTCCTGAAATAAGGCATGCGTGCCTATCGCCAATTGCGCCGTGCCATCAAGGCATGCCTGAATACCCGGTTCGCGTTGTTTCTTGCTCTGGCTGCCGGTTAGCCATATCACCTTTACACCCAACGGGGTCAGCCAACCTGCAAGTTTTTGGTAATGCTGCTCTGCCAGAATCTCGGTAGGTGCCATAAGTGCCACCTGCCTGCCGTTCTCTATGGCTTGCAACGCAGCCAGTGCTGCCACTATGGTTTTGCCGCTACCAACATCGCCTTGCAGCAATCTTTGCATAGGATGAGGGCGTGCCAGATCTGCGCTGATCTCACTCACCACTTTCTGCTGGGCGCGTGTCAACGCAAAAGGCAAAGCCTGAATGAACGCTTGGGTAAGCTGATTTTTCGCTGGCAGTGAAGGTGCTTGTTGTTCGCGACGACGCGCATAATGACGGCGCATTGATAGTTGCTGTGCCAGCAGCTCATCGAATGCCAATCGCCGCCAGGCCGGATGATCACGGTTCTCCAGTGTAGCGAGTGAAATTTCCGGAGAAGGCTGGTGCAGCAAGCGGATGGTACTGGCAAAGTCCGGCAAATACAGCCGTTGTAACAGCGAGGGAGGCAAAGTATCCGGCAATATGTCCTGCGCCAGCACCTGATTGACCAGACCACGCAAAGTGGCTTGCGACAAGCTGGCAGTAGTAGGATAAACGGGCGTCAACGCCTGTTTCAGCGGCGCGTCTTCAGTGACTTTTTTACACTGCGGGTGCACCATCTCCATACCGAAGAATCCCTGACGCGGTTCGCCAAACACTCTTAAGCGAGTGCCCACTTTCATCTGCGCAACCTGACTGGGATAAAAATTCAGAAAGCGCAAATACAGCACATCGGTCTGATCCTGCAATTGGCAGATCAATGCCTTGCGCGGTCTGTATTGAGTTTCTGCATGGATGATCTCGCCTTCGACTTGTGCCGACTCCCCCCAGCGCAAATCGCGGATGGCGGTGATGCGTGTCTCATCCACATAGCGTAGCGGAAGATGCAGTAACAGATCGTATGGCGCGTTGATCCCGAGCTTTTGCAGTCGGGAAAGGACGGGTTTGGTAGCCCCTTTGAGTTCTTCTAATGTAGCCAGTTTTAGCTCGGTTTTAGCTCAGGCTCAACCCAGAATCATGACGCCGTCGGCTTCCACCAGAGCACCGCGCGGTAATGACGCCACACCTACTGCAGCCCTTGCAGGATAGGGCTGGCTGAAATATTCGGTCATAATGGTATTAACCAACGCAAAATTGCCTAGATCCGTCAAAAACACATTGAGTTTGACGATATCGGCGAGAGATCCGCCGGAGGCCACGGTCACGGCCTTCAGGTTATCAAACACACGGCGTACTTGCGCTTCTATGCCTTCTACCAACTGCATGGTGACCGGGTCTAGGCCGATCTGACCGGAAAGATAAACGGTATCTCCCGCCCGTACTGCCTGCGAGTATATTCCTATCGCCTGCGGCGCCTGATCGGTACTAATGATTTGCTTATTCAAACCGCTCTCCTAATGCCTTGGGGTATCTTGTGCATTGCCTTTGATGCGCGCCAGACGCACCACTTCAGTCACTTTGCGCAGGTTGCGCATCAGCTTGGCAAGATGGATACGGTCTTCCACCTGTACCGTAAAGTGCATGCTGATATAGTCGGTATCTTCGCCTTCATCCATCGCGATGTTATCAATATTGGAACCGGCTTCGGAGATTGCCGCAGCCACTTTTGCCAATACGCCGCGCTGATTGGCGACGGTGATTTTGAGATTGACCTTGAATAGGCGTTTGGTTTCCGGATCCCATTCCACATCCAGCCATTTTTCCGGGTCATGACGCAGCTTGGCGATCGTCGGGCAATCATGAGTATGGATCACCAGCCCTTTGCCCTTGTTGATAAAACCCAGGATAGGATCACCCGGGATAGGCCGGCAACAACGCGCAAACTGTACTGCCATGCCCTCGGTACCACGGATAGTGATGTTGCCCAAAGTTCGTCCGTCTTTGATTTCGGAAGTTTCGGACAATGCCAGCAGCTGGCGCGCAACCATCAGATTCAAGCGCTTGCCTAGTCCGATGTCTGTATAGACCTCCTGCCTGTCCTTGACCCCATAATCACGGATCAGTTTTTTCCAGCGTGCTTCATCCACGGCTGCCGTATCGGCGTGCAGCGCGCGTAATGCCTGGTTAAGCAAGCGCTCGCCCAATTGTGCCGCTTCATCGGAATGTATAGTTTTGAGGAAATGACGGATATGCGAGCGCGCCTTGCCGGTAGTGACGTAATTCAGCCAAGCGGGATTTGGTTTGGCATGAGAGGCGGTGATGATCTCGACATGGTCGCCGTTATGCAACTCGGTACGCAAAGGTGCATGCTCATGGTTGATCTTGACCGCCACACAGCGATTGCCGATGTCGGTATGTACGGCATAGGCGAAATCAACCGCCGTTGCACCCTTAGGCAAGGAGAGAATTTTTCCCTTGGGCGTGAACACATAAACTTCGTCGGGGAACAGGTCTACCTTGAAATGCTCAAGGAATTCCATCGAGTCGCTACTTTCCGACTGAATTTCCAGCAATCTTTGCAGCCATTGGTGGGTCTGCTGCTGCAAGATGGATAGTTCGGCATCACTCGTCTTGTACAGCCAATGCGCTGCCACCCCCGCCTCGGCGATCTTATGCATGTCGTGACTGCGTATCTGCACCTCTATCGGCGTGCCGAAATCGCCAAACAAGGTGGTATGCAAAGACTGATATCCATTCGCTTTGGGGATGGCGATGTAATCTTTGACTTTGCCCGGAATCGGCTTATATAAGCCATGCAGTGCGCCCAAAGCCAGGTAACAGGAAGGAGTATCGTTGACGATGATACGAAAACCATAGATGTCGAATACTTGGGAAAATGTACCCACGCGATCGTGCATCTTGTGATAAATGCTGTACAGATGCTTTTCGCGCCCGCTGATTTCTGCCTCTATTCCTGCCTTGGCCAGACATTCCTTCATCGCTTCCAGGGTTTTCCCCACGACTTCCTTACGATTGCCGCGCGCCGCTTTTACCGACTTCAGCAATACGCGATGACGCATGGGGTAAAGGTATTTGAAACTGAGGTCTTCCAACTCCTGATAGATATTGTTCAGCCCCAATCTGTTGGCAATAGGCGCATAAATATCCAGGGTTTCAGTGGCAATACGACGACGCTTTTCTGCAGACATGACGTCCATCGTCCTCATATTGTGCAAACGATCCGCTAATTTGATGAGGATAACGCGCACATCTTGCGACATGGCCAGTAGCATCTTGCGAAAGTTCTCTGCTTGAGCATGTGTGGCCGTCTGAAACTCGATCTTGTCCAGCTTGGAAACGCCATCCACCAGTACCGCCACCGTTTTTCCGAACAGATCGGTCAATTGCGCTACGGTAGCGCCGGTATCTTCCATTACATCATGCAGCAGTGCCGCCATCAGCGCCTGGGGATCAAGATGCAGGTCGGCCAGGATACAGGCGACAGTGACGGGATGCGAAATATAAGCTTCACCGCTTTTACGCATCTGGCCTTCATGTGCTTGCGCGCTATGGCGATAAGCTGCCATCACGTGCGCGATGTCTTCAGCCTTGAGGTAGGTCTTGAGTTTTAGATAGAGGAGTGAATTTTCGCTGTCGGCAGGCAACAGCGGAGGTTCCGCTGGCCTGACAGCACGGGCTGGTCTTACTGTGTCGGTTTTGCGTAAAGCGTTCCCACGAGACATTTTGGCACAGGCATTAAGCCTGACCCCTGTTCAGAATTTCAATGCCCACTTTTCCAGCTGCGATCTCGCGCAAGGCAATCACCGTTGGCTTATCTCTTTGTATGTGGCTCACCAGTGGCTCGGAGCCATTGGCAATCTGACGCGCACGATAGGCAGCTGCCAGCGTCAGGTGGAACCGGTTGGGAATCTTTTCCAGACAATCATCTACTGTGATACGAGCCATATTGAAACCTCTAAAGATACTTGTGACAGAACATTATTGGGAAAGCTTATTCACGATTTCGGCGTAACGCCGAAGCTGCTTCACACCACGCAAACGCTGTGCCCGAACAATTGATTTCAGGTCGCCCAGCGCATCATCGAAAACGTCGTTAATGATAACATAGTCGAACTCGCTCACATGGCGGATTTCCTTGTGTGCATTGGCAAGGCGGCGCGCTATCACTTCCGGCGCATCTTGCCCCCGCTTGTTCAACCTGTCATGCAAGGCCTCCGCAGAAGGTGGCAGTATAAAAATGCTTAGCGCCTGAGGGAATAGACCACGCACCTGAGCTGCGCCCTGCCAATCTATCTCTAACAACAAATCATCACCCTGCTTAAGAATGGACTGTACCCAGCTTTGTGAAGTTCCGTAACGGCCGCCGTGCACCTGGGCACTTTCCAGAAACTCGCCATCCTCCAGCATGCGGAGAAACTGGCCTTCATCGACAAAGTGATAATCCACGCCGTTGACCTCGCCAGGGCGGGGTGCCCGCGTCGTGTAGGAAATGGATAATTTGATGCGAGGATCTGACGCCAGCAACGCCCGTACCAGTGTAGTTTTACCGGCACCAGAAGGTGCTGTGACAATAAACAGGTTGCCTGTGATTTCCATGCAGCTATTCTAAACCCAGATAGTTTATTAGCCCAGATAATTCAGTAGGGCTTAGTGCTTCTTTTTGCGCGCGGATGTGCCTGATCGCAAACCTTCGCCAGGTGTTGACAACACGCGAAGCGGCGGCCGAAGCCAACCAAAATGCCGAAGCCAAAATCCAGTGCTTATTTTTTTCTCGCTCGGGGATGCGCCTGATCATAAACTTTCGCCAGGTGTTGAAAATCCAGATGCGTATAAACCTGAGTGGTCGAAATATTCGCATGGCCCAGCATCTCCTGCACAGCCCGCAAATCACCGCTGGATTGCAACACATGTGTAGCAAAACTATGACGTAGCGTATGCGGGTGTACATTTCCGGCCACGCCCTGCCGTAGCGCCCAAACTTTGATGCGATATTGCACAGCACGCGGTGTGAGGCGTGTGCCGCGGTTATTCAGAAAGATAGCTTTTTCATCGGGCTTGACGATTTGCTTACGCATTTCCAGCCATTCGCGTAACGCCGTGATGGCCTTGCTGCCGACAGGGACGATGCGCGTCTTGTTACCTTTACCTGTTACGGTAACAGTGGCATCGGACATATCAAGTCCTGTTACATCGAGGTTGACCAGTTCCGCCAACCGTAAACCCGAAGAATAGAACAATTCGAATATGGCGCGGTCACGCAACGACAACAGATCTTCGCTCTCGATCTCAACCAGCTGCGAGGCCTGATCTGCCGATAAGGCCTGGGGTAAGGTTTTAGGTGATTTAGGCGCCTTCATCCCTATACACGGATTACTGGCGTATCCATGACGATGAATGAGAAACTGGAAAAATCCCCGCCAACTGGAGAGCATACGTGCAATACTTTTTCCGCCCAGCCCTTTGCCATGTAATGCCGCTACAAAGCGGCGGATATGGGCGATCTTTAAGGTGTGTAAGTCATTGCTCCCTGCCAATTCCTGCAATACCTTGATGTCGCGCGCATAATTCTCACAGGTAAGAGGGCTCAACCCCTTTTCATTAGCCAGATAAGCAAGGTAGGGTTCAAGCAACATAGCGCTTGAGCGCCGAACTCACTAATTCACCGATGCGTTTCAAAAACATGGTGCCCATTTCAGGATAAAAGCGTTGCGCATCCTCACTCGCCAGTGCCAACACGCCGAAACTGCGTTCACTACGCAAGGCGATCAACGCGAAGGACTTGAGTGTGGAATTGGTTTCCCCGAACCATGTGCCTATATCCAGTGCAGGCTTATGGCCGCAATATGGGATCGCCAAGCCGTCTACCCAAGCGCGCAGATCGAACTCGACTGCCGCAAACTCAGGGCGACTGCTGATATCCGATGGCGGGTTACCCCACAAACGCATGGCTACGTGCGGCACCTGAAAATCGTCACGCAAGTTGTTGCTAATTACATCCGCCAGATCGTTGAAATTCCCGGCAACCATCAATGCCACAGATAAACGATGGACACGCTCGCTGATCACGTCATTGGTCTCACCAAACTTCACCAATTCTGCCAATTTGTGTTCTATCACGCGCAATTTATCGCGTAGTGCGGTTTGCTGGCGCTCCATCAGAGAAATGGCGGCTCCCCCGTGCTGATCCGGCAACACGATCTCGTCCAGCAACTTGAGGTTACGCTCGAAAAATTGCGGGTCAGCACGCAAAAACTGCGCTACTTGATTGTCATCCAATTCCATCGTTGACTCCTAATGAAGTTCCTAAATATCAGGCAATTAAATACTAATTTCACCCTCAAACACTGTCAGCGCCGGGCCCGTCATTATCACTGGCTCACCAACGCCAGCCCAGGCGATCTGCAACTCGCCGCCGCGTGCAGTCACTGTTACGGGAGACTCCAGCATGCCACGTTGTATGCCATGTACCACTGCTGCGCAAGCACCCGTGCCGCATGCCAATGTTTCACCGGCACCGCGCTCATAAACCCTCAACTTGATATGGTGGCGGTCCACGATCTGCATATAACCTGCATTTACCCGTTGCGGGAACCGGGGATGAGTTTCGATAAGCTTGCCTTGTGTGACCACCGGTGCCGTGTCTACATCCTTCACCACCTGCACTGCATGAGGATTCCCCATGGAAACCGCGCCGATCTCCAGTTCCTCATCTGCAACATTCAAGACATAAACCTGCGCCTGTTTTTGTGCCAGAAACGGGATATGTTGCGGCTCAAAACGCGGCAACCCCATATCCACCGACACCATGCCGTCAGCCTCCAGCCTTGGGGTGATCACGCCGCACATCGTTTGCACACGGATCATGGTTTTATTGGTGAAACCATGATCGTGTACATAACGCACAAAACAACGCGCACCGTTGCCACACTGCTCCACCTCACCACCATCGGCATTGAAAATACGGTAACGAAAATCCGCGTCCTGCAAGGTAGGCTTTTCTACCAGCAACAACTGATCACATCCCACGCCAAAATGGCGATCTGCCAGTTGTCGCAGTTGCGCGGTGCTGAGGGATAAGTTCTGGGTGAATCCGTCCAGCACCACAAAGTCGTTGCCCAAACCCTGCATTTTTGTAAACTTGAGCTTCATGTGACTATTGTAATGGGTTTACCGAAGCGCCACGCGGTGTTTTGTAGCGATTGTAGCCCCAAAGATATTGTTCTGGCCTAGTGCGTATCACACGCTCAATCGCCGCATTCAAACCGCTGGAGATATCCTCCGGTTCAATATGAATGATATAACCTTTGCCATGTGGCAAGCGCTCACCAAACGCCATCAATACCGTGGCGCCGGTGCTCTGCGCCAGTTTTTTTACCAGAGTCATGGTATAGGCAGGCCTGGCGAAAAATTCTTCCCACTCACCTTCGCCGTTTGCCGGAACCTGATCCGGCAAGATACCGATGGCTTCGCCCTGTTTTAATGCTTTCAACAAACTACGCACCCCTTGCATATTGGTAGGAGCCAATTGAATGTTTTTCCTTGATCGACCTGCATCTATGACGGGAGCCAGCCAGGACTTGCGTGGCGGGCGGTACAACACACTCATAGGGTGTCGGGACGCATAATATAAAGCAGTGATTTCGAAACAGCCCAGGTGCGGCGTGAGGAAGATAATGCCCTTTTTCTTTGCCAGTGCTGCTTCAACATAATGCCAGCCACGACATTCACGCACCCATTGCAACACAGTCTCCTGATCTCGAAACCACACGGCAAAGGTTTCAGTGACGCCTTTACCGGCTTCTCCTATACTGGCATGTAGCAATCTTCGGAAATCATGCTCATCAACGCTCAAAGCACTACCGCGCAAATTTTCGCTTAGTCGTGCGGCATAGCCAGGTGAAGCCCAATAGGTCAGCCAGCCGGCGATACTCCCAACAAGCTGGATGACGGAGAGAGGCAGATGCGCAAACAATCGTAACAAGCGAATCAGCACGTTTTTCTTTTGTAGGTCATTGAAGTTTGCTATTCTAGCAAGCCTTGATTAACCCTAGACTATTTCTACATGAGCGATTATCTATTTACTTCTGAATCAGTTTCCGAAGGGCATCCTGACAAGGTTGCCGACCAAATTTCCGATGCCATAGTGGATGCTATCCTGGCACAGGACAAACACTCCCGCATCGCCGCCGAAACCCTTTGCAATACCGGGTTGGTGGTACTTGCCGGTGAAATTACCACCACAGCGAATGTGGATTACATTCAGGTGGCGCGCGATACCATCAAACGTATCGGTTACGACAATACCGAATACGGCATCGACTATAAAGGTTGTGCGGTATTGGTGGCTTACGACAAGCAGTCTCCGGACATCGCCCAGGGCGTTAATAAAGCTTATGACGACACGCTGGATCAGGGTGCAGGCGATCAGGGTTTGATGTTTGGCTATGCCTGTGATGAAACACCAGTGCTGATGCCGCTTCCCATCTATCTCGCACACAGACTGGTAGAACGCCAATCACAATTGCGTAAGGATGGCCGTCTGAAGTGGCTGCGTCCCGACGCAAAATCACAAGTCACCTTGCGTTATGTAGATGGCAAGCCGGTCAGTATAGATACCGTGGTGCTATCCACGCAACACGCCCCGGAAATGTCCCTGGAAGCGATACGCGAAGCAGTGATCGAAGAAATCATCAAGCCGATATTGCCGAAAGAACTGATCAAGGGTGAGATCAAGTATCTGGTCAACCCCACCGGCCGTTTTGTCGTCGGTGGCCCACAAGGCGATTGTGGCCTGACCGGACGCAAGATCATCGTGGATACCTACGGCGGAGCAGCGCCGCATGGTGGTGGCGCTTTTTCCGGCAAAGATCCTTCCAAGGTAGACCGCTCTGCCGCCTATGCCGCACGTTATGTCGCGAAAAATATCGTGGCTGCAGGACTGGCATCCCGTTGCATGGTGCAGATCAGCTATGCCATTGGGGTATCCAAGCCTACCAGCGTGATGGTGGATACTTTTGGCACCGGAAAAATCTCTAATGAAAAGCTGACGGAACTGGTATTGTCCAATTTCGACCTGCGTCCAAAAGGCATCGTTCAAATGCTTGATCTATTGCGTCCTATCTACCAAAAAACGGCAGCTTATGGCCATTTTGGTCGTGATGAGCCTGAGTTTTCCTGGGAAGCTACCGATAAGGTCACGGCTTTGAAGGAGAGCGCAGGCCTCTAGCCTGCGTTATTGGAGATGCTCAAACGAATAGACGTTAAGCATCTTCGGGTTGGCATGTATTTGCACGAGTTATGCGGCAAGTATATGGATCATCCCTTCTGGCGCAGTAAATTCATGCTGGAAGATAAGCACGCGATAGACCAGCTGCTTTCCAGCCCCATCAAGGAAGTGGTGATCGACACCGATAAAGGGCTGGACGTAGAAGTTATTGAGCCGAGAAAACCTGCGTCTGTACCTGCACCACCTCCACCCAAAAAGGTGGTCGTTCACTCCAGCCTTAAAGAAGAGATGGAGCATGCCGCCAATGTCTGCAATAAGGCAAAGCATGCCGTCACATCCATGTTTAATGAACTGCGCATGGGAAGTGCTCTGGATGCAAATAACGCTGTACCCGTCGTCGAAGAGATATCCAATTCGGTGATGCGCAATCCTGGCGCGCTGATTAGCCTGGCACGCCTTAAAACCAAGGACGATTACACTTATATGCACTCGGTCGCCGTGTGTGCGTTGATGGTGTCGCTTTCCAAGCAGCTTGGGTTGGATGAAACGACCACGCATAAGGCGGGGATGGCCGGGTTATTGCATGATGCCGGGAAAATGATGATCCCCATTGAAATACTTGATAAGCCCGGCAAGCTCACCAATGCTGAATTCAGGATCATTCAAGGTCATCCCATGGCTGGCTACAAGTTATTATCGGAAGGCAAAGGCGTGGATGAGACTTCTCTGGACGTTGTCAGGCATCACCACGAAAAAATCGATGGGAGCGGTTATCCGGATGGCCTGAAGAATGGCGAGATCAGCCTGTTTGCCAAGATGAGCGCGGTGTGTGATGTCTATGATGCCATCACCTCCAACCGCCCATACAAAACAGGATGGGACCCGGCAGAGTCATTGAAAAGAATGGCCGAGTGGAGTAAAGGTCATTTTGACGATCATGTATTTCAGGCATTTGTTAAAAGCATAGGCATCTACCCTATCGGATCGCTGGTGCGTATGCAGTCAGGGCGTATAGGCGTCGTGGTTGGCCAACACGAAAAATCATTATTGGCTCCCATGGTGCGCGTATTCTTTTCTACCAAGTCCAACTTGCATATTCCACCGGAAATGATAGACCTGTCTGCTTCCGGCCTGCATGACAAGATATTGGCTACGGAAGATTCCACCAAATGGAATTTCCCCGATCTCGATGAGCTATGGCAAGGGGCCGATGTTTAGCAACACCTCTCTACATTCAGTTGGTATAAAACAGGATTTCATCATATAATCACCGGTCTAACCGAGGAACGTTGCGAGGGGTGTTGTTTATTTCATCTCCTAGGCTCGGTTAATTGCAGTTTCAACGACGTTCATTCGACTAACCCGTGCCGGACACGGGAGCCGGATGAATTCAATACATCCCCTCCCTCCGGTCACTCCATTCAAGGATTATTTGATGAATACTGTGACTGATATTAAAGATTACGTAATTGCAGACTTGGCTTTGGCCAACTGGGGGCGTAAAGAAATCGCCATTGCAGAAACCGAAATGCCGGGGCTGATGGCGATTCGCGAAGAATTCGCACTGACCAAACCACTCAAGGGCGCACGCATCACCGGCTCTTTGCATATGACCATCCAGACCGCAGTGCTGATTGAAACACTGACGGCACTCGGCGCACAGGTAAGGTGGGCTTCCTGCAATATATTCTCTACTCAGGACCATGCTGCCGCCGCGATTGCAGAAAGCGGTATCCCTGTTTTCGCCGTCAAGGGCGAATCACTGGAAGAATACTGGGATTACACCCATCGCATTTTCGAATGGGCAGACGGCGGATTTTCCAACATGATTCTGGATGATGGCGGAGATGCCACATTGTTATTGCATCTCGGTGCCAGAGCGGAAAAGGACATTTCCTTACTTACCAACCCCGGCAGTGAAGAAGAGCGTGTACTGTTTGCATCCATCAAAAACAAGCTGGCAACCGACAAAACCTGGTACTCCGTCCGTCTGGCACAAATCAAGGGCGTAACAGAAGAGACCACCACCGGCGTCCATCGCTTGTACCAGATGCATGAACGTGGCGAACTCAAATTTCCTGGGATCAATGTCAACGACTCTGTGACCAAGTCCAAGTTCGACAATCTCTACGGCTGCCGTGAATCGCTGGTGGACGGCATCAAGCGCGCCACTGATGTGATGGTGGCAGGCAAGGTTGCTGTAGTGGCAGGTTATGGGGATGTGGGTAAAGGCTCGGCACAAGCACTACGCGCATTGTCTGCACAAGTATGGGTAACGGAAATAGATCCAATCTGCGCGCTGCAGGCCGCAATGGAAGGTTATCGCGTGGTGACCATGGAATACGCTGCTGACAAGGCTGATATTTTCGTCACTGCTACTGGTAATTTCCATGTCATCAATCACGACCATATGGCCAAGATGAAGAATCAGGCCATCGTTTGCAATATCGGTCACTTTGATAACGAAATTGACGTGGCTTCGATCGAGAAATATCAGTGGGAAGAAATCAAACCACAAGTCGATCATGTCATTTTCCCCGACGGCAAACGCATCATCCTGCTGGCCAAAGGGCGTCTGGTTAACCTGGGCTGCGGCACCGGCCATCCAAGCTATGTAATGAGCTCCAGCTTTGCCAATCAGACCATTGCCCAGATCGAGTTGTTTACACGCAACAGTGAATACCCGGTTGGTGTATACACGCTCCCGAAACATCTGGACGAAAAGGTAGCACGCCTGCAGCTGAAGAAGCTCAACGCTCAATTATCGGAGCTTACCGACCAGCAAGCCACGTATATCGGCGTCGCCAAGACCGGGCCTTACAAACCCGAGCATTATCGTTACTAGGCAATGAGCGGCGAGAAACGCATTTACAGCTTTGAATTCTTTCCACCCAAAACGGTGGAAGGAATAGCCAAGCTGCGCGACGCGCGCAAGCAACTCGCGCAGCTTGATCCAAAGTTTTTTTCGGTGACTTTCGGCGCTGGCGGCTCCACTCGTGACCGCACTCTGGAGACAGTGCTGGAAATCAAAGCAGATGGGTTGGCGGCGGCACCACATATCTCCTGTATCTCGTCGACGCGTGAAGAAATTCGTGAGGTATTGCTCCAATATAAAAATCACGGGTTTCGTCATATCGTCGCGTTACGGGGAGACTTGCCCTCCGGGGAAGCCAGTACCAGTGAGCTGCGCTATGCAGCAGAATTGGTGGAATTCATACGCGAGGAAACCGGAGACTGGTTTGAAATCGAAGTGGCAGCATATCCCGAGATCCATCCGGAAGCCACATCGGCCAGAGCAGACCTGGCTAACTTCAAACGCAAAGTAGATGCCGGAGCAGATGCCGCGATCACGCAGTACTTTTACAATGCCGATGCCTATTTCCGCTTCATGGAAGAATGTGATTCCATGGGAATCACCATTCCCATCTATCCCGGCATCATGCCCATCTATAATCATGCGCAATTGGCACGCTTTTCTGCCATGTGCGGTGCGGAAATCCCTCGCTGGCTGACGCTACGCCTGAAGGACTTTGGTGACGATATTGCTTCGGTACGCGCGTTGGGGCTGGATGTGGTTACTGAACTTTGTGACCGGTTGCTCACAGGAGGTGCTCCGGGCTTGCATTTTTACACGTTGAATCAGGCGGGTGCGGTTTCTACCATCTGGCAACGTTTGGGGATTTAGTAAATCTTTAATAGGGTGCGCTTTGCGCACCCTATTACATCCCATCCTAATGGATGGTGGCGTGTCTCTCGCTGATCAGCGCATCTTCCACAAACAGATAATCACGCGCTTTACCGTGATGCCACAGTACCATCAACGAGATCCATTTGGCCTGTTCCAGATTGACTTCCAGTTCCGGTAATGCCAGCAAGCGGTCTATCACCACTTCCCGTTCGAGCGGATTGAGCACCGAAGCCTGCTCCAGAAACATGAGGAAACTACGACTCTCCAGACCAATCTTCTTGCTTTCGTCAGGACTGTAGATTCTATAACCCGCACGGTCGGTTGCGCTTTCTGTATCAGCCTGGCCTGCCAACGCTTCCAGATCACTGAACCAGATAAAAGCCTTACTGATATCGTCACTGTCGAAACCGGCCGCTGACAACTCTCGCGTCAGCGTCTTTTCATCTGCCAAAGTGTCCAGTTCGATATAGTTTTCAAACAGGTATACAAGCAGTTCAAACATGTTTTTCCTATCAGTTGCCTAAATAATGCGTTGATAATAACCGCCAGGCAGGCTGGCGATCTTTCCATCCAGTTCCAGCGATAACAGCATCGCCGAAACCTGTTCGCTCGTCAAGCCGCATCTTTGTATCAAGGTTTCAGCGGCGACCGCATCAAATCCCATCTGCTCTAACAGTGGAGAAATAATGGTTTCGCCAGACTCTTCGATAATGGGGGCATCGCCGAGTTCTTCAAGGATGTCACGGATGCTATCCACCAACTTGGCACCCTGCTTGATCAGGTGATGACACCCTCTGGACAAAGGCGAATGGATGGAGCCGGGAATGGCGAATACATCTCGCCCTTGTTCTGCAGCCAAACGCGCGGTGATGAGAGAACCACTCTGCAAATTGGCTTCCACTACGAGTACGCCTCGTGCCAAACCGCTGATGATGCGGTTGCGCCTGGGGAAATTGGCAGGCTTGGAAGGCTCACCCAACGCAAATTCGGAAATGATGACCCCATGTTGCACGATCTCATGCGCAAGATCACGATGTCTTGCAGGGTACACAATATCCATCCCGGTCCCGACCACAGCGACAGTCCCTGTTTTACCTCGCAATGCACCGCGATGCGCTGCACCGTCTATGCCCAATGCCATGCCGCTAGCCACACACCAGCCAGCTTCGCTTAAGGCCTCAGCAAAGGCTTCAGTAGTTTTGATCCCCTGTGGTGTCGCGTTGCGGCTACCTACAATGGCGATGGTGGGCTGCTTCAAACAACCGATATCCCCCTTTGCATACAGCAAAGGGGGCGGATCGCTGATTTCCAGTAGCGCCCGCGGGTAATCTTCATCTGCCAAGGTCACTAAGCGATTCCCAGCTTGCTGTAACCAATCCAGCGCCGGTTTTACTTTGGCTTCATCAATGCCGTCACCTATCGCTTTCGCGATCTCCGGTTTCACTATTTCTTTGAGCTGTGCCACAGGCGTGGCATAGATATGCTGAGGAGTGCCGAAAGCCGAAAGCAATTGGCGAAAGCTCTCACCGCCCAAACCATAAATCATGGCCAATGCTACCCAGGAACTAAGCTCTTCAACATCCATGAGTGGCGGCGCTATAATGCTATCCATTGTCGAAATTTAATTATTAAGACCGACCTAGCATATCACCCTGCTGTATAGATTGTGAATCACAACTTTAGGCTAACACTGACTCAACAGGCAGCTTTATGGCGCTACTAAACATTATCCACTACCCCGACCCGCGACTTTATACTGTGGCAAAACCTGTTGCCGAGGTGAATGACAACATCCGCAGGCTGATACGCGACATGGCAGAAACCATGTATGCGGCGCCGGGGATAGGTCTGGCTGCCACACAAGTGGATGTGCATCAGCAGATCATTGTGATGGATCTTTCTGAAGCTAAAAATGCGCTACAAGTTTTCATCAACCCGCTGATCACCAAAGCCGAAGGCTCACAGGACTATGAAGAAGGCTGCTTGTCTGTGCCCGGCATTTACGAAACAGTGACACGCCCGGAAAAAATCACAGTAGAAGCATTAGATAAAGATGGCAACCAATTCAAACTCAATGCAGATGGATTATTGGCGGTATGCATACAACATGAAATGGATCATCTCAAAGGCAAGGTGTTTGTCGAATACCTTTCCAAACTGAAGCAATCCCGCATCAAAAGCAAAATGAAAAAACGCATGCGCGAGACGATGTGACCCTCATATGACTTCGTCGCAGTAAGCATAGACGGTTAACCTACAAAAGATTGCTTGATATGACGAAAATGAAACACCCGTTTCCGGATATGCCAGCCGCAGCAACCACTCCCGCATCCGAGATCAGCATTGCTGGCGATGACGAGGCTGATGAGAGTTATCTGGGACAGTTCATTCCACTCTACTACCATCACAACATGCTGATGGATGAAAACCGCATGCTTTCATTCAAGGCAGCCATAGACCATGCCGTTTTTGAAGGCGCAAAAGTACTGGAATTGGGCGGCGGCACCGGGGTGCTTTCATGTTTTGCAGCGGCGAAGGCAAGCAATGTTTGGTGCGTAGAATTCAATCCTGATCTGGTAAGAGAGTCGCAGCGTTTTTTAGCACTCAACCCGCATGGGCATAAAGTCACTGTGATCCATGCTAATGCTTTTGAATACTTGCCGCCGGAGCCTGTAGATATCGTGATCTGCGAAATGATCCATGCCGCGATGCTTAAGGAAAAGCTGGTCGACGTGATCGAGGCTTTTAAACAGCGTTACCGTCAACGCTTCGGCGAGCATCTGCCGGTTTTTATGCCGGAAGCCATGGTCATGGCAGTGCAACCCATACAGCAAAATTATGATTTTTTTGGCTACTACGCCCCCATCATCCAGGTTCAACCTGCGTACTTCTCACATCCTGAAACAATCGAGTTGGCCGCCCCAATGGTATACAGTACGCTGGATTTCAGCCAGCCTGTAGCACGAGAAATTGAATGGGAGGGAGCCTTTACTCTGGAGTCGGATTGCGTAGTGAATGCCCTGCGTTTCATCACCAAGAACATTCTTAGCGTAGTAGCAGAACAGGCGGCCACCATAGACTGGTTCATGGGTTATCTGGCACTGCCTTTGGCAGAACCGGTACATGTCAAAGCAGGTGACACACTTAAAGTCTCCTTCCGTTATCTGACGGGAGGATCAATAAGATCGCTGGAAAATAGCATACACGCAAGCAACGTTACAATTTGTGACGGAACAGGTTGATGTAATTAGGAAGTGCGTGAAGTAAAATAGGCACAATCGCATGCCATTAATAGCACATCCTTTTGGAATCAATCGAACCTGACAATGTCCCGAGCTTTTTGAAGAAGCGCCCAGCAAGCGCCTTCATCCAGATACGCATCAGTCGCAAGACATTGATCGCAAGCATCGTGTCGTTACTGGTGCACTTGCTGGCATTGTATATATTCACTTTGTTTCCGAAACAACCATCACTGATTGATGCGAACAACCAGCCCTTGGATGTCACTCTGGCATCACCTGAACCGCCGCAGATTAAGGCTCCACCCGAACCGGTAAAACAGACTGCACCCAAACTTTCATCAAAACCTACGCAACAAAGCAGAATACTGACTCGGCAACCGCCTCCAGTCGCAGCAACCAACCCATTCAATGTCCCTCAACAACCGGCCACTGCCAAGCCGGTAACTCCTCCGGCACCCGGCCCGGCATCTCCCACGACTCCGAACCAGCCCACCGATCTGGCCGCTTACATGAAAGCACAGCGGGCAAAGAGAGGTGAAACCGAAGATACCGCGTCCGCAGTGGACGAGCAAAGTCAGGCTTCTAGTGCGCCACCGCCGGGGGGCGAGCATGGCGCATTTACCATCAAAAGCATGGATAGAACCAGTGCAACATATACTTTTCGTGGCTGGAATGGAGACATGAGCTTCACTCATCTGGAAACCTATGCCATTGAAGCCAAACCGGGGCAGGATATAAGGCTGGAAATCGTGCGCAGTCAAATTGGCATCATTCGCCGCTATTATTCCGGCGATTTCACTTTCTATTCAGAACGTTTACATCGCGTAGTGACATTGTCGGCGAGAAAAGAAGACACTGCAGGGCTGGAAGATTTTCTAATGAGGGAATACTTTGGGTAGAGCGTCAGGTAATTCGGTACATTAGCCGGCCTCATCCCAATATCTGTGCGCGGTTTTGCGCCATGCATTCGCGCTAATTCCTGTCTTGCCAAAATCCAGTAACACAGCGCCATCTTCATCCGAACGGTAGATGCGACTACCGGCATCTTTATATCGCGCCACCACCTCCGCCTTGGGGTGTCCGAAACGATTGCGATATCCTGTAGTGAATATCGCGATCTTCGGGTGTACACGGGCGATAAAGTCTGGAGTTGAAGAAGTCTTGCTACCGTGGTGCGGCACTACCAGCACATCCGCAGCCAAAGCATCGGATTGAGCTTCGACCAAGGCTTGTTCCGATGAGCTTTCAATGTCGGCGGGCAACAGCAAACTACCAAAGCGACTGGTGATCTTCAGTACGCAACCTCTATCGTTATCCTTCAGTTTTTCAACATCATAGCTTTGCCAGGCTGGATGCAGCATGTCAAAACGCACGCCATCCCATTGCCAGTGCTGTCCGGCGTAGCAGCGTCTAGGCTGCGGAGCAACAGCAACGATGGCGTTATCCGCTGGCAAAGAAGAAGCGAACCAGCCCGTAGGCACTTCCTGCAATACCGAAATCGCTCCCCCACTATGATCGTTATCATTATGGGTCACTATCATGCCATCCAGATGACTGATCCCTGCAGCCCGCAGATAGGGCGCTATGATGCGGTTGCCGCTATCGGCATCAGCGCTATAGCTTGGCCCGGTATCGTAAAGCAGGTTGTGATGTGCTGTTTGATAATCCTTGCCCCACATCCAGCACAGCGACTCTCATGCTACCTGCCGCCGGGATGCCTGGAACCACCAGTAACATTGGTGCGCAGTAAACCAAACCCAGCCACCTTGCCGGAAAACCTCGCGGCAAAAGCATCCACAATACACCTAACATAGCGAGCATGAGTGCCCACCAAGGCGGTATGGCCTGTTGCCAGACAGCATTTGGGTGTTAGTTAATGGCTGCAACAAGCACATGCACCATTGCATCAGCTGGTGCGCGGTCAGCAGTATAAAATCGAACGGCAATACGGCACCCAGCAGCGTGAGTGGCGTGATCATCAGGCTGATCATGGGAATGGCAAATGCATTGGCAAGCGGCGACACCAATGAAGATTGCTGAAACAATACCAATAACAACGGCATCAAGCCTAAAGTAACTGCCCATTGCGTGATCAAGGCTTCGCATAACCAGTGCGGGCGTTCCAGCCGACTGCCGCTGGCGTAGACGATCACCGCCACCGCACCAAAGGAAAGCCAGTATCCCGGCTCGTTTACCGCCCAAGGATCAAGCAAAACCGTGACAACCAGTGCCCAAGCCAATATCAGCGAAAACGCGATATTCCTGCCCGACCATAACGCGGCTGCGACCACCGCTAGCATGTAAACGGTACGTTGCGCCGGCACACCGAAACCGGCGATCAGCGTGTACGCCAATGCCGTCAGCATCCCAGCCACTACTGCAGCTTTGCGCGCAGGCAATCTGAGCGGTAAATATTTCGAACGCCGCCATAGGGCTTGCGTCAGTGCGAATACCAGTCCGGATATCATGGTGATGTGTAAGCCGGAGATGCTCATTAAATGTGTAACCCCGGTGCGCCGGTAGACTTGCCAATCCTGACGCGAAATACCGCTGTCATCCCCGATCGCCAGCGCCAGCAGCGTACTTGCATATGGTTTGCCTTGAAGCGCTTGCTGCATGCGCTCACGCAGTTTTTCGCGCATGTGCTCCACCCAGTAAGCAGGCCGATAGACCAGCACGCTCAGCCGCTGATTAGTTTGCTCATTGCGCACGTAGCCGGTCGCACGGATGTTGCGTTCCAGCGCCCAGGCTTCCAGATCAAAACCGTGTGGATTGGCTGCCCCATGCGGACGCTTCAGTTTTACTGTGAGTTGCCAGCGTTCTCCTGCCTTGAAGATTTGTTCAGCTGCTGCCTGGGCACGAAACTCATCTGCATAAGAATTCAGCGAGATTCTGACAGGCACATACGCCTGCGGAGTGAGTGTTTGCTCAACATCAAATACAAAGCGCTGTCCATGCTCTTGCTGCTGCGGCAAGCTGGCAACGACACCCACAACCTGAATGTTCTGCCCTTCCCATGAACGGGGTAAGAGATCCGCCAGCCGGTATTGCGCGAAGGCAGCGGCCCAGAAAAATCCGGCAAAAGCAGCCACCGGAACGAGTAACCAGAAGCTTGGACGACGGTAGCAGAGAATAATCAGCGGGATAAGCGCCAGCGCCCAGATCAAATGCGGAAGTACGGCTTGTTGCTGCAGGACCCATGCGCCGAAGACGAACGCAAGAAGCGGGATGGTCATATTGGTACTCTAGGTCAAAACACCACTATCAAGCCGCAGCACCCGGTTCATACGCGCTGCCAGATCAAGATCATGCGTCACCATCACAAAACAGGTGTTCAGACTGGCATTGAGTTCCAGCATCAGATCGAACACCGTCGCAGCAGTCCCGCGATCCAGATTGCCGGTAGGTTCATCCGCCAGTACGCATTTGGGTTGAGTGACCAATGCCCGCGCTACTGCCGCACGTTGGCGCTCGCCGCCGGAGAGTTCGCCTGGAGTATGTTCCAGCCTGTGCCCCAGCCCCACGCGCTGCAGGATATCTGCCGCGGTTGCCAAGGCTTCAGCCCGCTCAATACGACGCACCAGCAACGGCATGGCGACATTCTCCAGTGCAGTGAATTCCGGCAGCAGATGATGGAACTGGTAGATAAAACCCAAGGCATGGTTACGCAAATCTCCACGTTTGGTTTCAGACAGCGTGCGCAATGGCTGACCGAGTATGCTGACTTCGCCCTTCGTCGGAGCATCCAGGCCGCCCAATAGATGCAACAGGGTGCTTTTACCGGAACCAGATGCCCCTACAATTGCCACCTGCTCTCCGGCGGCAATCTGCAGGCTGATGCCATTGAGCACGGCAACATCCAGCCCGGAGTAGGTTTTGTGCAGGTCGCTACAACTGAGTACGATATCCTTACCCTCATTCATATCTCAGCGCCTCTGCCGGATTGATATTAGAGGCACGCCAGCTTGGATATAGCGTTGCCAGCAGTGAAAGCACCAGGGATACCAGGGTAATGGTGATGACGTCCCCCGATTGCAGTTGCGAAGGAAGCTCACTGATGTAATAGACTTCCTTGGACAGAAAATGCACGCCGAACAGATTTTCGATAAATGGCACCACGGTGCTGATATTGAGCGCCAGAATCACGCCGCCCACGGCTCCGAGAGCGGTCCCTATGAACCCGATAGCCGCGCCCTGTACGATAAATATTTTCATAATGCTACGCGGCGATGCGCCCAGCGTTCTCAGAATAGCGATGTCTGCGCGTTTATCCGTCACCGCCATCACCAGTGTGGAAACTATATTGAATGCCGCCACTGCTACGATCAAGGTCAAAATGACAAACATCACACGCTTTTCCATGCGCACCGCACGGAAGAAATTGGCATGTTCCACAGTCCAGTCACTGACGTAATACGCACCGAAAGCGGCAAGCTGTTTGGCAAGATCACGCGCAATCTCCGGCGCATCATCCAGGTTTTCAAGCTTCAGTCTGACCCCGCTGACCTGATCTCCCATGCGATAAAGCTTGGCCGCATCGTCCATATGTATCAGCGCCAGCGAAGCATCATATTCATACATTCCCACCTGAAATATACCCACTACGGTGAATTGCTTTATTCTGGGAACAATGCCAGCGGGCGTGAACTGTCCTTGCGGCGCCATCAACACCACTTTGTCGCCCAACCCTGCGCCCAGAGATTGCGCCAGCTCCATCCCCAGCACGATGCCGAATTCCCCCGGTTTGAGATTGCTTAATTTGCCCACTTTCATCTGTGCGCCAATATCTGCCACGCGACCTTCTTCTGCAGGCAGAATACCGCGAACAATCGTACCCTGCACCGCCTGATCGAACGACAGCATGCCCTGCTCCACGATATACGGTGCAGCCCCTTTGACCTGTTTTGAGCCTTGCACGAATTTCACCATACCAGGCCAGTCACTTAAGGTGTTATTTCCGCCGGTGATCTGGATATGTGACGCCACGCCAAGAATGCGGGTGCGCAGCTCATGCTGAAAGCCGTTCATCACCGATAGCACCACGATCAGCGCCGCCACACCTAATGCAATCCCTATCATGGAGGTCATCGAAATGAACGAGATGAAATGATTGCGACGCTTGGCACGGGTATAGCGCAAGCCGATGAATAATTCGTAGGAACTCATAGCCCTATTTTAGCCTGAAATGCCCATCTGCAACGCGCCTGAATAAATGAGGCCGGGAGCCTTGTTTTACTTGGCTCCCAGCCTCATCAAAAATATCAGCAAAACCCGCGTAACTAATGGTTGACAATAGCCGCGTAAAGTTTATTATTTGATCATAGATTTAACTCATAAGGAGTTTGTCATGGCAATTGGCATCTCACCACCCGGAATATCTTCCTTAAATCAGGCGCAATCCGTACAGCAGACCAATCTGCAACGCCAGAGCAGCGGACTTCGCATCAATTCCTCCAAGGATGATGCTGCAGGGATAGCGATTCTTGTCAGCCTGACCGGTCAGCTCGGAGGTACGCAGCAGGCCATTAACAATATCGGCAGCGGCGTTGATCTGGCTGATACGGCGAACGGCGGCTTATCGACCATATCTGATAATTTGTCGCGGATACAAACGCTTGCAGTACAGGCTTCCAATAGCACCAACAGCGCGAGCGATCTGCAAGCCATCCAGGGCGAGATCAATCAGCTCACCCAAAACATCAATCAGGTCACAGGCAATACGCAATTTAACGGCCAGAACCTATTGAATGGCAGCTTTAATGCCACGGTACAATCCGGCCCTAATGCAGGTGATACAACGCAAATCAGTATAGGAGCAACCGATACCACCAGCCTCGGGGTTTCTGCGCTTGATGTAACAACCTTTGCAGGAGCGCAGGCAGCCATAACCGCAGCTCAAGCCGCGCAAGATGTCGTTTCCGGCCAGCAGGCGAGTCTGGGGGCGATATCGGCAGGACTCAATTCCAGCATTGCTGGCCTGACCAATACGTACCAGAATCTGGCAGCTACGGCTAGCCGCATAGGCGACAATAACTACGCGAGTTCCTCAACCAGCCTGTCCTCCAGTAACGTACAGATACAAGCAGGTTTGCACTCTTTGGCTGCGTATAACGCGCAGCTCAAATCGCCTTTAAGGTTACTGGGTATCGGCTGACTGTTTCAACTTATTCTCAAAGGGCGAAACCGTGAAGGTTTCGCCCTTTTGTTTTTTATGCCCGTCCCCATCTGTTAAAATAACATCATGTTTACAGGAATCATTCAGGCCGTCGGTCATATCGACAGCGCCAACAAGCATGGAGACGACCTAATCCTGATGGTCGCTGCCAATACTCTCGACTTATCCGATGTTGCACCCGGCGACAGTATCGCAGTGAATGGCGCATGCCTCACTGTGGTAGAACACAACTCGCAGTCGTTTCAGGTACATGTTTCTGCAGAGACCTTGCGCTGTACTGCAGGGTTGGACGCTGATCGAAAAGTGAATCTGGAAAAAGCATTACGCATGTCTGACAAACTCGACGGCCATCTGGTGAGTGGCCATGTTGATGGCACAGGCAAAGTAACAGGCCTCGAGCCCTTGGGTGATTGCGTACGCATGTGGATACAGGCACCTCATGCACTCATGCGTTATGTGGCAGTGAAAGGCTCGGTCACGATAAGCGGCGTCAGCCTGACCGTGAACGCCATCACGCAAGACACGTTCTGCTTCAACCTGATCCCGCATACCCTGAAAAACACAACGCTGGGAGATTTGAATATAGGTGATGAAGTCAACATGGAAGTAGATCTGATCGCGCGTTATATAGACCGCGCGCAAGCATGGGAAAAAGAATGAGCCAGATATCCTCAACTGCGGACATCATCGCCGACATACGCGCCGGTAAAATGGTGCTGCTGGTCGATGAAGAAGATCGCGAGAACGAAGGCGATCTGGTGCTTGCTGCAGAATTCGCCAATGCAGCGCACATCAACTTCATGGCAACCCATGGTCGCGGACTGATTTGCCTGACGCTGACACAAGCCCGCTGCCAGCAGCTAAACCTGTCGCAGATGGTGCAGCATAACGGCACAAAACTGGGCACCAATTTCACTGCATCAATTGAAGCGGCATCAGGAGTCACCACCGGGATATCTGCCGCCGACCGGGCACATACCATTCAGGCAGCCGTAGCCAAAAACGCCAAAGCACAAGACATTGTCAGCCCGGGGCATGTTTTTCCGCTCATGGCGCAAAATGGCGGCGTACTGGTGCGAGCGGGACATACCGAAGCAGGTTGCGATCTGGCAGCACTGGCAGGACTGGAACCGGCAGCCGTGATTTGCGAGGTATTGAAAGACGATGGAAATATGGCCCGCCTGGCAGATTTGATGGATTTCGCCAGCAAGCATGATTTGAAAATAGGCTCGATCGCCGATCTCATCCATTATCGCAGTCAGACCGAGCGTCTGATCGAACGTGCCACCGAACGCATGGTACAAACTCCTTACGGCGAATTCAGATTGATCGCTTTTCACGACAAGATTGCAGACGAGACCCATCTGGCGCTGGTGAAAGGCCAGCCAACACCGGGAAAGGAAACGCTGGTGCGGGTACATGAACCTTTATCCGTATTTGACTTGATCGATCACGACAGTAACACCCATTCCTGGAGCGTTTATCGGGCGATGGAAGCCATACGTGATGCCGAAACCGGCGTGATTGTGCTGTTGCGCCGAACTGAAACCGGACAGGAACTGATCGACCGTATCCGTCAGGCAGACGAACCGGTGCGCTCCAAACAGGATTTACGTGATTACGGTATAGGCTCGCAAATATTGCGTGATCTCGGCGTGGGCAAGATGCGCCTGATGGCAGTACCTCGGAAAATGCCGAGCATGGTAGGGTTTGATCTGGAAGTGACTGGCTACATGACAGGAATATGAGCCAGCATATTGAGCAGTAAATTGCAAAAAACATGTGAAATAAATGCGATAATACGACTGTGGAAAATATCAATCTGACGGGCCACTTCATCATTGCCATGCCAGCCATGGCAGATCCGCACTTTGCCAAATCACTGACTTACGTTTGCGAGCACAATGAGAGTGGCGCGCTCGGCATCGTCATCAACCGTTCCATAGATATGCATCTGGATGACCTGCTGCAACAAATCAATGTTGCAGCCACTGACCCGAATGTGAACAAGACGCCGGTGCACTTCGGCGGCCCGGTACAAACCGATAGGGGTTTCGTACTGCACCAGCCTGTCGGCCAGTGGCAATCCACCATTGCCATCAGAGGCGACACCGCACTAACCACATCAAAAGACATACTGGAAGCCGCCGCACGCGGCGAAGGCCCGCAAAAAATGTTGGTCAGCCTTGGTTATGCAGGCTGGTCTGCCGGTCAACTGGAACAAGAGATGGCACAAAATGCGTGGCTTACGGTTGAAGCCCAGGACAACATCATCTTCGATATTCCGATAGAACAAAAATTCTCTGCGGCCATGAGCTTGCTCGGCTTGGATTTTGCAAATTTTGCGGATCAGGCGGGTCATGCCTGAGGCTTTGGCTGCCTCAATTCTGACTAAAGGCGCTGTACTCGCTTTTGATTTTGGCGAAAAACGTGTAGGGGTTGCAGTGGGTGACTGGGAAATGGGCATTGCCCACCCTCTCCTGACCATAAACGAAGAAGGCAATGATGCAAGATTCAATATCATTGCCCAGTTGATTACAGAGTGGCGTCCGGTGCAATTGGTGGTGGGATTGCCTGCCCATATGGATGGCACGGAGCATGAGTTAAGCCGCTTGTGTCGGCGCTTTGCACGACGCCTGCAGGGACGTTTCAACCTGCCCACGGTACTCATGGATGAGCGATTGAGTTCGGATCATGCCAGCCTGTCTTTGAATGAGATTGGCATACGCGGTAGAGCGCAGAAAGAAATGCTGGATCAAGTGGCCGCACAACATATTTTACAAAGTCATTTTGACACTCAACGGGCTGAGACTCACCATCATGCTACCTGATGCAGAACAATTGCTAGAAAATCTGTCCCGACAGCTAGAGCCTTTCATCGCCGAGGGCGCGGCACTGGTAGGGATCCATAGCGGCGGGGCATGGATCGCCTCGCGCTTGCAACAATCACTGGGCGGCGACTTGGGGACCTTGGACATTTCCTTTTATCGCGACGACTTCAGCCGCATAGGTCTGCACCCTCAAACCAAACCTTCCAATATTCCCTTCGATGTCGAAGGGCGCCATATCCTGCTCATCGATGATGTGTTGTACACCGGTCGTACAGTACGCGCAGCAATGAACGAATTATTCGATTATGGGCGACCTGCACGCATTTCCCTGGCAGTACTGGTAGACCGAGGCGAACGGGAATTACCTATTGAAGCTCAGGCTGTCGGCGTACGCATGACGCTCAAACCCGGCCAGAACCTCGAACTTCTGCGCGACGCAGCCGGGCATTTCAATTTAAAACTACATGAGGAAATCAGTGAATAATCCCCAACTCAACAAACATGGTGAACTCACTCATTTACTCTCAATCGAAGGGCTTTCAGCCCCCATCCTAAAGCAGATACTGGAAACAGCCGCATCATTCGTCGGCGTGGCCGAGCGCGAAGTCAAAAAAGTCCCTTTGTTGCGCGGCAAAACCGTGTGCAATATCTTCTTTGAAAACAGCACGCGTACCCGTACCACTTTTGAAATCGCCGCCAAACGCCTGTCTGCCGATGTGATCAACCTGAATGTCGGTACTTCATCGCAGTCCAAAGGTGAAACCATACTCGACACGGTGGATAACCTGATCGCCATGCATGCCGACATGTTCGTGGTACGCCACGCACAATCAGGTGCTGCGCACCTGATCGCCCGGCACGTCGGATCCGACATTCATGTCATCAACGCCGGCGATGGACGTCATGCGCATCCAACGCAAGGCTTGCTGGACGTATTCACGGTACGCCACTACAAACCGGATATGCATAATCTACGCGTCGCTGTCGTCGGCGATGTACTGCATTCTCGAGTGGCCCGCTCCGAGATTCATGCGCTGACTACATTGGGGGTGCCGGAAGTAAGAGTGATCGCCCCCAAAACATTGCTGCCGCAAGAGGTTGAGAAATTAGGAGTACAGGTATATCACGACATGGCCTCCGGTCTTAAGGATGTGGATGTCATCATGATGCTGCGCCTGCAGAATGAGCGCATGAATGGCGCTCTGCTACCCAGCGCCCAGGAGTATTTCAAGACTTACGGACTGACGCAGGACAAACTGGCGTTGGCTAAACCGGATGCGATTGTGATGCATCCCGGACCGATGAATCGCGGCGTTGAAATCGACTCTACTGTGGCTGATGGCGCGCAGTCGGTGATATTGCCGCAAGTCACTTACGGCATCGCGGTACGAATGGCGGTGATGAGTATCTTGGCGGGAAATACAGAATAATATGAAAATACACATCAAAAATGGACGTCTGATAGACCCCAAAAACAATATTGATGCCAAGCATGATGTGTTCATCGCTGCAGGCAAGATCGTGGGCTTGGGCAATGCTCCTGATGGCTTTGTAGCGAACCAGATTATCGATGCCAGCAACCTCGTCGTCTGCCCTGGTCTGATTGATCTTTCTGCGCGACTAAGAGAACCAGGCTTTGAATACAAGGCGACACTGGAAAGCGAGTTGCTGGCCGCTGCTGCAGGCGGCGTTACCAGTCTGGCCTGTCCGCCAGATACTGACCCGGTACTCGACGAGCCGGGGTTGGTCGAGATGCTCAAACACCGCGCCAAGTTGCTGAACCTGGTCAATATCTATCCCTTAGGCGCATTGACCCGTCAATTGCAAGGCAAGAACCTGACGGAAATGTTCGAGTTGTCTGAAGCCGGTTGTGTCGGATTCTCGCAAGCTGATAACGCGTTGACGGATACGCAGGTATTGTGGAACTCACTGCAATACGCCGCGACATTCGACCTGACCGTATGGCTGCGGGCAGAAGATGCTCATTTAGCCAAAAATGGTGTTGCCCATAGTGGCGAAGTCGCTGCCCGGCTCGGCTTGCAGGGCATCCCTGCATGTGCCGAAACCATCGCCTTATCCACCATCCTGTCACTGATGCGTGAAACCGGTGCCAAAGTACATATATGTCGGCTTTCTACCTTGCAATCGGTGGCGATGATCAAGCAGGCAAAAAAAGAAGGGCTGCCTATCAGTTGCGACATTGCCTCCACCCATTTGCATCTGACCGAACACGACATCGGTTATTTCGATGCCCAATGCCACCTTCGCCCGCCACTACGAACTGAACGCGACCGCGATGCGCTGCGCGCAGGGCTGCTGGATGGCACCATAGATGCCATCTGCTCGGATCACACACCGGTAGATGACGACGCCAAACTTTCTCCGTTCGCCGAAAGTGAACCTGGCGCAAGCGGCCTGGAATTACTGCTTTCACTCACACTAAAATGGGCCCTGGACAACAAGCTGGCTTTACCCCAGGCGCTGACCAGCATTACCAGTTCGCCGGCGAGTGTGCTGGGTATAGATGGTGGCAGCCTGAGTCTGGGTGCTCAGGCCGATGTGTGCGTATTCGATGCCGACTTCGTGTGGAAGGTAGAAGCGAAAACACTACTCAGCCAAGGCAAAAATACACCGTTCATGGGATTGGAACTTCCAGGAAAAGTCCGCTGGACGCTACTGAACGGACAAATCGTGTATCAACACCATTAACACACGACCACGACGCGCTTAAATCTATGACAAATCAGGGAAAGATTCCTTGTTGACAGCTTTCATCCTGGCCTCGGCCGAGGTGATCACCTTGTTTTTCACCAACTCCAGCAGATTCTGATCCAGCGTTTGCATACCTATCGCCTGACCGGTTTGAATCGCAGAATACATTTGCGCGATCTTGGCCTCGCGGATCAGATTCCTGATAGCCGAAGTCCCTATCATGATTTCATGTGCCGCCACACGCCCCTTGCCATCAGCGGTCTTGCACAGCGTTTGCGAAATGACTGCACGTAAGGATTCCGACAACATCGCGCGTACCATTTCCTTCTCCGCCGCCGGGAACACATCCACGATACGGTCTATGGTTTTTGCTGCCGATGAAGTATGCAAAGTACCGAATACCAGGTGACCGGTTTCTGCAGCAGTGAGTGCCAGTCGTATGGTTTCCAGATCTCGCATTTCGCCTACCAGAATCACATCCGGATCTTCGCGTAATGCTGATTTAAGCGCGCTGGTAAAAGACTCGGTATGCGGCCCGACTTCGCGCTGGTTGATCAGGCATTTTTTCGATACATGAACGAACTCGATCGGGTCTTCAACCGTCAGGATATGTCCGTATTCTTCCTCATTAATATAATTCACCAGCGCTGCCAGCGTAGTGGATTTACCGGAGCCGGTAGGTCCGGTTACCAAAACAATGCCACGAGGGTTTTGTGCGATCTCCTTGAAGATCGGTGGACATTTGAGATATTCCAGAGATAATACTTTTGAAGGAATAGTACGTAATACCGCACCTGCGCCGCGATTCTGATTGAACGCATTGACACGAAACCTTGCCAGGTCTTCCACTTCAATCGAGAAGTCGCATTCCAGATGTTCGGCGAAAATCTTGCGCTGATGGTCGTTCATGATGCCGGTGATCATGGAATGCACCTGCTCATGTTCCAGCGGCGGCGCATTGATGCGACGCACATCGCCATGCACCCGGATCATCGGCGGCAGTCCTGCCGACAGGTGCAGGTCGGAAGCTCCGTTTTGTACGGAAAATACCAACAAATCAGAAATTTCCATGTACGCTCCACTGATATAATTTGCGTGGATTATGACAACAATCACACAACGTTCGCAAGCTATTCTGTCGCAGATCGAGAATGCAGTGTTTACCGCTGGCAGACCATCGGAATGCGTAACACTGGTAGCAGTCAGCAAAACGCATGCGGCGCCCTCGCTGCGTAAAGCTTATCTAGCTGGTTTAACAGATTTTGGCGAGAGTTATTTACAAGAAGCGCTGGATAAAATGCAGCAACTCGCAGATCTGCCCATAGTCTGGCATTTTATCGGCCCCATTCAAAGCAACAAGACGCGCCCCATTGCCGAATCCTTCAGCTGGGTACATGGGGTGGATCGATTGAAAATCGCCCAGCGTCTGGCGGAGAGTCGTCCCCCGCATCTGCCACCGCTCAATGTTTGCCTGCAGGTGAATATCAGCGGAGAAGCCACCAAGGCCGGTTGCACTGCGGATGAATTACCTGCTTTGGCACACGCTGTAAACTCTATTCCCGGGCTAAGATTACGCGGCCTGATGGCGATACCCGAACCGACAACAGATGTGACCAAACAACGTCAGAATTTCAAATTGCTGGCGCAATTAATGGAGACGTTGAATCAACGCGTTCTGAACCACCCAGGGTTGGGGATGGATACTCTTTCCATGGGCATGTCTGGCGATTTTGTCAGCGCCATCATGGAAGGTAGCACCATGGTCAGGATAGGTACGGCGATATTTGGGCAAAGACATGCATATTCACGCTAGAATCAGCACGATTCAATTGGAAATCACAATTTGTGACCGAATGAGCGATTTAATAAAACCGGGCAAGCACTCATGACGATTAGTTTTATTGGCGGCGGTAATATGGCAAAAGCCCTCATCATCGGCTTGCTTGAGAATGGCACTCCCGCAACACAGGTGATGGTGGTTGAGCCGGACGCCAACAAACGTGTGCAGTTACAACAGGAATTCGGTATTAACGTCAGCGACCAGCTTGCCGCAGCGGCGCATGCCGACAACATTGTTCTGGCGGTGAAACCACAGCAGTTGCGCGATATCGCAATTTTTCTTTCCAGCCTGCTTCAGCGGCAATTGGTGATTTCCATCGCTGCCGGCATACGCTCCACAGACCTGATACGCTGGCTGGGTGGTTACAACAAAGTGATCCGGGTCATGCCCAACACCCCTGCACAGGTGCAAGCAGGTGTATCCGCGCTTTATGCATCGCCGCAAGTCACCCTGGAACAGAAGCAACAGGCTTTTAACATACTTGAAGCTGCCGGAACATGCATATGGCTGGAGGACGAGAGGCAGATGGATGCAGTCACCGCCATTTCAGGGAGTGGCCCAGCCTATATGTTCTACTTTCTCGAAGCCATGCAGGAAGCGGGCAGCATCTTGGGGTTAAGCCCTGAGCAGACACGCATTCTTGCGCTGCAGACCATGCAAGGTGCCGCCAAATTGGCGGCAGCCAGCCCGGAACAGTTTGATACGCTGCGCGCTCAAGTCACTTCCAAAGGTGGCACCACGGAACAGGCGATCACTGCCATGCAAGCTTCTCAGGTCAAAGAGCACATCATCCTGGCTATAAAATCGGCTGCGGCACGCTCCAGAGAACTAGGCGATTTGTTAGGTAAAGATTAAGGAAACATCATATGTTTACACAAGCCTTTTTGTTCTTGCTCAACACCCTGCTGGGGCTGTTCACGATTGCAGTATTGCTTCGCTTTTACCTGCAGCTTACCGGCGCACCTTATTACAACCCGGTGTCGCAAGCGGTAGTTTCTGCGACTAATTTCCTGGTGCGCCCGGTGCGCAGATTCACCCCTTCCTGGCGCAGCCTGGACTTATCCACGCTGGTGCTTGCATTCACTGCACAATTGATCTTGCAGTTTGCACAATTATGGGCGGAAGATTACCCGTTGGGATTAGCCAATTTCAATGTTTACTTCGCGATTTTCGGTCTGGTGATACTGGCTTTATTTAAACTCAGCGTATATATCATTCTTTATGCCGTCATCATTCAGGCAATTATGAGCTGGGTTAATCCGCACACCGGAGCCGCCGACGCACTGAATAGCCTGACAGCCCCGCTGCTGAATCCGGTGCGGCGCATGATGGGCAACATTGGCGGACTGGATCTATCACCACTGATTGTATTCATCGTTGCGCAGCTATTATTCATGCTATTCATTACGCCACTGGAACGCGTGTTGATAGCATTGCTTTAACACGCCTCAAAACCGACGGCGCAAAACCGAGAGAATCACATGCTCACACTTTATGGCTCACCCGGCTCCCGCTCTACCCGCGTTGCCTGGGCATTGGAAGAAGCGGGCGCAGAATACGATTTCATCTTCATCGACCTGAAAAAGGGCGACAATAAAACCCCGGAATTTCTGAAACTCAACCCCAACGGCAAACTGCCCGTGCTAGTGGATGGTGAACTGGTGCTGAGCGAATCGGCCGCCATTTGCACCTATATCGGCGAGCGTTTTCCTGCATCCCGTTTGGTACCGCCGGTGGAGCAATCAGTCCTCAGGGCACATTACTTTCAGTGGTGTTTTTTTGCCATGAGCGAGCTGGAAGCACCACTGTGGACCATGAGCAAGCATGCTCGCCTATTGCCGGAAGAGCAGCGCATCGCAGCGATCGCACCATATTGTGTGCGTGAATTCGACAAAGTGGCGAGTGTGTTGGCGCAACATATGGAAAACCGCGAATATGCGGTTGGCATGCAGTTCACAGCGGCAGATATTCTATTAGGCGGCACGCTTAACTGGGCGCGGGCACTCAATATTGCGATGCCATCCTCGCTGAAAATCTACGCCAAGCAGATGGCTGCACGCCCGGCGTTAGCCAGGGCAAAACAACGGGAAAGTCTGGCTTAGTTCTTTTCCACTTGAGTGACATCGCGCACTGCACCCTTGGAAGCGCTCGTCGTCATGGCAGCATATGCCCGTAGTGCTTCTGATACAAAGCGTTCGCGCTTCACCGGCTTCCACGCATCCTTACCTTTAGCCTCCATCTCTGCACGGCGGCTCGCCAGTTCCGAGTCGCTCACCACCAAATGAATGGTGCGATCAGGAATATTGATCTCTATGGTGTCGCCTTCTTCCACCAGCCCGATGGCGCCGCCCTCTTCAGCTTCCGGCGAGGCGTGGCCTATACTCAGGCCTGAGGTACCGCCCGAAAAACGTCCGTCTGTCAGCAACGCACAAACCTTGCCTAGCCCCTTGGACTTGAGATAGGAGGTTGGATACAGCATTTCCTGCATGCCCGGGCCTCCGCGCGGACCTTCATAGCGTATCACCACAATATCGCCTGCCACGATCTGGTCGGCTAGAATGCCCTCCACCGCTGCATCCTGGCTTTCGAAAATGCGCGCACGACCGGTGAACTTGAGAATACTCTCGTCCACACCCGCCGTTTTAACGATGCAGCCTTCGAGTGCGATATTGCCGTAAAGCACTGCTAATCCGCCGTCTTGCGAGTAAGCGTGCGCCTTGTCGCGAATACAGCCTTCGGCTCTGTCGTCATCCAAGGTGGGGTAGCGCATGGACTGGGAGAATGCGATGGTGGTCGGAACTCCGCCCGGCGCAGCGCGGAAGAATGATTTAACTGCCTCGTCCTTGCTACGCATGATGTCCCATTGCTCCAGCGCCGCACCCATACTGGGGGCATGCACCGTAGGCACCTCGCGTTGTATCAGTCCGGCTCTATCCAGCTCGCCCAGAATGCCCATCACGCCACCTGCGCGGTGTACGTCTTCCATGTGATATTTCTGCGTGGCAGGGGCAACCTTGCTCAGACATGGCACACGCCTTGAAATACGGTCTATGTCTTTCATGGTGAAATTCACCTTGGCTTCGTGAGCGGCAGCCAGCAGGTGCAGCACTGTATTGGTGGATCCTCCCATGGCCACATCCAGGCTCATGGCATTCTCGAACGCAGCCATGGAAGCAATGGCACGTGGCAGAATCGAGGCATCATCCTGCTCGTAATAACGTTTGGCCAATTCCACGATGGTGCGACCGGCGCGCAGGAAAAGTTGTTTTCTGTCCGCGTGGGTGGCAAGTGTGGAGCCGTTACCAGGCAAGGATAAACCCAGCGCCTCGGTCAGGCAGTTCATGGAATTTGCAGTAAACATACCGGAGCAGGAACCGCAGGTTGGGCAGGCAGAACGCTCTATGGCTTCTGATTTTTCGTCGCTGACGTTGCTGTCGGCAGCAGCAACCATGGCATCCACCAGATCCAGCTTCATTTCATCGCCTTGCCAGGTCACTTTACCGGCTTCCATCGGCCCGCCCGAAACAAACACCACGGGGATGTTGAGACGCAATGCCGCCATCAGCATGCCGGGAGTGATCTTGTCGCAGTTGGAGATGCACACCAGCGCGTCGGCGCAATGCGCATTGACCATGTATTCCACGCTATCAGCAATCAAATCGCGACTGGGCAGCGAATACAACATGCCACCGTGACCCATGGCGATACCGTCATCCACTGCGATGGTATTGAATTCTTTGGCTACTCCACCGGACTTCTCGATCTCGCGCGCCACTAATTGCCCCATGTCTTTAAGGTGTACATGGCCGGGTACGAATTGGGTGAACGAATTGGCAACCGCGATGATGGGCTTGTTGAAATCACCCTCTTTCATGCCGGTGGCGCGCCACAAAGCGCGTGCACCGGCCATATTACGGCCATGAGTGGTGGTACGGGAACGATATTGCGGCATGATGAAACCTCTATTTGTGAATCCGATTACGTATAATTGAGCTCCAGCTCATTGTCTTCCGTTTCAATTTTACTCTAATTCTGAAAGCTACCCTAAATGCTAGTCCACCCGCAATTCGACCCTATTGCCATCCATATTGGTTCCTTTGGTATCCACTGGTACGGTCTGATGTACCTGACTGCTTTCATGGCCTTTCTCTGGCTGGGCAAGTACCGCATCCAGGCCAATCCGCAAGCGGGTTTCTCTATCCAGATGCTGGATGACATGCTGTTTTACGGAGCACTGGGTGTGATCCTGGGTGGACGCTTGGGCTATGTGTTGTTCTATCAGCCTTCACACTTTTTCGCACACCCCGCGGAGATACCAGCAGTCTGGCAAGGCGGTATGTCCTTTCACGGCGGATTTTTGGGCGTACTCACTGCGATGCTGATTGTTGCCCGCAAATATCAGATCAAATGGCTGGCGCTTATGGACTTCATTGCACCCCTGGTACCCCTGGGTCTTGGTGCCGGGCGCATGGGAAATTTCATCAACGGCGAATTGTGGGGACGTCCGACCGACTTGCCATGGGGCATGGTTTTCCCCTATGTAGACCAAGTCCCCCGCCACCCCTCACAATTATATGAATTTGGTCTGGAAGGCATCATCCTGTTTTCGATATTGTGGCTTTACTCTCGTAAACCGCGCCCCACAGGTGCAGTATCCGGACTATTCCTGATTGGCTACGGTAGTTTCAGATTTTTGGTGGAATTCACGCGTCAGCCTGACAACTTTCTGGGTCTGTTGTCACTTGGGTTAAGCATGGGACAATGGCTCAGTCTGCCTATGGTGCTGGCCGGGATATGGATGATAGCCTGGTCGCACAACACTGGCTCAGGCAAAACTGGTACCGTGCTAAAATAAGCACTGAAGCTGGCCAGACAGTCGCCGCCTGTGTTTAATGCACAGGGGGAGGAAAGTCCGGGCTGCACAGAGCGGGATGACGGCTAACGGCCGTACGCAGCAACTTTTGGGAAACCGAAAGCCAAGGCGAGGAACAGGGCCACAGAGACGAGTAAGCCGTAAGGTGGAAGTGAAACGCGGTAACCTCCATCCGCAGCAAGACCAAATAGGCTGGCATTTTACTTCGGTAATAAGGCGTGGCTCGCGCTGCCAGCGGGTAGGTTGCTTGAGTGCACGAGCAATTGTGCGCCTAGAGGAATGACTGTCGCTTACCGCAAGGTATGAACAAAACCCGGCTTATCGGCCAGCTTCTATTTTCCTATCACCTTTTACCTTTCTTACACCCAAGCTAATAATTAACATTCAGTTGATTTCATAATCAATTGATTTTTAACAAAAAACAATTTACCAGCTTTCTCAGCTAAGTATTTGAGTAAAAAAGAAAAAATAGTAAAAAGAGCTTGCAAAGCTCTTTTTTTTTATCTATAGTTCCACCCAGTGGGAAAAAGTGGGATTTTGTGGGAGTCGCTGTTCGAAACTAAGGGCGGATGGCGACTACCCTTTGTTGCCATTCTCCCCGATAGCACTCAGGGAAAATTTAAAACGGGTTCATTTTAAGGCTCATTCATGTTTCGCGGCGCAACCTCTCTCAATCTTGATGCTAAAGGCCGGCTGGCAGTACCCAGCCGGCATAGAGACGCCCTGATGAACCAGTCCGCAGGTCAGTTGGTACTTACCGCACACCCCCATCGTTGCTTGCTGCTTTACCCGCAACCGGCATGGGAACCCATACAGGCAAAGATCATGTCGCTTTCCAGCTTTGACCGTCAATCGAGTGCGCTTCAGCGTTTACTGGTGGGCTATGCCGAGGATATGGAGATGGATAGCGCCGGACGCTTGCTGGTCTCGCCGGCCTTGCGCGAATTCGCGCAACTGGAGAAGTCCGCCATGCTGGTCGGTCAAGGCAGCCATTTTGAATTGTGGAGCATGGAAGCCTGGAAGGCGCAACTGGAACAAGTAATGGATGCCGAGTCCTTGCCCACAGAGCTGGAAGGTTTTTCGTTGTGACCGCAGGGCTGAACGCCCACCCACAACACCTTCCGGTATTGCTTCATGAAGCGGTCGAGGCATTGAACATAGCTGCAGATGGCATTTATGTAGATGGCACATTCGGTCGCGGCGGGCATAGTCTGGCGATTTTGCAAAAACTGGGTAAGGGCGGGCGGCTGATTGCCTTCGACAGAGATGCGCAAGCGATTGAAGCGGCACAGAATATCAACGACCCGCGCTTCACTGCAGTGAGAAGCCCGTTTAGCCAGATGGAAAAGATTTTAAGGGATTTAGGTATTTCAAAGGTGGCTGGCGTGTTGCTCGATATAGGTGTTTCGTCACCGCAGATTAATGAGGCCGAAAGGGGTTTCAGCTTTAAAAACGATGGTCCTTTGGATATGCGGATGGACCAAAGTCGCGGGCAGACTGCCGCAGAGTTTTTAGCAACAACATCCGAGCAACAACTTCAGGAGGTTATAAAAAATTATGGTGAAGAACGGTTTGCTAAACAGATTGCAAGGGCGCTTGTTGCGGCACGCACAGACGGGCAGCACATTCACACTACTCGACAACTTGCCACGATCGTGGCAGGCGCTGTCACCAAAGTCGAGCCCGGTCAGGATCCGGCGACACGCACCTTTCAAGCTTTACGGATTTTCATCAATCAGGAGCTTGAGGAATTGTCGCTAGCGCTGCCTCATTGCGCTGAAATTCTTGCCCCCGGCGGCAGATTAGCCGTCATCAGCTTCCATTCCCTGGAAGATCGAATCGTAAAACGTTTTATTCGTTCGCAGCAAGACCGCGATGACCTCCCCAGTAATTTCCCTGTGCGTGCAGCAGATTTGCCGCAACCCCGTCTCATCGCCGTGGGCAAGGCAATCAAGCCCGGCAAACAGGAAGTCGCTTTCAACCCGCGCTCACGCAGTGCGGTATTGCGCGTGGCAGAAAGAACCTCAACGCCATGACCAAGCTAAATCTCATTTTGCTGGCGATCCTGTTGTGCTGCGCACTAAGTGTGGTGACCTCGCAACACAAGGCACGCAAGCTTTATATCGAACTGCAACAGCAACAAAATCAGGCCAAACAATACGAGATTGAATGGGGGCAATTAGAGCTGGAACAAAGTACCTGGGCAGTACATTCCCGTATTGAGCAAGTTGCTGCCAGCCAGTTACAGATGAAAGTGCCGGAAGCCTCGCGCATTCAGGTCATCCAGCTTGGAGGGGTACGCTGATGGCGCAAAGCGCTGCTCAGATACTATCAAAAGCAAGAGCGCAGGCCATGCCGATGCGCCTGCCTTCCTGGCGCAGACGCGCACTGCTGATCGGGTTGATGCTTTGCTTTGCGATGCTGTTAGGCCGAGCCGTTTACCTGCAGGGTCTGCACCGCGATTTCCTGCAACAAAAAGGCGATCAGCGTTATGGCCGTACGCTCAGCATTTTCGCGCATCGCGGCATGATCACCGACCGCAATAATGAACCGCTGGCAATCAGCACGCCTGTGGAATCGGTCTGGGCCAGCCCGCCGGATGTCGAGATTACACCGCAACAAACAAAAAACCTGGCGGAATTGCTGCAAATAAAACCGGGTGAAATCAATAAAAAAATAAAAAATAACGACAAAAACTTTATTTATCTCAAGCGCCGCATGCCTCCCGAGGCCGCCGCACGGGTGATGCAGCTCGGCATTCCCGGCATATATCTGCAACGGGAATACCGGCGTTTTTATCCGGCAGGCGACATGTCGGCTCATATCATCGGTTTCACCGGTGCTGAAGACATCGGTCAGGAAGGGGTGGAGCTGGTGTATCAACACTGGCTGGGCGGCAAACAAGGCAGTCGCCGCGTGATCCAGGACAGGCAGGGGCACATCATAGAAGAGCTGGAAGAAGTCAAAGTACCGCAAGAGGGACGTGATCTGGTGCTATCCATAGACAGGCGTATTCAGTATCTTGCTCATCGCGAGCTGGCGCACGCGGTCGAAATCAACAAAGCCAAGGCTGGCAGTATCGTGGTGCTTGATTCGCGTACCGGCGAGGTGTTGGCATTAGCCAACCAGCCTACTTACAACCCGAATGCACCCACCAATCTGGCGGTAAGTGCCCGCAACCGTGCCATCGTGGATACCTTCGAGCCAGGCTCCACACTGAAGCCGTTCACTGTTGCAACTGCGCTGGAAGCGGGTACCTTCAAGCCCGATACTTTAATCAATACCGGTAACGGTAAGTATAGTATCGGCCCAGCCACCATCAGTGATGCGCATCCGGTGGGGATAGTCACTGTGGCACAAGTGATACAAAAATCATCTAACGTCGGCGCTGCCAAAATAGCCCTTACCCTCGCGCCCGAAGCAATGTGGCGGATGTTTAACCAGATGGGTTTCGGCTCCACTTCGCATATCGGTTTCCCCGGCGAAGCCTCCGGTCACCTGCGCCCTTGGCAACACTGGCGGCCTATCGAACAAGCGACCATGGCTTATGGTCATGGCATTTCACTGAGCCTGATACAACTTGCGCGCGCTTACACCGCGTTTGCCAACGATGGCGAGATCAAACCTATTTCATTACTCAAGCTAAATGAACCACCTATCGGTCAACATGTGATCTCGGCACAAACCGCCAAAGAGATCCGCGATATGCTGGAATTAGTTGTGCAGCCTGGAGGCACAGCCCCCAGAGCGCAAATAGCAGGCTATCGCGTTGCCGGAAAAACCGGCACTGCACATAAATTGCTCAACGGGCAGTACGCCGAGAACCTCTATGTCTCATCCTTTATCGGCATGGCTCCAGCCACTAATCCGCGTCTGATCATTGCAGTAATGATTGATGAACCTAGCGCCGGAGAATATTACGGTGGCGCTGTCGCTGCACCGGTGTTCAGCAATGTGATGGCAGGTGCGTTGAGGATACTGGCAATTCCGCAGGATGCACCGGCCTCCAACATCGCTCCCGTGATCAACGCCCCTGAAGTCAAGGAGAGTGTATGACGACAGGCGCACAGATACTGGCACAAATGCAGGATATGCAACCGCGCCGCCTGGTGAACGATAGTCGTCAGGTGCACCACGGAGATGCGTTCATCGCGTATCCTGGCGAACACGTGGATGGCCGCGATTTCATACAGCAGGCCATCGCACAAGGCGCAACAGCGATACTGTGGGAAAGCACCGGTTATGCATGGAACGCGGACTGGGATATTGCCAATTGGCCGGTGAGTAATCTGCGTGAGCAGGTGGGCAGCCTCGCCAGCGCTTTTTATGGCGAACCCTCGCAGAAACTATGGGTGATCGGCGTCACCGGCACCAACGGCAAAACTTCTTGCAGCCACTGGGTGGCGCAAGCACTGCAAATACTGGGGCGTAACACCGCCATCATCGGCACACTGGGAAACGGCTTTCCCAATGCTTTGTCGGCAACCATCAATACCACGCCGGATCCCATTCTGCTGCACGGACTATTGGCCGAGTATCTGGCGCAAGGCACGACGGATATCGCCATGGAAGTTTCCTCTCACGCGCTGGTGCAACACCGCGTCAATGGCATGAAATTCGATGTGGCGGTATTGACCAATCTGTCACGTGACCATCTGGATTTCCACGGCGACATGACAAACTACATCGCCGCCAAGCGCATATTGTTTGAATGGCCGGATTTGCAGCATGCGGTACTGAATGTTGATGATGCGTTCGGCGCTGAAATGGCGCAACAACTTGATAAACGCAAAATCGATGTAGTCACTTATGGCTTCGATCAGGCCGATGTGCAAGGGCACGATCTCAGCTTCAATGCCCACGGACTCACCATGCGCGTGACTACGCCTCAAGGAGAGGCCGTTTTATCCGCCCAACTGGTAGGCCGTTTCAATGCCTACAACCTGCTGGCAGTACTGGCGGCTTTGCTTTGTTCGGGCATCCGCTTGCAGGATGCGGTGAGCGCCATCTCCAAACTCATTCCGGTCGCTGGTCGTATGCAGCAACTTGGCGGCGGCAAACTGCCATTAGTTGTGGTGGATTATGCGCACACTCCGGATGCGTTGCAAAAAGTGCTCTCCACCCTAAGAGAGCAATGCAGCGGACGCTTGATCTGCGTATTCGGTTGCGGTGGCGACCGCGACAAAGGCAAACGCCCTTTAATGGGCGAAACAGTGTCGAACCTGGCAGATTACGCCATTATCACTGCCGATAACCCGCGCCATGAGGATGTGAACGATATCATTGCCGACATCGTGCAGGATATGCGCGGCGCGTATCTGATAGAACCGGATCGCGCTAGTGCGATCCGCCTTGCCATCCGGCAAGCGCAGGCTGGCGACATTGTTTTGCTGGCCGGGAAAGGTCATGAAGATTATCAACAGATAGGTACGCAAAAACTACCTTTCAGCGATCTGGATTTTGCCAGGGAGGCGCTGTCATGATGATGCTCTCCACAGCAGCAAAAGCAACCAATGGTCAACTCATCGGTGCCGATGCAATGTTTAACGCGGTGAGTACGGACAGCCGCAACATCAATGCGGATAATCTATTCATTGCGCTTAAAGGTGACAGCTTTGACGGGCACGACTACGCAGCCCAGTGCCTGCAGCAAGGAGCGGCAGGCATTCTGGTAAGTAAAAAAATCGAAACGGAAAAGCCGCAAATCGTGGTGCAGGACACGCGTCTGGCGCTGGGTAAGCTGGCGCAATATTGGCGCGAACAATTCGACATCCCGCTTGCCGCGATTACGGGCAGCAACGGCAAAACCACGGTCAAGGAGATGCTGGCGTCTATTCTGCGTCATGTCGCCGGCGATCAGCATGTGCTGGCGACCGAAGGCAATCTGAATAACGATATTGGCCTGCCATTGACTTTGCTCAAACTGCAATCGCATCATCGTTTTGCGGTTGCCGAAATGGGTATGAGCAACCCCGGCGAGATTGATTACCTGACCCACCTTGCCCACCCCAGCGTGGCTGTTGTCAATAACGCGCATCCTGCGCATCTGCTAGGCATGGGCAATGTAGAGGCGATCGCCAGAGAAAAAGGCAGCATCTTCAATGGTCTGGGTCCTACTGGCATCGCCGTTTTCAACGCCGATGATACTTTTGCACCACTGTGGAAATCGTTGGCGGGGTCAAACAAGACGCTGACTTTCGGACTGAAGCATGCTGCCGATATCAGCGCTGACTATCAATTGAAAGCTGATTGTTCGCAGCTCACCATCAAAACTGCCAGCGGCAGCATCTCTGTCAGCATCGGGGTGCCGGGCACACACAATATAAGTAATGCACTGGCGGCCACTGCTGCTGCCTTGGCCATGGGGATAAGCTTGCCTGACGTTGCTGCGGGCCTGGCAGCTTTTGCAGGGGTCAAAGGTCGATTGCAGCTTAAACAAGGCAAGGCCGGAGCAATGGTGATAGATGACAGCTATAACGCCAACCCGGCATCCATGCGTGCTGCTATCTCGGTACTTGCTGAAGCTTCCGGCCAGAAAATTCTGGTAGTAGGCGACATGGGTGAACTAGGTGATGACGCCAAGCGCTTGCACGAAGAAATCGGCACATTTGCCAAACAGTCAGGGATAGACCAGCTTTTCGCGCTGGGCGAAGCAAGTCAGCACATCGCACTTGCCTTCGGCGACAAAGCGCGACATTTCGATACGCCTGCAGCCTTGGTGGAAGGGCTGGCTCCTTATCTGGAATCCAACACTACGATACTGGTTAAAGGTTCGCGCTTCATGAAAATGGAGCGTGTAACCGAAGCCATACTTATGAACACAAACGCCTGCCCGCAGGCTGAAAGGGTGCACTGATGCTATTAGAGCTTACACGCTGGCTGGCTCATGATCTACGGGCATTTAACGTATTCAATTACATCACCTTGCGTGCTGTGCTGGCCATTCTTACCTCACTGGCGATCTCGTTATTGGTCGGGCCAACGATGATACGCAAACTGACCCAGTATAAGGTAGGCCAATCGGTACGCGACAATGGTCCGCAGACGCATTTGATCAAGGCCGGAACGCCCACCATGGGAGGAGCGCTGATACTGGTTTCCATTGCCATCGCCACTTTGCTGTGGGCCGACCTGCATAATCGCTATGTATGGGTAGTCCTGTTTACCACACTGGGATTCGGCATCATAGGTTGGGTGGACGACTGGCGCAAAGTCGTGCATCGCAACCCGAAGGGCCTTTCGGCCAAAGAAAAATACTTCTGGCAATCGGTGATCGGATTCAGCGTGGCTGGTTATCTGTATGCAACCTCGTCACTGCCTGCAAACACCGAGCTTATCGTACCGTTCTTCAAGCATCTGGTATTTCCGCTTGGCGCTTTCGGTTTCATTGTGCTGACTTATCTGGTGATCGTGGGTTCAAGCAATGCAGTCAATCTTACCGACGGCCTGGATGGTCTTGCCATCATGCCGACAGTGCTGGTCAGCAGTGCCCTGGCAATATTCGCCTACGCCACCGGTCACTTGTTCTTCTCAAAATATCTGGGTATCCCTTACGTGCCGGGTGCCGGCGAACTGGCGGTGTTCTGCTCGGCAGTAGCCGGGGCCGGGCTGGGCTTTCTGTGGTTCAACGCTTACCCCGCGGAAGTGTTCATGGGTGACGTCGGCGCACTGGCACTGGGGGCGGCGCTGGGCACTGTCGCGGTCATTGTGCGTCAGGAAATCGTGCTGTTCATCATGGGCGGCGTATTCGTGGTCGAGACGGTATCGGTTGCTGCGCAGGTCAGCTACTTCAAGTACACAAAATACAAATATGGCGAAGGCCAGCGCATCTTCCTCATGGCGCCGCTGCATCACCACTACGAGCAAAAAGGCTGGAAAGAGACGCAAGTGGTGGTGCGCTTCTGGATCATCACCATGATGCTGGTGCTGCTCGGACTATCAACGTTGAAACTGCGATAACAGGTAAATGCTACCCATGGAACTTGATCTGAAAAACAAGCGAGTATTGGTGCTGGGACTGGGTGATACCGGCCTGTCTGCACTGCGCTGGCTGTCAGGTCAAGGGGCCACACTCAGCGTCGCAGATAGCCGTGATACACCGCCCAATCTGGCACTGGTACAAGTGGATATGCCGAAAGTGACCGTTTATCTGGGGGCATTTCAGGAACGGGCTTTTGCCGGAGCAGAGTTGATAGTCATCAGTCCAGGCGTTGCTTTGAACGAGCCGCAAATACAAGCGGCTATCGCACGCGGGATTCCAGTGGTAGGTGACATAGAGTTGTTTGCCCGTTTCCGCCCGAGAAAAAGCAAGGTGATCGCCATTACCGGTTCCAATGGCAAGAGCACAGTGACCAGTCTGGTAGGCGCCATGTGCCAAAAAGCCGGTCTGAAAACCATAGTTGCAGGCAATATCGGGGTTCCCGTGCTGGATACCTTGGCTATGGATACGCCTGACGTTTACGTACTGGAGCTTTCCAGCTTTCAACTTGAAACCACCTCCAGTCTGAATGCTGACGCGGCGACTGTGCTTAACATCAGCGAAGATCATCTGGACCGCTACGCTGGCATCGCCGAGTATGCCGCCGCCAAAGCTCGTATTTTTAACGGTACTGGCGTGCAAGTGCTGAACCGGCGCAATAGCTGGAGCAAGCGCATGGCACTGCCGGATCGGCATGTAGTGTATTTCGGAGATGACGGTCCGGACAATGCGCACAATTACGGCTTGCGCCAGACAGGCCGTGACATATGGTTGATGCAGGGCGATACCGATCTGCTGAATTTCGCAGAATGCCGGATCGCCGGGTTGCACAACGCCACTAATGCACTGGCCGCACTGGCATTGTGCCGAGCCATAGGCCTGAATCGCCCGCCATTGCTTGCGGCAATGCGCGAGTTCAAGGGCTTGCCGCATCGGGTTGAATGGGTCACCGAAATCAACGGCATTACCTTCTTTGACGATTCCAAAGGCACCAATGTAGGTGCAACTTGCGCTGCCATCGACGGATTGCCGCCAAAAGTAGTGTTGATCGCTGGCGGTGACGGAAAAGGCCAAAACTTCGACCCTCTGCAGCAATATATTCAACGCAATGCAAGGAGCGTAATCCTGATAGGGCGTGACGCGCCCATCATCGCCGCCGCCATCAAAGCGTCCAATGTGCCGATGATTTCTGCCAAGAACATGCAGGAAGCGGTGCAAAAAGCTTTTTCTGCTGCACAACCGGGCGATGCGGTGCTGCTCTCTCCTGCTTGCGCCAGTTTCGATATGTTCCGTAACTATGTGCACCGCGCCGAAGTATTCATTGACGCTGTCCGTCATTTGGAGGCCACCACATGATAGACAGCATGAACGGGATGATGACCATGTTGCGTGAGCGCGGCAAGATCGTTGCGCCACCTTACGACCAGGCATTGCTATGGGCGGTGTTGCTATTACTGTCATTCGGATTGGTGATGGTGTATTCCGCCTCTATCGCCCTGGCCGAAGCTGACAAGTCTTTCGGCCATCAGTCAACCTATTTCCTGGTACGCCACACCATCTTTTTAATCATAGGGCTGCTGGCCGGATTAGTGACGTTTCAATTTCCCACACGTTTTTGGCAAAAAATGGCCCCTTTGCTTTTTTTAGTCGGACTGGCTTTGCTGGTGCTGGTACTTATTCCGCATATCGGGCGCGAAGTGAATGGCAGTCGTCGCTGGATACCTCTTATTTTCTTCACCTTGCAACCCTCGGAACTGATGAAGTTATTCGCCGCCATGTATGTCGCCGACTATACGGTACGCAAAGCTGCATTTCTGCATAGCTTTACCCGCGGATTCCTGCCCATGCTGGCAGTGATGCTGTTGGTAGCGGGCTTGTTGTTACGTGAACCTGATTTCGGCGCTTTCGCCGTGATCGCTGCGGTGTCTATTTCCATTTTGTGGCTGGGCGGAATCAATGGGCGCATCTTTGCAGGCTTGCTGGTAATGCTGGTGACAGGTCTGGTTTTCCTCATCTGGAGCTCGCCATACCGTTTGCAACGCATCACCGGATTCATGGACCCTTGGGCCGATCCATACGGCAAAGGCTATCAGCTCTCGCACGCCCTGATTGCCTTCGGACGTGGCGAACTTTTCGGCGTCGGCTTGGGAGGCAGCGTGGAAAAACTGCTCTACCTGCCGGAAGCACACACTGACTTTTTATTAGCCGTGATTGCGGAAGAACTGGGATTCCTGGGGGTACTTGCCGTGGTACTCGCATTTGTGTGGCTGGTGATGCGCGCCTTCAGTATCGCCAAGGAAGCCGCACTGTATGAGCGTAACTTCTCCGCCCTGCTGGCACAAGGCATAGGCGTATGGCTGGGCATGCAGTCATTCATCAACATGGGCGTCAACATGGGGCTGTTGCCCACCAAAGGCTTGACGTTACCACTGTTGTCCTTCGGCGGCAGCGGCATCGTTGCCAATTGTATTGCACTGGCTATATTGCTGCGTATTGATTATGAAAACAGACGCCTCGCGAAAGGGTTACCCGCATGACGCCGACGCTGATGATCATGGCAGGCGGCACCGGAGGGCATGTTTTTAGCTACGGCCGCGCTTCGCGCTTAACGTTGGCTTCGCCAACGTTAGCCTCCACTGAAAACATGTTCAGAATGTCGGGGGGAGTCGTTCTATGACACCTACCTTGATGATTATGGCGGGCGGGACCGGAGGGCATGTTTTTCCGGCCATTGCCGTGGCTGACATGCTTAAGGCCAAAGGTTGGCAGATCGTCTGGCTGGCGACTTCGGGCGGCATGGAAAATCAACTCATCGCCAACAAGGACTACCGGGTCAGCACCATCCATATGCGAGGTGTCAGAGGCAAGGGCATGTTGCGCTGGCTAAAACTTCCTTTCAGCTTGGGTGCCGCGTGCGTGCAAAGCTTCAGGGCACTACGCGAACATCACCCCGATGTGGTGTTGGGTATGGGTGGTTTTGCAGCCTTCCCTGGCGGATTGATGGCTTGGTTGATGCGCACGCCTGTGGTGATACACGAGCAAAACTCGGTGGCCGGATTGAGCAATCGGGTGATGGCAGTTTTTGCCCGCACCATTCTTGCTGCGTTCCCGACAGCGTTTGGCAAAAAAAGCCTGGTGGTGGGCAACCCGGTGCGCCCTGAAATAATTGCTATCCCGGCACCTGCATTACGTTTATCCAATCGCAGCGGAAAACTGCGCATACTGGTGATAGGCGGTAGTCTGGGTGCCCAGGCGTTGAACGAAACTGTACCGCTCGCTTTAGCCATGATCCCTGCGGAGCAACGTCCATTCATTACCCACCAGGCTGGCGTCAAGCATCTGCAAACCTTGCAGCAGCAATACGCAGCAGCCGGAGTGACCGCAGAGATATGTTCATTCATTGAAGACATGGCAGCCATGTACCAATGGTCTGATCTGGTCATTTGCCGCGCAGGTGCTCTTACCGTCTCAGAGTTGGCAGCGGCTGGAGCGGCCAGCGTACTGGTACCTTTGCCGCATGCGGTAGATGATCATCAGACCGGAAATGCACATTATCTGGCTGACGCTGATGCAGCACTGCTGTTGCCGCAGCCGGAATTGAGTGCAATAAAACTGGCCGGCATTATTAGCAATTTCACCCGCCCCAGATTGCTGGAAATGGCCTGCAACGCACGCGGCCTAGCCAAACCTGCAGCAGCTGAAGACGTCGCAAGAATATGTGAGGAGTTGGCGCATGCGACATAAAGTCAAGCACATTCACTTCGTCGGCATTGGTGGTTCGGGTATGAATGGCATTGCCGAGGTATTGCTGAATCTGGGATTCATGATTAGCGGCTCGGATCTGGCTGACAATTCCACCACGCAACGCCTGAAAAAAATGGGCGCAGTCATTCATTGCGGTCATGCTGAAAGCAATCTTGCCGCAGCTGATGTCGTGGTGGTGTCCACTGCCGTTAAGGAAGATAACCCGGAAGTGATAGCCGCTAGGGCGCGTAAGATTCCTGTCGTTCCGCGTGCCATGATGCTGGCGGAATTGATGCGTTTCAGGCAAGGCATTGCTGTAGCCGGAACACACGGAAAAACTACAACCACCAGCCTGATCGCCAGTATTCTGGCTGAAGCTGACATGGATCCAACCTATGTCATCGGCGGGCGGCTGGAAAGCGCCAACACCAATGCACGCCTGGGCGCAGGTGAATTCATTGTGGCCGAGGCCGATGAATCCGATGCTTCGTTCCTGCATTTGTCACCGGTGCTGGCGGTTGTCACCAACATCGACGCCGATCACATGGAAACCTATGAGCATGATTTCGACAAACTGAAAAATGCCTTTGTAGAGTTCCTGCAACGGCTGCCATTTTACGGCATGGCTGTCGTCTGCATAGATGACCCCAATGTGCGTGCAATTATGCCGCGTATCTCCAAGCCCATCATGCCTTATGGGCTCAGCGAAGATGCTCGTTTCCGTGCTGTGAATGTACGTGCCGTGGGCGCGCAGATGTGCTTTAACGTGCAACGCATCAACGGCATCACCAGCGAATTCGAGGTGACTCTGAATCTCGCCGGCACGCACAATGTACTTAACGCACTTGCTGCCATCGCCATCGCCAGCGAACTCAATATCGCTGATAAGGCCATCGTCAAGGCCTTGAAAGAATTCAAAGGCGTGGGGCGACGCTTCCAGCGCTATGGCGAAGTCCTGGCGCGCGATGGCGGGCAATTCACGCTGATCGACGACTATGGCCACCATCCGGCAGAGATGCAGGCGGTAATCAATGCTGCGCGCGGGGCATTCCCCAATCGTCGGCTAGTGCTGGCTTTTCAGCCGCATCGGTACACCCGCACCCGGGATTGCTTTGAAGACTTCGTAAAAGTGCTGTGCGAGGCCGATGCAGTGTTGCTCACTGAAATCTACTCTGCGGGCGAAGCCCCCATTGTGGCTGCAGATAGCCGAGCTCTGCTACGAGCTATCCGCGTGATGGGAAAAGTCGAACCGGTATTCGTGGAAACCACTGGTGAGTTGCCCCAGGCGATTCTGCAAATCGCGAAAGCTGACGATGTGGTGATCGTGATGGGCGCAGGCTCCATCGGGCAAGTGGCGGCTAATACCAAAGAATTGGCACAGGCATGATGACGCAAATACATAACCAGACAGGCAAGGTGATGTACCAAGAGCCCATGAGCAGGCACACCAGCTGGCGTGTTGGCGGACTGGCTGAGCGTTTGTATATCCCCGGCGGCGTGGAGGATCTTGCGCTATTCCTCAAGTCGCTGCCCCATGGAGAGCCCATTCATTTCGTAGGTCTGGGTTCGAATCTGCTGGTACGCGATGGCGGTGTGCGCGGCACGGTGATTCTGCTGCACGGCGGCTCGCTTGATCGCCTGACCATAGATCAAAACACGGTGTATGCCGAAGCCGGAGTGACCTGCGCCAAGCTGGCCAAGTTCAGTGCAAGACAGCATTTGCATGGGGCAGAGTTCTTTTCAGGGATTCCCGGCACCGTGGGTGGCGCATTGGCGATGAATGCAGGCTGCCACGGCTCTGAAACCTGGGACGTGGTGCATCACGCCCTGACCATAGACCGGGGCGGCATAGTGAATGAAAGGTCGCAAGTGGACCTGGAGATCGGTTATCGCCATGTCGGCTTACCGAGCGAGGAATGGTTCGTAGCCGCCTGGTTTGAGTTACAGCCAGGCAACGCAGCTATCGCTGAACAAAAAATCAAAAACCTGCTGGCAAAAAGGCTGGAATCGCAGCCATTGAACATGCCCAATGCCGGGTCTATTTTCAGGAACCCGGACGGCGATTTCGCCGCGCGCCTGATTCAATCCTGCGGGCTTAAGGGGCATCGCGTGGGTGGTGCGCAGGTATCGGAAAAGCATGCCAATTTCATCGTCAATACCGGCACGGCAAGCGCGGCGGAGATCGAACAACTGATGGCCCATGTACATGAAACGGTATTACGTGAAACGGGTGTGGATTTACAGCGTGAAGTACGAATTATTGGCGAGGCGCAAGGATTGGAACGATGAAAGATTTCGGAAAAGTTGCGGTATTACTAGGCGGCAAATCAGCCGAAAGAGAGGTTTCGCTGAAAAGCGGTAACGCCGTGCTCGCCGCATTGAAGCGGGGCGGAGTAGATGCATACGCTTTTGATACTGCGCAACTTCCGTTGCACGATCTGGAATCCTACGACCGAGTGTTCATTTCATTACATGGCAGATATGGTGAAGACGGCACAGTGCAAGGCGCATTGGAATTGATGGGCATTCCTTATACCGGCAGCGGTGTATTGGCTTCCAGTCTGGGCATGGACAAATGGCGCTCCAAGCTGATGTGGCAGGCAACGGGCATTGCCACACCTGCATTTGAAATAGTACATGCGGATAGCGATTTTGCTGCAATTGAACAACGATTAGGGTTGCCGTTGTTCGTGAAACCCGCTAACGAGGGCTCCAGCGTAGGCATCAGCAAGGTCAAGCATACGGGCGGCTTGAAAGCCGCTTATATGGAAGCAGCCAAATATGACCCGCTGGTGATTGCCGAGCAATTCATAGGGGGCGGTGAATACACCGTGGGTATTCTGGGTGATAGCGCGCTACCCATCATACGCATCATTCCTGCCAACGAGTTTTATGATTATGACGCCAAGTATCTGCGTGACGACACGCAATATCTATGTCCTTGCGGGCTGGCAGCGGAACATGAACGCCGCATCCAGCAACAAGCGTTGCAAGCCTTTAGGGTATTGGATGGGCGTGGTTGGGGCCGGGTAGATTTTCTGATGGATGAACATGGCCGCCATTTTTTCCTGGAGGCAAATACCTCGCCCGGCATGACCGACCATAGTCTGGTCCCTATGGGTGCTCGCGCCGCTGGCATCTCATTCGATCAGCTGGTGCTGAACATTCTGGAGTTGGCGCATGTGGGATAAACCCAAGCTGATTATCTGGATCGCTAATCTGCTATATGCAGTAGCCGCCCTTCTACTGCTTTATGCGGTGTTGTTTGTGGTGCTGCATTTGCCTATCTATCCGATCAAACACATCGAGGTGAATGGCGAGCTGATGCATGTCACTCGCGATCAGCTGAAATTGATCGCAGAAGGTCATTTGCACGGTAATTTTTTCACTGTTGATCTGGTACAGACGCGCGACGCCTTTCAAAAATTGCCCTGGGTACGCAACGTCAGCGTACGCAGGCGCTGGCCCGATATGCTGGTGGTGCAGGTTGAGGAGCAGCGCGAGCTGGCACGCTGGGATGACATCGCGCTGGTCAACACGCATGGCGAGATGTTTCACGCCATTTCGGATAAAGACTTACCCACATTTTATGGACCTGGCGAAAGTGTGAAGGAAATCGCAGCAAACTATCAGCTCTACGACCAAATGCTGATACCGATCGGAATGCGAGTCAACCGTTTGTCGCTGAGCGCACGCCGCGCATGGCAGATAGGTACGGATAAGGGGATGGTGATCGAGCTGGGCAGAGACCAGATGGAACAGCGATTGAAGAAGTTTGTGAATATTTATCCGATTGCGCTCGGCACACAGAGCGGTTTTGTGAGTTATGCAGATTTGCGCTACCCCAATGGTTTCGCGATTCGCAGGCCACCAGGGCAATTGCCAGCGGCTAAAAAAGCATCTTGAGGAGAAGTGTATGAGTAAAGAACAGCAAAATTTAGTGGTCGGTCTGGATATAGGCACTTCAAAGATCGTGGCCATCGTGGCGGAACTGATGCCGGAGGGGGATCTTAAGGTCATAGGCTTAGGCCAGCACGAATCACGAGGTTTGAAACGGGGCGTAGTGATCAACATAGATTCCACCGTCGCCGCGATTCAACGCGCGCTGGAAGAAGCGGAGTTGATGGCCGACTGCAAAATAAAATCGGTTTATACGGGCATCGCCGGCAGCCATATCCGCAGTGTTAACTCGCACGGGGTTGTAAAGATCAAGGACGCCGAAGTCAATCAAATGGACGTAGACCGCGTGATCGAGATGGCACAAGCCATCAGCCTGCCTAGCGATCAGCAGATACTGCATATCCTGACTCAGGAATTCATCATAGACGGGCAGGAAGATGTGCGCGAACCCCTGGGAATGAGTGGCATGAAGCTGGAAGTCAAAGTACATATTGTCACCGGTGCCGTGGCTGCCGCACAAAACATCATCAAATGCGTCAAACGTTGCGGACTGGAAGTCAACGATCTGGTGCTGCAACCGCTAGCATCCAGCGTCTCGGTGCTCACCGACGACGAAAAGGAGTTGGGGGTGTGCCTGGTAGATATCGGCGGTGGAACGACAGACATCGCCGTTTTCAAACAAGGTGCCATCCGTCATACCGGTGTGATTCCGATTGCGGGAGACCAGATTACAAACGACATTGCAGTGGCATTCCGCACCCCCACCCAGAACGCTGAAGAGATCAAGATCCTGCACGGTTGTGCGCTGCAGCAATTGGCTGAACCCGGCGCATTGGTGGAAGTGGCAGGTGCCGAAGGACGCGAATCGAGACAGTTATTACAGCAAACACTGGCCGAAGTGATAGAAGCACGAGTGGAAGAGATTTACACGCTGGTTCAGGCCGAGCTTCGACGCAGCGGGTTTGAAGAAATGATCGCATCGGGTGTCGTCATCACCGGCGGCAGCAGCTTGATGCGCGGCATGGTCGATCTTGGCGAAGAGGTCTTGCACATGCCGGTACGTTTAGGTCTGCCTACTAAAGTGGGCGGCCTGTCTGAAGTAGTGAGCAATCCGCGCTTTTCTACTGGCGTGGGCTTGTTGTTAATGGGCAAAAACCAGCTTGAGCGGCATATGCAGGAGCGCATCGAAACCACTTCGTTCGGCAGGTTATGGGAAATGATGAAAAGTTGGTTTCAAGGAAATTTTTGATGTAGGGAAAATTTTTAAGTGTTGTTTGGTTCGATTTAGTTAACTAGAGGAGGAAACAAAATGTCATTTGATTTCGAAGTAATTGATCGTCCCGCTGACAAAGCGGTGATCAAAGTCATCGGCGTGGGAGGTTGCGGCGGCAACGCAGTCGAACACATGATAGACATGGGGGTGACGGGCGTGGAGTTCATCAGCGCCAACACTGATATTGGCGCACTCAACCGTAGCCGTGCAGAAGTGCAACTGCAACTCGGCAATGCACTGACTCGAGGTCTGGGTGCAGGCGGCAAACCGGATGTAGGCCGCGAAGCCGCAATGGAAGACCGTGATCGTATCGAAGACATGATACGTGGTGCGGATATGCTGTTTATCGCCGCCGGCATGGGTGGTGGTACCGGCACCGGCGCAGCTCCTGTAGTCGCAGAAGTGGCACGAGAACTGGGCATACTCACTGTTGCCGTGGTGACCAAACCATTCGCATTCGAGAACAACCGCAAGGCATTGGCAGAAGATGGGATTACTACGCTGGCCAAGCACGTAGACTCCCTGCTGGTGGTGCCTAATGAACGCTTGATGGAAGTGCTGGGAGGAAAAGTCACACTCAAAGACGCCTACCGCGCTGCAAATGGGGTACTGCATAGCGCAGTTTCCGGAATCGCGGAAATCATCAATGGCTATGGTCAGGTCAACGTAGACTTTGCCGACGTACGCACTGTGATGTCGGAAAACGGTATGGCCATGATGGGGTCAGCCACTGCTTCAGGTCCTGACAGAGCGCGCACCGCAGCCACTGAGGCAGTCAACAGTCCATTCCTGGAAAACGTCAACCTCAAGGGCGCACGTGGCGTTCTGGTGAATATCTCGGCCAGCGAAGACAGCTTCATGATGGATGAATTCTACGAAGTGATGAACACGATCAAGGAATTCACTGCTGACGATGCTTCTGTTTATTACGGCAACGTATTCGATAACTCTCTGGGTGACGATTTGCGTATCACTCTGGTTGCTACCGGCCTGGGCGGCGCAAGCGGACAAAAAGCTCGTCCGACACTTGCTGTCAGTAACGAATGGGCGAACGCTGTAGGCCGCACCGGCACGCACGATGAACCTATCGTATTCGGCGGTGCTGAAGATAATGTCCCTGCTGTGATGCAAAGCAACCGCCGTGCACAGGCAGATGTGATGCGTAGCAATGGCTATGATGAATCGGATATACCGGCATTTTTGCGTAAACAAGCAGATTAAGCTGCGACAATCAGGAGTACGGTAATTTGCAGCAAATCGCTCTTCTTCGCCCGCGTTCCGAACCAGCGCGGTTGCCGGAAGCAGTGCGATTTATGCTATGATTCACGTACTTATGTTGAAAGCTATGTAGCGCATGACAGGATCGGTTAAAAGTGCTTAAACAGCGCAGCCTTAAAAACATAATCCGCGCCACTGGCGTGGGTTTGCACACTGGCGACAAGGTATACCTTACCTTGCGCCCGGCTGCACCTGATACCGGTATCGTATTTCGCCGTGTCGACTTGCCTGAACCTGTTTCGATAAAAGCCGCTCCGGAACATGTGCAAGATACCCGCCTGTCGTCTACGCTGGAAGTGGATGGCGTCAGAATCGGAACTGTTGAGCATCTGATGTCTGCCTTTGCTGGTTTGGGCATTGATAATGCGTATGTGGATCTGTCTGCTTCCGAATTGCCTATCATGGATGGCAGCGCAGGCCCTTTCGTATTCTTGCTGCAATCCGCTGGCATCATCGAACAGAATGCCCTGAAGAAATTCATCCGTATCAAAAAGGCTATCGAAGTGCATGATGGTGACAAATGGGTTCGTTTTGAGCCATACCAAGGCTTCAAAATGGCTTTCACCATAGATTTCTCACATCCGGTATTCGAGCATTCCAGCCAATCAGTGAAAATTGATTTTGCTGAAGACTCTTACATCAAGGAAGTCAGTCGTGCACGCACTTTCGGCTTTATGCGTGAAGTGGAAGCTCTCCGGGCGATGGGTCTGGCGCGTGGTGGCAGCCTGGATAATGCAGTGGTTGTGGACGAGTACCGCATCCTCAACAGCGAAGGCCTGCGTTTTGAAGACGAGTTCGTCAGACATAAAGTGTTGGATGCGATCGGCGATCTCTACCTGTTAGGTCATCCGATCATAGGCTCCTTCACTGCCCACAAATCCGGCCATGCGCTCAACAACCGCCTTTTGCGTGCATTGCTCAGCGACAGCACTGCATGGGAATATGCCACTTTTGAAAACACAGAAGACGCCCCCCGCGGCTTTCCCCAACTTTTTACCCAGCCAGCTTAACTCCGTGTCACTGCAGCTATGCTACTGATGCGACTGCTACTAGGATTAGGCATCATCTCCATCGCCGTCGGTGTAGGTGTTTATTTTGTCAGCGGCGACCGCCGCTGGCTCCGATTTTCCTGGCAATTATTCAAATTTGGCGTAGTGCTGGGAGCTATTGTTGCTTTGGTTTTTATGGTCGGGCGCTTCATTCTTTAATTTTCTATTCGTCTGTGACGTGTATTCTTAGCGCATGTCAAAAAAGCTCCCATACTACCTACTCGCCAGCCTGATTTTCCTTGCTAGTCGTTGCTTCGCTGACGATACGCTGATTGATGACGCCTATAACGCTTATAAAAATCGCGACGACAAAGCATTAGCAGGCTACGTAGCACAAATGCAAGGTCAACCGCTTGCAGCATATCCCGAATACTGGCGTTTGCTACTTACACTGGACCAAACCGATAGTGGAACCATAGAAGCATTTCTGGCACGCTACAGCGATACTCCTTTTGCCGAGAAGCTTCGTCAGGAGTGGCTAAAGAGCCTGGGCAAGCAGCAGAACTGGACGCTGTATATGGAGGAACTGCCTAAACTGACTCTCATGGACACAGCAAATAGTTGCTATGCCGCACTGGCGCAGGCGGGAGATAAAACTACGCTGCAAAATGCCAAACCACTTTGGCTCAATTCCAATGACCTGCCCTCCAACTGTGATGATCTATTCATCGTGATGCAGGAAAAGGGCGTGATCAAGGATAGCGACGTATGGGCAAGATTGCGTCTTATATTTCAGGCGAATCACATCTCGGTCGCCAAATCCGCTGCAAGCTATTTATCCAAACCACCCAACAGCACAACGCTCAAGCTTTTTGACCGGGTATACGAGGATCCGCAGCGCATGCTGGAAAAGAAAAACATCACGACGAAAACCAGGCTGGGACGAGAACTTAATTTTTACGCATTGGAACGGGTAGCACGCAGCCAGCCGGATCTGGCGGTTGAACTTTGGGAAAAGATGCATACCAATTTCAGTAAAGAGGATCAGAAGTATGTTTGGGGCCGGTTGGCAATACAGGCTGCACGCAACCACCATCCGCAAGCTTTGGCCTGGTATAAGCTGGCTGACTCCGATCTGCTGGATAATGAACAATTGGCCTGGAAGGCGCGTGCTGCTTTACGTGCTGCAGACTGGGATACACTTGCTTCTACCATTGCAGAGATGTCCCCGGTATTGCAGGAAGATGCTGCCTGGCGTTTCTGGAAAGCGCGCGCATTCAGGGAAACAGGAAATCAGGCAGCGGCAGATGCGTTGCTGTTACCATTATCGAAAGAGCGCAATTTTTACGGTCAGCTGGCGTTGGAAGAGTTAGGGTCAGTGGTCAATGCACCTGCAGTCGCATATCACGCCAGCGAGGCCGACGTAAGCGAGATCGAAAAACTACCTGCAGTGCAACGTGCTTCAATATTGTATCGCCATGGCCTGCGTTGGGAATCTCGTCAGGAATGGTTGTGGGCGATACGCAATATGGATGACAAACACTTGATCGCCGCAGCTGAGTACGCATTCCGCCAGGAATGGTACGATTTAGCCATCAACACTGCAGACAAAACTCAACTCATACATGACTTTGCCTTGCGCTATCCCACACCTTATCGCGATCAAATGAAAAACTATGCCCGCGAAAACCAATTGGACGAAGCATGGGTCTATGGTCTGGTAAGACAGGAAAGCCGTTTTATAAGTGAGTCACGTTCCGGTGTAGGTGCGGCTGGTTTGATGCAACTGATGCCGGCAACAGCAAGATGGATCGCAAAAAAAATAGGGTTTGGGCAATATCAAACCAATATGATCCACGAATTGAATACCAATATTCAATTTGGTACCTATTATTTACGCCATATACTAGAGGTAACGAACGGGCAATCGGTGATGGCCACCGCTGCCTACAATGCTGGTCCAGGAAGGGCAAAACGCTGGGTGGACGACAAACCGCTGGAAGGTGCGATTTACATAGAGACCATTCCGTTTCTGGAAACACGCGACTATGTGAAAAAAGTAATGAGTAACGCACAATACTATTCGCAAAGGCTGGGGACGCAGATGCAAACGATCAAGCAACGATTAGGAACTGTGACCAGCGTGGTAAACACCCCAGTTGAAGCAAGCGATGTTGACGAAAACAAGGAATGAAAGGGCAATGATGCAGATAAAGCATGTTTGTGTAGTCGGTGGTGCCGGCTTTATCGGACGCCATGTGGTACATCAGCTTGATGTTGCAGGATATAAGGTTAAAGTGCTCACGCGTCGTCGAGAATCGGCAAAACACCTGATCCTTTTGCCGAAAGTCGAAGTGGTGGAATGCGATCTGACGCACGACGCTGCTTTACATGACGCCTTGCAAGGCTGTGATGCCGTCATCAATCTGGTGGGGATTCTGCACCAAAGCCGCCGCGCAACATTTGAACGCATACATGGCGATTTGCCGCGCCGCTTGGCAGGCATGTGCAAGAGCCTCGGTATCAAACGCTTTATTCAGGTCAGTGCACTGCATGCCAGCAGTGCAGCTCCCAGCTCATATCTACGCTCCAAAGCATTAGGAGAAGCAGCACTCAAAGCCTCACAATTGGATTGGACAGTGTTCCGTCCTTCAGTAGTATTTGGCGAGGGCGACAATTTTCTGAACTTGTTTGCCAAAATGGCCAAGCTATTGCCTGTCATTCCGTTGGCATTGCCTACTGCCCGTTTTCAGCCGGTCTGGGTTGAGGATCTGGCAAAAGTAATCGCTGCCAGTGTGAACAATCTGCATACTTACCAGCAGACCTATGATATCTGCGGGCCCAGAATTTATACCATGAAACAGTTGGTGGAGTTTGCCGCAAAAGCTGTGGGTAAAACCCCGCGCATTATTGGATTGAGCAGCCGCCTTTCTTATTTGCAGGCATTGCTGATGGAATTTTTACCGGTACAGCTTATTAGTCGCGACAACCTGCGCTCCATGGAAATCGATAGTGTCAGCACTCACCCTTTTCCAGAACTGTTCGGCATCACCCCCACCGCACTTGAGGCCGTCGCGCCTTACTATCTGGCTGGTACGACACCGCGTGCCGATTACCTGCGATATCGGGTAACCGCAGGTAGATGAGTTGCCTGCGCAGATGAAAGTTTATTGCGTCGGCGGGGCAGTACGTGACGAATTGCTGGGTCTGCAGGTAAAAGATCGCGATTGGGTTGTGGTCGGAGCTACGCCAGAGGAGTTGGTCGCGCAGGGTTACAAGCCTGTAGGTAAGGATTTCCCGGTTTTTTTACACCCGGAAACGCATGAAGAGTATGCGCTCGCTCGCACCGAGCGCAGCACTGCTCGCGGCTATAAGGGGTTCAGCGTCTATGCCGCACCAGACGTCACGCTGGAACAGGACCTGATCAGGCGCGATCTGACCATCAATGCCATCGCCCGTGATGCGCAGGGCCAGTTGATAGACCCACACCATGGTCTGGCTGATCTGCAAGCCAAAGTGCTGCGCCATGTCAGTACCGCATTCATTGAAGATCCTGTAAGAATCCTGCGTATCGCCCGTTTTGCGGCGCGTTTCAGCGACTTCAGTATTGCCGAAGAGACCATGAATCTGATGCGTAACATGGTGGATAGCGGCGAATTGGATGCCTTGGTAGCAGAACGCGTTTGGCAGGAACTTGCTACAGGACTGATGGAGATCGCGCCTTCACGCATGTTTGAAGTATTACGTTACTGCGGCGCACTAAAAAAAATCCTGCCCGAAGTCGATAGGCTATGGGGAGTACCGCAACCGGCACTGCATCACCCTGAAATTGATACCGGCGTGCATGTGATGATGGTACTGGATTATGCCGCTGCCATGCAGTATAGCCTGCCTATACGCTTCGCCTCGCTCACACATGACCTGGGAAAAGGCACTACGCCCGAGGATGTCCTTCCGCGCCATATCGGGCATGAAGAACGCAGTGTCAACCTGCTTAAACACCTTTGCCCACGGCTAAAAGTACCCAATGATTGCCGCGAGTTGGCGCTGATGGTCGCCAAATTCCACGGTAAGGTACACAGAGCTCTGGAAATGCGTCCTGAAACCCTGTTGCAGCTTATTCATGATACCGATGCGATTCGCCAGCCTGATCGTTTTAATGATTTTTTGCTCGCCTGTGAATGTGATTCACGCGGTAGATTGGGTATGCAAAATAAACCCTATCCGCAAGCCGAAGTGCTGCAAAAAACGCTCAAAACTGCGCTTTCCGTTGATGCAGGCGCAATCGCGAGCCAGCACAAGCAACCTGAAAAAATCAGGGATGCCATCTACCAAGCCAGACTGGAAGCGGTCAAGACCATATTTTCGCCAGACTAGTTTTGACCATTGCTAACATCAAATTGTCATGATGCACCGATTCGGGTTACGATTAGCCTTTATTCTCTTTTAGCTTTCGAGTACATTTTAGATGAATCCGACTGTTTTAACCGTAGCTGCTCGCATTCGCGAGCGTAGCGAGACTACTCGCCGCGCTTATTTGCAACGATTGGATACCATGGCTGCGCGCGGCCCTGGCGTCGAACGCATGGGCTGTGCCAATGTGGCACACTCTTTTGCCGCCATGCCAGCCAATGACAAATTGAAAGTGGTGACGGAGCGCGCACCGAATATAGGTATTATCACTGCCTATAACGATATGTTATCCGCGCATGCACCGTTTCAGGGCTACCCCGATCTGATCAAGGACGAAGCACGTAAGCATGGTGCCACCGCACAAGTGGCGGGTGGTGTTCCGGCCATGTGCGACGGCATCACCCAGGGTATGCCCGGAATGGAACTCAGCCTGTTCAGCCGCGATGTGATCGCCATGTCTGCTGCTGTAGGGTTAAGCCATGATGTGTTTGATGCAGCCTTGATGTTGGGCGTGTGCGACAAGATCGTTCCAGGGTTACTGATAGGCGCATTGCATTTCGGTCATCTGCCCACCGTATTCGTGCCGGCGGGTCCGATGACAACCGGTTTGTCCAATAGCGAGAAATCGCACATGCGCGTATTAGCCGCAGAAGGCAAAGTAGGCCGCAAGGAATTACTACAAACAGAATCGAAGGCCTACCATGGCCAGGGAACCTGTACTTTTTACGGCACAGCCAATAGTAATCAGATGTTGCTTGAGGCGATGGGCTTGCATGTACCTGGTACTGCATTCGTCAACCCTGGCAGTGACTTCCGTGCGGAGCTCACACGCGAAGCTGTGCGTAGCGTCCTCAATATCACCAAGAACAAAGCCTTCACCCCTATAGGCAGGTTGATAGACGAGCGATGTATCGTTAACGCCATGGTGGCTTTACTGGCTACGGGTGGCTCGACCAATCACCTTATCCACTGGGTTGCCGTTGCTCGCGCTGCTGGCATAGACATCAACTGGGATGATTTCTGCACGCTGTCTGATGTCGTTCCACTCATCGCTCGGGTCTACCCCAACGGTGAAGCCGATGTGAATGCGTTCCAGGATGCAGGCGGCCCCGGCTATGTGATCCGCGAGTTACTGGATGCAGGTTTGATGTATGAAGACGTAGTCACCGTTCGCAAGGGCGGTATACGAGAGTACACCGGCATCCCGCACATGAATGATCAGAAACTGCAGTGGGATATTGTAGGCGCTTCCAAAGACGACAGCGTGGTGCGGCCGGTGGATTCGCCCTTCAGCTCCAATGGCGGCATCAAAGTGCTGCGTGGCAATCTGGGACGTAGTGTGATCAAGATATCTGCAGTTCCGGAAGAACAACATGTTGTAGAAGCGCCAGCCAGAGTATTTGACTCTCAGGAGGCATTGTTGGCAGCGTTTAGTGCTGGCGACTTGAATCAGAACGCCGTCTGTGTCGTGCGCTGGCAAGGACCGAAAGCCAATGGCATGCCTGAACTGCATAAACTGACACCGCCGCTGAAAGCATTGCAAAGCAAGGGCTTCGATGTAGCGTTGGTCACCGATGGTCGTATGAGCGGCGCCTCCGGCAAGATCCCGGCAGCTATTCATGTGTCGCCGGAAGCGGCGGCAGGCGGGCCATTGGCGAAAGTACGTGATGGTGATGTAATACGTCTGGATGCGCTGACCGGAAGATTGGAGGTATTGGTGAATATCTCTGAGTGGGAAGCGCGTGAGGTATTGGAGATGCCGCAGGCATTGCGCGAGGCCAATGGCCTTGGCATGGGGCGCGAATTGTTTGCCGGTATGCGTAATAATGCGCTAACCGCTGAAGAGGGAGGTTGTACCTGGCTATGAGTGAACGTTTTACAGCAATACAAATCATGCAGGACAAGCCTGTGATCCCGGTGATCGTGCTCAACGATGTCGCCCATGCCGTACCTATGGCGCGTGCCCTGCTGGCGGGGGGCTTGCGCATGCTGGAAATCACCATGCGCACTTCTGCCGCGCTGGCCTGTATGCGAGCCATCTCCAAAGATGTCCCGCAAGCGATCGTAGGTGCCGGTACAGTGCGTTGCGCAGCCGATGCCGAAGCCGCTGCTTCCGCCGGCGCACGCTTTTTTGTGAGTCCGGGTTATACCAAGGATGTGGGCACAGCCTGCAAAGAAATGCGTCTGCCTTTGTTACCCGGGGTAGCAACCAGCAGTGAAATCATGATGGCGCAGGAAGATGGCTTGAAGCAGTTGAAATTCTTTCCGGCCATGCAGGCCGGTGGTATCGGCATGCTGAAAGCATGGTCCGGCCCATTCGCAGATATTCAGTTTTGCCCAACAGGCGGCGTCACGCTCGAAAATGCACCGCAATTGCTGGCATTACCTAATGTTGCTGTCGTTGGCGGCACATGGCTTACCCCACAGGATGTGATGGAACGCGGCGATTGGGCAAAGATCACCGAAATGGCAAAAGAGGCTAGCTCGCTCAGCCGGTAAAGCGGTTCATCCAAGCCACATCGCTGTAGCCGACAATAAAACAGCCATCTCTAAAACCCGGTACGATTCGACAGGGAGATCGAATGGGTCCTATTGGTTTTGGACATATCAATATTCGCGCTCACCGCGCCCTGCTGGATCAGCTTTATTCCTTTTATACGGCTGTGGTTGGCTTGACCGAAGGCGCGAGACCGCCGTTTAACAGGTTCGGCTACTGGCTGTATTTGGGCAAGCATGACATTGTCCATTTGATCGAAGCCTCGCCGGAAGAGATACGGGCGACCAATGTCGTAACCACCATCGATCACGTGGCTTTTTTATGTGAAGGGCCGGTCGAATTCGAACACAGGTTGCAACAATTGGGAGTTCCATACCAGACTGCGGCAGTTCCGTTAACCGGGCAATTACAGTTGGTGGTTACAGACCCGGCAGGTAACAGAGTCGAGCTTAACTTCCCGAATGCAAATAACTAGGCGATCATGTGCTTGGGTCTACCAAGCACATGATCGCCTATATTTAGCCCGACTAAGCACGAGCAATATTTTGAAGGCTAATGGTGATGACCACCCTCGCCATGGATATGTCCGTGCGAAATCTCTTCTTTGGTAGCAGGCCGGATACCGGTAATGCTGCATTTGAAGTTCATGCGCTCGCCAGCCCAAGGATGATTGCCATCTACCACTACCTTGCCATCGGCGATTTCAGTGACGGTATACAGCACAACGTCACCCCCTGGCTCTTCTCCTTCAAACTGCATTCCCACCTCCAGTTGGTCTGAGGGGAAAGCAGTGGCAGGCTCTATTTGCACCAGTTCTTCATCATATTCGCCAAAAGCATCGTCTGGCTCCAGGGTGAGATCAATCACATCTCCCACTTTTTTCCCGTGCAGTGCTTCTTCCACTTTGGGGAAAATACCATCATATCCACCGTGCAGATAGCTTACCGGCTTATCACTGGACTCCAGCAATTCACCTTCACTGTTGTGCAGTTCATAGGTAATGGATACGACCGAGTTCATCGAGATTTGCATTACAGTTCCTTAATCAGTTGTAATATTTCAGCCGCATGGCCTTTAGCCGTAACGCCATAAAGTGCATGACGTACAGTACTGCTTGCATCAATTATAAAAGTCGAACGAATTATACCCATCTTATGCATACCTTCGAACTCCTTCTCCTGCCACACACCGTATTTCTCGCATACCTTACCCTCTACATCCGCCAACAAGCCCACAGAAAGTCCGTGCTTGTCGCGGAAAGCTGCATGGCTGATACAGTCATCGCGTGAAATACCGAGTACCACTGTATTGAGCCGCGCGAACTCCTCTTCCATATCTGTAAATTCGATCGCTTCCAAAGTACATCCGGGAGTATCATCTTTGGGATAAAAAAACAGAACCACCACTTTACCTTTAAGACTGGAGAGCTTGAACATCTCCATGTCAGCATCAGGCAAAGAAAAGTCGGGGGCATGTGAACCAGTCTGCAGCATTGGGTAGACCTTTGAAAAGCGCCCTTTCATTTTAAACCATTTCTCATAAACAGTCGCAAACGCTATCATTCACCCCCATGAAACTTCCTCATCTGGGCGGGCTGACCGCCAAGCAATTCTTTCGCGACTATTGGCAAAAAAAACCACTGCTGATCCGCCAGGCATTCCCCCATTTTTCAGGACTACTTACGCCGGACGAGTTGGCCGGACTGGCCTGTGAAGAAGATGCACAATCAAGGCTGGTCATATTTAAACAAGGTAAATGGCAGCTTGAGTCAGGACCGTTTGATGAAACGCGTTTTGCCAAACTGCCAAAAAAAGATTGGACCCTGCTGGTTCAGGAAGTGAATCACTTTTTGCCAGAAGCCGCAGCCCTGTTACAACAATTCAACTTTGTGCCCACTGCCAGACTGGACGACCTGATGGTGAGCTTTGCCCCTGATGGCGGTGGAGTTGGACCGCATTTCGATTCATATGATGTGTTCTTATTGCAAGGCATGGGCAAGCGCCTGTGGCGTATCAGCGATCAGCAACAACAGCAGTTGGTGGAAGGCGCGCCTCTCCGCATTCTGCAACATTTCGAATCACAACAGGAATGGTTGCTGGAAGCAGGAGATATGTTGTACTTACCTCCTCGTTACGCTCATTGGGGGATTGCTGTTGGCGATTGCATGACTTATTCCATCGGCTTTCGTGCGCCATCGGTACAGGAGCTTGCAACACAATTTTTAATGCACTTGCAAGATACTGTTGCACTGGATGGTTTTTACACAGATCCGGATCTTTTAGCGCAAACACATCCTGCAGAGATTTCAGAGCAGATGGTATCAAAAATCGATGATGTACTGAAAAATGTGGTTTGGAATAAACGCGACGTAAGCCATTTCCTAGGGATTTACCTTACCGAACCAAAAGCTCACGTTATTTTTACTCCACCCCGTAAAATCAGCCTGGAAAAGTTTGTGGCGCGTCTTCAAAAAGAACCTATTAAATTGGCACTGCAAAGCCTGATGTTATTTGAGGGTGATCAAGTCTATATCAACGGATTGGCATTGCAGCCCAAGACTGATGCGCTCATTGATTTGCAAAAACTGGCAGATACCCGTGTTCTGCACCCCATGGAAAGGTACACCGAACACCTGGCAGAATTACTTTATGATTGGTATCAAGCTGGATTTTTACAATTTTAGCCTTAAGCCCGCAAATTCCAGCAAACTAATTAAAAATAACTAGTATTTTTTTTGATTGATGTATAGAATCATGGCCTTCGGAAGACTCTTTAATTGAAGTGTTTCTTTTAAAGAGCCGATAACGATTTTTTGTAACTACTTGTTAAGGAAAAAAAATGATCCGCTCCGCTCTATTCGCTGCTATGTTAGCCCTTGCTCTGACCGCTTGCGGTCCAAAAGAAGAAGCTGCTGCTCCAGCACCTGACGCTGCTAAGCCAGCTGATGCTGCCGCTCCAGCACCTGACGCTGCTAAGCCAGCTGATGCTGCTGCTCCAGCACCTGACGCTGCTAAGCCAGCTGATGCTGCTGCTCCTGCTGCCGCACCTGACGCTGCTAAGCCAGCTGATGCTGCTGCTCCAGCACCTGCTGATAAGAAGTAATTCGGTCTTAATCAGTAAGCAAAAAAGCCGACTTTATGTCGGCTTTTTTGTTGTTTGCTTTAGCCAAAAAAACGTCAGGCCAAAAACTTATTAGGTAACGACTAACCATTGAGCCTATGTGCAGATTTGCCTCCAGTGAAACCCTGCCGCCTGATCCGCAATTCCTATCCAGCTCTCATCACAGTTCAAAATCCGGCTTAACGCACTTCTGACCAGCTCCGGAGTGTTGTTCTGCGCGCTTAAGTGGGCTCCGACCAGGTGTTGTAATTTGCTGTTATTCAATCGCGATAGCAAAGCTGCCGAGGTCGCATTATCAAGATGCCCGAATTTACTGCTGATACGTTGCTTGAGCGATCTTGGATAACTGCTGCTTAACAACATGTCGAGATCATGATTACATTCCAGCACCAGTGCCTGACAACCGGAAAGCATGGACTCAATGTGAGGGGTAGAACTGCCTGCATCTGTCAGTACGCCTAGCCTGACTCCGCCATCGCCCAGCACGAACTGTGTCGGTTCACGCGCGTCATGCGGTACCGGGTAGGGTTGAATTTGCAGATCACCGACGTTGAACAAGGTATGGCTGTCGATGATATGAATTTCCTGGCCAGAGGGTACGCCACCCAGCGCCTGAAAAGTACCATGTGTGGCGAAAATGGGAATATGAAACTTTGCAGCAAGCCGAAACGCACTTCCGGCATGGTCGTCATGCTCATGGGTGAGCAGAATACCCGCCAAGTCTTCGACTTCCAGCTTGAGCCTGGCCAGCCGTGTAATCGTTTCTCTCAAGCCAAAGCCACAATCAAGCAGCAACGTAGTTTTTCCGGACTGTACTGCCAGACAGTTACCAGCGCTACCACTACCTAGAGAAGCAAAGCGCATTGGTTCAGTTCATTCCTGACTCAGTTCATTCCTATTTTAATTGCTCGTATAGCAGGTTCAAGATGCGATTGGAGGTAGGTGAGAGATCACGTTTCCCGTCTACGTTTACCACGCTAATTACGGTTTTATCCTCGCCACGGCTGACGCTGACACGATACTGAAGCGCCGTGCTGGCCTCTGATTTGTCGTCTTTGCTCTTCCAGAACTTGAGCGTGTCTACAAAGCTGTCGTTGTCTTTCTTAGCTTCAGGTTTTGCTACAGGCGCTGCTTTAGGCTTGGCTTTATCATCGTCGTCTTTCCAGAAAGCCAGCTTATCCAGCCAGCCTTTCTTTTCTTCACTGGTGGTCGTGTCTTCCTCTGCATCCAGGTCGGAATAACGCACAAAATACAGGCCTTTGGAGCGGTCTTTATCTTCCACTAAAAACCCGATGCGATCCAATGCCAGCCCGACGCGACGCCAGGCACGATCAAATGGATCACTCACAGTTAGACTGGCATGCCCCTCTTTGTCCTTGCTGAGAGTCGCACGCACTTCTTGTACAGGATTTGCGATGATGGTTTGTGCCTGCTTTTCCGCCACGCCAAATTTCACCATCAGGCGTCTAAGCAGTTCAAGGTCTACATCTTCATCATCCGACGACTGACTCTTTAATTCTTTATCCTTATAGCCATTATCTACAACACCATAGCGCGTAACGACTCGCTCTTTGCCGTCATCCGGAATATTGGTGATGGAATGGTGGGTCATATAGATCTCAGTGACAGAATCATCCGAGCCGCGATCCAGGCGCGTGCGGAATTTCTGCCTATGGTTAAGTCCTTCCAGCTTATCCAACCAACCCTGGAATTTGTTGAGGTAGTTACCGTTTTCATCTTTGCTCAATGAAGAAGGATCTTCCCAATCCGTCTCCATCACGCCTGTCTGCATATTTTCCACGCGTACCGCAAAACCCAAATCCGTCCAGAATTCGCGCACGACCGGCCATGCCTTTTCAGGTGCGACCGGTACCACCAACCAGCGTTGCGAACCTGCACGCTCTATGCGCACACCTTCTATCGAAGGTAACAATTTTTCTTCATGGGTTTCCTGTGTTGCCTGATTCTGGCTATAGCTGGAATAGGTGGTACCGCCAGGAACCTGATATGTGTCATCTGCAGCAATAGAGGTCAGATCGGGAGGCACTTCCAGAGGTCTACCACGGCCGGCCGCTTTGTAATCATCACCTCCGGCATCAATAAAGGGAATTGAGTCGCAACCTGCAACCAACAGGGCTATCAGGACGGTAACAACGAATTTTGTATTGATCATTTTCAACTTTTTAGTCTCATAAAACTTTTATAAAATGCCCGCTTGCTGCATCGCATGCCGCAAGGTCTGATGGTACTGTTGATCCATCCAATTCATGGGCAGTCGTATTCCATGCTGAATAAGTTTCATCTCATGCAATACCCATTTGACCGGGATTGGATTGGGTTCGATGAATAAATTCTGATGCAAAGCAAATAGTGCCTGATTCGCTTTTCTGGCCTCAACCAAATCATTTGCAAATGCCGCATCGCACATCTGGCGCATCAGTTTTGGCGCAACATTGGCAGTGACCGAGATCACTCCATGTCCGCCCAGCAATAATAGCGATAAACTGGTCGCATCATCTCCACTATATACAGCAAAACCATTGGGCACTCTTAACAACAGATCGGTTCCGCGCTGTATGCCGCCAGTGGCATCTTTAATGCCCACAATATTCTGAATTTTTGCCAACTCGCACACAGTAGTGTTATGCAAATCGCAGCCGGTTCGACCGGGCACGTTATATAAAATCTGCGGAATATCTACCGCTTCGGCCACTGCCTTGAAATGCTGATACAGGCCTTGCTGCGTCGGCTTGTTGTAATATGGTGTTACCAGTAAACAGGCATCAGCCCCAAGTGCTTTGGCATGTTGCGTCAGTGCTATGGCCTCGCTGGTTGAGTTTGCACCAGTGCCCGCAATCACCGGAATGCGATGGTTGGTGTGCTCAACTGCGACCTGCATCAGAGCACAATGCTCCTCCACATTCACAGTAGGCGATTCGCCTGTGGTACCGACAATGACGATACCGTCAGTACCTTGTTCGATATGCCAGTCTATCAGCACACGCAACGCATCAAGATCAAGCGACCCGTCCTCGTACATGGGCGTGACAATGGCAACCAGACTACCTTTTAACATCACAATTCTTCCACTGACAAAACCGCGTTATTCTACTCGAAAGTGGCTTATTTTGCTGATTTGCGGCAGTGAGATGCCAACACTGCAAGGGATTCATATAAAATAAAGAATTATGCACGCCTGTCGTAAACTAATCGCGCGCAGAGCGTTTGGCAGTTGAGGGTTTCAGGATAATAAGCAATGGCAATTTCAAGCACTCCAGTTAACGATGGCATAGATCCGCAGTCTGCGTTACAGCGCAGAACACCCCTGCCCGGCGTGCGCGGAGCCGGAAATGTCGGCCCCGGCGGTGAAGTCAGCTATGTATCCAATATTAGCACCACAGGTCTTGCCATGCTGGCGCTGGATAACTTCCAAAGCAGTGCCGCGACTTTCAAGAATTCCAATGCATATCGGACCGTACGTTATTTACAGACCATCGCTCAAGGCGTGGTTACCTCACTGAATAGTCTGCGCGACGTTTTAAGTCAGGCGTCGACACTGCGCAACAAGTATAGCGCTGGCCTAGGACAAGCGCTGGCAGCCATTAATAACGCTGTTAGCGGCGCCTCGGTAAATTTATCTGCATTGCAACAGGTTGGGGTAGAAAAAAATGCCGATGGACGCTTTAGCGTTAATACCAATCAAGTGATCAAGGCTTTCAATGAAGATGGTGGCGTCAAGGCTTTTTCCACCATTACTGACTTTGCTTATAACGTCAGCACAGCGGCAGAACCGCCTGAGAAATTGCTTGGAAAACAGGCAGCGGGTCCGCAAAGCGCTATAGTGAGTTCCGGCAGCGGTAATGATGATGAGGATGCTGATGCTGAAGTCATCAATACCGAATTGCAGCAACGGCTCAGAGATGCGTTTGCGGCATCCGTAGGCGGATATACGGCAAGCAAAGCAGTGAATCTTTACTCAACCGTAGAAGCTATTTAGCGATCTGACTATTGAGCAGTTGTCGCAGATCGGCAAAATCAAGCTCACCAATCACCCGCCGCACTACACTGCCGCGGACGTCAATGACAAAACTGGAAGGCGTGACCTGCACTTCGCCGAACAGATGAGTGATGCCACCGTCCATATCCAGCACAACCGGGAAAGGCACGGCGTTCTTTTTAACGTAATTAATCACGTTGGCAGGCGGGTCATAGGGCATTGCTACACCGATCACATCAAAGCCTTGGGCATGATACTGGCGATAAATCTCGGCTATCTGCGGCATTTCCTTGACGCACCCCGGGCAACTGGTCGCCCAGAAATTGATCAATACCATGTGCCCTTTTAAATCAGCAAGCGCTATCCGCTTTCCTTCCAGGGTATTGAACACAGCTGGCGGAGCTCGCTCCGGACTGGTTAGGGCAAACCATAATCCGGCCACTAGCAGCAGCAACAATATAGGCAACCATATTTTTTTTAATGCAGGCATAGGCTGTGCAGTTTACCTTGCGGGCGTGAATTGTTAAACCCAATATTACTGACACGCCTTAATTATCAACCGTATTCAACCCTACTCACAACATCGTTTATAAGGCCATCGCAAAAGCTTATAATGCACACTTTGCTTTAACCAATGACCCAATGACTGCCCGCCTGCGCGAAATACCCTACAACTACACTTCGTTTTCCGACCGCGAGATTGTAATCCGCTTCTTGGGAGCGCCAGCGTGGGATGTATTGAATGGATTGCGCGGAGAACGTAAAACAGGCCGCTCTGCGCGCATGCTGTTTGAGGTGCTGGGCGATCTGTGGGTAGTGACTCGCAACCCGTATCTGCAAGACGATCTGCTGGATAATCCCAAGCGCCGCAAAGCGCTGATAGATGCACTGCATCATCGTATCCGGGCAATTGAAGACCGCAGTCAGAAAAATGATAACGTAAACAAGCTGATTGTTGCGGCACAACTTGCCGTACGCAATTTTGAAGAAGATTTCCAGCGTACGGAAAAATTACGCAAACAAACCATCAGCAAACTCAGCCGTTTCACGCGTAAGGACAATATCCAGTTCGACGGATTGGCGCGCGTTTCTCACGTCACCGACGCCACCGACTGGCGTGTCGAATACCCATTTGTGGTGATTAATCCCGACACTGAAGCCGAAACTGCGATGCTGGTGAAAGCCTGTATCGAGTTGGAACTCACCATCATTCCTCGTGGTGGTGGCACCGGCTATACCGGCGGCGCGATCCCGTTGACGCCGTTTTCGGCCGTGATCAATACGGAAAAGCTGGATGCGCTGGGCGCGGTCACCATGTCGGAGTTACCGGGGCTCAAACAAAAGGCTCCGACCATACATTGCGGTGCAGGCGTGGTTACTCGACGCGTTATGGAAGCTGCCTCTGAAGCCGGTTTTGAGTTTGCGGTCGATCCTACTTCAGCAGATGCCTCGTGCATAGGCGGCAACGTCGCCATGAACGCAGGCGGCAAAAAAGCCGTACTGTGGGGCACTGCACTGGATAACCTGCATTCATGGCGCATGGTGACGCCGGATGCCGAATGGCTGCAGGTCACACGCATAGGTCACAATCTGGGCAAGATCCACGATGCTGAGACCGCACGTTTCCGTATCGAGCGATTCAAGGAAGACGGTAAAACCAAGATAGACCAGGAGATATTGGAAATCCCCGGCGCGCATTTCCGCACTGTCGGTCTGGGCAAAGACGTGACCGATAAATTTTTGGCTGGCTTACCCGGAATCCAGAAGGAAGGTTGCGATGGCCTGATTACCTCGGCCACATTCATTCTGCACACTATGCCCAAGCATGTGCGTACCGTGTGCCTGGAGTTTTTCGGCTCGGTAGGCTTGGCCGTACCCGCCATTGTTGAAATCAAGGATTATCTGGATCAGCATCCCACCGCACTTCTGGCTGGCCTCGAACATTTGGATGAGCGTTATCTCAAGGCCGTAGGTTATGCCACCAAGGCTACCCGCACTGAACGTCCCAAAATGGTGTTGATCGCCGACATCGCCAGTGACGACGAGAATGACATCGGTCAGGCCGCCTCGCATATCGTGCGTCTGGCCAATGCACGTGGTGGTGAAGGCTTTATCGCGGTATCGGCTGAGACGCGCAAAAAATTCTGGCTGGATAGAGCGCGTACCGCTGCCATTGCGGCTCACACTAACGCGTTCAAGATCAATGAAGATGTGGTGATCCCATTACCGCGCCTGGGTGATTATTCAGATGGCGTGGAGCGCATCAACATAGAATTGTCGATTACCAATAAACTGCGCCTGCTCAATGAACTGGAAACCTTTCTACAGGGCGAACTGCCGCTGATCAAGGATGAGGAAACCGCCAACGACCCGGATCTTCTGGAGTCCAAAAGGGCTCAGGCGCTTGAGCATATCGTCAGAACACGCCAGCACTGGCAGCTTATTCTTGAACAACTGGATTCACCGCTCAATGCATTGAGTCATTTGACTGAAGAAATATTGGCGCAACTTGGCATCGGTAAGTACGCCAGCGTATTCCGCGCAGTGCAGGAACGCCAGTTACGGGTGTCCTGGAAGCAAGAAGTGCGTAAAACGCTGCATCACATTTTCACCGGACGAGAATACCAGAAGATTCTGGAACGTTGCGACGAGATACACAAAACCGTGCTCAAGAGTCGCGTCTTCATCGCACTGCATATGCACGCCGGTGACGGCAATGTGCACACCAATATTCCGGTGAACTCGGATAACTACGAGATGCTGGGAGCTGCGAACCAAGCGGTTGCACGCATCATGCAACTGGCCACCGATCTGGGTGGCGTGATTTCCGGTGAACATGGCATCGGCATCACCAAGATGGAGTTTCTTGATCAGAAGATCATCGATACTTTTGCCGTGTACAAAAACAAAGTGGATCCCGAAGGCCGCTTCAACAAAGGCAAGCTGATGGCGGGCTCTGGCCTGCACTCGGCTTACACGCCTTCGTTCTCTCTGTTGGAAACTGAATCGCTGATCATGGAACAATCGGAGATTGGCGAGATCGCCGATTCCATCAAGGATTGCCTGCGTTGCGGCAAGTGCAAACCGGTGTGCACCACGCACGTGCCGCGCGCCAATCTTCTGTATTCGCCGCGCAACAAGATACTCGGCACCTCGTTGCTGATAGAAGCGTTCTTATACGAGGAACAGACGCGGCGTGGCATTTCCATCAAGCATTTTGATGAATTCAACGATGTCGCCGACCATTGCACGGTATGCCACAAATGCCTGAACCCGTGCCCGGTGGATATCGATTTCGGCGACGTTTCGATTGCCATGCGTAATTTCCTGCGCAAGCAAGGCAAAAAGAATTTCAACCCCGGCACAACAGTGGGCATGGCATTTTTGAATGCCAAAGATCCGGCGACCATTAAATTACTGCGCGCCGGCATGATCCAGTTCGGTTATGCTGCGCAAGGCCTGGTTTCCAGGCTGGGGCAGCGTTTGATGCCTATCATCAAAAAATTCAAGCGCCAGCCGCCATCAACCGTGGGCAAACCTGCGGTCACAACGCAGGTGATCCATTTTCTCAATCGTCCGATGCCGAAGAAGATGCCTAGCAAAACTTCCCGTGCCATGCTGGGTATTGAAGACGACACCATGATACCTATCATACGCAACCCGCAAAAAGCGGGAGAAGATGCGGATGCTGTGTTCTACTTCCCCGGCTGCGGTTCGGAACGGCTCTTCAGCCAAGTGGGGCTTGCCACCCAAGCCATGCTCTACGAAGTAGGCGCGATCACTGTGTTGCCACCGGGCTATCTATGCTGTGGGTACCCCCAAACTTCCAGCGGCAACCATGACAAAGGCAACCAGATTACTACCGAGAACCGGGTGATGTTTCATAGAATCGCCAACACCTTGAATTATCTGGATATCAAGACGGTGATTGTTTCTTGTGGCACCTGCATGGACCAGTTATTGAAATACGAATTCGACAAGATATTCCCGGGTTGCCGACTGCTGGATATACACGAATATCTGCTGGAGAAAGACCAAAAACTGGAGGCTGTAAGCGGTACCAGATATATGTACCATGAACCCTGCCACAATCCGATGAAGACCTACTCCGGCATCAAGGTCGTCAACGACCTGATGGGCACCGACGTGCAACTGAATGACCGCTGCTGCGGGGAGTCCGGTACTTTCGCGGTAGCTCGCCCGGATATTGCCACCCAGGTCAAGATGCGCAAACAGGAAGAACTGGAGCGCGGGTTGGTCAAGCTCAATGCGGCTCCTGAACAGAAGGTGAAGATACTCACTTCCTGCCCTTCCTGCCTGCAAGGCTTGGCACGCTATGGTGATGATACGGGCATAGAAGCCGATTATATCGTGGTGGAAATGGCCAAGTATGTGCTGGGTGAAAACTGGTTGCAGGATTATGTGGCGAAAGCCAACAATGGCGGAATTGAGAAAGTGCTGCTATAACATTCTGATGATACGCAAACTACTACAAAAAGTTTTCAGCCCCAAACAGAAAGGCCATGCTCAGCATTCCTCTGCTGCGCAAAGATTCAGCAAGCGCACACATGGCATCAACAAGCACCATATCAGCCCTGCTGCGCTGAAAACCACCGAAGGCTTGCAAAAAGCGGGGTTTGAAGCATTTATCGTCGGCGGTGCAGTGCGTGACCTGATGCTGGGCAAAGTGCCCAAGGATTTCGATATCGCCACCAATGCCACGCCTGAACAGGTGCGTCAGGTATTTCGCCGCTCGCGCATCATAGGCCGTCGTTTTCGTATCGTGCATGTACTGTTCGGCAATGAAACCATAGAAGTCACCACTTTCCGCGGCCATCATCTGGCTGAGAACGATAATGCGCAAGTGGCGGAAACCGGACGTATATTGCGTGACAACGTTTTCGGATCACAGCAGGAAGATGCGATGCGCCGCGACTTCAGTGTCAACGCATTGTATTACGACCCGAAAACTGAAGAGGTGTGGGACTATCACGATGGTGTCGCCGACATCAAAAAAGGCGTGTTGCGCGTCATAGGTGATGTGGAAACACGCTACAAGGAAGACCCTGTACGCATGTTGCGGGCGGTACGACTTTCCGCCAAATTGGGGTTGAAAATAGATCGCGCTTCCGAAGCGCCTATCGCACGCATGGCAAACCTGTTACAGGACGTGCCACCTTCCCGCCTGTTTGAAGAAATGCTCAAACTTTTCCTTTCCGGTCATGCCATGGAAAGTGCCAGCGCATTGCGTCAGCATGGGCTGCATCATGGCGTATTGCCCTTACTGGATGTGGTTTTCGAACAGCCGATGGGAGAGCGCTTTGTCACTCTGGCACTGACCAATACCGATCAGCGCATACAACAGGACAAGCCGGTTTCACCTGCCTTTTTGTTTGCCACGCTGCTGTGGCATGAAGTATTGGCGACATGGCAAAAATATCAGGGACAAGGCGAAAAATCTTTCCCTGCCTTACAGCAAGCCATGTATGAAGTTTCGGACATTCTGGCGGAAAAACTGTCCATCCCGAAACGCTTTTCTGTGACCATGCGCGAAATCTGGGGGATGCAGCCGCGATTCGAACAGCGTGGCGGGCAACGCCCATTCCGGCTGATCGAACATGAAAGATATCGCGCAGGTTATGATTTTTTACTGCTGCGTTGCGAATCCGGTGAACTGGATATGAGTCTGGCTGAATGGTGGGATGAGTTCGCCAATGCTGATACTGCTCACCGCACACAAATGCTGCAACCGGATACCGCACCCAGAAAACGCAGGCGCAAACGTAGAACCAGTAATGCAACGCCGCAGGAAGCATGACACATCGGGCCTTTATCGCGATCGGTAGCAATCTGCAAGACCCGGCTAGTCAGGTCAATAAGGCTTTTGAGCTGCTAGCCGGTATACCTGAAACACATTTGACCAAACGTTCCTCTCTCTATCTTAGCGCGCCTGTCGGCTATGATAACCAGCCAGACTTCATCAATGCCGTCGCCGAAGTAAGTACCGAACTCACGCCACAGCAGTTACTGCAATGCCTGCTCGCTACGGAGAATGCACAAGGTCGTGAACGATCCTTTGCCAATGCTCCTCGCGTGCTGGATCTTGATCTTTTGTTGTACGATGACCGGGTGATGAACACCACCGAATTAACGTTGCCGCACCCCAGAATGCATGAACGTGGATTTGTGTTGTATCCGCTGGTTGAAATCGCGCCGGATATAGAGATACCGGCCAAGGGAAATGCGCAGGCTTTGCTCAACGCTTGTAGCGATAACAATATAGAAAAATTACATTGATGAACGTCGCCCAGAAATACCCCTATATCGTGATCGAAGGCCCCATCGGCTGCGGTAAAACAACGCTGGCCAAGCGCATGGCAGAGCGCATTTCCGCACAATTGTTGCTGGAAAATGCGGCAGAAAATCCTTTTTTGGAGCGGTTTTATCAGAATCCGGAACGGCATGCGCTACCCACCCAGCTGTTTTTTCTTTTCCAACGTACTGAACAGCTGCGCAAGCTCAGCCAGCCTGACTTGTTTGGCGACTGCACCATCGCCGATTTTTTTCTGGAAAAAGATCCTTTATTTGCCAGACTCAACTTGAATGACGAAGAGTTTGCCCTTTACCGTAATATCTATCAGCATGTAAAACTGCAAATCCCACCGCCGGATCTGGTGATTTACCTGCAAACATCAACCGATGTTCTACTGGAACGTGTAGAAAAACGTGGAATAGATTATGAAAAAGGAATCAGCCGCGATTATCTGGAAAGATTGGCCGCTATCTATAGTGACTTTTTTCACCAATTCCAATCCGCACCTCTGCTCATTGTGAACAACGAGCATCTGGATGTGGCCGCGAGTGACGAAGCTCTGGAGTTACTGATGGATCGTATGATGAAAATGCGGGGACCCAGGGAATATTTCAACCCTAATCTGGAATGAGCTCACTGCCAACTCTGCAAGCCCTGAAAAAGCGCGGCGAGAAGATCGCCATGCTGACTTGTTACGATGCCAGCTTTGCATTCATGATGGAATCAGCCCAGGTGGACGTGCTGCTGGTCGGGGATATGCTGGGCGTAGTATTGCAGGGATCAACCGGCACGCAAAACGTCACCATGCAAGACATGCTTTACCACACGCGTTGCGTAACCGCAGGCTCGAAATCGTTATTGATCATTGCCGATATGCCCTATGCCAGCGATGCCTCGCCAGACCTGGCGCTGAGGAACGCAGAACAGTTGATTGCGGCAGGGGCGCATATGATCAAGCTGGAAGGCAACAAACCGGACATTGTGAGGCACTTGGTAGCAAATAATATCGCCGTCTGCGGACATCTTGGTTTCACGCCGCAGTCCATCACTTCGACTGGCGCTTACCCGGTGCAAGGCACGGATGAGGCAAGCGCGCAGCAAATACTGGATGATGCTCTGGCACTGCAGCAAGCCGGCATCAGTCTGCTGGTACTTTCCATGATGCCAGCTGCTGTAGCAGGCATCATCACCATGAATTTAAACATTCCCACCATAGGCATAGGAGCCGGCAAGGATTGTGATGGGCAAGTGCTGGTACTCTATGACATGCTGGGCATCTCGCCCGGCAAACTCACAAAGTATTCCCGCAATTTCCTGATTGGCGAAGATTGTATACAGAATGCTGTCGTCGCCTATGTTGCAGCTGTGAAATCAGGCGCATTCCCGGATATTGAACACAGCTTTTGATGGACATAGCTTGATGGATATCATTGCCAATATCGCAGAACTGCGTAAGCGCTTATCAGCCGAAACCAGCATCGCCTTCGTCCCCACCATGGGCAACCTGCATGACGGACATCTGGCATTGGTGGCACTGGCGAAGCAACATGCATCGTGCGTAGTGGTCAGTATATTCGTTAATCCTCTGCAGTTTGCCGCCAATGAAGACCTGGCAAGCTACCCGCGTACCCTGAAACCGGATTGTCAAAAGCTGGCAGCGGCAGGTGTGAATGTAGTATTCACACCAACGGATGCTGAACTTTACCCACAGATCCAAAATATTACAGTACGCCTTCCCGGCATCGCACAGGAGTTATGCGGCGTCGCGCGCCCCACCCATTTTGAAGGTGTCGCTACAGTAGTGCTTAAGTTGTTCAATATCGTGCAACCGCAAGTAGCCGTGTTCGGGAACAAGGACTTTCAACAACTGTTCATCATCGGCCAGCTTATCCGACAGCTGGCACTACCGATTCAGCTCATCTCTGGAGAAACGGTACGGGAAACCGATGGCTTGGCGATGAGCTCGCGCAACGGCTATCTGAAACCCGCGGAAAGAGTGGAAGCTCCGCGCTTATATCGCGCCTTGCAACAAGTAGTACACGCGGCACAACAAGGCCGACAAGATTTTCCCGAGATCGAATCGCAAACCATGCAATTCCTGACGCAACTGGGTTGGATCGTCGATTACATCTCGATCAGGAATGCCATGACGCTGACTATAGCGACTAAAGCTGATAGAAACCTGGTGGTACTGGGTGCCGCAAGATTGGGGAAAACCAGACTCATAGACAATATCGAGTTTGAGATATAATTTGTTTTTTTGATACGCTGGCAAAAAATATGCAAAGAACCATGCTTAAATCCAAGCTACACCGTGTACGCGTTACGAAGTCGGAGTTGGACTATGAAGGTTCGTGCGCCATTGATGAAGTGCTGCTGGAAATGGCCGACATACGGGAATTCCAGCAAATAGAGATTTATAACGTGAACAATGGCGAGCGCTTCACTACTTATGCCATTCGCGCCCAGCGCAACTCCGGTGTTATTTCAGTCAACGGTGCTGCTGCACGCAAAGCACAAACAGGTGATATTCTGATCATTGCCACTTACGCGGTTTACAACGAGCTAGAGCTGGAAAAATATCAGCCTGAGCTGGTATATGTGGATGCCATGAATCGCATCAAGGACAAGCGTCGCGATATTCCAATTCAGGCAGCAGGATAGACCTGGGGAGATCCCCAATAAAAAAGGCAGCTATCGCTGCCTTTTTTATTGGGGTTTTCTGAGTGCGCTTACTTCGCACTGATCAGAGTCTGAATTTTGAAACCAGAGAATTCAAATGCTGCGCTTTTCCTCGCACATTCTCTGCCATGTCATGGAAAGCACTGGCTTCTTCCGCAGTTTTGCTCGACAGGTCGCCAATGTAGGACACTGCTTTATTGATACCGCTGGCGGATACTTCCTGATCTGCAGCCAGGGTAGCGATAGTATCCGACATGCCCACGATCTTTTCGACGTAGTTGACGATGCCGTGCAACGCATCATCAGCCACTTTGGCATTGGCGGCTGCAGACATGGCTTCTTCCTGTTTCTCCTGCACCGTCTTGGAAACAGCCTGTGCTTTGTCCTGCAGGCTGGTGATAATCTTGCCGATCTCCTCGGTGGATTTACCGGTACGTTGCGACAAGTTACGTACTTCGTCAGCTACCACTGCGAACCCGCGCCCGGCTTCACCGGCACGTGCGGCTTCGATCGCGGCATTGAGTGCGAGCAGGTTAGTCTGCTCCGAAATTTCGCGAATCACCTGCATCACTGAACTGATCTTGCCAATCTCTTCCTGTAAGGAAGTGATTGATTCTGCTATACCGCGTACGTCGGTGGAGATATGCTCCAGCGAACTGATAGTCTTGCCTACCACCTGGCTACCGCTTACCGCTGCGCTATTGGCTTCACGTGCGGCTGCCACTACTTGCTTGGCCTGCGAGGAGACATCTTTGGTGTGATCAGCCAGATGCACGATACTATCCACGATCTGGGTGGTATGTGTGCCCTGACTGGTGATCGCGGTTTCAGCACGCATCACGATCTGACTCATCTCCGCCGAAGCTGCATCCAGCTCCATTGCGGTACTACGTACACTTTGTATCAAACTAGCTGTGCCAGCACGCGCCTTGTCGTATTCGGTCGCCAGTATCGAAAAATCGTCTTTACCGGCGAGATGAAACTTTTGCGACATATCGCCGGCCGCCATGGTCTGCAATGCCTTGGCAATCGCTTCTGAACGGCGATGTGCGTTAATGGCGAACCACTGTGAAATGATCACATTGAGTGCCACCAGAATAATAGTTTCTACGACCGCAGGGTGGAACATACGAATGACGAACACCGCAACGGCAACGAAGGAAATAATCGTGAACTGCTTACGTAGCGTCAGATTCTGCGCCAGTGACTCAAGTGGTTGGCTCATGATTCAGATATCCTTTTCTTGCTAATTTTTTTATAGAATTCTTGAAACTGAAACGAATTTTGCTTATTCACGATTATACAACCCGTTCAGGTAATTCTTGCAAGCTCTAAATAGCCTGAGGCAGCTACAGGTAATGCTGCCGAAAAGGGGATGGCACCAAGAAATGGAGCATTCAGCAGGCGTAATAAGGCCTTTTCATTCGCCGTGGCTGCCTGCATATCCGGAGTAACGTAATTGGCAACCCAGCCGGCAAACTGCAAGCCTTTGCGTTCTATAGCCTGCGCACTCAGCAGAGCCTGATTCAGGCAGCCCAGACGCATCCCCACCACCAGAATTACGGGAATATCGAGGGCAAGCACCAGATCGGCCATATCCACATTGTTATTCGAAGCCCCATTCAGGGTTACATGCAAAGGCACGGCGATGCCGCCCGCGCCTTCGACAATCACCACATCCGCCTGTTGTTGCAATGTTTTAAACGCGGCAATGATGGACGCGAAGGAAATTTCCACCCCCGCCTGTTCCGCTGCAATATGCGGTGCGATCGCCGGTGAGAATCGATAAGGATTTATATGCGCAATATCCGCTTGTACATTGCTGGCAGCCTGCAACTGCAGCACATCATCGAACAAGCCATTGTCATCACAACCGGCAGCAACCGGTTTCATGCCCACCACGCGCTGCCCTTGCGCAGCAAAAGCCTGTAACAAGGCGCACGCTATACTGGTTTTACCTATACCAGTATCCGTCCCTGTGATAAAGAAAGCCTTATTCATTTTCTTGGCCTGAAGGTCACGGGCTGAAAACCATCCGCCAATTTTGGCTTAGGCTTCCAGGCGTGACCGTAAACCACTTCGAAAGTCGCAGGCAGCTTACCATCGGGCTGACGGAAAACCTCATAGTTCTCTTTAAGACTACTCAAAAAGGCGCGACCTTCCAATCCGCGCCCGCGACCTGCAGTTGCATTATTCGCACCTATGGCTTTGAGATCGTGCATCACGTCCAGCACATCGCTATAGGTCAATGTGAACCTTTCTACATCCATCACTGGTGCAGAAAATCCTGCACGTACCAGAGCATCACCAATGTCATGCATATCAATAAAACGGCTCACGTGCGTATGGTGGTTATTGGTCGCCTGGCGCAATTCCATCAGGGTATCCGGTCCAAACGTGCTGAACATGAGCAAACCTTCAGGCTTTAGCACCCGCTGCATCTCAGCGAAAGCGGCATCAAGGTCGTTACACCATTGCAAGGCCAGATTCGACCATATCAGATCCAACATTCCTGTCCGTATCGGCAAAGCTTCTATATCGCCGCAAATGAAGCGGTGACGCTTGCCTAAATTACGCTGCACCCAGGTTAGCTTACGTTCTGCAGTTTGCAACATGGGCAGGGAGAAATCCAAAGCCAGCACTTGGCTATGACGATAACGGTCAGCCAGACTCCTGCCTCCCTGTCCGGTACCGCAACCTGCATCCAATATATGCTGCGGCTGGAGTGCGACGACATACAGACGTTCCAGCATACGTTGCAGAACTTCGCGTTGCAGCACGGCGGCGGCATCATAGGAAGTAGCCGCACGCCCAAAAGCGCGCCGCACGCGCTTCTTATCCAGGCTGTATTCGTCGGCTTCGTTCATTGCAAATGCCTGATCAAAGTGTCGGCGAACCACTGCGGGTGCGACAAAAATGGGGCGTGTGATGCATTTTTCTGCACTTCCAGCTTGGCGTTCATTTGCTCTGCCAGCCATTTGCCCGCCGCATATGGCACGATCCGATCACGTTCGCCGTGCATGATAAGTGCAGGGACTTTGATCATGTCAATATCATGGCGCAGATCATTGTTCTGCAACAACGCAAGCCCTGCGGCTAATGCCGGTAACGCAGGTGCTGGTCGCTGAAAGAAATGTTGTTTGAGTTCGCGCACCGTTTCCCGTGGATCATCACCGCCTTGTGCCTGTAGCGTAAGAAAGCGCGTCATGGCAGGTTGGTAGTTGCTTTGAATACCATCGGCAAACTGATCGAACTCTTCCTGCTGGATACCGTGTTTCCAGTCTGCAGAATTAACGAACTTGGGGGTCACGCTCACCAGTACCAGCCGCGCTAATTGTTCAGGTTGCTGCAACGCCCATTGCATGGCTATTTGCCCGCCCAGTGACCAGCCGCACAACAGTATTTTATCCGGCACCTTTTGCCTCATTTGTTCCACCAGATGATGCATGGTATACGGTTCTGACATGGCTTCTGCGCTATAACCGAATCCCGGAATATCGATCAGGTGCAGACGGAAATACTGTGCCAGTAAGGATTTGACAGGTTGCCACACGCCCCCATGCATTCCCCAGCCATGCAGCAACACCAGATCGGGTCCTGAGCCTGTGGTTTCGATATGGATGGTCATGGTTAACAAATCTCTCGCAACGCATCTACCAGCATCGAAACATCATCCAGAGAATGCGCTGCAGATAGCGATATGCGTAAACGTGCAGTGCCTTTGGGCACCGTGGGAGGACGAATTGCAGGGACTAATATCCCGCGTTGTAACAGCTGTTCGCTGGCCTTCAACGCATCCTCATTGCTACCCACGATGAGCGGTTGAATGGGCGTGGGAGAGTCTTCCAGCTTCCAGCGACAATCTGACAAACCACTACGCAGTGAGGTTATCAGTGTAAGCAAGCGCTCACGCCTCCCGCTTTCCTGTGCCATGATTGACAGGCTTGCCAGCAAGCCTGCCGACAAGAAGGGTGGACTCGCCGTGGTGTAAATATAAGTACGGGCATTTTGCAGTAAATACTCGATCAAAGTATTTTCCCCTGCCACGAACGCCCCTGCTACACCAGCGGCCTTTCCCAATGTCGCCATGTAAATAATGCGTGGGCTTTGCACTTTGAAATGCTGCAGTACGCCGCGCCCTTCGGCACCCAGTACGCCAAAACCATGTGCATCATCGAGCATCAGCCAGGCATCATATTTTTCGCACAAGGAAAGCAATTCCGGTACTGGAGCAATATCACCATCCATACTGAATACCGCGTCTACCAGCACCAGTTTTCTCCGGGCTTTGGACGCGGCAAGCAGCTTCTCCAATGCCTGCATGTCCTGATGCGGATAGCGCTTGAATTCGGCTCGGGACAGCACCACGGCATCATTCAGCGACGCATGGTTCAACTTGTCTGCAAATACAGCGTCATCCCGTCCCATCAACGCCGTCACAGCACCAATGTTCGCCATATAACCAGTGGAAAACAGTAGAGCCTGCGGCAAGCGCACGAAATCCGCCAATGATTGTTCCAATTGCTGATGGTACTGATGATGGCCGGTAATAAGGTGGGATGCACCACTACCTGCGCCACTGGTATCTGCACCGCGCTTGACCGCAGCGATGATGGCAGGATGAGCAGCTAAGCCCAGGTAGTCGTTACTGCAAAACGATAACACATCGCGCCCGTCCACCCGGATATGCGCGCCTTGCATGCTTTGCAGCAAACGGCGGCTACGCACTGACCCCGTAGCTTTACGCTGGTCCAGCTCCTGTTGCAGGTTGGCATATGAAGACAAAGCGATCAGCCGCGACAAAACAACGGGTCAGATTCCTTCAGGACGGATGCCCAGTTTGTCGAACAATTGCTGATCGGCATCGGTGTCAGGATTGCCTGTGGTCAGCAATTTTTCGCCATAGAAAACCGAATTGGCACCTGCGATAAAACACAGCGCCTGCATGGTATCGCTCATCTGGCTGCGGCCGGCAGACAACCGCACGTGCGAGGCCGGCATGGTGATGCGTGCAGCAGCCACAGTGCGTATGAATTCGAAGTCATCCAACGGCTCGGTACCACATAGCGGCGTGCCTTCTACCTGAGTCAGCAGATTGATAGGGACCGATTCAGGAGGCGTGGCCATGTTGGCCAGCTGAGCGATCAAACCAGCGCGCTGGTTGCGTGATTCACCCATGCCAACAATGCCGCCGCAGCATACGTTCATACCGGCTTCACGCACCTGTTCCAGGGTATCCAGCCTATCCTGATAGGTGCGGGTGCTGATCACCTCGCCATAGAACTCCGGCGCGGTATCCAGATTATGGTTGTAATAATCCAGCCCTGCCTGACGTAATTGCTCTGCCTGACCTTCTTTTAGCATCCCCAGCGTAGCGCAGGTTTGCAGACCCATCGCCTTCACTTCAGCGATCATTTTCATCACCGGTTCCAGATCTCTTTGCTTGGGCCCGCGCCAGGCAGCCCCCATGCAAAAACGGCTGGCACCTTTTTCCTTGGCAGCGCGGGCCGCTGCGACCACGTCTTCAAGGGCCATCATATCTTCATTCTCTACACCGGTATGATAACGCGCAGCTTGCGGGCAATAACCGCAGTCTTCCGGACAACCCCCCGTTTTAATGGAAAGCAGAGTACTGACCTGAACTTCATTAGGATCAAAATGCAGTCTATGCACGGTCTGTGCACGATGTATCAAGTCGGAAAACGGCATCTCGAACAACGCGATGATGTCGGCCACAGTCCATTTCTGCACGGTTTTATTGCCAGTTTGATGGCTTACAGCAAAATCAGCGGCATTATTCTCAGCAACGTTGTTCATGGCATTAATTCTCTATAATGAAACACGGTGCCTATTGTATTAGCCAATCCGGATTAGTCAATTAAATCGTATGCAATTTTTTGACAACTGCTTAAAAATCATTCAAACACTGCTGCCGCAACGCTGCCTGCTGTGCGATGCAGGTAGTAGCAACAAGCCCATATGCAATGATTGTTTGCATGACCTGCCTGCACTCTCCAAAGAGAGTTGCCCGGTCTGCGCACTCCCAACTTTCAACTCAGAGATTTGCGGTCATTGTTTGCAACACCCGCCTGCATTCGATGCCACCATCGCTGCCTTCAATTTTGTATACCCGATGGATGCGTTGCTAAGAGCGTTGAAATACAGAGGCGAACTCAGCGTGGCCGAAATCGCTGCCAACGGCATCATCAGTTCGCTTGCTCATCAGGATTTGCCGGACCTGTTGATCCCCATGCCTTTGCATCCCCAACGCTTGCAGGAGCGCGGCTTTAACCAGGCGATGGAGATCAGCCGGCGGATACCCCGACATACGCATAGCAGGCTCTCTACCAATAGCATTATTCGTCTGCGTCATGGCGAGCCGCAGGCCAGCCTGCCACTGAACAAGCGGGCAAAGAATGTGAAGGGGGGGTTGCAATCAATGATGCAGTTGACACCGATCTACGTGGCAAACATATCGCCGTGGTAGATGACATCATGACCAGCGGTGCCAGCCTCAACGAACTGGCAAAAACCCTTAAGAAAGCAGGTGCCGCACGAGTAGAATGCTGGGTCGCTGCCCGAACTTTGCCCCATGTTTAATTTAATTCTTTTCCAGCCCGAGATTCCACCCAACACCGGCAAAATAAAGACCTAGATTATACTGACTTTATATTAGTATTATTTTGATCATTCCATCTTTAGTTGGAGTAAGTTGAGTCCAACTCTGATTCAAATTAAGTTGGGTACATGGAACGGATTGTTATTCGCGATGTTGAGGTGGAAGGAACCTCCATTGAAAAGCTGCATGTAATTCTAGATGACGAAAAGTCAGTAATCTTCCTCCCACTCCTGTGGACCACCCATCTAGCCAACACTGGAACTATATTTGGCTGGCATCAACGAGGCCATTTCAGTTCTGGGGGTTCAAGTTATGCTGCGCGAAAGCCCATATCTATCGAGAAATCTTTCGAGATGCGGCCAGTTTCGGAAAATACCATTCAAAACTATATTGGGCATTTCTTTCAATTTCTAAAATACATAAACGATCTAAACAAAAGTGATGAAATACCTACTGTTCATCACACGCAATTAGTTAATAGCCGTTTTATCAACCACTACCTGAATAATGTACTTCCTGAAAAGTTGCAATCTAAAGCTTCATTATCAGCCCATCAGGCGGCTATTTCAGCTTATTACTCATTTTTGCATGAGTTGGAAATAAAAGGTCCTATCCCATCCATCATTAATCGAAAAACCGAGCAGTACATGGCTGAGAAAGATACTCGACTTAAAAAGATTAATTATGTAAGCCGTGCAGAACGATCAGCATTGTTGCGAGCATGCAACAGTGAACGTGACAGACTTATTATTCGAATGGGATTCGAAGTAGGGTTGCGATCTTCAGAAAACATGGGATTAGTTCTAGGAGAACATAAAGCGAAGTTAATGAAGCAGAAAGGATTGCTGAGTTTGTTTGATGAATTGGATAACAATCCATCTAAACATAGTTTTGAGTTTGTGCTTAGCGGGAAATTTACCAAACGAGGGAAGACACGAAATATCTATTATGACCGTGAGCTGCTGACTGCAATGAAGCGCTACTACGACAATGAAAGACTATCCGTAGTTCAGCAATCTGGTAGGTCTTTTGAAACTTTGTTTCTTCGTACCGATAATGAAGGAGCTGGCTTGTCAATAAGTGCAGAACACGCGTCCAATTTATTTAACAAATTAATTAAACAGTTGCATCACGCAAATCACAGCCTTAGTTATCATGATCTGCGACATACATTTGCCACTGAACTTTACCATGCCGAGTTGAAAAATCCTGAAGGACAAGAAACACGATCAGAGAGCGCTGCATTAATTGTTGTTGCAGAGCGGCTTGGACACAGTGATTTAAAAAGCACTAGACGCTATATTCGTCTGCGACAGCAGATGCTCATGATAGAGGAGAATTTATAGTGCCCAACAACCCCGAAAATAAAATCAGGCCCTCATTCGATGACACAGAAAGTAATTTTGACAGAGTTCTAACACCACAGCCAACCTCATTGAGGTTGCTACCTACGCGGCTTGAATTAAAAGGCAAAGAAATTCCATTAAACAATAAAAGTGAATATGCGATTCACCTTTATAAAGTAATCGTATCCGCTTTACAGTCGGAATGGTTTCAAAGCTTGGTTGATATTACACAATTAGGCTACAAGAATTCTTTGCTCAAGTTTATTCCTTGGCTTAATACCCATAATATTAACCACGAAAATCGGTACACAATACTCAAGGACTTTGAGGCATACCGGGTCAATGAGAAAAGAGTAAAGCCACAATCTACAGGATTGCGAGATCTGCTCAGTATTTTAAGTAATGGGGTTCACTCCAATCATATTAAAAACGAGACTTTACAATTTATCCATACTCTACTAACGAATACCACATTTTCCATTGCCGATGAACACGAGGCACAAACTTTAAGTAGCTATTTTGCATCTATGCCGTGGTTGAGGGAAGTCCTAGGCGAAAATGATTACCTCAAGCTTGAAAGCCCCAAGAGATTAATGCGCAGTTTCAGTATTGTAGTGGCCACGACTCTACTTTTTATTCTTCAAGCAAAGAAAGAAGCTAGAAAACAACTTGAAAGGTTGGATGTTGAAAACCTTACGCTTAAAGGATTCAAAGAGAAAAGAGATCGTAATCTACACTACTGCCGAAACCTATTGATTAAATTAGGTGGTTTAAATGAAGACGGGCAGCCAAATGACGCTTTAACTGAACTTATTATTTTAGATTGTGTACCCAAAGACCGTCGAGAAAAGCTATTGGTTCAGTGGTATAAGTCAATTGAGAATTCTAAATTTTCATTCCGTGAGCCCAGCCAAAGACTGCTTTTTTTCACATCACCACTCATCTTTGCACCAGAGTCATGGGCTTGCCCGAGCGCAGTAGAGCAATATCTCTGTGCTTGGTTATGCGCCTGGCAAACGGTACAGCCAACCGACATAAGTAAACTTAAACTCCAAGACTTTGTTATTACAAAAAACGAACACGGTCGACCGGTTGCTTTGCAATGCCTTTATTATAAAGGACGAAGTCAGAGAATGCAGGAACCACCAATGCTGGATGCGAACCAAATTGAAGCTCAGGCCTTGCTTGCCTATTTAGAACAATTACCACCAGAAAAGAATCTATTCACCTCAAATATACACAATTCTCCGAATATTGGTTTTGGATCAACCTCTATTACCGAACGGTTCGCACGTCTTTTTAGGTCGCCCATAATACAGAGCCAAATCAATGAAGCATTGAATAAACAACAAAGTTCTCCCTTGTTCCTTAGAGCATTTATAGCAATATCCGATCCGAAAGAATCGAATAATAGTCGGTGGTACAAAACTCAAAAGAAAAGGGGTTTGATTACAACAATAGATGCATATCGAGAAACAATTGCTCGGCCACTACCACAACTCCTATTCGGACTTAGGGCAATTAAAAACAGCGCAGTCCATGCCAGGACAGACCTGTATCGTGATGGAGATTTGGTTAATCAAAACTCACACAGCTCCCAAACTGAAAGGGCACACTATACAAATGATGCGAATAAGGACTGGGTAAACCAAAAAGGCAGAATCACTCGCTTGGTGTTGCACGACATAGAGCGATTCGTCTATCGGCCGAATCTCACCGCAGCTCATCAGGAGGCTCATGATTTGGTATTGCGCACAAAGGTCATTCAGGTAGCGGGTAACAGTGATGCAGATTCGAGTACCGTTAAAATAAACCCTCTCGGACGAGTTAATGACCCTAGTGTAGACCTAGAAGAATTTGGAGCTAAGCAGAAGATAGCCGCCCCTGTTCTCGGCATTACAGTAGAGGTATGTATTCGATGGCGCGTTGCGCTCGCCCATACTCGTTTTGACCGTATCACTCGCGTTGTTATTGGTATTATCGCCTAGTCGCGCAACGAGGTGTTATTTCAGATTTGGGTAGCGGCATCTACTAATTTCCCGAAAGCAGCCGTTCAACATTCATAATGCCACAGGTCAGAACCCGACCCATATGAGACATCAATTGTGTAACCAATACTTAAAAAGCCATAATAAAAACATGATGGTCTGTAGTCCAATGTATGCCAAGAATAAGTTCATCAAAATACGTCGATTAATGATGATTTCAAAAGGAAGTGGGATATCTTCCAATTGTTTTAGTTTAGCCCGCATTCCAAATGAATACTGAGTATCTAAGTGAATAATATCAAAGCGAATCCAATGCCGAAGAAAGGCTCTGTCCAACTGCAATTTTGGGGATTGGGCTTGTTTATAAGGAATGATTAAGTCTGCAAATTGCAGATGATCATTTGAGAAAGTTAAATCATTAACACCTATTTTTGTATGTATTAACTTTCCTAAGGGATCGACTTTTGTCTCCCACCCCTCAACATTATTTAGCAAAAGATTAGTCATTTGACCTCTAATGATTCATTAATGTAATTAATTGGAGGACGCCCACGAACGTCTGCTTTTGGCCCAGACTGTGTAAAAACGCATAAAGTATCCGCGCGTGAAGATTACTTGTCACGTTAGTCTTTACCAAGGTTACGCGTTTGTCAGGAACCTCGTTAATAAGTCGGCAAGATTTCTGATGTAATTTCCCAAA
>CAILHX010000052.1 GCA_903834185.1 uncultured Methylophilaceae bacterium
ATAGCAGCATCCATCGCCTTGGGGTCCTTTGGCTTGCCTTCGAAATCGCCGGGTTCATCACTGGATAGTCTCCGATTCTTTTCGTCCAACTGATCGTTGTCCGTGTCAGTCTCTTCATCTTCTGCCTTTGGCTTGCGACGTTTCAGAAGAGATTGGTACTGAGCTTCTTCTTCATCATTCAGGCCTTCTTCATCGGCTCCCAAGTTATCGTCGTCCTGTTCGGTGCCGTCCAAACTATCCAGCAGCTTCACGACATCGGACATATCGGCATCGGCAGCCAATTTGCCTTTTACGGCTGCTTTCAATGCTTCAAAGATGGCTGTCTTTTTGCCAGGGTAATTCTTGGCAGTGACATCCTGAAGAATTGGGTTTAAATCGATTTTCGCATCAGCGGCAAGTTTTGGATGGAGGCTTGCTACGAGCGCCCCCTTTATCAAAATTGCCTTTCGAGAAAGGGGTTTTTTGTTCATGTGATTCTCCAAATTTACGGTTTTTGAATCTCCGACTATTACATCGGAGCCAGCGCGGCCAGTTTCCACAAGGGCAACATGATTACCGCGGATTTCGCGCATGACACCGTCATACGAAATGCCATCAACAACACCTGGCGTCATGTCAGGAACGTAGCGATACGCACATGACAATTCACGCTGAGTGTTGCTCTCGATTCCAGCGATGGCATTTGCCTCCCAAACCACCAGAGAATTTCTGAGGTATGGCGCAACGAACTCGGCGTCTGTTCCAGTGGAGCCTACGACAAGTTCAGGTTGATGGTCATCTATTGAAACCGGTACATGCTCTGATAAGAGCGGAATATTGTTAAAGGTGGGAGCTGCTTTTTTCAGTTCGTCAGGATCACGGTAGAGCTGATAGATTTTTTCAGGATCAAGGCCAAGCAACTCCCAATCCGGTATTTCCTTGCCCATATATGGGCAAACATTCGCTTTGCTGATGTTCGTTACTTCAACGTGCAAACGACCATCGACATCCTTTGTTCTTACTGAGCTGCGGTCGAACGCCAGTGAATCTGTGCTAGCCATGCTTATAGGCTTTCAATTATTGAAAGACTGCCACCGGCAGATGCCTGAATAACTGCAATCTTGGTCGTGCCGCTGGTCACTGATATAGGCGGCATAGGAATGTTCGCCGGTACATATACGTTACCGGTTGCAGCGGCGACCGCAGTAGGATTCGAACCAAATGCAACCCAACAAGCAGTCGTTGAAACCAGTACCACTCGATTCGTATTGGCGCCCACAGCTGCGGACTGCGCAGATGCTGCACCAACGGCGACAACTTGTTCCGCCTGCATAGTGAGCACACCAGGATGATTTGATTGCAGCGGATCAAGTCCAACAGTCACAATCGAAACATCCGGGGCACTACTGACAATAACGCTGATTAATGCTTGTGGCGTGCTGCTTCCGGTTATCGCCGTTGATAGTCGGACACGGAATTGCGGATACCCGGCAACTGGAACAGTCCACCCTTGCAGAGTTGACCCAACAAGGCTAAAAGTAGAATCAGTGTTATAGCTCGATAAGCGAGCCGACTTTACTGGAATCCATGCTGTGCCATCGAATACTTCAAATGTAATTGCGCCCGCCGTTATCGTCCCGCTTGGGCTAATAGTCAGGGCAATCGTATCCATTCCAGCCGTATTAAATGCAAGAGTGGTATTCAAGGTCGTTGAATTGTTCCACGTCACATTGACTGGTGCGGCATAAGCATCAATCATCGGCACCGGATTAAGGTCGCCTGCAGCTTGAGGAACACCATTGGCATCCAACGTCAT
>CAILHX010000053.1 GCA_903834185.1 uncultured Methylophilaceae bacterium
ATTATTCAATTAAAAATAAAAATAGATATTCTTACCAGCCAATGTGGATGGTTCATGGAGTAATTGTCGGTGCGGTGAATAATAAAAAACGAAAATTCAAAAATACCTAGAACCTATGGCGCTAGGTATTTTTATGATTAAGTTTGTGTATCGGTTCTATTGAGGATTTAGTGTTGCCAAGTTTCTATGGGAACGAAGTATAAATCGTTTCCACACACCTTTACGGAACGGCTAGGGTATACATGCCGTGGCTTTTTTACATGTGCATATCAGCAGCGTAGATAAAACGGAGCTGCAGGTAAAATTACTTGAGCTGTTATTTCGATTCTGGCGCAGCCTTGTGTGATTGCCACCAGCTCACCACTGACATCAGCGTACTTAACCCGAGCTTGGGCAAAGGTAACTTGCGCCAGCTTGATCTCTTCATGATCAATATTGAAACCAGAGCGCCAGCCAATGCGCTCAGCATCGGGTACTGCCGGATCTTTTGCGCCAGCGCATGACCCTGGTCGTACAGGTGGGCAGCAGGCTTTAACGCTTGCGACAGCTGTTCAACCTGACTGCGTTGTTGCGCGATACGCAGCAATATCAGTTTACGTCGCATGCGAATCTCGCGCAGAGTCATTCCGCAGGCTCCAATGCAGCTTTATCTTTGGCCAATTCATCCAGCGTGGCCGAGAACATCCTGTGTCTGGTTTCCCTTGCCACACGGATGGCCAGCCAAAGGGCTATCCCGAGATAAGTGATGGTGACTAGACTGATCGCCAGCAAACGATGCGTATCCCAGAAAACGGCGATGACCAGCAGCGTGAGCATGGCGGTACCGAGGCCGAAGAACAGAATCATGATCAGGCTGTAAAGCAGCAGCCTGATAAAGCGGATGCGCTCTTCTTCCAGCTCATTGACCAAAAGTTCAAGGCGCGTTTGCGCCATGCCCAGCAAAGTGCTGAGCAATCTTTTTACCGACGCAAACAGCCCCGTTTCTGCTGTCATGAGACTTAGTTGCGGCGGGATGAGCTTAGATAACCGATGAGGAAACCCAGACCGCCCGCGATGATCACGGATTGCCATGGATTCTCATGTACATATTCATCGGTTGCCTTGGCAGTCTCCTTGGCTTTCTCGACCACGGCTTCTTCCAGGGTGATCAGGCGCTGTTTTGCATCGATCAATTTTGCGGTCAGGCTGCTGCGCAAAGCGGACACTTCCTTGCCGGTTTGATCAGCGGTTGCGCTGAGGATGGCTTCTGCATCAGCCACGACGGATTTGATATCCTTGACTAATTTGTCGCTATTGGCACTGATTGAGCTGTTCATTTAATGGTTCCTTTTATGATTAAGTAAGTAGGTATATACACAATACGCTGCGCCATACGCAGGGTCTGTTCGCTAACGTACAGATGACAGCAATGTTGAAAAAAGGTTTAAAAAGCCTGCATTCGAGGCACATGTTACACTGGCAATAGGACATCTGTTTGACAAAAGTCAACAAACTGCACTAAACCTGCATTGCAACTGGATGAAACGCAGCCGCACGAAATGCTGTGATCCTGCACCTGCTTCAGTTTGCGCGGCTGAGTAATTTCAGCCAGATGAAACCGAGCACTCCGGCAGTGAGCGAGGCCATCAGAATCGCCATTTTCGAGGCATTGATAAAATGCGCGCTGTCGGCAAATGCGAGGTTGGTGATAAAGATGGACATCGTGAAACCTATGCCACCCAGCAACCCGGCACCAAAGATGTGAGACCACCTCAGGTCTGCCGGGAGCTTGCACACCCCCAGCGCCACCGCAATAAAACTCAGCAGGAAAATCCCCAGCGGTTTGCCCAGCACCAGCCCGGCAATGATGCCCATGCTGTTGTGGCTGAGCAGGTCATGTTGCCAGCCTGCTTCGATGGCGATGCCGGTATTCGCCAGTGCGAAGATGGGCAGAATGAGAAAAACCACCGGCTTGTGCAGCATGTGTTCCAGCCTATGCGAAGGCGATGCCTGATCGTCGGTTTTGGCTGAGAACGGAATGGCGAACGCCAGCAGTACTCCGGCGATTGTGGCATGCACGCCTGACTTCAGCATAAGCAGCCACATCAGCGCGCCGCCCAGCAGGTAGGGCCATAGCGACATCACCCTGAACACGCGATTGAATATCACCATCACGCCGAACACGGCGAACGCACCCAGCAAATAAATCACGGAGATCTGCGCGGTATAGAACACCGCGATGACGATGATCGCCCCCAGATCGTCCATCACCGCCAGTGCCGTCAGCAATATCTTGAGCGACAGAGGCAAGCGCTTGCCCACCAGTGCCAGCACACCGAGCGCGAAAGCGATATCGGTGGCCATGGAAATGCCCGCGCCTGCCTGCGTAGTGCTACCAGCATTCAATGCGAAATGGATCAGTGCCGGGACTACGATACCGCCGCTGGCGGCGAATATGGGTAGCAGCGCATTGCGAAAATCGGAAAGCTCGCCGCTGTACAACTCGCGCTCCAGTTCCAGCCCCACGAACAGGAAGAACACCGCCATCAGTGCATCGTTGACCCATTGTTCTACACTTAAATGCAGGCTTAAACCGCCAATATCGGTATGCCAGAAATGCAGGTAAGCAGCACCCATAGATGAATTGGCGACCACCAGCGATAGCGCCGTGCACAGGATCAGCAGAATGCCGCTGGATTTCTCCGACTCGACGAAATTGTGGAAGGTTCTGGAAATAGGCATGGATACATTTTACAAGGAAGTGGCTGCCTTATAATCAACCATTTGAGGAGTGCATGTTGATGAGGCGATGGATACTGTGCTTGATGCTATGCCTGTCGGTGTTTGCTGCGTTTGCAGAAGAAAAACAGAGCCTGGTCTCAGGCGTGGCATTCGACGCTCAAGGCCGGCTATGGGGTGTTGCAGTCAAGCAGGGGCAGCTATGGGTAGAGCACAGCCAGGCGCTACAGCCGGGCGAAGCCCCGCTGTTTTCCGGTGCAGTAGCGGTATCGCCAAAGAACGATGTAGCAGTAGATTCGAGACCACAGATCGTGACCGGCGGGCAGAACATCTATATAGGCTGGTCGCAAAGTTCGGGCAATATCGGGTTCAGTCACTCAGGGGACGGCGGTAAAACCTTCTCTGCGCCGCTATTGCTGGACCATATGGCGCCCGCTCACGACACACAACATGGCGAGCCTCATCTCGATGCACTCGCGCTTACTGCCGACGGCAAGCTATGGGCGGCGTGGTCCAGGGTGCAGGCCATTTACCTGTCGGTATCCAATGACCATGGCGAGAATTTCGGAGTGGCACGTATGGTGGCCGATAGCGCCTGGGCATGTGGCGGCATCGCGCTGCAGCCCGCAGGGGATAACCACGCGGTCGCCCTGTGGCGGCAATCATTCGATGGTGCTGTACGCGACCATGCCATCGCCCGCATAGATGCGGAAAGCCCTATCCACAGCCACCGCGCGACATTCGGCGGCGGCGTGTCGGATATCTGCCCGCAACCCGCACCAGCACTGGCAAAAGGCGGAGACTGGGGCTGGCACATGGCCTGGTTCGGCAGCGGAAAAAAGCCCGGCATATTCTATGCGCGCATGGATGGCGATGCCTGGGTGTCCTCGCCCGCCAAACGTTTCGCAAGCAAGCAGGCCGCTCAGCCATCGCTGCTGGCGATAGACGAGCATGTGTGGCTGGCATGGAAACAAATCGACCAAGGTGGCGCAACGGTCAACATTGCCGCATCGGATGATGGCGGGCGTAGCTGGTCGGATTCTGTTGTTGCGGGACGAAGCGAGGGTGAGGTGGATGAGCCTGTGCTAATCAATCATGGCGAAAAGGCTTATCTGTCGTGGAATACGTCTGTGGGATTCAGGCTTTTGCCATTGCCGTAGTGAGCGCCATCTTGACAATTCGCTTGATGTACATACAATGTATTTATGATTAGATTCGAGTTGGATACAGCCAAGGCGATCTCTAACAAGAAGAAACATGGCGTTTCTTTTGAGGAAGCCCAGTCTGTTTTCTACGATGAATTTGCACTCCAATTCTTTGACGAAGAAAGCTCAGAATCAGAAGACAGGTTCCTGATGCTCGGCTTCAGCGATGAAGCCCGCCTGTTGATTGTCTGCCATTGTGAGCGCGAGCAAGGCAACACCATCCGAATCATCTCGGCCAGAAAAGCCACCAACATTGAGAGTAAATATTACTCAGGAGTCAAGCCATGAAAACTGAATACGATCTGTCAAAAATGAAATCCCGCAAAAACCCTTACGCAGCCAAGCTGAAAAAATCGGTCACCATGCGCTTGAGCGAAGATGTGATTAGCTATTTCAAACAAATGGCCGATGAAAAAGGCGTCCCATACCAGAGCCTGATCAATCTTTATCTTCGTGATTGTGTTGCAAGCCATAGGAAAGTGGATATTTCCTGGCAAACTGCGCCCTAACCGCAGAAATTTTTGAATGGCATGCCGTTGATGGGAAAAAATAGCAAACGTAGTATCCTATTCTGCGTACCGCAAGCGGGTACGCCCTACGTGCTTTAGAGCGACAGTAGCATGGTCAAATATCTTATAGACAGGCACGGTCAGTTACGGGTTGAACAGTGGACAGTCGCCCCAGCCATCTATTTTGACCACTGGGCGCTTCGGAACATCTCTGAGGACAGTACATCTCGTCAGCGCTTTACGCGAGCGCTGGTGCACAGTGGCGGAACGCTGATGCTGTCCTGGCTCAATTTGGTCGAGTTCACGAAGGTTGCAGATACCGCTCAAGCTCGCGCAGCTGAGGCGCTCGTCGAAGATGTCTTGCCGAACGTGTTTTTCTTTGAAGTCAATCCGTTTACCGTTATCGATTGCGAGGACGCCTTGCTGGCAGGAGCCGACCCTTTTCCTCCTCACGCGGATAAGCAATTCCTTAGAGCCTTTACCGCATTGAAGCCCGACTCCCTTCGTACCTTTACAGCCAAGAATCTGTTCACCATTCCTCAGCAGAGCGGTTTGCACCCACGTATGGACGACCTAGCGGATACCGCCGTGGAGCGTGTGGATGCGTTGAGAGCCGAATTTCTAAGTGACGCGGAGTTTCAGAGCCGAGTGAGGAAGCTGCCTGAGGGACATTCTATCCAGCATGGGACGCGTTACGTGTTGAGAGAACTCATTCGCCTTGTGTTGCTCGATCAGTCTCTAAAGTTCTCTCGAAATCATGCCATCGACCTTGTGCATTCAGTCGTACCACTTGCTTATTGCGATATCGTTCTTCTAGATAAGCATTGGAAAGCACAGGCGGAAAAAGTCCGAGAACGAGTATCAGAGTCGAACATGACTTTCTCAGTCGCCAAGGTGTTCTCAGGAAAGAGAGATGAAATTTCCCAGTTCTTGGAACTGATCAAGTCTAACCCTCAACGCACAAACCTATAGCCGACGCTAGACTCAGTAATAATGTGATCCGGTTGCGACGGTGTCGCCTCCAGCTTTTTGCGCAGATGCCCCATGTACACACGCACGTAATGCGTGTCTTCGATGTGCGATGGCCCCCACACTGCCTTGAGTATCTGCCGGTGCGTCAGTACGCAATCGGGGTTGGTGGCCAGGTAGGCCAGCAGGCGGTATTCGATGGCGGTGAGATGCAGGGGTTGGCCTGCGCGTTCTACGCTGCGTTTTTGCATATCCAGCCGTACATCGCCGAATTCGATCACCGGGCTGCTGCTGGTGTTCGACGTGCGGCGCAGGTGTGCTTTGACGCGCGCGACCAGTTCCGCTGCGCCGAAGGGTTTGGTCAGGTAATCGTCGGCACCGCTATCCAGCGCGCGCACTTTGTCGGATTCCTCAGCGCGCGCAGACAGCACGATGATGGGTATCTGCGACCAGTTGCGCAGGTCGCGGATGAAATCTACGCCGTCGCCATCCGGTAGCCCTAAGTCCAATATCACGAGGTCGGGGTGGCGCGTTCCTGCGTCTATCAGGCCGCGCTGCATGGTTTCAGATTCATGCACCACGCAGTTTTCCGCCTCCAGCGCCATGCGCACGAAACGGCGTATCTGTGCCTCGTCTTCGACAATCAACACGGCTGGTTTATTCACGGCTTGTTTATTGGCTTCAACACTCATACGTCTGCATTACTTTCCTCTGACTCGATCACCGGCGGCGTGCCTTTAGGCAGCGTGAATACGAAACGCGCCCCTCGCGGCGTTCTGTTCTCGGCGCGTATGCTGCCGCCATGTGCTTCCACTATGGCCAGGCAGATCGCCAGCCCTAATCCTACTCCCGGTGTGGCACTTTCCTTGTGTCCGCGCTCGAATTTATTGAATAGTTCCATTGGCTGAACTGCAGGCAGGCCGGGGCCGTTGTCTGCCACCCAGATGGTGATGTCGTGGTCGCCATTGGTAGCACCTATTTCGATGTCGCTGCCTTTGGGCGTGTATTTTTCCGCATTCTCCAGCAGGTTGCAAAACACGCGTTCCATCAGCACCGCATCCATTTCCAGCAGGGGCAGGTGTTCCGGCAGGTTCACCGTGACATGATGTTGCGCCAGACTGGCGCTCATCGCCCGCAGCGAATTCTCCACCACTTCTTCCAGCGGGTGCCACTGGCGGTTGAGGCGTATCTCTCCGGCCTGCAGCCGCGCCATGTCCAGCAGGTTATTCACCAGCGCCGTCATGCGCAAGGCTTCCGCGCGCATGGTGGCGGCGATCTCCATCTGTTGCCCGGTGGGCGGCGGCTTGGTCAGGGTCATGGTATCCGCCAGCCCAACCAGTACGCTCAGCGGCGTACGCAGGTCGTGGGAGATGGCGGAGAGCAGGGAGTTGCGTAGCCGTTCAGACTCCATCTTCACCGTGGTGGATTGCGCGATATCCACGTAATGGATGCGTTCCAAAGCAATCGCAATGAGTCTGGCGAAAGTCTCCAGCAGCCGTCTTTGTTCCGGCGTCATCACACGTTCTTCATTATTGGTCGCACTGGCTTCCTCGAACGCGAATACGCCGCGCACGCGCATCGGCGCTTTTAACGGCAGATACAGCACGGTGCTGCCGGGCAGGGTGTCGGTGCCGTTACCGGCAGCTTCTTCGTGGTCGAATGCCCATTGCGCGATGCCGTGGTCTATCACCGGCGCTTTGCTGGTGGCGGCGATAGGCGGCATCAGTTTGTTGTCGAGGTCAGCCAGGATCACCGATGCGGTTGCGCCGAATTGCGACTCGATAAAGCGCCCGCAGATCTCCGCGATCTGCTCCGGCATCAACGCGCCCGAGAGGTCGCGCGACATCTCGTACAGCGCCCGGAAACGCGTCTCGCGCGTGGTGGCGATGGATGCCTGATATTTCAGCCCGGCGGTAAGCTGCCCGGTGATAAGACCCACTGCCAGCATGATGAAAAAGGTCATCAGGTATTGCACATCGCTGACGGCAAAACTCAACCTAGGCGGCACGTAGAAAAAATCGAACGCGGCGACACTGAGGAACGATGCCAGCACCGCCGGGCCGCGCCCCAGCCTCACTGCCACGAATACCACCGTCAGCAGGAACAGCATGACGATGTTGGAAAGCTCGAAGTAGGTATGCAATGGTGCGGCAATGAGGGTGACAACGGCGCAGGCGAGCGCGGCAATGGAGTAGTCTTGCCAGTCGTTCTCCATGCGCTCGATCTGCCGTTTCAGCAACGGCGGAATGAAGCCGGGGTGGGTATCGTTTTCCCATCTGGGCACCTGAATCACATCCAGGTCGGGCGCGCGCGCGTCTATCTTTTCGGTGAGCGAGCGCTGGAACAGGAACCATGGACGAGGCTGCTCGCGACCGAGGATGAGGATGGAGAGGTTGTGCTGGCGCGCATAATCAACGATGGTTTCGCTGATGTCGTTACCAGACAGGCTGGCGGTCTCCGCGCCCATGTCCTGCGCGCCTTTCAGGGTCTTGAGTATCTGGTTACGTTTGGCCTCGCTCTGCCCCTGCAGTGCCGGGGTTTCGATATAGATCACATGCCAGGGCACGTCCAGCAGTCCGGCAAGGCGCGCGGCGCTGCGCACGATGCGGTCGGCGCCTGCGCCGGAACCGATGCAGGCCAATATTGACTCCCTTGCTTTCCATACCGAGGTCACCGCTTGGTCGCGGCGGTATTTCTGCATCTCCACATCCACGCGGTCGGCGGTGCGGCGCAGCGCCAGCTCACGCAATGCGATCAGATTTCCCTTGCGGAAAAAATTCTGTATCGCGCGCTCGGCCTGTTGCGGCAGATACACTTTGCCTTCCTTCAGCCGCTGCAGCAGTTCGTCCGGCGGCAGGTCTACCAGTACGATCTCGTCGGCCTGGTCGAACACGCGGTCGGGAACCGTTTCCCACACGTTGATGCCGGTGATGCCGCTGACGATATCGTTCAGCGTTTCCAGATGCTGCACGTTGACGGTGGAATATACGTCTATGCCAGCCGCCAGCAGTTCTTCGATATCCTGCCAGCGCTTGGGGTGGCGCGAGCCTGCCACGTTGGAATGCGCCAGCTCATCCACCAGTATCAGTTGCGGGTGCAGTGCCAGCGCGCGTTCCAGATCGAATTCCTTCAGCACATGGTCGCGGTAGGGCATTTCCTTCAGCGGCAGTTGCTGCAGGCCCTGGGTCATGGCCTCGGTTTCCTTGCGGCCATGGGTCTCGATCACGCCTATCAGTACCTTGGTACCCTGTTCCTGCAATTGGCGCGCCGCTGCCAGCATGGCGTAAGTCTTGCCTACGCCTGCAGACGCGCCGAAGAATAACTTAAGCCTGCCGCGCTGCGCTTTGGCCTGGTCGCGCTGAACTTTCTCCAGCAATGCGTCGGGGTCGGGGCGTTGGTCTGTCATGCGCCTAGTCTATTCCTTGCCTTAATGAATTGCATCCAGTGCCAGATTAAGACTCAGCACATTCACCCGCGCCTCGCCCAATATCCAGAACTTGCGCGGCTGGGTATTCTGATCCACCAGCTGCTGCACTGTTGCAACAGGCAGTTTGCGCGCAGTGGCGACACGACCCACCTGATAATCTGCCGCTGCCGGGCTGATGTCCGGGTCCAGCCCGCTGGCAGAGGCGGTCACCAGATCAATCGGCACTGGCTTGCTGTTCGTCGGGTCGGCCTGCCGCAGTGCCGCGATACGTGCTTTCACGGCATCGCTCAGCGCCGGGTTGACCGGCCCCAGATTGGAACCGCCGGATGCAGTGTCATTGTTGGGGTAGGGTGCCGTGGCGGAAGGTCTGCCCCAGAAGTATTGCGGGCTGGTGAAGTTCTGGCCTATCAGGCTGGAACCGACAGCTTTACCGTCCTTGTAGATCAGGCTGCCACCGGCTGCATGAGGGAACAGCCCTTTGGCGATGCCGAACACCGCCAGCGGGTAGGCGATGCCGGTGATGAGTGACAGCAGCACAAACAGGGTAAGGGCAGGGCGTATGAGTGATTTCATGATGATTTCCTTTTTTCTATAGTTCCGGTCAAACCAGTCCGGCAACAGACAGCGACATATCAATCAGTTTGATGCCGATGAACGGCACCAGTATCCCGCCCAGCCCGTATACCGCCAGATTGCGGCGCAGCAGCACTGCCGCGCTTTGCGGACGGTAGGGCACGCCTTTCAGCGCCAGCGGGATGAGGAAGATGATGATCAGCGCGTTGAAAATGACGGCGGACATGATGGCCGAGGCCGGGCTTGCCAGCCCCATGACGTTAAGCGCGCCCAGTTGCGGGTAGGTGCTGACGAACGCTGCCGGGATGATGGCGAAATACTTGGCGACGTCGTTGGCGATGCTGAACGTGGTGAGCGAGCCGCGCGTCATCAGCATCTGCTTTCCGGTCTCGACGATCTCGATCAGTTTGGTGGGGTTGGAATCCAGATCCACCATATTGCCCGCCTCCTTGGCGGCCTGCGTGCCGGTGTTCATTGCCACCGCGACATCGGCCTGTGCTAGTGCCGGGGCGTCGTTGGTACCGTCTCCGGTCATCGCCACCAGACGGCCTTCGGATTGGTGCTGGCGTATCAGCGCCAGCTTGGCTTCGGGCGTGGCTTCAGCCAGAAAGTCGTCCACCCCGGCTTCGGCGGCGATGGCGGCAGCGGTGAGGCGGTTATCGCCGGTCACCATCACGGTTTTGATGCCCATGCGCCGTAGTTCGGCAAAGCGTTCCTTGATGCCGCCCTTGACGATGTCCTTCAGCTCGATCACGCCCAGTACGCGCGTGCCGTCGGCGACCACCAAAGGCGTGCTGCCCCGCCGTGCGGTGTCGTCCACGATCTGTTCCACCTGTTTGGGGAAGGTGCCGCCCAGCGACTCGATGTGTTTGCGTATCGAGTCTGCCGCGCCTTTGCGTATCTGCCTTGCCTTTTGATCAACTTCGACCAAGTCAACGCCGCTCATGCGCGTGTGCGCCGAAAAATGGATGAAGGTGGCACCGAGTGCTTTGATATCGCGTTCGCGCAGGTTGAATTTCTGCTTGGCCAGCACCACGATGCTGCGTCCCTCCGGCGTTTCGTCGGCCAGCGAAGACAGTTGCGCGGCATCGCCCAGTTCGGCTTCATTCACTCCCTGCGCAGGGATGAACGCGGCGGCCTGACGGTTGCCCAGGGTGATGGTGCCGGTCTTGTCCAGCAGCAGCACATCCACGTCACCTGCGGCTTCCACCGCACGCCCGGAAGTGGCGATGACATTGGCCTGCATCATGCGGCTCATGCCTGCCACGCCAATGGCGGAAAGCAGCCCGGCAATGGTGGTGGGGATCAGGCAGACCAGCAGCGCGATGAGCGTGGTGATATTCACAGGCGTGCCACTGCCGGAACTGTTGACGCTGAAGATGGAGAACGGCAGCAGGGTGACGGTCACCACCAGGAACACGATGGTTAACGCCACCAGCAGGATGGTCAGTGCGATCTCGTTCGGTGTCTTCTGGCGCTTGGCGTTCTCCACCATGGCGATCATGCGGTCAACAAAGGTTTCGCCCGGATTGACGCTGATGCGCACCATGATCCAGTCCGACAGTACGCGCGTGCCGCCGGTGACGGCAGAGAAGTCGCCGCCGGATTCGCGTATCACGGGTGCGGATTCTCCGGTGATGGCTGATTCGTCCACACTGGCGACACCGCCGATCACATCGCCGTCGGCAGGGATGAATTCTCCTGCATCCACCAGCACCACGTCTCCTTTGCGCAACTCGGTGGCCTGTAAGGTATGCCACTCGGTGGCGCTCCATTCTGCGCCTGCTTTGGGGGGATGCAGTTTTTTCGCCCATGTCTCTTTCTTCAGGCTGCGCAGCGAGGCGGCCTGGGCCTTGCCGCGTCCTTCTGCCAGTGCTTCGGCGAAATTGGCGAACAGCACCGTGAACCACAGCCACAGCGACACTCCCAGTATGAAGCCGGCACGTGCTTCGCCATGGCCGGATCCGAATAGACCCAATGCCTGCAACCATAACAATGAAGTGAGGATGCTGCCCACGTACACCACGAACATCACCGGGTTGCGCCATTGCACTTTGGGCGCGAGTTTTTTGAATGATTCGATGATGGCTGGTTTGATCAGTTCTGCATCGAACAGGCTGAAAGTTTTGCGTGACATGCTTAAATTCTCCTTAATGGCCTGACCACAACATAAAGTGCTCAACCACGGGGCCCAGTGCCAGCGCCGGAACGTAATTGAGCAGCCCGACCAGCAACACCACACCGATCAGCAGCGCGACGAACAGCGGGCCGTGGGCGGGCATGGTGCCTGCGGTGACGGTGATGCGTTTCTTGGCAGCGAGCGAACCCGCCAGCGCCAGCACGGGAACGATGACGCCGAAGCGCCCGAACCACATGCCGACCGCCAGCAGTACGTTGTAGAACGGGGTATTGGCAGACAAGCCGGCGAACGCGCTGCCGTTGTTATTGGCGACCGAAGTCATGGCGTAGAGTATTTCCGAATAGCCATGTGCGCCGGGGTTGGCGATACCAGCGCGGCCTGCCTCGGTCATCACCGCCACGGCAGTGCCTGCCAGCACCAGTAACGGCGTCACCAGAATCGCGATGGACACCATCTTCATGTCGAAAGCTTCGATCTTCTTGCCCAGATATTCCGGGGTGCGGCCTATCATCAGCCCGGCGATGAATACCGCCATCACCGCGAACACCAGCATGCCGTACAGCCCGCTACCCACGCCGCCGAACACAACCTCGCCCAGTTGCATGGAGGCGATGGGGATGAGGCCGCCCAGCGGGGTGAACGAGTCGTGCATGGCATTCACCGCGCCGCACGAGGCCAGCGTGGTGATGGTGGCGAACAGACCGGAATCGGCGATGCCGAAACGCGTTTCCTTGCCTTCCATATTGCCGCCGGGTTGTAGCGCAGTTAAGGTCTGGTCTGCTCCCAGTGCGGTGAGGTGCGGGTTGCCCTGCTGCTCGAACGTCATCGCGCCGATGGCGAACACCAGGAAAATCAGCGACATGGCGGCGAACACTGTCCAGCCCTGGCGCGTATCGCCCACCATACGCCCGAAGGTGATGCATAGCCCGGCCGGGATCAGGAAGATGGAAAGCATCTGCAGGAAATTGGTCAGCGCATTCGGGTTCTCGTACGGGTGTGCCGAATTGGCATTGAAGAAGCCGCCGCCGTTGGTGCCTATCATCTTGATGGCTTCCTGCGATGCCACCGGCCCCATGGGCAGGGTCTGCGTCTGTGTGGTGGCAGGCTCGGTGATTGCGTTGCCTTTGGCGTCCTTGAGCGGCTGGCCTGCGGCATCCAGTTTCGGATTGTCGTATTTGGTGGCTTCTACCGTGGTCACGCTCTTGTAGGCATCAAAATTCTGGATCACGCCCTGGCTGGAGAGGAATACCGCGAACACCATGGAAAGCGGCAGCAGGATATACAGCGTGCAACGGGTCAGGTCTACCCACGCGTTACCTATAGTGCTGGCGGTGTGGCGCAGAAAGCCGCGTATGAACGCGATCACCACCACGATGCCGGTGGCGGCGGAGAAGAAATTCTGCACGGTGAGGCCGAGCATCTGCGTCAGGTAGCTCATGGTGGATTCGCCGGAATAGCCCTGCCAGTTGGTATTGGTGACAAAGCTGATGGCAGTGTTGAACGATGAATCCGGGGTGACGTTGCTCATCTGCTGCGGGTTGAGCGGCAACCACAGTTGCAGGCGTTGCAGCGCATATACGGCAAGTGCGCCCAGCGCGTTGAAAATCAGTATCGCCAGCGCATATTTCAGCCAGCCCATCTCTTCGCTTTGCTTGATGCCGCACACCCGGTACAGGGCGTTCTCCAGGCCGCGCGCGAATTTCAGTTTTCCATCCATCACGTGGGCGATGTAAATGCCGCAGGGTTTGGCGAGCAGCAGCAGGATCAGGAAGTAGACTGCAAGCAGTATCCAGGCGTGGTTGGTCATGAAAAGTCCTCCGGATAGAACAGCGCCGCGATCAGATAAACCAGTAGCGCCACGGCGACGATGCTGCTGATGAGAGTGAGCCCGCTCATTTCAGTCCTCCCCGCCCATTGCATAACCTTGCACAACCGTAACTCATGGCGACCAGCAGCATGAAAAACAGCAGGATGCCGGCGAGAAAGATAATGTCCATTGGGTAAACCTCTCGTAAAATGACCGTGCAATGTTAGGCGCAGCCGTTACAAGGATTTCTAAAATGTGTGGGGGAATGCATAAAAAATATATAAACGCGGCATGTCGTTTTGTAGCAATATATTTCGGTGTTCCAATTCGGGTGATCGGTTACCACATGCCAGTGCAGACATTGTTGAAAACGGCAGTAGCGATGACTGCGCTGCTGTGTCTTGCTCTGTTTTTGCCGCAGGCCGAGGCCGCTTCTTCTGCCTTTATCACCCAGGTTAAGGCGCAACGCCCGGATGTGAAGTGGGATGCAGACTCGCAGATCGTGGAAGACTTCAATGGCGACGGCAAGCTGGATTTTGCATTGCTGGGGTATGGCAAAGACAATGTCAGCAAAGACCTGGCGGTCGTCGCTGTCTGGCTCGAAAAGCCCGGCAAAAAAACGGACATTCAATACCTGGTGTTCGGCATCGAAGCCGGACGGCAGGATGCGGTGTGTGCGATGCCGGTGAAGCTCAGCAGCGAGAAATTCGATTGCACCAACTCAGATTCCAATCAAAGACTGCCGGGCTGCCGCAAATCAAAACACGCCCGCGGCCTGAATTTGCGCGGCGGCGATTGCGATGCCATACATCTGTACCTGAATCACATATCGCAGGAGATGAGCTGGTGGCGTAACTGAGTGATACGATTATTCAGAAATATGCTGTTCTGTTCATTCACAACATACGGCGCACTGCAAGCGAGTGCGCCCTACGAGCTACCCATAACGGGGATTCAACTACTGATTTAACGGAGGCTCGTCATTCTCTTCTTTTGAAGGGGTCTTGTATTGCCAATGCAAAATCAGGGTAGAGACTAAAAATGCGACCGGCAACCATTTCTGGACGATACCGAACAGGGCGCAAATCACCAGAATAAGCGTCAGCAGATAACCACGTTGATACATGGTGCGTAAGACTTCCTTCTTCATGATCGTAATTCTCCTGTTAGCGTCCGTCTTTTGAATCATTCAAAGACGTTGGGTACCCATCATGCCAAAGGTCAGAAACCGACCCAAGTAGACTTTCAAGAACAATGGAATCGTTGATAATTGCCAATGACATTATTGAGAACTATCGGTACAAAGTCCGTATCGGATTTCCGTCAGGTATTGAAGATAGTCCCCTTTTTTGGAGCACGCTGGTGGTTTATTAGATAAGTTATTAATTAGTTCTTCAGTAGTTACGATTCTTTGCTTGCCGCTCAAAGGTTGATAAACAAGAAGAGATACAACGTGCCCATCTTTCACTTTGAACGCATAAAACGTTTGCGATACTCCAGCCCCACCTTGTAGGTATTCAATAAACCAAACATCACTGACATTTCCTGCGTATTGCATTTTCTTGCAAGGTAAGCCCCCTAAACCCACACTGCAACCGGAATTATACTTTTCCTCAGGATCTGCGATCCCTGGACAATCTTTCTCTTCATTTGATAAGTGCTCGAATATTGCAATTGGAAGATCTTTTGCACTATTCAATGGCTGGAAATCTCCAACAACTTTCACTATTCCCTCGTTACGACGAGGCATCTGTTCTGCATCACTAATACTAAATACAGGTGCTAACAAAACAAAGATCAAGAGTTGCAATAGTTTCGGTCGATCGCTCACTCTTGTTCCGCCTCGTGAATGTTAACGTTTAATTAAGGAGCAGACTTTTCGCTTATTCTAGATTTTGACTATATTCACTCTTTTTGAACGTCTGCTTTTACCGGAAGGCTGATTTTGCGGATTTCCTGTTTGCCAAGCTTGTCTTTCAAGGTCAGCGATATTTCTATTTTGTCGCCTGCCTTAAGCGGTTTTTTCAGGCCCAGCAACATCAAGTGCAAGCCGGTTGGTTCAAGCTTGACAGGTTTGCCTGCGGGTATCGGCAAGCTATCCAGCATCCTCATTTTCATGATGCCATTATCCATGGTCATGCTGTGAATTTCTACGCTGGTTGAAACCGGGGATGTCGCTGAAACCAATGTTGCATCGCTGGTGCTGTTCAGCGTCATATAGGCAGCGCCTACGTCCTGCCCTGCAACTGTTGCACGTGCCCAGCTGTCAGTAATGCCAACTCCTGCCTGTGCTGCCAGACTCCAAGCGACGAGAACCAGAGAAATTGCCAAATTATGCATGATAAAACTCCAAAAGTAAAAAATGTCGTTGTCCGGAGATAAGATATATCTCGCTAGCGGGTAAGCGTTGAGCATATGCCAAACAAACAGCCCGCGGAATGCGACACAACGCCGCACCGGATTATGCGGTTTTGCCCTCGATGTGTAGAGAGCGACGATTGCCGCGCGACAATATGCCGCATCCTGTTTCCGGGCTGGATAGGGGTGGTTCACGATAAAATGCGTGCATGAACCGTATCAAGACTTTCTCCGCAACCATTTCAAACCTGAATCGTTTGTTCTGGCTACGCAATGTGGCCATCATCGGGCAATGGGTCGCCCTGGCTGCAGCGCAGTATAAATTTGAGATGCATCTGCAAATGCTGCCTCTGGTCACCACCATTTGCATTCTGATGCTGCTTAATGTGTTTACCTTTTGGCGATTGACTCATGCGAAACGGATAAATGACGGTGAGTTGCTTATGCAGCTTCTGGCGGATATTGCGATTTTGACGGTGTTGCTTTATTACAGTGGCGGTTATACCAATCCTTTTGTGTGGATGTATCTGCTGCCGCTCACCATCGCCGCGGTGGCCCTGCCATGGACCTATACCTGGGGCATCACCGCGCTCAGCATAGCCAGTTACTCCTTGCTGACGTTCTATTACCGACCGCTGTCGCTGATGCAGATGGATATCGCCGAGATGAGCCTGCACGGGGTTTGCATCGCGCCTGGCGGCAAGGGGTTCAGCCTGCACTTGATGGGCATGTGGTTCGGCTTTGTATTGAGCGCGTGCATCATCGCCTACTTCGTGGCACGTATGGGGCATACTTTACGCGAATACGACAGGCTTATTGCAAAAGCAAGGGAAGATGCATTGGAAAGCGAACGGCTGTTCGCGCTCGGCACTCTGGCAACTGCCGCAGCCCATGAACTGGGAACCCCTTTGGCGACGATGGCCATTATTACGGGGGAGCTGATGGATTCAAGCCGTGAACAGCCATCACTATCAGAACCGCTTGCACTGCTCAGGAAGCAGATTTACCGCTGCAAGGAAATTCTGACCTCCATTACGAGTTCCGCAGGCCAGCAACGCATAGAGGATGCCGAAGCGATATCCGTCAGCGACTTTCTGCAACGCACAATTGATCGCTGGAGGGATATCCGGCCTGAAGTGCTTATTGATCTCGAACTTGGGGGAATTCAGCCTTCCCCGGTCATTACTGTTGACCGCACTCTTGGTCAGGCACTCAATAATCTGCTGGATAATGCCGCAGATGCTTCCCCGCAACGTATTGCGCTTGCTGCCGACTGGGATGAGGCACGCCTGGATATATCCATACGGGATTTCGGCTCCGGATTGTCGCCGGAAGAAATCGTAAACGCCGGGACGCTGTTTTTTACCACCAAACAGGAAAACGGCCTGGGTCTGGGTCTCTATCTGACCAGGCTGATACTGGAGCGTTTTGGCGGGACTCTAAGCCTTGCTAATCACGCCCAGGGCGGTGTGGAGGCAAATGTACATTTGCCTCTGAATCAACTTCTGATCAAGGCAGAGCATGACTGCATCTGAAACATTACCAACGCTGCTTCTGGTAGACGACGACGAAGCTTTCCGTCAGGTCTTATCCGCCGCATTGCAAAAGAGGGGATACGCCGTCACTGACGTTGCAGACGTGAATCAGGCCATATTGGCGGTAAAAAGCAATCCCCCGGAATATGCGGTGGTTGATCTGAAGATGCCCGGCGATTCCGGATTGGTTCTTGTAAAGCATTTGCATGAGATGGAAAGCGCAACCCGCATTGTGGTACTTACCGGCTACGCCAGTATCGCTACCGCAGTGGAAGCAGTCAAATTGGGTGCCACATACTATCTTGCCAAGCCCGCAGATGTGGAGGAGATCGTTGCCGCCTTGAACAAGACCGACGGCAATATCAGTGCACCGCTCTCTGCCTCGCCGATGTCGGTTGAGCGGCTTGAATGGGAACATATACAACGCGTGCTGGCGGAACAGGATGGAAATATTTCCGCGACCGCACGCCTGCTCAATATGCACCGAAGAACACTGCAAAGAAAATTGGGCAAATATCCCAGTCGCAAATAGTCGGGGTTTATCCCTGATTTGCAGCAGGGCTTCCCTGTGGCGGTTACTGATTCAATGATGGATCGGTCACAAACCCGATGCGCGTCAATCCTGCCTTTGCAGCTGCGGACATCACCTGTGCGACTTTTTCATAGGCCGCCAGACGGTCGGCACGGATATGTATCTCCGGTTGCGGTGATTTTCCGGCTTCCAGCGCAAAGCGCGAGGGCAGGGCATCCCTGGCAACCACTTCACCGTTCCAGAACAGCGTGCCGTCTTCACGGATGGCGAATTCAATGTGCTCCGGCCTGGTAATGTTGGGGGTGCTGGATGCCTTGGGCAAATCAATCTTGACCGAATGCGTCAGCAGGGGAGCGGTGATGATGAATATCACCAGTAACACCAGCATCACATCCACCAATGGCACCACGTTGATCTCCGCCATCGGTGACTGATGTTTTTTGCGATCAAAACTGCCTATGCTCATCGCGTACTCCTGCTCTCTCCCTCACCTACGGAAAAGAGGACATAGAGGTCATGCGCAAACTCATCGAGTTTCGCCAGCCATAAACGGTTGCGGCGATTAAAGGCATTGAAGGCCAGAACCGCCGGAATTGCCACCGTCAGACCCAGTGCCGTCATGATCAGCGCCTCACCCACCGGGCCGGCGACCTTGTCCAGGGTTCCCTGACCACTCAAGCCGATGCGAACCAGAGCATGGTAAATCGCCCATACCGTTCCCAGCAGGCCTATATAGGGCGCAGCAGAACCTGCCGAAGCCAGTATGGTGAGTCCGTTCTCGCTGCGCGCCGATTCCTGTTCGATCCCGTTGCGCAGGGCACGAGTGAGAAATTCCGAGAGCCCCCCGGCAGCAGCCAGTTTCTGTAAACCATGACTTTTACCGTGATGCACCGCCTTGAACGCATCATGTGCCAGATCAGCAAAGGCGTTTCGCGGGTGATTCTCACTCAGCAGGCTGCCGATGGCTTCTGTGGTATCCAGTTCCCAGAATCGTTCAAGAAAGGTATCAACGCGACGCTGTGCCAGACGGTAGCTGATCGCTTTGGTGAATATGAGGTACCAGCTTGCCAGAGAAAGAAATAACAAAAGCAGTAACACTGCTTTTCCAACCATATCCGTCTGCTGCACAAAATGGGCAAATCCAATTCCCTGATCCATTATTTACGTCCCTCTAAAATAAAATTGAAAGGTTGCAGTGCTATCGCACGTACCGCAATGCCATTGCGTAATGGTGCGTTACACTGCCATTGCCTGATTGCTTGCAAACCTGCCTCGTCCAGCCGCTTGTAACCCGAACTCTCTTTTATTCGGGCTGAAGCCACATAGCCGTTCTCATCCAGCTCTACCAGCAATACCACCTTTCCCTGCTCGCCCTGACGGCGCGACATGGCCGGATAGTCGGGAGGAACGCGCTTCGGGCATGCAAGGGCGAGATCTGTCGCCAGCGAGACAGGTGTTGTATCAACTGCTGCTGGTGGTTCAGGCGGTGCCTGCACAACAGGCTCCGGCGTTGCAACCGGCTGCGGGGGTGCCACCGGCTCATCCGGTGAAGTCACCGGCGCATTGGAAACAACCACGGCCTGCGGTGGCGTAACAACCTCTATTTTTTTTACCAGCTTGAACGGCTTGGGTGGAGGCTTGGGAGGCTCGATGGTTTTTTCAGGCGGCGGGGGATGGATCATGTTCACAAAAACCGTCATCGCCTCCTGCGGCGCTGGCAGCAAGTGGTAACTCCATGCGCCATAGAGGAGTGCACCATGAAAAACCAGCACCAGAAACAGGCCAAACAGGCTGTTCCATCGCTCTCCTTCATCAACCGGCTGTTTTATCACCCTACAGTTACCTGATTCAAACCGAGAAAGTGACGGGCAGCGGGAATGTAACGCAGTACCCATTGATCCAGCAGCAAGACGGCAATCAGGGTAATGCCCAGAAATGGCAGCAATACCCCCAGCAGCACAATAATCCCAAGCAATGCATAAGCATGGGCAGCACCTGCACGAGCGGCTGGCGGAGCGCCCAGCACCCCGGAATCACGCCTTCGCCACCACAGCACTATGGAACTGACGGATAACAAAAACAGACCTAGCGCCGTCAAAAGGCCCAATGCCTGATTGACCCAGCCGAATAGCTGTCCTTCATGGATGGCGATGCCGTAACCTATGATGCGATCCAGCAGCGGCCTGTCAGCGAAGTTTTTTCTGGATTTGATCGCACCGGTATCCGCATCCAGTACCAGATTTACTCTTAACGGACGATTCTGTGCATCGGAACGTGCCGTCCATTCCGGCGATCTTCTGGAGGGTGGTGCAATCAGTACCGGGACGGCCAGATGCAATGGCTGCACGGTCGTTACCATGCGGTCTATCGCGCTGTAATCGACTCTTGCAAAGTGACCGCCAACCCCGTGCATGTGTCCGGCATGATTTGCATGCTCTGAATTATCCGGGACGGATGTATTTCTCTGCGAACGTTCAGCCAGATCTGACGAACGTCCTGTCGTCCAGTCCTGCTGCACCAGTTTTGCCTCGCTGAAGCTGCGGACATCCTTTAACAATCCACCCCAGGACTTGGCCCACGGCAAACCCGACAGCAGCAGGAACAGGGTGAAAAGGGAAATCCAGAAGCCGGTGACTGCATGCAGATCGCGCCAGAACAGACGGCCATTGCGGCCTAGTCTTGGGTATGCAATTCCGGCCAGACTGTTCGTATTGCGTGGCCACCACAGGAACAGGCCGGTAATCATCATCACGATCGCCCAGGATGCCGCCAGTTCGACGATATTGGAGCCACGATCCCCGATCAGCAGATTGCCATGCAACTGATGCACGATCTGCATCAACCGGGCGTCCTCATGCTCCTGCTTGAGTATTTGCAGTGTGACCGGATGCAGGTAAACCCGCGTTAAATCCCGGTCGTGCCCTACCAGAACCTGCACGGCGGAATCGGCAGATTCCGGCAACTCATAAGCGTTCAGTCTGGAACCCGGCACCGCAGCAAGTGCCGCCTGCACCTGGGCTGCCGCAGTCTGTGGCTTGCCGGTGAGCGCAAGGTGCGTATAAGGCGCACTCAATGCTGCCTCGACCTGCGGTTTGAACAGGTAAATAGCTCCGGAAACGGAAAGCACCAGAATAAAGGGAATGCAGAACAAGCCTGCATAAAAGTGCCATCGCCAGATGGTGTTATATGCAGGCCATTGGCGATTTGCGACAGGTTTTGTATTTTTCATCCGGCTGCTCCGCTGAGGCTAGTAATCGAACTTGGCGCTGGCATAGTAGGTACGCTGGGAGTAGGGGTACAAGGTGAAATACTTTTCGTTGGTGATATTGTCCACGCCAACCGAAGCCGACCAGCGGTCAGCCAGCTTGTAGAGCACTTTTGCATCGAACACACTGAAATTGCTGCGCCCGCCGTAAACGCCCGGATTGGGATCCGGGTATTGATGGGTGGTGGTGTTGAACAGGCCGCTGTGTTCTCTTCCGGAGTAACGCCAGCCCAGGCTGTAGGACAAGGCATCGGACGCATGATAGACCCCTAGCAAGGTGGCTCGCAGCACAGGAATCAGCGGCAGTTTTGTACCTGCCAGCCCCGGATTGGCAACGTCTTTCTCGATTTCGGTATGTACGTAGGTAATGCTGCCGGAAAGATCAAAACCATGCACCAGGATGTTGCTTTCCTGCAACGCGGTTTCCAGGCCGTAGGTACGCACCTTGTCTATGTTTTGCACACTGCTGATGCTGAAGCCGGGGATGGTCGTCAGGTCGGTTTGCGAGACCAGCGCATCCTGTTTCTGCTCGCCGAACAACGATGTTCTCCACAGGCCATTGTTCAGCTGGCGCTCAAGCGCAAACTCCCAGGAGTCGGCAGTCTCCGGCTTGAGATTGGGATTGTTTGTGAGTGCCACATTGTAAGGCGCAGGGAAGCCCGCAATCTGCGCCGGGGTTGCTGCAGCACCGCCAACCTGGGTGATGCCGACGTTTTTGAATAACTCATTCACAGTAGGAAAACGGACCCCTCGACCATAGGAGTTGCGCAGCTCCCAATCATCAGAAAGGCGGATTGAAAGGGAAGCCTTGGGCGAGAAGGCATAGACTGTCTTGTCCGGATAAGTCACGTTGGTATTATTGGCAAAGTTGCTGCCGTTGGTCGCATCCCATTTCTCTTCGCGCCCACCCACTACCAGCTTGAGGCTTGGCGCGATCTGCCAGGCGTCCTGCAAATATATCGCATCCGTGGTGGTCACCCCTCTGGAATTGGTATTCAGCGTATTGGTCGCGCTACTCTGGAAATTCACCCCTGATACGAGATTGAATTGAGTCGACTTGGTGACGTAGCGATCAGTGTGATAGCCCAAACTCACTTGATGCTCGCTTTTCAGGTTGCCGTCAGGGCGCCACTCACCGCGCAAATCCAGATTATGCCAACCGGTGCCATCACCGTAGGTGAGCGTGCCTGCAGTTGCAGCATCACTGGCTGTCCTTCCGAAATTACCGGAGGAGGCGCGGACCTCGTCTTTATCCTGATTAAAGTAGCTGGCAATCAGTTCCCAGTCCCAAGTGCCATCAGTACTGGTCTTCAGCGATAAACCATGCATGTGATACAGACTTTGCGTGAGGCTGACGCTAGGAGCTGTAACGCTGTAGTCCTTGCCATCAATGCGCAAATACCTGAAAGGTCCGGCAACATTGGTGCTGCCGTAAATGACGTTTCCGGCGGCATCACGCAGATAACTGTCTACTGCCTTGTTCGAATCGTTTTGCCAGACATCCAGCGTGTAAGTGGCGCGAAGCGAAGGTGTGATGTCGTAGGCCAGCTTCATCGTGACATCATCCTTGATGGTATGGTCGGCACTGATCGCAGCCGTGTTTAAACGTGTATTGTTGGCGATATCCTTGTCGTAATAGGCACCTGTCACTACCGTGAATTGACCTGCGGCTGCAGGTACTCCGGCTTTAGCTGTTGCAGGAGTGAAGTCTGTCGGGTGACTGTGGTTATCAAGGTGATCGGCATTCACCCAGAATGAAAAATCTCCCGCTTTGTCGCCAGCCATGGCCACACCATGAACCCCGTAAAAGTCCTTGTCCGTTCCGTATAGCTTGAAATTCTCACCAAAGGTATCCAGCGATGCATGCGCCTCGAACTTTTCAGGCATGCTTGTAGACATCAGCACCACACCTCCGACCGAATTGCCCGGATAAAGCGCAGAGAATGGCCCGTACATGACGTCAACGCGGTCTATGGAGCTCTGGGGTACCATACTCCAGCGCGGTCCGGGACAGCAGCTATTATTCAGAAAGTTGGACAGCAGAAGGCCATCCGCATAGACGATGGTTTCCGCACTGGAATTAACCCCGTACATACGGATCGCTAGGCCCCCATTCACATCGCCGATGAAACGCTCACGCACATGAACCCCGGGAACATACAGTAGCGCCCCTGCAGAAGACACTGAATTGACACTTTCCCTGATTTGTCTGGAAGTGAAGCTCTCAACGGTGGAAGGCACATTGGGCGGTGTCGCCGGAGTATCGGCCACAGCCTTGATCTGAATCGAATCCAACTGCGTAGCAGCGTCTCCGCCGGATACCGCCGGTGCCGTATCTTCTGCCCGCACGGACAAAGACAGCAGCAACAGCGCGGCTGTCATCCATTTATTATTCAGCATTATTTTCTCCCCTGGGATGACTGCTTGTTTTTAAAGCGAAGGGAGTTTATTCAAAACGATCAGTTCGCGGAATGTGACACGTTGTCGCGCGGCAACATGCCGCGTTGCAGCATTGGGCGTTTTCACCGAAACGAAACCAAGAATTCACTTATTTCCAACTCATGAATTAACTGAATACCGGAAGCGGGCATTGCCTTAATCTTCGACCATCGCATCCACACATCCGGAGGTCGGCAATTGGCACTCAGAGTTTTCAAACCATCTCAACTCCTGGCACCGTATGTTGAGGCATTCTGGGATTACGAAGACCTGCTGGAAGCGCAAAGCACTTCGCTTTCCATTTTGCCCGATACCGCTTCCTATCTCTGCTTCCTGTATCAGGATCCTCTGCAGACGGTACATCGTACTAGTGTCTACTCTACGCGTAGCGGGCTTGCGGGTTTTCAGAGCTACCGTAGCGATCTGGGTGGTTTCGGGCGTATCTCCGGCGTATCGGCGCGGCTGACAGTATGGGGGCTAAATGCGTTCCGTCGCGGTGTTATCGTCGATTGTGCCGAGCGACGGGTGGATTGCAGGGATTTATTTCCCGGATATGTCGTGGAACGCATTGAGGAGGATATTGCCCGGCTGAAAGTCGTCGAGGAACGAGTGAGCTACATAGAGCGCTTTTTGCTTTCCATCCTGAACCTGCAACATGAAGACAAGTTGATTCAGGAGGCATGCAAAGTGATACGTCACAGCAAAGGCAATTGCCGAATCAGCGCGCTGGCCAGCCACTTTGAACTCAGCAAACGCACGTTGGAGCGTCGCTTCTATCATCATATTGGCGCCACACCCAAGAAATACGCACGGGTGATCCGCCTGCGGCACACTTTACTGGAAAAAACAGCACGCTCCTCATGGGCAGATGTGGCTCTGGATATGGGATATTACGACCAGAGCCATATGATTCACGATTTTATGGAGCTTTACGGCTACTCCCCGGAAACGCTCCATCCCCAGATGCCTGTCTCGCCCACCTTCAGCTTTTCCGGGTTAATCAATCTCTGCCCGGTTCAGTAAAAATCTGACGCCTTTGACCCATGGTGTCGCATTTTTACAATACCGGATCAAATGACATCGTTAATCTTCTCCCTGAATGCCGGAGCAGGCATCAACATCCGACCAACACAAACCAGAAGGAGCAGGAAATGCACACCAAACAACCCATTACCAAAAAGATTAATGTCACGGCAGCGGCGGCATGGGACGCCATCAGCAAAATAGGCCGACTGGATATCTGGTTTCCCATACTCGATACCTGTCGGGTTGAAGGCACGGGTCCTGGGGCGCGGAGATACATGACCATCGCCAACAATGGCGGCGAGATCCAGGACGTTATCATGGAAATTGATCATGCCGGAAAGCGTCTGGTGTATGTTCGACCCGTTTCCCCGTTTCCTGTTTTGCAATATCAGGGGACAGTGGAAGTGTTTGAATCTTATGACGGTCTGGCAGTCGTTGTATGGACCATTGATTTTGAATCTACACCGGAAAATAGTGCTTCTGTGGCAGAACTCGTGAAGGGAGCGATCGGGGACGGAATTGACGGGATGGAGGCTGATTTGTCGCGTTGAAGTCTGCAAGCCGCCGTCATGCCTCAGGTCAGCCCTACGAGCTGGAGGTTCATCACTCCAGACAAATCATAAATTGGAATGAGTACATGAGTGACCGTTGTTGGCAGATTTACAAGCGCGTGTGTCCTGCAGGCTACGGGCTGAGGTGAATTGCCTTTATAATTTGAAAATCCCTTATTAAAACAGCTTCCATCAACTTTTCGTAAAAATGGCATTTTGGTAAGGTCTATCTATATCAATACCAGTTCATCTGGCTGGCTTAGGGAAAGTAAAGAGCTATTAAAAAATTCCAGCTCACCCTATTTACTGTTACTTAGCGTTCGCGGATACACCTCAAGCACATATCGGTATGTAAAAATGAATTTGATCAGCATGAATTTTCAAGCGGATTTATTCGATACCAAAAAGCTGAAGATAGTCTGGAAATCTCATCCGAGTATTGGTCTGGACACAAAGGTATTTGATCAGAGCACAGAGTTCTTTTCCGCTCAAATAATCAATGGTCTTAAAAAGGATGGTCTGATCGACCTGAAAACTGATAGTGCCGTTGATCAGGAAGGCAACATCATCAGGGGATTCTCCCACTGGCAGATCAACTAAGCCCGCATCTTATTATCTCGTATCAAGCTGGGGTCTTCCTTTTCAAAGATACTCAATATCTGCGCCCGGTTCCGGATTCAACCGGTCAGTGGCATGCCGGGGCGCTTGTGCGCTAGTTATCCGTGTTCCTGTTGTGCTCATCCGCTTCGTGTTCAAAAACACGCTCTGCGGTCTTTTCCAATCTGCCGCCAACCGTGAGGATGGCAAAAATAAGCAGGCTTGATATGGCGATCAGCAACCAATGGCCGAGGCCGCAGAGCGTTCCCAGCACGGCGGCAACCCATATGGTGGCGGCGGTGGTGAGTCCCGAAACATGGCCTTCGGCATCCCGGATGATCACCCCGGCACCGAGGAAGCCGATACCGGTCAGGATGCCTTGCAGTACCCGGCTGACGGCATCCAGATTGGCATAGTCATCGCCCAGCATGGCGATGGTCGCCATCGCGGCACCCAGCGTCACCAGAGCATGGGTACGCACGCCAGCCCGTTTTCTGTGCAGATCGCGGTTAAGCCCGAGTAACCCGCCCGTCAATACTGCAGTCACGAGGCGAAGAATCAGGTCGGTTGTGGGCATGTCGTTGAGCATAAGATGATTTTCCTCGTCCTGAGTGATAGGGAGAACAAACCGCTCATTTCCTGTTCAGCTTTTCCCTGAAGGCCACGTCCAGTTTGCTGACGCGCTTGGGTGCTGAGGGTTCTACGCCATTCACGAACTTTACAAACTCATCCAGTGACAGCGGTGCGGCTGCCGGTTCCGAGCTTCCGGTATCCGATATCAGCAGCAAGGAAAATCCAACATCTGCGCGGTACGACATCGAGTAGCTGTTCGTGCTGCGTTTATTCAGACGCTCTACAGCGGCGCTTGCTTTGGTTGATCTCATTGGGGTGACCTATGTCTATCCTTTTCCGGCAGAAAGTCTAAGATTCATCATACGTCACTCTTTATGCGAGTGCGGGGTATGTTGAAGTTTTACTTTGGCATCCAGCTTGTTGAAGGGCTTAGGCATCGGTGATAAAAAGTATATAACCACATACCAATATAAATAAACTACCTGCCAAATCTAACAAACCACCTACGAAAGGATCACCTTGCACCAATACAAAATTTATTAATGTGCCAGTGAAGCGTTTGAAATGACAATAGAGGTGGATCCGTTTGGTTGGACAGAATTCATCAAGTTTTAAGTGGATTCCCTTGCGATTCTGTCTACGCTGCCTTGGGTAGTTCTGGCAGATTTCTGAAGTAGAACTCATCCGGGGTCATCCGGTCAAGTGAACTGTGCGGACGAATCTGATTGTACTTGGTGATGTAGCGCTCCAATCCTTGCTTGGCAGCAGTCACGCTGTCGTAAGCGTAGAGATAAACCTCTTCGTACTTGATTGAGCGCCACAGCCGTTCGACGAACACATTGTCCCGCCAACACCCCTTGCCGTCCATGCTGATTCTGATACCGTTGTCCTTTAGCAAGGTAGTAAATTCCACGCTGGTAAACTGGCAGCCCTGGTCGGTGTTGAAGACTTCTGGTCTACCGTACTTCCTGATGGCCTCGCTCACGGCTTCTATGCAGAAGTCGGTGGTGAGCGTGTTGGACAAACGCCAAGCCAGCACCCGCCGACTCGCCCAGTCCACCACGGCAAACAGATACACAAAGCCGCGCTTCATCGGAATGTAGGTGATGTCCGCCGCCCACACGTGATTTGAACGGTTGATAGTCATACCGCGCAGCAGATAAGGATAAACCGGATGCTTGGGATGTTTCTTGCTGGTGTTGGGCTTGCGGTAAATGGCTTCAATCCCCATACGGTTCATCAGCGTCTTGACGCGCTTGCGTCCTATCTTGGGGTAATTGCCCCGACGCAGGAAGTCACGCAGCATAAGGCTACCAGCATAGGGATGCTCTAGGTGCAGTTCGTCGATGCAGCGCATGAGCGCTAGGTCGGCGTCCGTCACCGGCTCTGCCTGGTAGTAAGCGGTGGAGCGTGGCAGGTGTAGTAGTTGGCATTGCCGGTTCACTGGCAGATTGTTGGTTCGGTCTATCATCGTCTTGCGCTCAGCAGTCCCGCCTTGGTGAGCGCGCTTTCTAAAAAATCGTTCTCCAGCGATAGCTGTCCGATCTTGGCG
>CAILHX010000054.1 GCA_903834185.1 uncultured Methylophilaceae bacterium
CAACCAAGACGACATCCTCCATATCGAGTTCTCCAAGGAACCCATTGTCAAGGATGTTTCGCACGGATGGACTGTTAATGTTGGCTATGGAGCAAAGGGAATCGCAGAAATTACGATTCTTGATGCCAAGGCTGATGGCTACTGGCCATTAGAAAATATTAATGAGTTGCTGCCTTTGGCAGCGTAAATATTAGTTAATACCAAAGCCTCGCGCAGTTCTGCTGCCGGGGCTTTTTCACGTCCGTTATCTTTGGATTCGATGTGTGTGTCTCGCTGGCGGCCTTGCGTAACCGGCTTTAGCCGCCAGGCCGTTCATCAGAATAGTCAGGTTTGTCCCCCCGCATTGGGAATCACGTTACGAAAATTAACTTCAGCGCATTTTTCAAGCCGAATCTTGAGATCGCGCACGATCTCCCGATATTGTTTCAGCATCAATGGCGCGGGGCGCGTTTCTGAATTCTTCCATCGAGAAATCGCACCTGCACTTGCGCCGATGAAGTTTGATATTTGAATATCATCGGCGTAGCCTATTTTCAGATCATTGGCCCACTCGGCTATAATTTCAGGCATATCCATATTCGCATATCTGTCACTTTTCATTTGTCCGCCATTTTTGAACAGCGCTCTGGCCTCGGCCATAATGCGTTCAGGCACGCCGGAAGTTCTGCTCTGCTCGTATGATACTAATCGCGGTTTACTGATTTCCATGTTCTCTGCAAAAACGTGCTGTGATAAACCGAGCGTATTGCGGATGTTAACGAGTTCATCCTGATCAAGAGAAAGCTTCTCCGCCCTGGGAGGGCATCTGGCAGGCATGGGCAGCACGTTGCTCATACGCTTATTACCGCGACAGGTTTTGCAATATGGGCAGTGGATTTCCCCATCATTCAACCTCATTGATCTTTCGGGCAAGCACCCAAGGCTGTCAGCCCAGCTTGCCAGTCATTTGCTTTTTCTCAAACTGCTGGTGGGTTGCATTATCGATATACTTCAATACGTGAATCGAAGGTTCCATTATTGAATTTTCAAGCAACAAAAAGTGGTACCGAAAAAGCCAAAGGTTGTATGAAAAAACATGGCAAAGCGACTATCAGTCGTAGTCGACACGTTTGCGCAGTTCCAAACCGGCCTTGAATTACGGCCGGTACTTTGCTGGCACTTCCACAGGTTCACCCGTTTTTGGATTGCGCCCAAGCCGGGAGGGGCGGTAGTTCAGTGCAAAACTGCCGAAGCCACGTATTTCGATGCGCCCACCGCGTGACAGTGTGGCGGACATGGCATCAAGGATGACCCTGACCGCCATTTCGGCATCTTTGGCTTGAAGCTGGGGGTATAGATGGGCGAGGCGGTCAATCAGGTCTGCGCGTGTCATTGAGTGGCGATTTAATGGTCGGGGTTGGCTATGATTTTACCTCAGCGGCCTGGGCGATGACCTGGTTTTGTGTGACGTGTTCTGGTTGTCCTTACAAATAATGAGTGTGTGAGGTATTATTAGCTTGGAATTGATGATGCTTCTGAGTGGCAGCTTACACTGCATAGCAGCCATTGGCCTTGGTGCGAGGTGACTGGCCGGGATC
>CAILHX010000055.1 GCA_903834185.1 uncultured Methylophilaceae bacterium
TATCTGGCTGGTCTGGACAAGAATGGCCCACCAGAGGCTGCGCCTGCATCAATCTCGATGACCGATCCGGCTGCGCGCTGGACCGCCGCACCTGGTGGGCCAGCTTTCTATGCCTATTCCACCAACTACCTGATTGATCTCAATGCTGGCATCATCGTCGATGTTGAAGCTACACCGGCTTATCGGACTGACGAAGTGAATTCCACCAAGACCATGATCGACCGGGTGGAAGAACGCTTCGACTTGAAGCCCGAGCGCCTGGTGGGGGATACCGCCTATGGGGTTGCTCCTATGCTGGAGTGGATGGTCAATGACAAAGGAATTTCACCGCATGTACCAGTATGGGAGAAGGCGGAGCGTGGAGATGGCACCCTGTCGCGTAGTGAGTTCCAGTGGAATGAAGAGGTCAACGAATATCGTTGCCCTGAGGGGAAAGCCCTTCGTAGCAACTGGCGTCCATTCAAAAACGCCCGTTCACACATCACGAAGGCGGATACTATCCTCTATCGGTCAAGTCAGTCCGATTGCAAGAACTGTCCTACGAAAGAACGGTGCTGTCCGAATACGCCAGTTCGTAAAATCAGTCGTAGTCTCTTCGAGAATGCGCGCGATGTGGCACGTGACATCGCCAAGACGGATGCTTACCTGCAATCCCGTAAGGACAGAAAGAAGGTGGAAATGCTGTTTGCGCACATGAAACGCATCCTGAAGCTTGATCGATTGCGATTACGGGGTCTCAGTGGTGCACAAGATGAGTTTCTGTTGGCGGCGACTGCTCAGAATCTACGACGAATGGCGAAATGGCTAACTCCAATAGCAACAGAAGGAGCTCTAATGCCAGCCTAAAGATAAAAATGAAGGACTAGTCTTCAACAAAGACCCAACTCACTCAAATAAATATACTCAAAACTCGTGTTACCAAATGTTAGCCACTAACTGTGATTGATATGCATCGGAGTTTTTCAACAGAATAGGCCTAAAGGCGACTTCAATTTACAGGTCAGGCACAGCAACTTACTCACGCCTGCCACACCCCAAACCCTGCACTGCGCAGATCTATACCGACCTCCACCTCTTTGTCTCGTGCCTCGTCATACGACATCGGGTTGAATCCTTCATACAGGTCAGGCAGTAAGCGTAATCCGTATTGCTTTACGTAACGATTCGCCTGGATACCCGCCTTGTGTTTGTCAAAACGCAGATCGGGGTCTAGCCCCGTCGTGCCCACATAAACACATGGCTTGCCCGTGACATATTCAGGGTTGCATTTCCTGAATTTGCCTTCGTATAGCACATCTTTGGAAAGCTCGATGACATAGACGTGATAGTGATTTCGTGAGCCCATGATCAGCCATACGTTTGCTAGGTTTGCCCGTATTTCTGATTGAATGTTTTATCGCTCATGGTGAGGAATAGTATGCCTTCAATGAAGCCAATGAAAGATGGAATGCATGTCCAGCAAAAGACCAGGTACAGGATACCCAGCCCGACTTGACCAAGATAAAATTTATGAAACCCCAACCCGCCAAGAAATATGGCGAAGAGTGCAGCAGCGATTCTGCTTTTGCCATTTGCTGCAACCGGACCGAGGTTGATTGCCAATGGCGGATTCATTTGCCTGACGCCGCATTTTGGGCATATTTCGGCCTTGGCTTTGATGACAGCGCCGCATTCACTGCAAAATTTCTCATCAATTCCTTTTGTTTGCTCACTCATGGTTTCTCCTTTGTTTCGTACTCCACCATCACTTCGTTTCGCCGCAGGAACGGTAATGTCCATGGCGGATTGTAGCGAGCCAATTCAACGCCGGATACAGGTTTAAGCTGTCTGCTTTCCATTCGTGCCAGAAGCTCTTGTGTTTTCTTTTGGGTTTTGGCTACTTTAGCAAGGCCCGAGAATCTGATGACAGCAACGTTTCTTGCCGGAATCTGCTTGAGCTGCACCAGCGAATTGCCAGGGGCTGGCAGGGATTCCAGCCTGTAATTGGAGGGCATGACAAAATACATGCGCCATTTGCCCGAGGTCTGTTGCTCTGTGACCAGCGTATTAAAGGCAATTTCTTCTGTACAAGGCTCCACCGACACCGGGGCAGTCATGGCGATTTTTTCGCTGACACCTGATTTGTTCCTGTTATTGCCGAAGATGAAATCGGCAATCAACCGGAAGCCTTTACTGGAAATTTCATCGAAAGCACCCTCAACCGACACCTCGGCAATGACCACAGGCTGGTATTGGCGAAGCTCGAAATCATGTGATTTCTCCAGCAGGATATATTTCGGTTCTTCAATCGCCATCGCTATTCATCGCTTTCCAATGACCGCCATGCTTCGATACTGTTCCTAAACAGGGGCGGTGTAAATAACGCAGGGCAAAGTATGTATATATAGAACTTTCCGCTATGCCAAACGTCAACCAGATTGCACTTCGCCATCACTCATCAAGCCCACATCAAGGATATGCCATGAAATTTATTGTTCGAATTATGCTGCTGTGTTGCATCAGCGCTTATGCTTTTGCCGGAGAATGTCCTGCCTTGCTGAACCACCAGTTCAAGACTTTGCAGGGAAGCTCCATAGATCTTTGCAAGTATAGTGACAATCCGATTCTGGTGGTCAATACTGCCAGCAAGTGCGGTTTCACGCCCCAGTTCGAAAAGCTGGAAGGCATTTCCAGCAAATATAAAGACCGTGGGCTGCTGGTGATCGGATTCCCGTCAAACGATTTCAGGCAGGAGCTGCAAAGCAATGCCGAGATAGGCAGTTTTTGCATACTGACCTATGGTGTCAAATTCCCTATGGTGTCCAAAGGCTCCGTGACGGGTTCCACAGCAAACCCATTCTTCAAGCAGCTTATCGCCGCAACGGGGGAGCAGCCGACATGGAATTTTCACAAATACGTGATCAGCCCCGGAGCCAGGTCGGTTCATAGCTTTTCTACGGAAACCGAGCCGGACGACCCAGCAATCATGCAGCTTATCCTGCCCAATCTTAAGTAGCATCTGTCCCGGATCAAGTGAGACACGCCACGCCTGCGTCAGGCGTTGGCGTCGTGGAATCGAATCACATTCCTGCCGGATTGTTTGGCTTGATACATTGCCGTGTCTGCCCATTTGAGAATGTCTTCCTGACTTGCCTCATGGTCAAGGAACAGGCACACGCCGATGCTGGCCGTGCAGTGATGTTCTATGGGGATGTCGGCTTTTTTCTCCTGCTTGAGTGTCAGCTGATAAGGCCGAGCCAGAGTGGCACGAATTTTTTCCGCGATGATCGCGACCTCTGTCGTCGAAGCTGCTTTATTCAGATCCAGCTCTCTGATCATGACGACGAACTCATCGCCGCCGAAACGTGCAACCGTGTCCATCTCGCGCACGCAACTTGTAAGCCGATTCGCCACTTCCATCAGCAGCAAATCGCCAACCACATGCCCATGCTTGTCGTTGAGGGGCTTGAAGTTGTCCAGATCAAGAAATATCAGTGCGGCATAGAGACCGCTGCGCGAGCTTGCAGCCATGGTTTGGCTCAAGCGGTCAGTGAGCAGGCGGCGATTGGGTAGTTGGGTGAGGGTGTCGTGAAACGCCAGTTGACGCACCTGGTCTTCCATCTGCTTGCGCTCCGAGATATCCCGGATAAAAGCACTGAATTCATACTTTTCACCGAGCCTGATCGGCACGATGGATAACTCGACCGGGAATTCATGGCCATCGCGATGCTGGGCAGGAAGCTCTACCCGGGCATTCATTATCTGGCTTTTGCCTGACCCGAGAAAACGGTTCATGCCTTTCAAATGCGCCTCGTGAAAGCGCGGGGGGATGATCATGTCATGCAGCTTGCTGCCGATGGCTTCATCACGTGACCAACCAAAGATCATTGCCGCATTGTTATTCCAGCTGCTCACCATACCCTGGTCATCCATCACCACGACTGCATCCAGAGCGGTTTCAATAATGATGTTCAGTTTTGCCTGACTTGCGCGCAATGCGAGCATCAGGCTGACCTGATGATCTGCGGCTGCCCAGTAGTCAGCCTCGCTGCCCCTGAAGCCATCGCGTTCGGCAATATAGTAGGCAGCAACGCGAACCATCTCGTTGCGTTCCTCCGCGCCGGGTTCCCATGCGCCGTAGACATGCTCTGCGTCGGAAGAAACGCCGGCGGCTGCCTTTTTGATTTTTAATTCTGACATTGTGATTCTCGTCTGCTATGTCATTGAAACATAATACAGACTTTTAGCCAGTCCGGTTTAACGAATGATGCATATGGCGATTGTAGCTAATAGGCCGGTTGGCCTTCATCACACATTAATTGCCGGGAAAAGTGATCCTGCTGCCGTCGCTGAACCTTACTTCACTTACCCTGAAGCTCGAATGCAGGTGCGCGAAGTCGGCATCCCATAATTTCCTGCTTCCTGCCAGGCCCTGCATTTTGGGCGTACTGACGCTCTGGAGCAGCACAGTCCCGGTAGCCGGAATGCTCTTGTTAAATTCCACTTTCAGGGGCAGAAGCGTGTTGTCGTTGCTGTCGTTAACCAGTAACTGTCCGCTTACTCCGGCGATATCCCTGGCGCATAGATTGATGTAAGAGAGGTCGAACTCAATCAATTGCTGTCCGTTCACGCCATCCTTATTCCTTTTAGCCACCAGATGAACCGACACCAGCGGGGTATAAGCAAACAACTTCTGCCTGTGTTCAGGTTTCGGGTGAGTCAGGTAATGGCCGATGCCGAGCAGAGTCGCCAGAAACAGTATGCTCAACAGGTTGATAAGATGGGTTTTGTAATCCTTCTTGTTTTTTTGGGGGGCGACGCTTGCGGGCTGGGTATTATTCAAAGCCTATCCTCCGGCCATATTTTCTGACACGGTATTCTATACCAGACAAACCTATACATTTACGTATCAATTTGGCTCCGGGTAACCAAGCCCCGCCTTTGGTGGTGAATTCAACGCTTGAGTGCCAGCACCAGCACCCCTGCTGCGATCATTGCAATGCCACCCCACTCGCGTAACGAAGGTCTTTCGCCCAGGAATGCTACGGCGAAGATAACCACCAGTACCAGACTTAGTTTATCTATGGGTGCTACTTTTGAGGCATCTCCGATCTTCAGGGCGCGGAAGTAACACACCCAGGAAGCGCCGGTTGCCAGCGCAGACAACACCAGAAACAGCCAGGTTCGGGCGGGCAGTGCGAACGGGTTGCTCCATTTTCCGCTGAACCAGATAAAACCCGACAGCACCACAATGATGACGCCGGTGCGTACCAGCGTCGCCAGGTCTGAATCAACGCCCTTGATGCCGATCTTGGCAAAGATGGCGGTCAATGCCGCAAATACGGCTGAGAGGAGTGCCCAGTAGAACCAGCTATGCGGTGTGGTCATGCTTTTTCCCATTCTTAAAGCAAATAGCAAAATGAAGTGGGATTGTAGACCAGAGTTGCTCTGCGCAAGAATGTGCAGGTGATCTTTTTGGGGCAATTTTGTATCTGCGACACATCAGAAAATCATTTTCAATAACGACTCTCCCGCTATCTGCCATCAGCTTTCATGACAAAGCGAATGTGCATCTGGTGCCGAGCAAATCATCCGTGAGTGATTCTCCATCACGCCTGCTTTTTGTAATTCAAAACTTAACGTGACTGTCACAAATCAGTCATTTCCATACACCAATATCCGTTTCTGGGGAATTTTTGCACATCCATCTTCAAGTGTATTCCGAAGATAAAATAAAGGTTTAAAAACATGAATATAAGCCATAGAATCACTATTCTCATCGCTTTGACGTTCGTTGCCATATTTTCCATCGGCGGCTATTCCATTGTCCAGTCGTTACACAATGCAACGGAAGTAAAAAGTGTGACTGAAGGCGTGGTGCCCAGCGCACTGGCTTCCGCCGATCTGGTGTCTCAACTCAAGGATGTGCAGCAAGCTGTGTTCACCGTGGTGACTGATCCAGACGATAAGGTCGCGGCCTTGTCCATGGAGAAACTGGCTGCCAAGAAAAAGCAGTTGCAGCAAAGTCTTGCGCTGCAAGGCAAGCAGGCAGACAACGATAAACAGCGCGGTCTGGTGAAAGAAGCCGAAGAAAGCATGAACAATTACTTTCAGGCGATCGAGGAGACAACCAATTTCAAGCTGACGGGGCAGAAAGAACTGGCAGAAGCCTCTCTTTCCGCCAGCGTGGCTCAGTATCAGATCGAACTGGAAGCTATTGTCAGTACCTTGCGCGTGGAGAAGAACCGCAGCAAGGATACCGCCATTGAAGCCCTGAACAAGAGCCTGTCGAATACCGTCAACATTGTGTCGCTGGTGACGCTGCTGACCATCATCGTGTTAAGCATCTTTGGTGTGGTGCTGTACCGTCAGATCACCCGCCCGATCAGCAAAATGCAACTGATGATGAGCGAGATCGCCAGCAGCCAGGACTTTACGCGCCGTGTGCCCGTTGAGCGGCAGGACGAGATCGGCCGTTCCATCGTGGCGTTCAACAGCATGATAGAAAAGATCCAGGAAAGCTCGGGACTGCTGAAGCAGAAGACCACGGACATCCAGACCATGCTGCAGAATATGCCGCAGGGCATTCTGACCATCGCCGGGAACAATCAGGTGCATGCGGAGTATTCCGCCTATCTGGAAACCATCTTCGAAACCAGCGACATCGCAGGTCGCGACATGATGGATCTGGTGTTCTCGCATACCAATCTGGGTGCGGATGTATTGTCGCAGGTGGAGGCAGTCGGTGGTGCCTGCATCGGCGAAGACCTGATGAATTTCGAGTTCAACCAGCATCTGATGGTGGGTCAGATCGAAAAGACCATGCCCGATGGCCGCGTCAAGATACTGGAATTGAACTGGTCGCCAATTACCGATGGCGCTGATACGACGATACGACTGCTGTTGTGCGTGCGCGATGTCACCGAGCTGCGCAAGCTTGCAGCAGAAGCCAATGAAAAGAAGCGCGAACTGGAGATCATCGGCGAGATTCTTGCCGTGCGCCAGGAGAAGTTCCACGAGTTCATCACCAGCGCCATCAAATTCATCGACGAAAACGAACTCATCATTCGCAAGACCATGACGCAGAACGAGGAAGCGCTGACGCAGCTGTTCCGCAATATGCACACGGTCAAAGGCAATGCACGCACTTACGGCCTGCATCATCTGACCAACCATATCCATGAAGCGGAAAACACCTATCAGGAATTGCGCAAGCCGGCGCCGGATATCGCATGGGATCAGGATATGCTGTTGAAGCAATTGGCTGAAGTCAGGGCGCGGGTAGCGCATTACGCCAGCATCAACGATGTCAGCCTGGGCCGTAAGGGTCAAGGACGCGGTGACGTGGAACGTTACCTGATGGTGGATAAACAGGCGATACAGGAAACCATAAAACGTCTGGCTAACGCCAACCCCAACAGCCTGCAGGATCTGGTTGCGGCACAGGATGCCGCGCACAAGGCACTGCAACTGCTCGGTACAGAGCCGATAGGCGAAGCGCTGGATTCAGTGCTGGAATCGTTGCCATCCCTGGCCAATGAACTGGGCAAGCTGCCGCCCATGATCGAGATCGAAGACAACGGCTACGTGGTGGTCAGCCAAAGCGCCAGCACCCTGAAGAACATCTTTATGCACCTGATGCGTAATTCCATTGACCACGGGCTGGAGATTCCTGCCTGGCGCACTGCGCAGAACAAGCCGGCGAGCGGCAGGATCAGCCTGCGTCTGGAAGCGGTGCAGGACATGTTGCAAATCAGCCTCAGCGATGACGGGCGCGGTCTGGCACTGGCGCGCATTCGCGAATTGGCGCTTGAGAGGAAATTGATCTCGGAGGCAGATACGGTGAGCGACGAGGAAATCGCGCAGTTGATCTTCCGCCCCGGTTTCTCCACTGCGGAAAAAGTCACCGAGGTTTCCGGGCGCGGTGTGGGCATGGATGCGGTGCAGAATTTCGTCAAACGCGAGCAGGGTTCTATCTCGATACGGTTTACTGATGACGCAGCAGGTGCAGAATTCCGCGGCTTCGAGACAGTGGTATGCCTGCCCATTACGTTTGCCAAGCATGTGGATGGCTTCAATTACCGCCAGTACGATCAGTCCGCCGGGAATCTGGTGGCAGCAGACTTCGGAGATTCCGGCGATACGGCAAAAACCGCTGATTCAGCAACATTGAAACAGGCATAAAGTCATGCACGATATTACGCAACTGGTGAGTAAGGTGCTGGTGCTGGATGAGCTCGGCATGGGTTTCGACAGCCTCAAGGCGTTTTACGAAGAATGCGGTCTGGTGGGTATCCGTGCGCAAAAGAACGACGCGGCAAGCGTGATGGCCATCCTTAAATCCAATGTCGATCTCGGCGGCATCATGTTGCACGAGAATTTCAACGACAACGGCTTGGCACTGGCACGCGACATCCATGCCATGCGCCCGGAGTTGCCGATCTTTCTGCGACGGGATGCGATCGCCAGTGTCGCCGGATTGAGCGAAAAGGATGCCGCCATTTTCCGTTGCGCCTACACCCTGAACGATCTGCAAGTACTCAGGGAAAGTCTGGCAGCCTCCATTTTCAACCGTATCTATCCCAACGATCTGGTGCGTGGCATCACTCAGATCACCAGCATCGCGCTGGGTGCGGTGTTCCGCAATTGCGAGATCGAAGTAGAAACGCCTTATCTGGTGAAAGACCGCATCATTTATGGCGAGGTATTTTCAATGATCGCCATCGAAAGCAGCTGGTGCCGTGGTTATATGATGCTGCAGGCTGAAGAAGACGCCATGATGGATATGATCCAGAATTCAGCAGTAGCAGAGCAAGGAAAGGTCACCTTCCGCGCCCTGAACAATGTGCTGAGCGAAGCCACCAATCTGGTATGGGGTGCTTTCAAGAACCGCTATGTCGGGCAGGAACAGAATAAGGATAATCTGCTGCTGACGCAGGTGCCGATTATCATCAACCATCAGCGTCACTTCATTTCTTTCGGCTCGGATGATCCGCAATTGTGCATCAGGTACGTGTTGCGAGACTCACAGGCGCAGGCTGCGCCGGTCGTCCTGTTCCAGCGCTTCGTGTTCAACCTGAACTGGTCTCCGGACCAGTTCAGGGAGACCACCGTGGAGTCGCTGGTGGATTCCGGCGAGCTCGAGTTGTTCTAACCAATCCACATATTCAAAAGATAAGGAATTTTCTCCATGGCACAAATACTGGTAGTAGATGACTCCGGGACTGTACGTAACGAAGTTTCGGATTTTCTGAAAGCCAACGGATTGACGGTGACGCCTGCGGTAGATGGGAAAGACGGGCTGGATAAATTGAAAAGCGACCCCGGCATCAAGCTGGTGATCAGCGACGTGAACATGCCGAATATGGATGGCATCACCATGTCGGAAAAGATACGCAGCGAATTGAATAACAATGCGGTCAATATCATCATCCTCACCACGGAAAACAATCCTGCCATGAAAGAGCGCGGCAAGGCTGCCGGTATCAAAGGCTGGATCGTGAAGCCGTTCAACGGCGAAGCGGTGATCTCCACACTTAAAAAGCTGGTTGCATGACAGGGACGGCCGGAAGGTTTTTTGCGAATGCATATCGTGAAAGTCATCGCCAAAATATAAAACAGGCTGATAGTCATTATTGATGTTTATAACAGCGGATATACAGATAGGCGCAGGTATCGTTGTGGGCGTTTTAAGCGGCGTGGGGCTAGCCTATTTCGGCTACGCGCCGGAACGGCAGCGCAATCGGCAACAGCTCGCAGCGCAACAGAAACTGATCGCGGAATTGTCGACACGCGCACCAGTCAATGAAGTTGCTGCGCAGCAGGAGGCTCTGCGTGGCGAGATTGCAGGATTGCAGCAGCAACTCATCACGCAGGCAGAAGCGCATAGCGCAGCCTTGAGTCAGGCAGAAAAACAGAACAGCTTGCAGTGCGATCGCCTGCTGTCGGATGCGCATGATCAGCATGCAGCGCAGATCAAGCAACTACGTGAGCTGTTGTCGTCGGATTACAAGCCGCTGATGAAAAATATCGAGTTGCTGATGGGCTTCGCCAAAACCGTGGAACGCTGGCATGATGAAATGCAATTCATTCTGGAAAATACCCAGCACATCAAACGGCAGAATGATGAATTCTCGCGCATCGTCTCCAATGTGGTGATGCTGGCACTCAATGCCGCCATTGAAGCAGCACGTGCTGGCGAGGCCGGGCGTGGCTTTGCGGTAGTGGCTGATGGTGTGAGGGAGCTTGCGAACACCGCCATGAAGCTCTCTAGCGACTACAAAAAGAATCTTTCAAAAAACGACTTGATTACTACCACCACTTTTCAGGACATACAGGCCAGCGGCAACATGATACGCAATGTGCTGTTCGGGCTGAAAGCCACCACGGATAAGATCCATACGCAACTGGATGCCGTCTGACACATATGATGAGTTCCAATGCGGTTGCCGCGATCAGGCGCTTATTTGAACAGTCGTTGCGTGAAAATTGTATCAGCGGGCCGAATGATGAATGCCTGATTTCCGATTCAAGCGGGATGGCTCCGTTTGCTGAACGTGACCAGCATCAAGTGGTGGTGCTGAACATTTCCTCATATGCCTTTCGTATTGTCGCCCTGTTTGAATTCAATGAAGACGCTGAAACCAGCGCTCATCTGGCCAGGATATCGCATCGCGAGGTAAGGTCGCTGCAACGGCAGGATCTGCTTGATGCCTATTCCGAGTTTGTCAATCTGATCTGCGGCAAAGTCAACCGGGACCTGGGCAAGGTCATTTTTCATTCGGGATTATCCACGCCGTTCTTTCTGGAAAGCACATGCGCCCAATATCTATCTGTCCTCAAACCCAGCAATACACATATCCTGGATGCCGTTGTGAACCATAAGGTACACTTTCGCCTGACCGTATGCATCTGTGCTGCGGATGATATTTCAATTGATTTTCAGGTGGACCAGACGGCACATGAGGAGACGACGACCGGCGAAATGGAGATGTTTTAGCCTGCCACGGCTTTGTTTATGCACATGGGCAGACCTGCCGGTTTGTAAGTTAGGTGTAAGTATCCGGTGCTAGGCTTGATTCAGCCCGTGTTTCCGCCCGCAGTATCAGCATTGGAACCAAGCGCGATCAGCAAATAGAAGCGGTTGGCGCCGTCTCTAGCAATTCTGCAAAATCAAACACTTAGTATTTATTGGAGAACATCTTGAACAAGAAATTTATCATTATCGGCCTGCTGGCATCTTTCGGTATCGTGTCAAACGCAATGGCAGACAACCTGCTGGAAGCCATGGATGCTGACGGCGGCTACAAAACCCTGTTATCAGCTATTAAAATCGCAGGTCTTGAAGATACTTTGAAGGGTGCAGGCCCGATCACCGTATTCGCTCCAACCGACGACGCTTTCAAGGCGCTGCCCAAGGCCAAGCTGGATGCGCTGATGAAGGACCCTGTCGCGCTGAAGAAAGTACTGAGCTACTCTATCGTTACTACCAAGATCACCGGCGCTGACGTAGCTGCAGGCAAGGTCAAGAGCCTGGAAGGCGAAGACATCAAGCTGGATGTCGCAGGTGGTGTAAAAGTCAACAATATCGGCGTGGTCAGCAACTCCAGCGCTGATAACGGCGTGATTCACGGTGTGAATACCTTGCTGGAACCCAAGTCCTGATAATTATCCGGTCTTGAGGATGATTCAGCACAATAAAAAAACCGCCTTCGGGCGGTTTTTTTATTGACGTACAGAATCAAATGCCTGTTTGCCCAAGCACGACTTCTGCCTCTACAATCGTCGCATGGTCACATCCCCCCATCTGAATCTGACGCAAGCCATGCAACAAGCTGCTGAACTGGCGGCGAGCGGGCAAACTGAGGCGGCGGAGCATGCCTATCGGCAGATACTGCTTTCTGCGCCGCGCTACCATCCGGCATATTCGGCGCTGGCGACGCTGGCGTATCAGGCAGGCAACCTGCCGCTGGCGGCGGAGATGGTGGCCAAAGCGTCGGCGATCGACAGCAAGCTCGGCATCTATCATCGTAATCTGTGCGAACTGTACCGGCAATTGGGGCAACTGGATAAAGCCGTCAGCCACGGCTTGCGGGCAGTGAAGCTGGAGCCTACGGTGGCTGCTGCGCACAGCAATCTGGGTGTTGCATATTACGACCAGAAGCAACTGGATCAGGCGGAAAAATGCCAGAAACGCGCGCTGATACTCGACCGTCAGTTCAAGGTGGCGTTGAACGCCATGGGCAGCATCAAACGCGAACGCGGCGATCCGGATGCTGCTATCGATTTTTATCGTCGCGCCGTGACCGCCGATGGCGATTATGTCGAGGCGCTGAATAATCTGGGTGCGCTGCTGGTAATGCAGAGGCGGTATGAGGAAGCGCTGCTGCATCTGACGCGGGCGTTGCAACTTGCGCCGGGGTATTGCGCCCCGCAGTGCAATCTGGGTTTTGTGCTGAATGGTCTGGAGCGTTACACAGAGGCATTTCCGCATTTCCAGCTGGCGCTGCAGATACGCCCCGATTATGCCGAGGCGTATCTGGGTCTGGCCGAGGTCTATCAGAAACAGCAATTACTACCACAAGCCGAAAGTGCCGCGAGACAAGCGGTTGCGCTGATGTCCGGCAATGCCGAGGCGCATAGCATACTGGCAGCCGTGCTGGCGGAAGCGGGAGCGACGCAGCAGGCGTTGAGTCATTTCGACCAGGCTCTGACCATTAGCCCGGCGCTGCCCAGTGCCTTGCTGGGCAAGGGGAATCTGTGCCTGGAACTGGGCGATCTGAAACTGGCCGAAGGGCTGTTCAGCCACGCATTGCGGGGAGAGTCGCCGCAGCGGCAACTGGCGGCGCGTTACCATCTCAGCCAGATCAGAAAAGTCAGCGCCGACGATCCCAATCTGGCAGCGCTGGAAGCGGCGGTCGAACTGGAAGGTCTGACGCAAAATGAGCAGCGTTACCTGCATTTTGCACTGGGCAAGAGTTATGACGATACCGGCCGCTATGATTTGGCGATGCGCCATTTCTTGCAGGGCTGCGCCTTGAAGCGCAAGACTCTGCATTACGATGCAGCGGCAGATGCGCAGACTTTTACCGATACCATGGCAATGTTCAGTGAGGAGAATATCCGGCGCTGGCAGGGGGCTGGCTATGAATCAAAGCTTGACGCTAACCTGCCGATCTTCGTGCTGGGCATGCCGCGTTCCGGCACTACTCTGGTGGAACAGATCATTGCCAGTCATGCCGAGGTATTTGGCGCTGGGGAACTGCCGGATCTTTTGCAGATGCTGAACCGGCCGATTGCAGGCAATCCAGACCAGAATGGGCAAAAAAATTTTCCGCAATGCATGGCTGGTGTCAGCCATCAGCAGATCGCTGCCTGGGGTGCGGAATATGTCGCGGGCTTGCGTCAGCACTACCCGGCTGCAAGCCATCCCGGGGTGCGCCATATTACCGACAAGATGCCCAGCAACTTCTTCGCCGTGGGGCTGATCCAAGTGATGTTACCCAATGCAAAAATCATCCATGTGCGGCGCAACCCGATTGATACGTGCCTATCCTGCTTTACCCGCTTGTTCAGCCACGGGCAGGAATACAGCTACGACCTGGCGGAGCTGGGGCAGTACTATGCCGGGTACGAGCGCCTGATGCAGCACTGGCGAACAGTGTTACCGGAAGGGGCGTTCTTCGAAGTGCAGTACGAAGACATTGTGGCGGATATGGAGACCCAGGCGCGCCGCATGATCACTTATTGCGGGCTGGAATGGGATGCTGCCTGCCAGGATTTCCACAAGACCAGGCGCACCATCCGCACCGCCAGTGTGACCCAGGTAAGGCAACCGATCTACAACTCATCGGTAGGACGCTGGCATCATTATCAGGAGCATCTGGTACCGCTATTGCAGGCATTGGGGAAACTGGTCTCCTAGACTTCTGCCTTAAATAATTCTCGTTATGTGCGGTGACGTACAGCCGCGCTATTTCTAACTGCGTAATCTGCAGTTGTCGCATCAGTATTTTTTACCAATATTTAATCCTGAAAAGGGGAAACATCATATGGGCAAGTATGTTTTGGCATGGCTACTGGGTGTCCCCGGAATCTTACTGGTGTTGATCTATATCTTCATGCATTAAAAGGTGCATGCAGTCTATTAACTGTATAGGAGAAACTAATGAACAAGGATCAAGTAAAAGGCACCGCAAAAATCATCGCCGGCAAAACACAGGAAGCCGCCGGTAAGTTGGTTGATAGTGATAATCAGCAGATCAAGGGTCTGAACAAACAGATCGAAGGCAATGTAGAAAAAGCCTACGGGGATGTGAAAGAAGCCTTTAAGGATGCCGTAAAAGGGCGCTAATCCTGTCCATTAAACCGGACTGTTGAATCAAAACTGCAAAACGCCCACTTTATGTGGGCGTTTTGCATCAGGCATTACTTCAGGCTTAATTGGGGAACAGCCTCAGGTTCCTGGGTTTGATGTAGACGGTATCGCCGCGCACCAGACCCAGAGCGGTAAAGCGTTCGCGCTGTAGCTCGACTTCGATGAAGTCCGGGTCTTCCAGATGTTGCAATTCAAGCCTGACGACAGGGCCTATCGCATGGATGTCCTGTATGCGTGCGCTGAACGATGCGCCTTCGGCTTCGCGCTGCACTTCGACATCGTGCGGGCGTACATAGGCCAGCGCTGACAGATTCTCGGCGTCGTCATGCCCAGGTGCGGCGATGCTCATGTCGCCGATGCGGGCTATGCCTTCGTGGATGCGGCTGTGGAACACGTTGACGTTACCCAGGAACTTGAATACGAACGGCGTAGCCGGGTTGTCGTAAACCTCTACCGGCGTGCCGGTCTGCTCGATCTTGCCCTGGTTCAGCACCACGATGCGGTCGGCGACTTCCAGTGCTTCTTCCTGGTCGTGGGTGACGAATACACTGGTGATATGCAACTCGTCGTGCAGGCGGCGCAGCCAGCGGCGCAGGTCCTTACGCACTTTTGCGTCCAGTGCGCCGAACGGTTCATCCAGCAACAGCACCTTGGGTTCTACCGCCAGGGCTCGGGCCAGTGCGATGCGCTGGCGTTGCCCGCCGGAAAGCTGCGGTGGGTAACGGTCGCTCAGCCAGTCCAGTTGCACCAGATCCAGCAGTTCATGCACGCGTCTGCGTATCTCTTCTTCCGCAGGACGGGTCTTTTTGGGGCGTACCCGTAAACCAAAAGCCACGTTCTCGAACACGGTCATGTGGCGGAACAGCGCATAGTGCTGGAATACGAAACCCACCTGGCGTTCACGTACACCGCGTGTGGTGGCTTCTTCGCCGTAGAAGCCGATGCTGCCTGAATCCGGCGTTTCCAGCCCGGCGATGATGCGAAGCAAGGTGGTCTTGCCGCAACCGGAAGGCCCTAGCAGCGCCACCAGTTCGCCGGATGGCACATCCAGGCTGACATTATGCAAGGCGCTGAAGCTGCCGAAGTTCTTGCTGACGTTACGTATCTCTATGCTCATGTTTTACCCCCAATTATTCCATTGCATCGACAGCCTGTTGCGCCGCATAACGTGCGCTCTGCCATTCGATATAGCTCTTCACCGCCAGCGTCACCAGCGCCAGCAATGCCAGCAGCGATGCCACGGCGAATGCGGCGGCGTAGTTGTATTCGTTATAAAGTATCTCCACATGCAACGGCATGGTATTGGTCAGGCCGCGGATATGACCGGAGACTACCGACACCGCGCCGAACTCGCCCATGGCACGTGCGTTGCACAGCACCACGCCGTACATCAAGCCCCACTTGATATTGGGCAGGGTCACGCGCCAGAACATCTGCCAGCCGGAAGCGCCCAGTACCAGCGCGGCTTCTTCCTCATCCTTGCCCTGCGCCTGCATCAGCGGTATCAACTCGCGCGCGATGAAGGGGAAGGTGACGAACAGCGTCGCCAGCACGATGCCGGGAACAGCGAAGATGATCTTGATGTCATGATCGCTGAGCCAGCCGCCGAACCAGCCTTGCAGGCCGAATATCAGCACATAGATCAAACCCGCGATCACCGGCGACACCGCGAACGGCAGGTCTATCAGGGTGATCAGCACGCTCTTGCCGCGGAACTCGAACTTGGCGATGGCCCAGGCCGCGGCAACGCCGAACACCAGGTTGAGCGGCACGGCAATAGCGGCGGCGATGAATGTGAGCTTGATGGAAGACAGTGCATCCGGTTCCGACAACGCAGCCAGATAAGCATGTATGCCCTTGCGCAGCCCTTCGGTAAACACCGCAGCCAGCGGCATGAACAGGAACAGGGCCAGATAGGCCAGTGCGAAGCCGATCAGCAGCCAGCGTATCCATGCCGGTTCAGAGATGGCACGGCTACGCGCGACTTTCTGCTTGTAGCTAGGCGTAATAGGAATGGCAAGTGGTGTGGCAATGGTACTCATGCGGCTTTTTCTTTCAAAATGAATCCTTTGGTATGTCTATGGCTCGCCCACCACTGCAAGCCGTTGATACCCAGCAACAACACGAACGAGATCACCAGCATCACCACTGCCAGGGCGGTGGCTCCGGCATAGTCGTACTGTTCCAGCTTGGTAATGATCAGTAACGGCGTAATCTCCGAAATCATGGGCATATTGCCGGCGATGAAGATCACCGAGCCGTATTCACCCACTGCGCGGGCAAAAGCTAGCGCAAAGCCGGTGAGCAGTGCCGGGCCGATGGCGGGCAGGATCACTCTGGTAAAGGTCTGCCAGCGGTTGGCACCCAGGCTGGCAGCGGCTTCTTCCGCCTCGGCCTCCAGGTCTTCCAGCACCGGCTGCACGGTCCTGACCACAAAAGGCAAGCCGATAAAGGTCAGTGCCACCACCACACCCAGCGGCGTGAATGCCACCTTGATGCCGTGCGGCTCGAGGATGCTGCCCATCCAGCCGTTGGGCGCGTAGATCGCCGTCAGTGCGATACCCGCTACCGCAGTGGGCAGGGCGAAAGGCAGATCGACCAATGCATCAACTATTTTCTTTCCGGGAAAGGTGTAGCGCGTCAGCACCCAGGCGGTGAGCAGCCCGAATACCGCATTGATGCCTGCGCCTATCAATGCTGCGCCGAAACTCAGCCGGTACGATGCCAGCACGCGCGGCGCGGTCACGGTATGCCAGAACTGATCCCAGGTGAGCAGGGTGGTCTTGAGGAAAGCTGCAGACAGCGGGATCAATACGATCAGGCTGAGGTAGAAAACAGTGAAACCCAGCGCCGGAGTAAAGCCCGGCAGGACGTTGTTATGTTTGGTGGAAATCTTGGCCATGGCGGTGCGTTGTCTGACGATGCATACAAGGCCGCCATGTTATCGGTTTACGTATATAAACAAAAAGAATCATTGTTTATATACTTATAACTATTTACTTTATTCAGTGCATTGAAAAGAGACGGTCAGGCTTTCTTCAGGAAGCAGGCCTTCAGCATAAAGTTTCCGGCGTCCATTTTACAATCCACTTCATGGTCGCCACCCACCAGGCGGATACTCTTGACCTTGGTGCCTTGCTTCAGGGTAATGGATGATCCTTTGACTTTCAGGTCCTTGATGATGACGACCGAGTCGCCATCGCTCAAAATATTTCCGTTGGCATCCTTGATGACTGAAGCGTCACCATCCTCTTTGCTCCCGGACTCGTTTACTGACCACTCATAGCCGCAATCAGCACAGACAAGATTGCTTCCATCCAGATAGGTATTTTCCAGAGTACATTGCGGGCAGGCAGGGGGGGTCGTCATAATGGCTTCTAAATTGTTCCGGTTGAGATAGTGCGGTAGGCACGAATTTCATGGAGACTCCGGCAGGATTTCTCTTTCGGGAAAAGCTGTCGTGCACGCATTCATCTCTTCATCATACCAAATTGCAAAACAGGTCTGTGAGTATCAATCAAGCAAAAACCCGATTCCGACCACAGGTCATAATCGGACACAAGCATACTTCAGGATTTGCATAATGATCAGCATTTATCTTGCGGGCTCCGACGCATGGATTCAATTCATGGTCATCACTCAGAGCAAAGGTACGGGTATAGCGAATTCAACCTTTTTAAGGTTCTATGCGATTCATAAGCAAAGAAAAGATTTGTGAGTACCAGCAAAATAATACTCGTGATTAAAAGGTAAAAACCATCATCAGTGTTTCCGCCTAAAAAGTGACTATTCATGATTTGGGAATATATTTGATTGGAAGAATTTTGTGCGGCACTTGCAGAAGCGTAACAGGATGAAACAGTCGCACAGAGGTTGACGATTAGTTTTGAAGCTATCTTCATGGCTTTTTCCTTTCGTTATTAGATTCCGATTTTTACCAGTATCCAGGAACGAAATTGCATGGAGGAGATTGCCAGTTATGTGAATACATTTACTTGCTGTAAACGGCAATCCCGCTGTCATAGGCATCAACCCTTAGACCGGTAACTTTGCGCCCCTGCCTTTCGACAGGTTTGCCTTTATGTCTTGTATAAGACATAAACATTACACCATGCAAAAACCATGATGTCAACATACGATTAAATCGTTGCTTTAATGCGGGCAGCTTAAATTGGCGGTTTGGTATGAGTAAGTGTCCAAACCGCCAATTTCAACTTTTCTGGCCTGAAGCAGGCACTTGCTAAAGAAGAAAATTTTATGCGATACGGAATCGGTTTGCCAGCATGCTTAGCTGTTGAGCTTGTTCCTCTAAATTAAGAGCAGAAGAAGCAGTTTCGGCGACTGTAGTATTGTTTTTCTCAGCACCTTGAGCGATATGCTCTACCTGCTTGGCGATCTCTCGTGCGGCGGAGACTTGCTCCTTCAATGCATTGCTTATTTCATCGACAGCATGAGTGACCTGTTCACTTCCTGCACGAATAGCCGTCACAGAAACGCCTGCCTTTTTGGCTAGCTCCTCGCCCTCGTTGACACGTTGCTCACCAGATTCCATTTCCTGTGCAGCACGCTTGGTGCCTTGCTGGATTTTCGTGATCATGCCAGTGATCTCATGGGTTGAACTCGAGGTGCGCTCAGCAAGTTTTCTCACCTCATCTGCTACCACGGCGAATCCGCGACCTTGTTCGCCAGCACGCGCGGCCTCGATGGCAGCATTAAGAGCGAGGAGGTTGGTCTGGTCGGCAATTTCCCTGATCACATTGACGATATTCGAAATCTGTCCGGAAAAATCCTCCAACTCCCTAATCGTACTCGCTGAAGACTTCACGACTTCGGCAATCGTGCGCATCTCGTTCGCTGCATTCTGAATGATCAGTCCACCTTCTTCGGATTGTTGTCTGGAAGTCTTGGTGACATCGCGCACTTCTCGGGAATTTTCTTCAACCTGATCAATAGAGACTGATAACTGTTCCATTGCAGCAGCCATACATGATGCAGCTTCTGACTGGGCTTCACTGGCTTTGGCGCTCACACTGGCAGAAATAGAAAGTTTGCCGGCGGATTGGGAGACTTCTTCTACGTTTCGATGTACGGCGGTCACAAGTTCGAGCAAACTTTTACGCATATCGGAAAGTTTGGAAACTAGTTCACCGACCTCATCATTTCCGGCTATAGGCATGGCTCTGAATAGATCGCCGGAGGCAATGGCACCTGCGGCATCTCCTGCCTCGCGCAGGCTCCGGTAGATTCGGTTGATGGTAGGAACTGCCAGGGCCAGAACCAGCAATATCCCCAGTAGGGTAGCGATACCTAGTAGCCAGTAGCCGTAAAGTGCCGATCTTGTTAAGGCATCAAGCTTGTCTGATGCATACTTGCCACCCAAGGACACGGTAGCATCTACCCCTTTGCGGTGGGCTTCATAGTAGTAGCGTAAAGATTGTGCGGAAACTTTGGCTGATGCCATGTCGTTGGCCTGTACGGCTGGGAGAAAGCGTTGCTCGACTTCTTTCCAGAACAGATCGGCATATTTGCGTTGTTCACCCATCAGACTAGCCTTGACTGCGGGGTCAAGGTCGCTGGAATCCCAATACTCATTACGTGAGTCATAATCCTTTTTCAAGGACTTCAGCTTTTCAATAAGTGCCGGGCGTGCAGGGGGGTCGGACTGAAGGATATCGTAGCTCTCCAGATTTGCTTCGATCAGATACAGCGGTGGCGGCAGAATATCAGCGACTACATCTTTGCCCTGCCCCATCTGGTCTGCAGAAAGTTTCATTGCATTCAGTGCATATAAACCGATTCCCGCCAGCGTGAGTAGTACGGAAAGAACTGCAATTTGATTGATGATTAAAGATTTACCGCGAAGGCTTGCAAACATCTGAAATTCTCCCCAAAACATTCATGTCTAGTTTATAAAAAGTGGACGCAGAGCAATATCAAAGTACTGTCTTTGAAGCTTCTGATCAGCCGCCTTATTTGTTTTGGGTATCCGTAAAGTTTTGTGTATTCCCTTTCTTTTTAACCCAATTCCACGGTATCTAGTTTCGCAAAATCATGTTGACGAAGCGGTCGCGCATAGTTATTATATTTCGTAA
>CAILHX010000056.1 GCA_903834185.1 uncultured Methylophilaceae bacterium
CCCGTTTTCGCGATATCCTTATGCAGGAAGAGTACATCGTGACCACCAGGAAAACGCGGGGGGATGATATTGATGCAGCATGCGGTCAACTGGCAGGGCAAGTGCAGGATAAGACTCGCCGTGTTGAGAAACGGCAATCCATCCCTATTCAAGTGAGCCAGGCGGCCAATCAAACTACAATGGATGACCTTGTAAATTAAATGAGTGAAGAAACGCCAGCACCATTGACCGAAGCCATTACTGAAGCGCCCAGAGTGCGTCCGGCACTGGGCACCTCACTACGTAACGCGCGTGAAAATCTTAAGCTTGAGATAGAGGAAGTCGCACAACAGCTCAGGATGAGCGCACATCAAGTCATTGCGTTGGAACAGGATAATCATGCAGCACTGCCCGCAGCCACTTTTGTGCGCGGGTTCATACGTAACTATGCGCGTCTATTGCGCATCGATCCCGCACCACTGCTGAATGCCTATCACCAGATGCAGCCGGATAGCCAGTTGCATAACTCGATCTCATTGAAGCTGGAATCCATTCCCATTACCAACAACGCACAAAAAAGCTTCCGCCTTTATCTGCTTGCTTCTTTTCTGTTGATCGTGCTCGGTAGCGGCTGGTGGCTATATATGGAATGGAGCGACAAGCAAGTCAAGATCCGTAATGCACATGCTGCCTTAGCGTTACCGGAAACTACTGACAAGCAGGCAGGTAAGCAACCGGAAGCCAACACCAACCCGAATATGGAAAACTCGGCAACAACGGCAACTGAGTCAGGCACGCAGATAGTCATGCCTGCGGCAGAACCACCAGCTGCCGCGCAGAAACCGGTAGTGCCTGTAACACAAACGACGCCAGCTGCGACGCAACCAGTGGCGCCAGTAGCAGCGCCGCAGGTCGCCATGCCAGCGGCTGTGCCAAAAGCGCCAGCGGCAGTTGTTACTTCGCCGGCACCGCCCGTGATTATCACACCCAGCCCCACACCCACGCCCGCTGCATCAGCACCCGCCGCTCCGGCAGGCAGCATACGCATGAAATTTTCCGAGCAGACCTGGGTCAGCATCACAGATGCTACAGGGAAAGAAGTATTCAATAAGAACAAGGCGGCCGACAGCGAAGATAGCGCAGATGGCAAACCGCCGTTCAATGTGGTAGTTGGTAACGCCGCCGGCATACAAATGTTCTATAAAGATCAGCCGGTGGATATCGTGTCTCACACCAAGTCCAACGTAGCACGCTTCGCCTTGCCCCAACAATGACGCGTCGTACATGACTCACCGCCCATGACAGAATGGCACAGCAACATTAGGCAGGATACCAAACGCGTGATGGTGGGCAACGTGCCGGTGGGTGCGGGCAGTCCGGTGGTGGTGCAATCCATGACCAATACCGATACCGCAGATGCCAGCGCGACTGTGGCGCAAGTGTATGAGTTATGGCAAGCCGGGTCGCAACTGGTGCGCATCACCGTCAATTCCGTTGAAGCTGCTGCGCAAGTCGCCAACATACGCCGGCAACTGGATGCGCTGGGTTGCGATGTACCTCTGATCGGCGATTTTCATTTTAACGGCCACAAACTACTGGCGCAGTTTCCGGACTGCGCACAGGCATTAGCCAAATACCGTATCAACCCCGGCAATGTAGGCAAAGGCTCCAAGCGCGACGAACAGTTCGCCGCGATGATAGAGATCGCCATCAAATACAACAAACCAGTGCGTATCGGCGTCAACTGGGGCAGCCTGGACCAGGCCAAAATGGCACGCATGATGGATGAGAATGCACAACGTGCAGTTCCGCTATCGGCGGAAGCGCTGATGCGTGAGGCACTGATACAGTCGGCACTGGAAAGCGCATCCCAGGCTGAAGCACTGGGCTTGCCGGGCGACTATATCATCATCTCGTGCAAAGTCAGCAATGTGCAGGATCTGGTGACGGTGTATCGCGATCTGGCAGCACGCAGTCAATACCCCTTACATCTGGGCCTGACTGAAGCGGGTATGGGCTCCAAAGGCATCGTCGCCTCAACGGCGGCGCTGGCAGTGCTGCTGCAGGAGGGCATAGGCGATACCATACGCGTCAGCCTGACCCCGGAACCCGGCGAATCGCGCACCACGGAAGTGGTGGTGGCGCAAGAGATACTGCAGACCATGGGCATACGCTCGTTCACGCCGCTGGTGACGGCTTGTCCCGGTTGCGGACGCACCACTTCGACTTATTTTCAGGAACTGGCGCAAAAGATACAGCGTTACTTGCGCGAACAGATGCCGGTCTGGCGTAGCGCCTATCCCGGCGTAGAGAACATGAGCGTGGCAGTGATGGGTTGCGTGGTAAACGGACCTGGCGAATCCAAGCTGGCCAATATCGGCATCAGCCTGCCCGGCACGGGTGAAGTGCCGGTGGCACCGGTATTCGTAGATGGTGCAAAGACCGTTACCCTGAAAGGTGACGCTATCGCAGAAGAGTTCCAGGCAATTGTAGAAGATTACGTGCGGACGAATTATGCTGATGGCGGCAAACTGCGTAGTACGCCCAAAACCATACCCATACAGAAAGTCGCATAAAAACGGCCATCATGATGGCCGTTTTTTCTTAAAAATTTACTTCAATTAAAGTTTTGAAAGTATTGATTCTGCATTGGAAACTTCAAAACCTCCGGTCTCCACTGCAATATGTTCCACCTTGCCGTCATTCACAATCATGGCAAAGCGCTGGGCACGTACCCCCATGCCCTTGGCTGTCAGATCCTGGTCCAGCCCCAGTGCTTTGACAAATGTGGCGCTGCCGTCTGCCAGCATACGCACCTTGCCGTTAGCCTTCACGTGACGGCCCCATTCCGCCATCACGAAACCATCATTGACAGACAGGCACCATATCTCGTCCACGCCTTTGGCCTTGAGCTTATCGTAATTCGCGATGTAGCCGGGCAGGTGCTGTGCTGAGCATAATGGAGTGAAAGCACCGGGCAGGCCGAAGATGACGATCTTTTTGCCTTTTACCAGGTCGGCCACAGCCAGTGCCTGCGGTTTCAATGGGCAACTGGTGGCTGAATCGAATTCGGTACTCTCGTAAAGCGTGCCTTCGGGCAACTTGTCGCCTACTTTGATGGTCATGATGTTCTCCTTGTGACGTAAATTTGGACTATATATCTGAGGTAAAATCGGGTCAATTGATTCCAACTGAGGTGATTATATGGAAACTGGCAAATTGCGTTGGGGAATTTTGGGTGCGGCACGCGTAAACGAGCGCTTGCTGCCTGCGATTGTGGAAGCCAGCAATTCGCAACTGGTGGCCATTGCCAGCCGCCGTGCGGGAGCTGCAGCGGAAACACTGAAAAAGTATGCTCCGCAACAAACCGGTGTGCGCACTTATGACGATATGCAGGCCTTGCTGGACGATGCCCAGGTGCAGGCGGTGTATCTGCCCATGGCCAATGAGGAACATGCAGAATGGGCGTTAAAAGCAATTGCCTGCGGCAAACACGTACTGATCGAGAAGCCGATGGCGTTAACGGTGGCAGACATCAGCGCGATCGAAGCCGCCGCAACCAAGCACAATGTAAAAGTGATGGAAGGGTTTATGTACCACTTTCATCCACAGCACGCCAGAGTGCGTGAGCTGGTAGATTCAGGCCTGATAGGCGATATCCGTTACGTGAAGACCAGTTATTCATTCATGATGCGGCCTGCTCGCATGTACCGGCTGGGGCGGGGGACAGCTGATGGCGGCGGCGCAATGTGGGACATCGGACCTTATGCCATCCATTCCATGCGCATGTGGTTTGACAACGAACCCCTGACGGTGATGGCAATGGCGAAATATGCCGATACCGGCGCCGATATCGCGACCAGCGGCATGCTGGATTTCGGTGACGGCAAACGCGGCCATTTCGAGACCAGTTTCGAGTGCTCAAGACGTTCGGAATACGATATCACCGGCACCAAAGGCTCCATCAAGTGCCACACGGTATGGCAACTGCCGGGGGACGTCCCTGTCATTTCCTGGTTCACCGATGACGGAAGGCGCGGGCAGGAGCAGCTGATCCCCGCCAATCACTTTGTACTTGAGATTGAGCATTTCAGCGATTGTGTGCTGAATAACAAGGCACCGCTACTGACGATGGCAGATGCCAAAGCCAATTGCCGCGCCATAGACGCACTGCTGGAATCCGCAAAACAAGGCAAGGCGGTGAAGCTTTAACTTTGCCAACACCGAGCATCATTGCAAGGATGAAATAAAAAAGCCATACCCGGTGGTATGGCCTTATCAATCGCAGACACCGTCTATCAGGCGGTGACGTCTATATTGTTACCGAGTGATCCCGAGGCGGGGCGGGGTGCCGATGCCTGTTGTTGTGCCTGCTGCGCCTGTTGAGCAGCCTGTGCCTGAGCTTGCTGCGCCTGCTGGTTCTGTTGCGCCTGATCGGCCTGAGCCTGCTGTGCTTGCTGGTTTTGTTGCGCCTGTTGGGCTTGTTGCGTTGCCGAAACAGATGACACGCTGCTAATCGAAAAAGCCATTTTGGTTTCTTTCAGGATTAATCAGATTTGATTATGTCCCGAATTATCATGAAAGTACATAGGGAACAACCTGATAATCAAGTCAGGCATGTACTGCCAAAAAATGATGTCAGCTTACAAAGACAAAAGGGTCAGTACCTGCGCACTGACCCTTTTGATATTTGGCTCCTCGACCTGGGCTCGAACCAGGGACACATGGATTAACAGTCCATTGCTCTACCAACTGAGCTATCGAGGAATTAAGAAAGGCGCAATAATACTGGCTGGCGGCCTTTTGGTCAACCTTGAAACCGCTATAGATAGACTGCAACCCACTATGTCCATGAAGCGTATCGCCCTCATTTTAGCCGTTCTGGCCTTGCTGTTGATCGTACTTCCATTTTTGATTCCTACCGGCACTTACCTCAAGCAGATCGAGCAGGTCGCCAGCCGGAAGTTGGGACAGCCCGTGACGATAGGCTCGCTGCATATCGCAATATTGCCCAGCCCGCGCGCCAATATAGGCGATCTGCGCATAGGCGGAAATGCAGAAGTGGCCGTGGAAAATATTGCGATATTGCCGCAGCTGGGCAGCCTGCTGTCTGATGTCAAAGTGATCTCCAGTGTCGAGTTGGAGCATGTGAAGGCGCAAACAACCGCGCTGGATATCCTGAGTGCCATGCCCAAGTCGCAAGGCCAGTCAAGCGTGGAGATTCGGCGCATCGCCCTGCATGACGTACAACTACAGAAACAGGGGATGACGATTCCGCCCGTAGATGTGGAAGCAACGCTGGGTGACGGCAACAAACTGCAAACGGCCACGCTGAAGAGTGTTGACGGTAACCTGAAAATTGACATCACACCGCAGGGTGAAGGCTACACCTTGCAACTGCAAGCCAAGCAATGGACCTCGCCGATAGGCTTGCCTGTCGTATTCGACCAGTTGCAAGCCGGGATGACGCTGAACGGCAACCGGTTGAATATCACATCGCTGGAAGCAAAGCTTTACCAGGGTACTTTAGCGGTCACCGGCGAGCTTGACTGGGCCAAGACGCTGCACGCACTAGGGAAATTCAAGACGCAGGGCCTGGAGGTCAGCGAATTGATCAAGCTGGTCAGCAAAAGTAAATCGCTGAGCGGCAAGATCAGCGGCAATGGCTCATTCAGCGTCAGCGCCAAAGACGCAGCGCAATTTGCGGAGCAGTTGGTGGCGGATTATCAGTTCAAGGTGGCCGATGGCGTGCTGCATGGGGTGAATCTGGCGAAGGCAGGTAGCCTGCTGCTTAACAAAGGCGCCAAAGGCGGGGATACGCAATTTGACGAGCTTACCGGTGATTTGCATACCTACGGCAAGCAAATCAGCCTTAAAGCCTTCAAAGTCGCTTCCGGCCTGCTTACGGCCAATGGCAACCTGCAGATTTCTCCTGCCAGGCTACTGGATGGAAGATTGAATGTCGACATCAGGCAAAGCGCCAGCATCATGACCATACCACTTGATGTTTCCGGCACATTGGATGACCCCGTGGTGCTACCCAACAAGTCAGCGCTGGCTGGAGCAGCCATAGGCACTGCCATCGCCGGACCGCTGGGCACTGGCTTGGGGGTAAAGGCGGGGAGCGCTTTCAGCAATCTGTTCGGCGGAAAGAAATAAAGCACCCTAAGGTGCTTTATGAGACGCCGTATTCTGTTTTACCCTCTCCCCAGCGGGGGAGGGTAGGGTGATGGCAAATGCTTAACCGTGCTTATAGTGCTTGCGCAGCGGCTTGACGACTTCCCATTGGCTATCCAGACCCTGATTGAACACCACCAGGTCACCGGGAACGATACGTACCGGTTCGCCACCCTTGGGGGTGACCAGTATTTCGCCTTCCAGCACGTAAGCAGTTTCCTTGATGCCGAAATCCAGCGGGAACTTGGATACTTCCTTTTCCCAGATGGACCAGCTGGCTACGCCCAATTCCTTCAAACGCTCAGGGCTGGGGTTATGTTCTATGGTGATTTGACTCATTTGCATTCCTATTTAATGTTAAAAAATGGTGATGTTAAAAAAACGGGTTGAATAAGCTGTAAGTACAAGCTATGTAAGTGCTTTTTCTATTCTGTTCAGTGCTTCCGTGAGATTTTCCATGGAAGTAGCGAATGAGATGCGGAAGTAACCTTCAGCGCCGAAAGCCGAACCCGGCACTACCGCCACGCCCACGCTTTCCAGCAAATAGTCCGCTAGTGCCATATCCGTTGCCAATGAGATCTTGCCTGCCTGATGCAGGCTGGCGATCGCTTTTCTGGCATCGGGAAACGCATAGAACGCACCGCCTGCAACGATGCATTGCAGGCCGGGGATCTCGTTGAAGCGCTTGAACACGAATTGGTGCCGCTCGCGGAAAGCCTCCACCATAGGCGTGATGCATTCCTGAGGTCCTTCCAGCGCCATCTGCGCTGCTACTTGCGAGATGGAAGTGGGATTGGAGGTGGATTGCGACTGCAATATCTCCATCGCCTTGATGATATTTGCCGGTCCGGCTGCATAACCGATGCGCCAGCCGGTCATGGAATAAGCCTTGGATACGCCATTCAGTACCACAGTGCGAGGCTTGAGTTCCGGCGTGGTATTGAGGATATTCACGAACGGTTTACCATCCAGATTGACGTGCTCGTACATGTCGTCGGTTGCGATCAGTACCTGCGGATGCTTCATCAATACCGTGCCGAGCGCCTTCAGATCTTCGCGGGTATATACCACGCCTGTAGGGTTGGATGGCGAGTTGATGAAGAACATTCTGGTTTTGGGCGTGATGGCCGCTTCCAGCTGGGCAGGGGTGAGCTTGAAGCCCTGTTCGATACCGCATTCGATGATGACAGGCTTGGCCTCGGCCACCAGAGCGATATCTGCATAGGAAACCCAATAGGGAGCGGGGATGATGACTTCGTCCCCCGGGTTGAGTACCGCCAGCGCCAGATTGAAAATGCATTGCTTGCCACCCACGCCGACGATGACTTCATTCATCGCGTAGTCGAAACCGTTCTCGCGCTTGAATTTGGCAACGATGGCTTTTTTCAGGCCGGGAATACCGGCCACCGGCGTGTATTTGGTAAACCCGCTGTCTATGGCGCGCTTGGCGGCATCCTTGATATGTTGCGGCGTGTCGAAATCAGGTTCGCCGGCACCCAGGCCGATGATATCCCGTCCTTCAGCCTTGAGCTTGGCGGCGCGGGCGGTAACGGCGAGTGTGGGCGATTCCTTGATGGCTTGAACGCGGTGCGAGAGTTCCAAAATGCAAATCCTTAAGACTGTGGGCAAAATCCTTGCAATTTTACCGACAATCTCTATGGTAATAAAGCCATTGTGTTACGAAACTGCCAATTAAAGTTACTGCTTCACCGCCACCGTTTTATCAAAATCTGCTGCCAGCGCACTATCTATCCCTGCAAGCGTCACGCTGACCTTCTGCACTGCGGCCTGATCTCCGTGCCGGGAGGCAAATACGCCGGTACGGTACAGCGCTTCGGCATGGCGCGGATTAAGCGCCAGCGCACTGGTATAGGACTTCTGCGCTTCGTCCGGCTGCCCAAGACCTTCCTGTGCAGACCCCAGCTCGTACCAGGCTTCGGCATTGGTAGGTTCGGCCTTGACCCAGCGCTGGCTTACTTCCAGCAGTTTTGCAAAGTCGTCGTTCAGGTGCGGTAGCGCCATCTGCATGAAAAATGGCTTGTCTATATCCGGCAGCTCCCAGAACGCCTGTCCCTTGATCGGCAATTCGGCTTTTTCCGTCTTTTTTTGCAGGTTGATGATCCATTCCACTGGGATGGCATAGAAATAGGCATTACTGCCCGGCGTCTTGAAGGTGTTGAGACCGAGCAGGTTGCCATTATCGTCGAATATCGGGCTACCGCTGGCACCCAGAGTGAACCTCGCATTGGTGCGTATGATGTTACCGCCATCGAACGGATACAGCGACTTGATCTGACCGCCGATTGCCCTGGTGCCACCATCGGAGTTTCCGATAGACAAGACGTGTGTGCCTTTGCTCAGGCTGGCGGTGCTGCCCATAGGCACGGACGCCATGGGCATGGTCTCTACGTTCAGCAGGCACAGATCGTGAAAGATGTCGGCCTGCACCGACTCCAGCCGGTATGCGTCATCGCCTTGCGATACCCAGGCCTTTGCGGTTCTGCGCAGCACATGGCAATCGGTTGCTACCTGGTTCGGCCCCACCACCACGCCCGAACCGTAAGCCAGGCCTCCTGCGTCGTCATAGCCGCGAACCAGCACTACGGAGAAGAAAGTCTTCATGTACAAGGCCTGGTCGAATGCCAGCGCGTGTTGAGACAAAAGCAGCAAGGACAAAGCGAAGATGGTAGGGCGGCGCATGATTTCAGTTTCCTTTGTCGAATTTAATTGACAGACTGTTCACCATGGAAAAAGGTTCCGCAAAAGGTTCCTTGTGATGAGGTGCAACACAGGGCTACAATTGAATGCTTGCTTCAGTTTGAATTATGCCTATCTCTTTTCCTAATAGTCTATACCAGTTGCACCAGCCATTCCTGCCTGCTGGCGACCAGCCGCAAGCCATAGAACAGCTGGTGGACGGTATCAATAATGGCTTGAAATTCCAGACCTTGCTCGGCGTCACCGGCTCGGGCAAGACCTATACCATGGCCAATGTCATCGCGCGTATGGGCAGGCCGGCAATGGTGATGGCGCCGAACAAGACCCTGGCTGCGCAACTGTATTCCGAGTTCCGTGAATTCTTTCCGCATAACGCGGTGGAATATTTCGTCTCTTATTACGATTACTACCAGCCGGAAGCTTACGTGCCGTCTCGTGACCTGTTCATCGAGAAAGACTCCAGCATCAACGAGCACATCGAACAGATGCGCCTGTCTGCCACCAAGGCATTGCTGGAGCGCGAGGATTGCATCATCGTCGCCACCGTCTCTGCCATTTACGGTATCGGCGACCCAGTGGATTACCACGGCATGGTGTTGCATCTCACCCAGGGCGAGAAGATCAGCCAGCGCGATGTGATCCTGCGCCTGACCGGCATGCAGTACGACCGCAACGATTACGACTTTTCTCGCGGTACTTTCAGGGTGAGGGGAGAGGTCATCGACGTGTTCCCCGCGGAAAGCTCCGAGACCGCGCTGCGTATCACCCTGTTCGATGATGAAGTCGAAGCACTCACCATGTTCGACCCGCTCACCGGACAGATTTTCAACAAGGTGCCGCGCTTCACCGTTTACCCCTCCAGCCACTACGTCACGCCGCGCGAGACCACGTTAAAGGCCATGGAGAAGATCAAGGCCGAATTGCGCGACCGCGTGGATTTTTTCGTCAGGAACGGCAAGCTGGTGGAAGCGCAACGCATAGAACAACGTACCCGCTACGATCTGGAAATGCTCAACGAGATCGGCTTCTGCAAAGGCATCGAGAATTACTCGCGCCATCTTTCCGGGCGAGCAGCGGGCGATCCGCCGCCCACCCTGATTGATTACCTGCCCAAGAATGCGTTGATGATTATTGATGAAAGCCATGTCACCGTGCCGCAGATAGGCGGTATGTATAAAGGCGACCGTTCGCGAAAAGAGAATCTCGTCGATTACGGCTTCCGTCTGCCTTCTGCGCTGGATAACCGGCCGCTGCGCTTTGAGGAATTCGAGAAAATAATGCGCCAGTGCGTGTTCATCTCGGCAACCCCCGCCGATTATGAAGCCACGCACCAGGAAAAAGTGGTGGAGCAAGTGGTCAGGCCAACCGGGCTGATAGACCCGGAGATCGAAGTCAAGTCAGCCGACACGCAAGTGGACGACCTGCTCTCCGAGGTGAAGAAATGCGTAGCGTTGCAAGAGCGGGTACTGGTCACCACGCTTACCAAGCGCATGGCGGAAGACCTGACCGACTACCTGGCCGAACATGGCATCAAGGTGCGCTATCTGCATTCGGACATTGATACCGTGGAGCGGGTGGAGATTATTCGAGATCTAAGGCTGGGCGAATTCGATGTACTGATAGGCATCAATCTATTGAGGGAAGGCCTGGATATCCCGGAAGTGTCACTGGTCGCCATTCTGGATGCCGACAAGGAAGGATTCCTGCGCTCCGAGCGTTCACTCATCCAGACCAGCGGCCGCGCGGCAAGACACCTCAACGGCAGGGTGATCTTCTACGCCAACACCATCACCCGTTCCATGAAGCTGGCGATGGACGAGACCACGCGCCGACGCACCAAACAGACCGCGTTCAACCTGGAGCATGGCATTACCCCTGTCGGCGTCAGCAAGCGCATCAAGGACATCATCGACGGTGTGTACGACCAGGATGCAGAGAAGCAGGAGCTGAAAGTCGCGCAGACGGTTGCCAGCTATGGGCGCATGACCGAGAAGCAGATACTGAAAGAGATCAAGGATCTGGAGAAATCCATGCTGGAAGCCGCGCGCAACCTTGAATTCGAAAAAGCGGCGGAGTTGCGTGACAAGCTGAAGAAAGTACGCGCGGTAGCCTACGATCTGCCGGATTCCTGAAACAGCATGCAGTAGCAACCAAAACAAAGCCCCGACCAGCGGGGCTTTGTTCATTGCAGCGGTAGGAGCATCAAAGCTATTTCTGCGTCTCTATCATCACCAAAGGCTCATCAGCAGCTTTTTCCGCTTTAGCCATCTTTTGCCATGCAGCAGGCTTGGCTTTGCGTGGTGCGGGTTTCTCTTCAACAACCTCTGCTGGAGCAGGGATGCTGCGCGTTTCAACCAGTTCCAGCCCGGCACTCGCCAGATCTACCACGATCGGTTTCGCGGCCTTGGGGCGGCGTGGCGAGCGTGGTTTACGATCCGGCTTTTCAGCCGCAGCCGTATCAACCGATTCCTGTGGTACCGGTTGATCTGCCGATTGAGGTATCAGGGCTTGTTGCACCGGTTCCGGTCTGGTTTCGATGAAGGTTTCTGCTACCGGAGTTTGCATCACCTCAGGCTGAAATGCCGGTGCAGTATCCATCACGGGCGCTGCCTGCATGTTTGAGGATTGCAATTCGGCGTTTTCGGCTGGTGCCGGACGATTGGCGCGGTCACCGCGACCACGTCCGCCACGACCACCACGACGGCTGCGTTTAGGTTCACCGACGGTATTGCCGTCAACTTCATTGGCAGCTTGCGGTTTGTTGTCGCGCTCAACACGTTCCGGACGCTCTGTGCGTTCAGGACGTTCTGCACGCTCCGGACGCGGTGGACGAGCTTCGCGCGGCTCGCGCGGTTCACGTGGAGGACGCGCATCCTGCTTGCCTTGGTTTTGTAAATCGCGATTCTGTTGATCACGGTTCTGCGAGTCCCTGTTTTGTGGCTCACGACCTTCCTGTGCCGGGCGTTGGCTACCATCACGACCGCCATCGCGACCATTACGGCCACCGCGATTGCCTCTGTCGTTACGATCCGGGCGACCACTGCGATGCGGGTGGCTGCTCACAGGTTTGTTACGGTTAGGTCTGCTTTCCTTGCTAGGCTCGCTAGGCTTGCTGACGATACCCAGCCAGGATTTGATACGTCCGAACAGGCTCACGGAAGGGCTGACTTCGGTCGCCACAGGTGCAGGTTGTGCCGGCCTGATGCCTTTGACGGCAGCTTCCTGACGCATGGGCTTGGCTTCCTGCTTGCCGTTACCGTTACCGCCGGATTCTTCGGATTCCGTAGGCATTTCCACCAGCTCGTAGCTGCGGACGTTGTCGTTATCGCCTTTCTCATCTTCACGCAGGCGCACGATGGTGTAGTTGGGTGTTTCCAGATGTATATTGGGAATCAGGATCACGTTCACATCCATGCGCTGTTCAACGGCATGAATATCGCTACGCTTCTCATTGAGCAGGAAGGTGGCGACTTCTACCGGCAACTGAACCTGTACCGCGCCGGTGTTTTCCTTCATCGACTCTTCCTGCACGATGCGCAGGATGTGCAAGGCGGTGGATTCGATACCGCGTATATGGCCAGTACCGTGGCAGCGCGGGCAGGGGATATGGTTGGATTCGCCCAGGCTCGGACGCAAACGCTGACGCGAAAGCTCCAGCAGGCCGAACCGCGATATCTTGCCGGTCTGCACGCGTGCACGGTCGTAATGCAGGGCGTCGCGCAGGCGATTCTCCACTTCACGCTGGTTGCGCGCGCTTTCCATATCGATAAAGTCGATCACCACCAGGCCGCCCAGGTCACGCAGGCGTAGCTGGCGCGCCACTTCTTCGGCGGCTTCCAGATTGGTATTGAATGCGGTTTGTTCGATGTCGCTGCCTTTGGTGGCGCGACCGGAGTTCACGTCCACGGAAACCAGCGCTTCGGTGTGGTCGATGACGATGGCGCCGCCTGAAGGCAGGCGTACTTCACGTGCAAATGCAGTCTCGATCTGATGTTCGATCTGGAAACGCGAGAACAGGGGCACATCGTCACTATATAGCTTGACGCGACCCACGGTGGCAGGCATCACGTGATTCATGAACTGCACTGCCTGTTCGTAGATGTCCGGCGTATCAATCAGTATCTCGCCGATATCCGGTTGGTAATAGTCGCGTATGGCGCGGATCACCAGACTGCCTTCCTGATAGATCAGGAAAGCGCCTTTTTGCAGGTTGGAAGCGTTTTCGATCGCGCTCCATAATTGCAGCAGGTAGTTCAGATCCCATTGCAGCTCTTCAAAATTGCGGCCTATGCCTGCGGTACGGGCGATGATGCTCATGCCGGAAGGGACTTCCAGTTGGGCCATCACGTCGCGCAGTTCGTTGCGGTCTTCGCCTTCGATACGGCGCGATACGCCACCGCCACGGGGATTGTTAGGCATCAGCACCAGATAACGACCGGCCAGACTGATAAAGGTGGTGAGCGCAGCGCCTTTATTGCCGCGTTCGTCTTTTTCTACCTGTACGATGATTTCCTGGCCTTCGCGCATCACGTCCTGAATGCGTTTGCCGTCGGCGTCGCTGATATAGTTGCTGCGGGCGATTTCCTTGAAGGGCAGGAAGCCGTGCCTATCCGTGCCGTAATTGACAAAGGCAGCTTCCAGACTGGGTTCGATGCGAGTAATTACGCCTTTGTAGATATTACTTTTGCGTTGCTCTTTACCTGCGTGTTCGATGTCGAGGTCGATCAGGCGTTGACCATCAACGATGGCGACACGTAGCTCTTCAGCCTGTGTCGCATTGAATAACATGCGTTTCATTATTATTATCTCCCGCGCTCATGCGGGTGCAAAACGCCCAAACCTAAAAGGTCAGGGAAGAACAGTCGGGGCAGGGGCAAAAATACCGCGTAGCTGCGATGCAGGCTTAATACAACCAAGCCCGCTAGTACCAATCTCACCAGCACTAAGCCAACTAGAACCAAGCCGACCAGGATTCGCTGTCAGGCGCTGGTCGTACGTGCAGGAGCTATACATGCATTTCTCCTGTAATTCCATTTTGCATCAATTCGTTAGCGCATAAAGCTAACGTATAATATAAATTCTGCGGCACGGCTTTGCCCGGTGCGACTATCGTTTACAATATCCCGAATGTTCTCGCCGCGATGCTAATTCAAATTAGCGTATCGTGAAGCGGCAGCGCTTGAGCGCAATTATGTGAAAATTTCCGGATTCGTCACAGGCAAAATAGGTTGCGCTGGGAACCAAGTGTATTTTCGTTTTTAACTAAAACTTGCTACTTTTCGGCTGACTATTGCGATCATTAGGCATTAATCAGGTGCGATGGTGAGCAAAATTAACCAAAAATTCTTTAACTTCAAGCGACAAGTATAGGCTACATGGTAGAAATAGGCAAAAATTCTGTGACCACCCTCACTGTTGATGAAGGCGGCGAAGGACAACGCATAGATAACTTTTTGACGCGCCATCTGAAAGGCGTGCCGAAAAGCCACATCTACCGCATCTTGCGCAGTGGAGAAGTGCGGGTCAACAGCAAGCGCATAGATGCGACCCACAGGCTGCAGATAGGCGAAGTGCTACGTATCCCTCCGGTACGCACCGCCGCGCCACAAGCCAAGCCGGGTGCACTTCCTACCACTATACTGTTTACCGATTCGGTGATCTATGAAGACGATGCAATGCTGGCGCTGGATAAACCCGCGGGGATGGCGGTACACGGCGGTAGCGGTATTTCGCGTGGGGTTATCGAACAACTGCGCTACGAACGCCCGCAAGCCAAATTTCTTGAGCTGGCGCACAGGCTGGACAGGGAAACCTCCGGCGTATTGCTGATAGGAAAAAAGCGTAGTGCGTTGACTGCATTGCATGAAATGATGCGGCACAACCAGATGAACAAGCGTTATCTGATGCTGGTCAAGGGTGTATGGAGGAACCAGAAACAGCGTGTGGTGTTGCCTTTACAGAAGTATGAGCTTGAGAACGGCGAGAAGCGCGTCACAGTGGAAGAGGGTGGTCAGCATTCGGAGACCATCTTTCATTTACGCGAAAATCTGGGAGAGTTCTCGCTGCTTGAAGCCGAATTGATCACCGGCAGAACGCATCAGTTGCGCGTACAACTGGCGCATCTGGGTTTCCCTATCCTGGGCGATGACAAATACGGTGATTTTGCACTGAATAAGATACTGCAGAAGAAGGGGTTGAAACGCATGTTTCTGCATTCCGCAGAAACCCGGCTCAAACACCCGCTAAGCGGCGATGCGCTGGAACTCAAGGCACCGTTACCCACTGACCTTGAACGTTTTTTGAATGGCTTGAGGGTAGCCCATGACTGAACGCAAGGTGAAGCAGTTCGAGTTGCTGATATTTGATTGGGATGGAACGCTTGCCGATTCGACGCGCGCCATTGTTGATGCGGTTTATCATGCCTGCGATATGGTAGGCATAGAGAGACCCGGTGAACAGGCAGCCTGCGACATTATCGGTCTGGAATTACGGGTCGCTTTGAAGGCACTGTTCGATACGGTCGACGACGACACTCTGGCCAGCCTGGTGATGCATTATCAACGCCACTTTGCCGCGATCCAGAACGACATCGTGCTGTTCGACGGGGTTTATGATGCGTTGAAAACCTTATCAGAGCGGGGTTTTATGCTGACGGTGGCATCGGGTAAAGGTCGAAACGGCTTGCAGCATGCTGTTGAGCGTTCCGGCCTGAGTGATTTGATTCTGACAAAACGTAGCGCGGATGATTGTTTCTCCAAGCCGCATCCGCAAATGCTGCATGAGATCATGGATGAACTGGGCGTGGATAAAAGCCGTAGCGTGATGATAGGTGACACTATATTTGACATGCAGATGGCGCAGAATGCAGGGATAGCTAGCCTGGCTGTGAGTTACGGTGCGCAAGTGGCTGAAAAGCTGTACCCTTACGCACCTTTGGCTTGTTTTGATAGTTTTGCTAAACTCTACACATGGCTAAGCACCAACGCTTGATCTGTAGCAGCGGCGACTTGCTGGAGCAGGGTAGCGGCGTGCGTTTTACTTTTGAATCCGGCGGCGTGCCACATTCCGGCTTTGTAATCCGATATCTGGGTATAGTGCATGGCTATCTCAACCAGTGCGCGCATGTGCCGGTAGAACTGGACTGGGAAGAAGGCGAGTTTTTCGACCTCACCAAGCATAGCCTGATATGTTCTACCCATGGGGCGCAGTATCATCCGGCTACAGGGCGTTGCTTTATGGGACCATGCAGCGGAAAATCGTTGCAAAAACTGGATGTGATAGAACAGGACGGCAGCATTTATATTACCGAGACATATGTGATCAAGCCATATGTCATTAATCCGGGGTTGAAAGAATCCTAGTTTGAATGAATCATATTCGACGAATCATCATTTTTGACAAAATCATCATTACAGAGAGCTAGCATCACATGAGCGAAGAAAACTGGGAAAGAGCCGCCATAGAGAAGATCGCGCTGAGTTCCTTGCAGGAGCATAAACGCGCGCGCAGATGGGGTATCTTCTTCAAATCATTGGCTTTTATTTATCTGTTCGCGTTGCTGTTCATGGCTGGCGACTGGTTTGGAGCCGGTAATTATAGCGGTCCGCATACCGCCATCATTGATATCAAGGGCGAGATCGGCGACGGCGAAGCAGTGAATGCAGAAGATACGGTAGCCAGCCTGCAGTCGGCTTTCGAAAACAAGAATACCAAAGGCATCATCCTGCGCATCAACAGCCCTGGGGGCAGCCCGGTACAGGCAGGAATCATCAATGACGAGATCACGCGCCTGCGCAAATTGCATCCAAAAGTGCCGATCTATGCCGTGGTGGAAGATATCTGCGCTTCCGGCGGTTATTACATCGCGGTGGCTGCCGACAAAATCTATGTCGACAAGGCCAGCATCGTCGGTTCCATCGGCGTATTGATGGACGGCTTCGGCTTTACCGGAACCATGGAGAAGTTTGGAGTTGAACGCCGGTTACTCACTGCAGGGACGAATAAAGCCATGCTCGACCCATTTTCCCCGGTGAATCCAAAACACAAAGCCTACGCACAGCAGATGCTGAACGACATTCATCAGCAATTCATCGACACCGTGCGCCAGGGTCGTGGAGAACGCTTGAAAGAGACGCCGGAAATATTCTCAGGCCTGTTCTGGACCGGAGAGAAAAGCATAGAACTCGGCCTGGCTGACGGACTGGGTAGTACAGACAGTGTGGCGCGTGATGTCATCAAGGAAGAGAATCTGGTGGATTTCACCACCCACGAAGGCTTTGCTGACCGCGTTGCCAAACACTTTGGCGCATCGGCAGTGCATGCGCTGTTTGGGTCAACTTTCAAGCTTCACTAATTTCAACCTTTACTAGCGCATAAAAATATAACGGGGAAACGCAAATGAAATATTGGCTACTGGCAGTATTGGCATTGATCTCCCCCAGCCTGCTTGCAGCAGTGGCTGTGGTTGATGGCGTGCAGATGCCGGCATGGGCAGAACAGGACGGATTGAAGATCCCTTTGACGCCGGGCTTGCGACTGCATAACAGTGATATCGTATCCACTGGAGATAGCGGACGCGCTGAGCTGAAGCTGGAGGAGGGCGGCACCCTGAAGCTGGGAGAGAATACGCATCTGTCGCTGGATAATCTGGCGCCGGCACGCGGTCATGACGCGCGCTATCGTGTCGCACTTGAAGTCGATCATGGCGCATTCCGTTATACCGGCAATACCGCCATCCGTAAGACCGTCATCATCAAAAAACTCAAGAAAGGCAGCAAAAAAATCACCCGTCGTGAAACGGTAGAAGCCCGTGCGCGCATTGTGAATGTGCACCTTGGCAGCGTAAACGCCAGCTCTGCGGGCGGCGATATCTGGTGCAAGGCCAATGATGACAGAGACCTGGTGGCTTTGTTCAGAGGGCACGTGGATGTGGCGCATGATGATGCATCGAAAGTCTCGCTGACACGTGCCGGAACGTCCGTGGATGCACTCAGCGGCGGTTCGCTCAACGCCCCCAGATCTGTGCCTGCAAGTGATAAGGACAGCTGGCTAAGCGAAACCGACTTGATCACGGGACGCGGCATCGCCACCAGAAAAGGCCAGTGGAAAGTGAACGTAGGTACTTTCACCGAGGGTGCGGAAGCCAATCAACTAAAGCACAAGATCACGGATGAAGGCTACGCAGTAGAACTGGTACCCGCCACTGTGGACGGGCGGGCGCAAACCCGGTTGCAAGTGACGCACCTTAAAACCAGCGCCGATGCGCAAGTGATCGCACAGCGACTGAGCAAGGAATTCGACCTGGATACGGTCACAGTGATGCATTAATCCGCCTCGCCCATTTTAAAACTCTGCCATCGAATGATGTAATTTTATGATTCCACGCTGGACCATCTTTAGTTCTGACACCAAGTTATGCAATGCTGTGCTCGATATCATCGTACAGTCTGCCGCCGAGGCCATCGCGCATCGCGGACGCTTTGACATCGTACTGGCCGGCGGTACAACACCACGCAAGATCTATCAGGAATTAAAAAAAGCGCAGACAGACTGGGCGCGCTGGCACGTCTGGTATGGCGATGAGCGCTGCCTGCCACCGGAAGATGCCGAACGCAACAGCAAAATGGCTTACGATACATTACTGCGGTATGTCGCCATCCCCACCCGGCAGATACATCCCATTCCTGCAGAGCTTGGTGCTGTCAATGCGGCAAACAATTACAACCGGCAGCTGGCTATGCTGGGAGATTTTGACCTGGTGCTACTGGGTCTGGGAGAAGATGGCCATACCGCCAGCCTGTTCCCGGGAGATACCTGGGACAACGGAGAAGCTGCGATCGCGGTGAGTGGCGCTCCGAAACCACCATCTGACCGAGTCAGCCTGACTGCATCCCGCCTTGGCCGCGCTAAAAAAGTGGTTTTCATCGTGACGGGAGCGGGCAAGAAACTGGCGGTAGGTGGCTGGAAAAGAGGTGTTCCGTTACCGGCAGCTGCCATTACCTCAAAAGGGACGCTAGACGTGTTTCTGGATCAGCCCGCCGCCGCGTAATTCTAATCCCGAATTTCCAGCCTGTTGCCGATTCGTTGCGGGTCGGCGCTGAAGCTTACGCCCACCCGCTATGGTCTGATTCTCACGGCATTCCGCTTACGGGCATCAGCTATGATGTTTTTTGTAGTAGTTGATCAACCCGTTGGTGGAGGCGTCATGTTCAGTGATGGGCGTAGCATCATCCAGTTGTGGCAGGATCTTTTGTGCCAGCTGTTTACCCAGCTCTACACCCCACTGGTCGAAGGAATTGATATTCCAGATGATGCCCTGCACGAATATCTTGTGTTCGTAAAGAGCAATCAGCCTACCCAGGGTGCGTGGATCAAGCTTGCGGAACATGATGGAATTGGTAGGGCGGTTGCCTTCAAACACCTTGTGCGGCACCAGTCTTTCCAGCGCCTCTCCGGTCATGCCGGCGCTTTTGAGTTCTGCCCTGGCTTCTTCTGCAGTCTTGCCGTGCATCAACGCTTTAGGTTGGGCGAAGAAGTTGGATAGCAGCACTTTATGATGTGTCCCCAGCGGATACTGGGTCTCCATCGGAATCATGAAGTCGGCGGGAACCAGCTTGGTACCTTGGTGGATCAATTGATAGAACGCATGCTGACCGTTGGTGCCGGGCTCTCCCCACAACACCGGGCCGGTGGAATAATCCACGCGCTGGCCTTCACGATCCACGAATTTACCGTTACTTTCCATATCGCCTTGCTGGAAATACGCCGCAAAGCGGTTCAAACATTGGTCGTAAGGGAAGATGGCGTGCGTCTGGGCACCAAAGAAATTGTTATACCACACGCCCAACAGCGCCAGAATCACCGGCATATTCTGTTCCAGCGGGGCGCTGCGGAAGTGTTCATCCATCTCGAAGCCGCCTTGCAGCAGCTCTTCAAAGCAATCCATGCCCACATTCAATGCGATCGGCAGGCCGATGGCAGACCACAGCGAGTAGCGTCCGCCGACCCAGTCCCAGAATTCGAACATATTGTCGGTATCGATACCAAACTTGGCGACTTCGGCCGTATTGGTGGAGAGGGCGACAAAATGCTTGGCGATATGCGCTTCATCACGTGCTGCCTGCAAGAACCACTCGCGCGCAGAGCGTGCATTAGTGATGGTTTCCTGCGTCGTAAAAGTCTTGGAAGCAACAATGAACAGCGTGGTCTCCGGATTGCATTTCTGTAACGTCATGCCCAAATGCGCGCCATCAATATTGGAAACGAAATGTGCGTTCATGCTGGAGCGGCTGTAAGGCTTGAGCGCATTGCACACCATGAAAGGGCCCAGGTCGGAACCGCCGATGCCGATATTCACTACATCGGTGATGGTTTTACCGGTATAGCCGCGCCATACGTTGTTTCTAACGCGTGCGGTGAAGTCGCGCATTTGCGCCAAAACGCGGTTCACATCCGGCATCACATCCTTGCCGTCTACCATCACCGGGTTTTTGGAACGATTGCGCAGGGCAGTATGCAGCACTGCACGGCCTTCTGTGAAATTGATCTTTTCACCGCTGAACATCTTCTCGCGCCAGTCTTCAATATTGGCATCCCTTGCCAGTTGCAAGAGCAGATCCAGCGTTTCCCGGGTGATGCGGTTCTTGGAAAAATCAAGCAGGATGTCTTTGTACTGGATTGAAAATTGATTAAAGCGATTGGCATCCTGTGCGAATATATCGCGCATATGTTGTGCTGCGATCACTTTTTGATGCGCCAGCAATTGTTGCCAGGTATTTGATTGAGTTAAACGTGACATGTTCTATTTCCCCCTCTGCACAATAATGCCTGCTAATGGCGGCAAAGTAATGACCAGTGAATATTTGTGACCCATCCAGGGTACGTCTTCGGTTGCGAGTCCGATACCGTTCCCCGCATTGCTACCGGAGTAAATCTCGGCATCGCTGTTCAATAATTCCTTGTAGGAACCGGCTTGCGGCACACCTATTCTATAACCGCTGCGTGTCACCGGCGTGAAATTCAGTGCAACCACTACATAAGAACCATCTCTGGCACGCCGCTGATAACTAATGATGGACTGGTCGGCATCGTGACAATCGATCCAGGCGAATCCATCCGGCGTGAAATCCAGTTCATGCAATGCAGGGATATCGCGGTAGAGATGCGATAAGTCCTGCATTAAACGCTTTACCCCCTGATGCCAGTGATTGTCCAGCAGATACCAGTCCAGAGAGTGACTTTCAGCCCATTCACGCCCCTGCGCAAACTCATTACCCATAAAATTCAGCTTCTTGCCGGGGTAGGTCATCTGGTAGGTCAAAAGCAAACGTATGTTAGCAAATTTTTGCCAGGTGTCGCCTGGCATTTTGTCGAGCAATGAGCGTTTGCCGTGGACGACTTCGTCATGCGAAAACGGTAATACGAAATTCTCGCTATAGGCATACAACTGGCCGAAAGTGAGCTGGTTGTGATGGTAACGTCTGTGGATAGGGTCCTGCTCGATATAAGCCAGCGTGTCATTCATCCAGCCCATATTCCATTTCATGGAAAAACCCAGACCGCCGAGATAGACGGGGCGCGAGATCATGGGCCAGGCAGTGGACTCTTCGGCGATGGTGAGTGCCCCGGGAAATTCCTCGTGCACGATCACATTCAGCTCCTTGATGAACTCAAGTGCTTCCAGATTCTCGCGACCACCGTATTTGTTGGGCAGCCATTGATCGGCCTTGCGTGAATAGTCCAGATAAATCATGGATGCGACCGCATCCACACGCAGACCATCAATGTGGAATTTGTTCAGCCAGTAGTGCGCGCTGGCGAGCAGGAAGTTGCGCACTTCATTGCGGCCATAATTGAAAATCAGCGTGCCCCAGTCCTGATGCTCGCCCAGACGCGGGTCTTCGTGTTCATACAGTGCGGTGCCGTCAAAGCGTGCCAGTGCCCAGCTATCTTTTGGAAAGTGTGCAGGAACCCAATCCAGGATCACGCCTATGTCGGCCTGATGACACGCATCTACAAAGAAACGGAAATCGTCCGAGGTACCAAAGCGGCTGCTGACACCGAAATAACCGGTGGTCTGATAACCCCAGGATTCATCCAGCGGGTATTCGGAAACGGGCATCAGCTCCACGTGGGTGAAACCCATCTCCTGCAGATAGGGCACCAGGCGTTTGGCCAGCTCGCGGAAATTGAGGAAGTGATGGTTATCATCGCGCTGCCAGGAGCCTGCGTGCATTTCATATATATTCATGGGCTGATGCAGCCAATCGGCCTTGGCACGCTGTTCCAGCCACGGCGCATCGTGCCATTGATAACTGTCATTGCTCGCCACACGGGCCGCAGTACTCGGCCGCATCTCGAATGCATTGCCGTAGGGGTCGGTTTTTACCAGCAGATGCCCGCTCTGGCGGTTGCGAATCTCGAATTTGTACAGACAGTCGACACCGACTTCCGGGATAAAGATATCCCATACGCCGCTGGATCCATGCACGCGCATGGTATGGGTACGTCCATCCCAGCGGTTAAAGTCGCCAATGACGCTGACACGCTCTGCATTTGGCGCCCATATGGCAAATTGCGTACCTTTTACCCCGCAATGCGTCATCACATGTGCACCCAGCATGTTATATGCCTGGCGCAGCTTGCCCTCGCCGAACAGATGCAGGTCGTGCTCGGATAATGCTGACGGAAAACTGAACGGGTCTGTTTTCTCAATCTGCTGTGTGCCTGCTGTAAAGCGGAGTTTGCAAGGCGTCTCCGGATTGTTGCCGCCGCGCCATATATAGACGCCATCATCATGCGCCTTGGTCAATGGCTCCCAACTGTTGCCAATTTTTAACCACACTTGATCTGCATAAGGCAGGAAGCAGCGGAACACGTATGTGTTCTTTTGATCCAGCGCTAACGCCAGGCCTTTTTCCTCATGCAACCCCAGCCAATTGAACGGATCGTGGTGTCGCGCTTGCAGGATTAAACTGAGTTGTGGGTCGGTTTTAATTTTTGTGGGCATGGAATTGTTTTGTAGCTTGGTTTTCTTTGGCTAACCTGCCTATAATGTTTATGAGTGCTTTGGCTATATTGTATTCGTCTTTGCTGGTATTCGAATATAAATCGCCAATCTCCGACTATAAATCAGGAGTGGCAAAAATGCAGCAGGAAAATAAACAGGATGTGACCCCCTCGCGTTTCGTCAGTGCTTTGACGAAAAACACCTTGGCGCTGATACTTGCTGGGGGGCGCGGCTCACGCCTGCACTCCCTGACGGATTGGCGAGCCAAGCCCGCTGTGCCTTTCGGCGGCAAATTTCGTATCATTGACTTCCCTTTATCCAATTGCATGAATTCGGGGGTACGCCGTGTCGGCGTTGTCACCCAGTACAAGGCGCATAGCCTGATCCAGCACATACAGCGCGGATGGAGTTTTTTGCGCGGCGAATTCAATGAATTCGTGGAATTGCTGCCTGCCCAGCAACGTATAGAGGAGGAGTGGTACAAAGGTACGGCCGATGCGGTGTTCCAGAACCTGGATATATTGCGCGGCCTGAATCCGGAGTATGTATTGATCCTGGCTGGCGACCACATCTACAAGATGGATTACGGACAAATGCTGGCCGACCATGTGCGCAACAAGGCGGACATGACCGTTGCCTGCATCAACGTGCCGGTGGCTGAGGCTAAGGCATTCGGCGTGGTGGGTGCTGATGCAGAGGGCCGCATCGTGCAATTCCGCGAAAAGCCCGAGAATCCGGACACCATTCCGGGCGACCCAACCCAGTCTTTCGCCAGCATGGGCATCTACGTATTCAATGCCTCGTTTCTTTATGAGCAATTGATACGCGATGCAGATGACCCGAATTCCAACCATGATTTCGGTCAGAATCTCATTCCCTATCTGATCAGCCGCTATCGCGTATACGCGCACAAATTCGCCGACAGTTGCGTGGGCACCGGCATGAGCGAGCCTTACTGGCGGGATGTAGGAACCATAGACGCCTATTGGGAGGCGAATATGGAGCTCACCAAGGTGGTACCGGATCTGAATATGTACGATAAGGAATGGCCGATCTGGACGCATCAGGAGCAGTTACCGCCAGCCAAATTCGTTTTCGACCAGGACGACAGGCGCGGATATGCGGTGGATTCTCTGGTTTCCGGAGGCTGCATCATCAGCGGTACGCCTGTCAAACGTTCGCTGCTGTTCTCTGACGTCCGCGTGCATAGCTACGGGCTGATCGAAGATTCCGTGATCTTGCCCAAATGCGTCGTCGGGCGTTATGTCACGCTGAAAAGGGTAGTACTGGATAAGGGCTGCAACATTCCTGACGGCATGCAGATCGGCGTAGATCCGGAAGAAGACCGAAAAAGATTCTATGTTTCGGAAAAGGGTATCACTCTGGTAACACCAGAAATGCTGGGGCAAAATTTGCATTATTCGAGATAAGAACAATAACCGTATGACATTAACGCCGAAAAAGCTCTACGTGTGCCTGTACTGGCACATGCATCAACCTGATTATCGTGACTACCTGTCGGGCGAGTTCGTGCTGCCGTGGACCTATCTGCACGCCATTAAAGACTACACCGATATGGTCTATCACATCGAGCAGAATCCACGGGCCAAGGTGACATTCAACTATGTACCGATATTGCTGGATCAGCTTGAGGAATATGCCAGACAGTCGCGATTTGGAGAAGTCAGCGACCCGCTACTGGGGTTGCTGAAAGAGCAGGATCTTGATCACCTGCCTACGCCAAAGCGCCAGTTCATTCTTGATAGTTGCTTCCGCAGCAACCACGAAAAAATGGTGGCTCCCTTTCCCCGCTACAAGCACTTGTACGAACTGTATCTAAAGGTACAGGAGACTGAGGATGCAAGCTATGTATCGGGTCAGTATCTGTCCGACCTGCTGGTGTGGTATCACCTGGCGTGGATGGGCGAAAGCCTGCGCCGCGAGATGCCGCTGGTGATCGCGCTGATGAACAAGGGGCACGGCTTTAGTGCTGAAGATCGCTGCGATCTGTTTGAATTTATCTGCAAAACCATCATAGAACTGATCCCGCGCTATCGCGCCCTGATCAAAAAAGGGCAAATAGAAGTTTCCACCACGCCTCACTATCACCCAATCCTGCCGTTATTGCTTGATTTCAACAGCGCGCGCGAAGCAGCGCCGGAGATGCCGCTGCCTGATACCAAACGTTACCCTGGAGGTACGGCGCGCGCGCATCGCCATGTAGAGGATGCCATGGTCAGTCATAGCGAGCGCTTTGGCAAAAAGCCCACAGGTGTGTGGCCGGCAGAAGGCGGTGTATCATATCCGGCACTCATGCTGCTGGCACAAAAAGGTTTCAGCTGGGCAGCCACGGGCGAGGGGGTACTCAGTAACAGCCTGCGCAAATTCCACGGTGACCAGTCCTTGTATCATGACAAACGTCACCTGTACAAACCTTACCGTATCGGCGATGACAAGGCAGATATCCTGTGTTTTTTCCGGGATGACTATCTGTCCGACAAGATAGGCTTTGGATACTCGAAGTGGCATAGCGACAATGCGGTGCAGGATTTCGTCTACCAGCTGGAAAAAATCAGCGAGCGCACTCCTGAAGGTGAAACCCCGGTGGTCAGCATCATTCTGGATGGCGAAAACGCCTGGGAGTATTATCCCTATAACGCCTATTACTTTCTGAGCCTGCTTTATCAGACTCTGGCTGACCATCCCTATATCGAAATGGCGACCTTCAGCGAGGTCGCGCAACAATGCACCGCAACCACACCCGATACAAAACCGCTGGGCGATGCCAATATCGTCGCGGCGCAACTGGATGGGATCGTAGCCGGAAGCTGGGTGTACGGCACATTCAGCACCTGGATGGGCGACCCCGCCAAGAATCGTGCATGGGACCTGTTGTGCGAAGCCAAGCAGAAATATGATCTGGTGATGGCCAGCGGCGTGCTCAAGCCCGAGGAACAGGCTGCGGCGGAGCGTCAATTGGGCGACTGTGAAGGTTCCGACTGGTTCTGGTGGTTCGGTGACTATAACCCGTCGGCAAGCGTTCAGAGCTTTGACTTGCTGTATCGCCGTAATTTGACCAATCTTTACCGCTTGCTGAAGCTGCCGGTGCCGGAAATATTGTCTCAATCCATCAGCAAAGGTGGCGGGGCGGGTGATGGCAGCGCCGAGGGGGCAGGGGCGATGCGGCGAGGACAGGAGTAGAAGTCGATCGGCAGTGGGTTAGCAGCAGGTTCAGATCAATCTGGGGAGGCGAGACATGGCGAAATCAGTGGCGTTACTGTTAGGTGTACATGCACACCAGCCGGTGGGCAACTTCACTCACGTATTGGACGACGCGCATCTTCGATGCTACGGCCCGTTCATCAGGGTGCTCTACCATTATCCCGAATTCAAATTTGCCATTCACTATAGCGGATGGTTGCTGGACTACCTGATGCAGCACTACCCCCAGGATATGCGCTTGCTGAAAGAAATGGTCGCTCGCGGGCAGACCGAGCTGTTTGGTGCCGGATACACAGAGCCCGTGCTGGCTGCGATCCCGGCCAGAGACCGCGTAGGGCAGGTGACCCAGCTCTCGGAATATCTGCAAAAGAAACTGGGCCAGACGCCCAAAGGCGCATGGCTGACAGAACGCGTGTGGGAAGCGACTGTAGTACCCGGGCTGGCAGATGCCGGCATCAACTATGTGACGGTGGATGATTACCACTTTCTGTGTACCGGCAAGCAGGCACAGGATTTGAATGGCTATTTCACCACTGAAGAAGATGGTCGCAAACTGGACTTATTCCCGATCTCGGAACCGTTGCGTTATCGTCTGCCGTTCTCGCCTGCGCAGGACGTGGTGAATTATATGGAAAGCCTGGCGGATGATAGCGGACGTGCTGCCGCAGTTTATTTCGACGACATCGAGAAATTCGGCATCTGGCCTGAGACCTACGAATGGGTCTATGAAAAAGGCTGGCTAAAGGGCTTTATCGAAGGCGTACTGAAATCACCCATCATCCGTACCATGCGCTACAGTGACTATCACGCCAGCGCCCCCACACGCGGTATCGTTTACCTGCCGACAGCATCCTACAGCGAGATGAATGAATGGACGTTGCCGGTGCCTGCCGCCCATTATTATGCCGACATGGTGGATAAGGAAAAGCGGGAAGGGCGCTGGGAGCAGAACAAACCCTTCGTTCGCGGCGGTATCTGGCGTAATTTCTTCATGCGTTTTCCGGAATCCAACTGGATGCATAAACGCATGCTGAGTCTGTCTGAGCGCTTTCATGCGCTGGAACAGAAACTCCAGCAACCGCGCATGCTGCATCTGCTGTACGAAGCGCAAGCCAATGATGCTTATTGGCACGGGCTGTTCGGCGGGTTTTACCTGCCTCACCTCAGACGCGCCATCTTTAATGCGATCGTCGAACTGGAAGCATTGATGGATGCAGTATCACCGCGCCCGGCCAAACAGGTGATCGATCTTGATCTGGATGGAAAAGACGAGATATTTCTTCAAAACGGACGTTTGCAGGCCGTGGCGCATCTGGATGGGAGTGGATCCATACGCGAACTGGACAGTTATGGCCTGCGCCATAATTTTGGCGATACCCTGTCGCGCCAGATTGAGCACTACCATCGTAAAGTCAATGCCGGCAACTCGCACGAACCCCATGTCGAAGGAATTGCCAACCCGCACGAACGTATGGTTTCCAAACATGAGATCAGCGTCGAAGACATGGCAATCGACAAATATCCCAAAACGCTATTCGTGGATCACTGGCAGGCCAATGCTCAGGCTCCATCGCAAGCAGTGGTATACCAGCTTGCAGAAAGCAGGACAAAAACGCCTGCACTGGCTTTTGCCGGGGTGTTTGACGGATTTGTCGTAGTCAAGAAGATCGCGCTGAAGAATAAGCATCTGCGAGTGGAGTATGAATTCGACAAGTCCACCACCGGCATTTTCAATGTCGAGATCAATCTGGCCATGCCCAGTTGCGACGGTGTTGCCGGCCGTTTCCGCGTGGATGGTGAGGTTCCGGGTGGTTTCGGACAGCAATTATATATAGCAAACATGAAACAAGTGTTGCTGGAAGACGACGTGCTGGGAGGAGTGGTGACGATTACCAGCGAAACCCCGGCGGTGTTCGATGCTTTTCCGCATTTCAGCGTGTCTCAATCCGAAGCCGGGTTCGAGAAGATCATGCAGGCACTGACCATCACTTTGTCGTGGGATTTGAAAAAGCTCAAGACGCCTATCGTGATTGATCTGGAAATCAGCTAATGCTCATCGGCATTGATGTGGGCGGCACCAACCTGCGCGTGGGGGTGGTAGACGATCACAAAGTGGTTTGGGAAGAGCGCTACCATGCCGATTTTTCCGGCCTGTGCAAATCGCTGCCACCTGCAGAAGCACTAGCCGCCATACAACAAAGTCTGGCGCAATCCTTGACGGAAGCGCTGACGCTGTACCCATCCGTAAGTGCTGTTGGCATAGGCTTCCCCGGCTTTATCAACCCCAAATCCCAGCATGTATTGCAGTCTCCCAATCTGCCGGGATTGATTGATGTGGACGTGATCTCCGGCTTGCGCTCATTACTGAAACTGCCTGTCATTATCGAGAACGACGCATCGGCAGCAGCCTATGGTGAATATGCACTCTCCGGGAAATTGCACAGCCTGATCTACATTGGTCTGGGGACGGGCGTGGGTGGCGGATTGATACTCGAAGACAAGTTATATCCCGGCAGTAACGGCTTTGCCATGGAAATAGGTCATCTGTGTATAGTCCCTGATGGCAGGCCCTGCGGATGCGGCAATCGCGGATGCATGGAGCAATATGCCTCGGCGAGCGGAGTGGCGTTAAGTTATGCCGAGTTTGCAGGAATCAACCATGATGCGCATCAGGTTGCCGAACTGGCCGCCGCCGGGGATGCACATGCCTTGAGCGCATACCACCGTGCCGGAGATGCATTGGCACAAGGGTTGTCGCATATACTGAAAGTCCTGGATGTGCCGGATGTGCTCATCGGCGGGGGATTGAGTGAGTCATGGAGTTTGCTGCAACCCGCATTCGAGTCACGACTGAATCAGGATCTGATCCCGGTACTGCGCGGCAAGATCAAAGTGTACCATAGCACGTCGGGCGATCAGGCCGGCATCATCGGTGCCGCCTTACTGGCACAGCAAGCGACGGTTTAAACTCGCTTCAAGCTTACTTCGCTTTGACTGCGAACTTGCTGATAGAGCCGTTCAGCTTGTCTGCAAGGGTATTGAGCAATTCCGCTGTCTTCGCCAGATCATTCACCGCAGTGACGTTTTCGTTCACCATGTGACTGATCATCTGCACTTCACCGGCAACCGAATTCACCGCGCTGCTCTGTTCCTGCATGGCATGCGAGATATCGCCTGCGGTCATTACCACCTGATCTGTACCTTGCTTGATCTGGGTCATGGAATTACCCGCCATCTCAGCCTTGGCTACACCTTCGCTCACCAATATCGTGCCTTGCTCCATACTGGCCACCGCATTGGAGGCGCCTTTCTGGATCTCGGCGATCATGGTGGATATCTGCTGTGTAGATTTTGATGTCCGCTCTGCCAGCTTGCGCACTTCGTCTGCCACCACCGCAAAACCGCGGCCTTGTTCACCGGCGCGTGCTGCTTCGATGGCAGCATTGAGTGCCAGCAGGTTGGTTTGATCGGCTATCTCCTTGATCACATTCACAATGTCAGAAATCTTTTGTGAACTGTTACCCAATTCGCGAATGATATTGGAGGATTGCGTGACCGACATGGCGATCTTGTTCATCTCCGCCACGGCATCAGCCACCACCGCGCCACCTTCGGTGGATATGGCACCCGCGGTCTTGGCGATCTTTTCCGACTGCTGCGCATTGCTGGAAATCTGCTCGATACTGGAGGTCATTTGCTCCACTGCGGAAGCCACGCTGGTTGCAGCATCATTCTGGCGCTGAGAACTGGTGAGTACTGTGTTTGCAGAGCGGGCAAGCTGATTGGCCGATTGTACGATGGCATCAGCATTGTCGGCCACCTCCTGCACCATATCACGCAGCTTCAGCTGCATCGCGCGCATGGCGAACAGCATGCTGGAATTATCTCCTTCGTCAATGCGGATATCGCGGGTCAGATTGCCTTTGGCAATTTCCTTGGCGATGCCCTTGGCATACATGGGCTCAATGCCGAACAGCATCAGCAGGTTTTTCGACATTCTGTAAGAAAGCCAGATACCCATGCAGATACAGATCAATCCCGCAACGAGGCCTATCAATGTCGCTTGTTTGGAGGTATTCGCGATCAAACTCATTTGATGCTGGGTGTCGCTTACTTCAAAATCCCGGATCTTGCCCATACGTGAGTTGATCTCCAGGGCATCCCTGTCCACCCGTTCCATGATGACATTGCCGGCATCCATACCCTTGGTGATATAGGTTTCTGCCATCTCCTTGCCATCCGCATAATAAGTATCGAAAGCAGCATCTATCTCGTCCAGTTCCTTCTTCTTCTGGGCATCATCGTTGTATCTGACTTTGAATGTATTGATGCCTTTCTTGAAAGACTGCGCATATTCATCCGCAGCAGAAAAAGAAGCGCGGTTATGCGTGGCTGCAGCGTCCGTCAGAAATTGCTGCACCTGTATCACGTCCAGGGTCAGGCCCTCCGCCATCATCGCGTGAGGAAGGATGATCTCATCCACAACTACTGCGTCTTTCTTGATTACATTCACCTGGAACACGCAGAACGCGATTACGCAGGAGAATACAAAAATCAGAATGCTGAAATTCAGCATCGCGGTGGCTCTAAATGTCATATTTTTCATGCTGTGCTCATCCTTTATATAAAAACTGTTGATGATGCAATAACCACTTAAAAAGTTACTTCTGTCCTCAACCCCATCACCCACGCATTATTAACACCCGGTTTCATATTCGGGTGAATAATAAACTGCAAGTCAGGCTGCAGCTCAAGCCAGGGCTTGATCTGAGCGCTATATGTCAATTCAAAATCTGTTTCACGACTTTCGGCGTTATTTTTTACCCGAAATTTGTCGCTGGTGTGATTGATGGTAACCGCCAAACCAGCAATATCATCATCACGACCCGGAATCAGACCATGGTAACGCAAGCCCGCACTGCTAGTCCAGTCGGCCCGATTGATATCTGCCGAAGCAAAACCGATTCTGAAAAATCCGGCGAGCCCTTGGCCGGGATGACCCGGCTCCAGATAAAGGCTATGCTCGCTGAGGAAGTATGCTCCCTGGCTGCGGCGGCGAACTGGATTACCCGCGGCATCCACATCGACCAGGTCGTCAAAGCGAGAACTGAAGCGCCAGAAACCCACCGCAGTTTTATTGAAACGCTCTGCCTGCTCTTGCGCCTTGTTGACTTCCTCTGGCTCAACGGGTTGAGGGGTATAGCCGAACTCCATGACTTTCAGGCTGCCGTCGATAATGATCTGCGTACCATCATGACTGTTGGGGTTGCCTGGCATGCCGTTGGTAAGCGCGCCCAGCACATAAAAACTATTGCCGGGGCTGGTCAGCTTGACCCTGACAGCCGGTGTGCCATAAGGGAATATAGGCGGCCCATTCTTGCCGGCTTGCGCGAACTCGTTCGACATGCCGTAAGTGGGTTGCATAAAAATATGTGTGGTGTCGGTGACATAGAACTCGGAGTCTATCGGGTAGAGCCCGGCCTTTAGCGACAGAATGTTGTGGAAGAAATTTTTTTGTATCCAGGCATCAAAGAACTGGCCGGTATTTTCAGTGACTTCGTTGTTATCCACCCTGAAGAAACCGCCGGCGTAATCACGATTGAACTTGGCGCCCAGATCGCTGTTGTATTGTATGTAGATGGTCGTGGCATCCATCCCCAGCATCTTGTCCATATCCATTGTGATGCGGGCTTCGGTGTGACCTTCCCATGCGCTGCCGCGCTTGATGCCGCCAGCCACATCGGATAGCAGGTCGCTGATATGGGTGATGCCTATATCCACCCCTTGACGATAAAGCTGGTTCCGCGCACCACCCCAGTCACCGGTCAGGGTTTGTTCATTCCAGTTCGGCATATCGTCGGCGATGGCTGGACATAAAAAGCCCAAAAAGAATACGCCAAGGATAATATGGTGGTGGTACTGCATTCCCTCTCTCCGGGTCATATTTATTATTGTTTTTGTTGCTTTTATGCACACGATTCTATCACCCTTGCTTATCAATGTAGGCCTAAAAAATGCACTTGAATAATGTGCGGCAAAGCTAACCGGAGCTGATGACAAAATGATTTCACTGAGCGCATTCAGCATCAGGCAAATCTTTTGCCAATTCGGCTATAATGCGGCGAAACTTTTAGTTCACGCCTAGCCCATGCCCGCCATGCAAATTCGCCTGCTTTCTGTTGTTGTTCCGGTTCGTAACGAGCAAGACAATATCGCACCACTTATTGCCGAGATCCGCGCCGCGCTTGACCCTGTCGTCAAATATGAAATCGTTTATGTCAATGACGGCAGTACCGACGCCACGCCTCAGAGACTCGCCGAAATCGCCCAGAGCTGTCCGCAACTGACCGTTATTCACCATCAGCAGAGTTGCGGTCAAAGCACAGCCGTGCGCACTGGCGTGAAAGCGGCGCAGGGCGATTGGATCGCCACGCTGGACGGTGATGGCCAGAATGATCCTGCCGATATCCCCAAGCTGATCGCAGCGGTAGGTGAGGGCGTGGCTCTGGTTGGCGGCAACCGCCGCCATGCACGCCGCGACACCTGGATCAAGCGCATATCTTCCGTCATTGCAAATAATGTTCGCTCCGCCATGCTGGGCGACCACACGCCGGATACCGGCTGCGGACTGAAACTGATACGCCGCGACACCTTTCTTGATCTACCTTATTTTGATCACATGCATCGCTTCCTGCCCGCCCTGGTGATACGCAGCGGTGGCAAGGTCGTGTCGGTTGCCGTCAACCACAGACCGCGTGAACGGGGTGTTTCCAACTACGGCACGCTGGACCGGTTGCTGGTGGGTATCGTCGACCTGTTTGGCGTGGCATGGCTGCAACGGCGCGCCAAGAGACCAGTAATACTGGAAAAATAATGGAATTTCATATCAATTTTCTTGGGCATCTACTGGATCGCCTGCATCTCTATTTGAATGGCATGAGTTCCGGCGACATGCTGTGGCTGGGCATAGGCCTTGCCGGACAGACGTTATTCATGATGCGCTTTATCGTGCAATGGATACATAGCGAACGCCTGGGCAAAAGCGTGATCCCGGTCAGTTTCTGGTATTTCAGCCTGCTGGGCGGCCTCACGGTACTGGCCTACGGTTTTCATCGTGCCGACCCGGTCATTATCATCGGCCAGCTACCGGGCACTGTGGTCTATATCCGCAATCTGATGCTGGTTTATCGTACCCATCAAGCCCAGTCGGAAATGGAAGCGTAATGAATCGCCAATATCTTGGGTTGATCGGCCTTTGGGCATTACTGGTTGTGATCTCGCTGTTTTCCCGCTCTTATGTTCCGATAGATGAGACCCGTTATGTCACCGTAGCCTGGAACATGTGGTTGCGCGGCGACTTTCTGGTCCCTTATCTGAATAACATCCCCTATAGCCATAAACCACCGTTGCTGTTCTGGCTGATGGATGCAGGCTGGGCATTGTTTGGTGTAAACGACTGGTGGCCCAGACTGGTCCCTTCATTATTCACGCTCGGCAGCCTGTTTCTCACTGCAGCCATTGCCCACCGGCTATGGCCCAGGCAGCGCCAGATCGCGCAACTGGCGCCAGTGATACTGATAGGCTGCGGACTATGGACGGTATTCACGACCGCCACCATGTTCGACATGATGGTCGCGTTCTTCACCGTGCTGGGAATGCTGGGCATTCTGATCGCCGGTCAGGACAATTCACGCAAAGGCTGGCTGATACTGGGGCTGGCGATAGGTGGCGGGCTGCTGGCAAAAGGCCCTACCATCCTGCTGCAATTGCTACCGCTTGCGCTGCTTGCTCCATGGTGGGGCAGGGGCATGAACATCAAGGCTGGACGCTGGTACGGCGGCATTCTGCTGGCGGTCATCATAGGCGCAGTAATAGCCTTGCTGTGGGCGATCCCTGCTGCGATACATGGCGGGCCGGTTTACAGCCACGCGATTTTCTGGGGGCAGACTGCAGAACGTATGGTCAACTCTTTTGCCCACAGACGCGCTTTCTGGTGGTATCTGCCGTTACTGCCCATCATGTTTTTCCCCTGGTTATTCTGGTTGGGGGCATGGCGTGGGTTAAAGGAGAATTTGACCAACCCTGACTTTGGCATACGCTTTTGTCTGGCCACGGTAGTGCCTGTATTCATCGCCTTCAGCCTGGTCAGCGGCAAACAGATGCATTATCTGCTGCCGCTATTTCCTGCCTTTGCACTATTGCTGGCGCGCGGCTTGCAATCGGTTCACATCAGCACCTCGGACAAGCTGGTCACGGCAGCCATCACCATTGCACTTGGCGCACTGGTGATTTACCTGCCGTTCTATGCGCAGCTACACCATGTTGCTCCCTGGGTAAGCAATATATCGATGTGGAACGGTATTGCACTCATCGCATTCGCCTTGCTATTGCTGACTCCCAGCCCGCAGTTGGCGGATGATGTGTGGAAAATGTCGCTGTTCAGTGCGGGCGTGGTGGTGATCGTGGTGTATTCCATCGTCATGCGTGGCTCCGGCCTTGCCTACGACTTGCGCCCCGTCGCCCAGCAGCTCAAGAATCTGGAAGATCATGGCATCCCCATTGCCCATGAAGGCAAATATGCAGGTCAGTACCAATTTCTGGGGCGTTTGCGTAAAGAACCGGATGAAGTTGCTGCCGCGGATCTGGAGAAATGGTTCAGCGCACATCCCAATGGCAAAGCCGTGGTCTATTTCAATTCAGACGTGCAGCTGGATGGCCTGCAATACGATTATATGCAGCTTTACAAAGGTGACCGCGTGGTGATCCTGGGCAAGCAGGCATGGCCGCCTGTGGGTCATCATCAGCCTATTGATCCTAATAACGGCTAGCATGCATATCCAGCGCCCAGGCCACATGCTCCCGCACGAGGGCTGATGGGTGGTTCACTCGTAGTTTTAATGCGCTGACCGTTTCCTCGCTGCCGGGCGCATTGCCCAAAGCCACGGCGATATTGCGCAACCAGCGTTCATGGCCGATACGCCTGATGGCACTGCCCGTGGTATTACGCTCAAACTCTTCTTCACTCCAGCCGAACAAGGCCACCAGAGTAGCGCTGTCCAAGCCATGTCTGGCCTGAAAGTCGGGTTCTACCGACAATTTCGCAAAACGGTTCCACGGACAATGCAGCTGGCAATCGTCGCAACCGTAAATACGGTTACCCATCAGCGGCCGTAACTCCTCTGGAATGCTGCCTTTGAGCTCTATGGTGAGGTAGGATATGCAGCGTCTTGCATCCACCTGATAGGGCGCGGTAATAGCCGCGGTAGGGCACACATCCATGCAGGCACTGCAGGTTCCGCAATGGTTCTCCAGCGGCTTATCCACGGGAAGGGGCAGGTCGGTGTAAATTTCGCCGAGAAAGAACCAGGAACCGGCATCGCGCGACAATAGCAAAGTATGCTTGCCACGCCAGCCCAGGCCGGATTTCTGCGCCAGCTCGACTTCCGCCACCGGCGCACTGTCGGTGAACACGCGATAACCGAATTCGCCGATCTCCTCGCTGATCCGGTCGCACAGCTTTTGCAGGCGGTTGCGCAGTACCTTGTGATAATCACGCCCCAGTGCGTAGCGCGACACGAAGGCAGAGGCGGAGTCTTCCAGCACTTGCTCGCTGTCGCGCACGTCTGCCGGCAGATAATCCATGCGCACGGTAATCACCCGTACCGTCCCTGCAACTAATTCAGCCGGATGCAGGCGCTTGATGCCGTGGTTTGCCATATAATCCATCTCGCCGTGCAAACCCTGCGCTAACCAGTCAGCAAAACCAGGTTCAGCATGGCTTAAATCGGTATCGCAAATACCAACAGCCTGAAAGCCCATGGCCGATCCCCAGGCTTTGATATCGGTTGCCAGCTGAGCTAATTGGAGGGTGTTTGATTGCATCTCAGTAATATTACACTAACGCTTAAAAACGAAACCGAGACACTGGCTCTGGGTGCTAAAATAGCGTCTGTGATACACGGTGGCTTGAATATCTGGTTGCGTGGCGATCTTGGCGCAGGAAAAACCACTTTGGCGCGCGGCATGTTGCGCGGATTAGGCTATCAGGGCAAGGTGAAAAGCCCTACCTATACACTGGTTGAATCTTATGTAATCTCTGGAATTACGTTTTATCACTTTGACTTATATAGATTTATGAGTGAAGAAGAATGGGAAGAGGCTGGCTTTCGTGAATATTTTAACTCGACTTCTGTGTGTCTGGTTGAATGGCCGGAAAAAGCCTCCAACTTACTCCCGCAAGCAGATGTCGAAATATTTCTGGAAACCGAAGGAGCGGGGCGCAAAGCCACGCTAAGGGCAGAAACCACACAGGGTCAACAATGTTTAGATTTATTCGCGTATTAACATTTTTTTTCTATGCCTTGATGTTGCCGCTCTCCGGTAATGCCCAGGCGCCCTCAAGTGAAGTCGTCGCTGCCCGCGTCTGGCCCGGTTCCGACTACACCCGCATCACATTCGAAACCAATAAGGAAGTCGAATACAAAATGACCGAGCTGGCGAATCCCCAGCGATTAGTGCTCGATATCAACGACGTATCCCTCAACTCCGCTCTACAAAGCCTGGTATTCAAGGTGCAGGGCGGAGACCCATATATCAAAAAGATACGTACAGGCATCTTCAAGCCCGGCACGGTGCGCGTGGTGGTAGACCTGAAAACGGCGATCAAACCCAAGCTGTTCGAGTTGAAACCCGCTGCCAATTACAAATACCGACTGGTACTTGATATCTATCCGCTCAACCCTCCCAAGCAAGATCCTTTAATGGCCTTGGTAGAACCGCCTGCGCAGACACCCGCTGCGCCAGCAGAAAAACCTCCCGTGACCACGCCTACCGTGCCGGTAGCTGCGCCGGAAGCTCCGGGTGGCTGGTCGCCCGGTGACCAGGTCACCAAACAGAAGCCTGAGAAAAAGGCAGAAAAATCTACGCCGCCTGCTGCCATTACAGTGACACCTGAGAAAAAGACACCGGAAGCGGAAGAGGCATCGACAGAACCGTCGGCGGAAACATCTGCCGCCACACCTGACGACACCTCAGACGAGAATACACCAACGCCCAAAATAGACCGCCTGGTCATCATCGCAATTGATGCAGGACATGGCGGTGAAGACCCCGGCGCCCACGGCAAAAACGGCACCAATGAAAAAGATATCACCCTTGCTATCGCAAAAAAACTGAAAATGCTGGTAGATGCCACGCCTAATATGCGCGGCGCTTTAACACGGGATGGCGATTACTTCGTTCCACTGCATGGCCGGGTGGTGAAAGCCCGTAACATGAAGGCTGATCTGTTCGTTTCCATCCATGCCGATGCCTTTACCAGCCCCGATGCTCGAGGCTCTTCGGTATTCGCGCTTTCCGAACGCGGTGCTACCAGCGCCATGGCGCGTTATCTGGCTAAAACGGAAAATGAATCCGACCTGATAGGTGGCGTAAGCCTGGACGACAAGGATCCCAACCTCGCCAAGACGCTGCTCGACCTGTCTCAAACCGCTACCATAAACGACAGCTTGAAGCTGGGCAAGGCGGTACTGGGACGCATTGGTGTAGTCAACGACCTGCACCGGGGAATCGTCGAACAGGCCGGATTCGCCGTGTTGAAATCTCCCGACATCCCGTCGATTCTGGTAGAGACCGCCTTTATAAGCAACCCGGATGAAGAGCGTAGACTGAATACCGAGGAATATCGCACCAAGATGGCAAAAGCCGTACTGGCCGGTATCAAGCGCTATTTCGCTACCAACCCGCCACTGGCGAAATCCAAAGTAGCTAAAGAATAGTTTGGATTCAATACGCCTGCTCCCCGACATACTCATCAGCCAGATTGCGGCGGGTGAGGTGGTTGAGCGTCCGGCATCCGCGCTTAAGGAGTTGCTGGAAAATAGTCTGGACGCACATGCCACCGATATCACTGTCACTCTCATCAACGGAGGGGTGAAGCAGCTCAAAGTCGCCGATAACGGCGGCGGTATCAGCAAGGATCAACTTAAGCTGGCGTTGGCGCGACATGCGACCAGCAAGATCGCCAGCATGGATGATCTGGAACAGGTACGTAGCCTGGGGTTTCGCGGTGAGGCGCTGGCGAGTATCGCCTCTGTGTCGCGGCTATCGCTGACCAGCCGCAGCCCCGCAGATAAACATGCATGGCGCATCGAGGCGGATGGCGGCGCACTGACGGAACTACAGCCAGCAGCACTCGATGCAGGAACGGCGCTGGAAGTATCCGACCTGTATTTCAATACGCCTGCGCGCCGCAAATTCCTGAAAACCGAGAGCACCGAATTCGGCCATTGCGAAGAAGCGTTCAAGCGCGTGGCTCTGTCCCGTGCCGATGTCGCGTTTACACTGATGCACAACGGGCGGGCGCAATGGCGGTTGGCCAAAACCACCCCTCACAAGCGCATCGCCGAGATACTGGGTGATGAATTCGCCGACAACGCCTTTGTCATAGACGAAGGCGGACCGCTCAGGCTTTGGGGTATGGCAGCCAAGCCCAATTTTTCGCGCAGCGCGCGCGATGCCCAGTATTGCTTCGTCAATGGCCGTTTTGTGCGCGACAAACTACTGGCGCACGCCATACGCCAGGCCTATCAGGATGTCTTGCACCATGAACGCCACCCGGCATTCGTGCTGTTTCTGGAACTGGAGCCGTCTGGCGTGGACGTGAATGTGCATCCCACCAAGACCGAGGTCAGGTTCAGGGATAGCCAGGCGATACACCGATTCGTATTCCATGCGCTACACCGGGCATTGGCAGCGCCGGCGGGAACGTTACCTGAACAATCCATCGGCAGCCTGCAGCAGACCTTACAGAATCGATATTCAGCGCCTTACCAGCCACAGATCCCGCTCAGAGTGGATCAGGACGCGAGCTTCTACCAAACCCTGTTCGGTAACCGTACTCCCGACCCTGCCGCAAATGAAAACGGCGCTGAAAACAGCGCAAATGTGTTTGGGAACGGTTTTCAAACGAAAACCGAACAGCAGCATCCGCTGGGCTTCGCGCTGGCACAAGTGCATGGCGTGTATGTACTGGCGCAGAACCAGCAGGGTCTGGTGGTGGTGGATATGCATGCCGCTCACGAGCGCATCATGTATGAAAAACTGAAAAACGCGCTGGATGCCAACATTATCGCCATGCAGCCGTTGTTGCTCCCGATCAGCTTCAATGCCGACCGTCTGGAAATTGCAGTGGTAGAAGAGCAGGGCACGGTACTGAACGACCTGGGGTTCGAACTGGCGGTATTATCGCCCACCACGCTGGCAGTACGTGCCATTCCCGCCATGCTGGCAGATTCCGATGCAGTAGCGCTGGCGCGCGCCGTGCTGCGCGATGTACGTGAATACGGCGGCAGCCTTGCGCTCACCGAACGCCGTAACGAATTGCTGGCCACCATGGCCTGCCATGCCGCCGTGCGTGCCAACCGTGTGTTGACCATCACCGAAATGAATGCCTTGCTGCGCGATATGGAAGCGACCGAGCGCTCCGAGCAATGCAACCATGGCCGGCCTACCTGGTTTCAGATAACCATGACCGAACTGGACAAGATGTTCATGCGCGGGAAATAAAAAAGCATGAAAGCAGTGATTCCTTAATGACATAAAAAATGGCGCCTGATGCGCCATTTTTACAGTTTGGGGGAGGGTAGTTAGAGCTTGAACCTCGCTGCACTCTGCCTCAGACCAATTGCCAGCGCTTCCAGGTGCGTAGCAGCAGAAGATACGTTGGTCACGGCCAGGCTGTTTTCTTCAGTGATCTGCGCGATACGTTCGACATTCTTGGCGATATCGATACTGGCGCTCTTCTGCTCGGACAGTGCAGAAGAGATATCACCCACTGCATCCAGAACCACCACAGAACTGTTATTGATGTCATGCATGGACGAGCCGGCCGTGTTGGCGCGGGCTACACCTTCGGTAACACGCTCGCTACCTTGCTCCATACTGGAAGAAGCCTTGGCGGTATATTCCTGTATGGTATTCACCATGCGCGTGATTTCCTGAGCGGATTTGCCGGTGCGCTCGGCAAGTTTGCGGACTTCATCTGCCACCACGGCAAAACCACGACCTTGTTCTCCGGCACGTGCCGCTTCAATCGCCGCATTCAACGCCAGCAAGTTGGTTTGGTCTGCCACATCCTTGATGGCATCAACGATGCTGCCGATCTTATGCGCTTCTTCGCCCAACACCGCCATCTGGCTGGCTGTTTGACTGACAGAGTGGGCGATCTGAGTCATTTCGGAAGCAGCGAGCTGCACCTCAACCTCGCCCTTGGCAGACAACTCCTGAGACTGTTTGGCACGCCTTTCCGCCTCAGTCGCATTACTTGCGGATTGTTCAATACTGGTAGTCAGCTGTTCCACAGCGGCTGCAACGGAAGAGGTCGCCTCGGTCTGCGTAGTAGAGCTGGCGGCGACACGTTGCGAAGCGGCTGCCAACTGGGTGGAAGCATCGAATACGCCGCTCACACCGCTGTTGATCTCTTGTACCAGTGTTGCAAGCTTTTGCTTCATGGAATTGGTGGATTTCAGAATCTGCCCGATCTCGTTACTGCCGCGCACCAATACCGAGCCTGTAAGGTCGCCATCCGCGATGCGTGCCAGCGCCTGATTGATAAAAATCAGTGGTTTATTGATGCCGGAAGTGATGGTTTGACCTAACCAGAGACCGATGATCAGCGCAGCTACAATCATCACCACAGACAGCAACAGGGTATTGTCACCGCCCATGACCACTCTCTGGTAGACGCCTTCCGCCTTGGTTGCCTGTAATTGCTGCAATTGATCAAGGTGATGGACGATAGGGTCAACCGAAGGGAAGAAGCTATGACCCATGTAATCAGCAAGGCCGGCTTCATCTTGTGCCCGCATCAAGGCAAGCACTTGAGCAAACGCAGCGTCTGCCTGCTTCAGGCTGGTATCAATATCATCGGAGAGGGCTTTTTCCTGTGCATCCATCTTTTCGGCCCGGTACTTGTCCCATTGCTCATGCATCCTGGCCTTGCTGTCTTCGATGGCCTTGGTGCCATCACTCCATTGCATCTGATGATTACGGACTTTGCTGGATGTCTGTACCAGACCGACATTGATTGAGTCGGATACGATCTTGAGCTCCTCAAGCGCGCCTATCCTGTCTTCATAAAGATGCTGGACAAAGTTGCTGGATTTTTTGATGTTATAAAGCGCGTAAGCCCCCATAATCAGCATTAAAAGCAACAATACACCTGTGAGTAATCTAAGCTGGTTCTTCACTGAGACATTCGCAAGATTTAGCATGACATAACCTCAAACAATAGTTTTAACCGAGCGTTTTTTAAGTATTTTCTCACTTGAACGTCAGTGATAAATATAACGTGCAGCAGATTCTTAATGGTGAGGCGAGTATAGCTATAATTCTTCGTATTTATCAACTTATTCGCTCAACGAGAGGCTCATGCCCAATACCCGAGTAATCTTTCTGATGGGCCCTACCGCCAGTGGCAAAACAGGGCTGGCAGTGGCATTGGCGCAGCAATTTCCGATAGAACTGATCAGCGTGGATTCCGCGCTGGTCTACAAGGATATGGATATCGGCACCGCCAAACCGGATGCTGCCACGTTGAAAATGGCACCTCATCATCTGATCAACCTGATACCACCAACACTTTCTTATTCAGCTGCACAGTTCAGAGACGATAGCCTGAAACTGATAAAAGAGATCCACGCAAGAAACAGAATTCCATTTTTTGTCGGCGGTACAATGTTATATTTCAATGCCTTACAACATGGTATGAATGCTTTACCAGAAGCTGATGCCGAAGTCAGGAAAGCGCTGGTCGAACGCGCCGAAAAAGCGGGATGGCCTGCCATGCACGCCGAATTGGCCAGGATAGACCCGGCCACGGCCCAACGCCTGCAACCAAATGACGCGCAGCGCATTGAGCGAGCGCTGGAGATATACGCGATCAGCGGCCAAACCATGTCCGCGCTGCTGAATCACGACAACCACAATGCCTTTGATTATCAGTTGCTTAAACTCGCATTGATGCCCTCGGACCGCGCTGTGCTGCATCAACGCATCGCCCGGCGTTTTGAAGATATGCTGCAGCAAGGGCTGGTAGGGGAGGTACAACACCTCAGATCACAATACCCGGAATTGACCGGGAACACGCCCTCCATGCGCTGCGTGGGTTATCGCCAAACCTGGGAGCATCTGGAGGGAGAATACGATCTCGCCACACTCAGAGAGAAAGGGGTCATAGCAACCAGACAGCTGGCCAAGCGCCAGATGACATGGCTGCGCGGGATGGGGGATACCGAAGTAATGGACTGTCTAAATTATAATGTATTGGACAGTATAAAAGACAGGATTTCCCGGTGGAATTCCCCATAGAATAAATCTGTTGCAGCCTTACAACAAAATCAAAACCTTTCTGGAAACTCGCTAAAAAAACACTTGACTTATACAGTCCAATGCGGTTAATTTGTACTGTACAATTAATTCGGACTGCTATATGAAGCTATCCAGCATTGAGGTGATTGAAAGGACTGGCATTTCGCGTGCCACCTTGAACAACTATATTAATTTGGGTTTGCTGCCTCGTCCTGAGGTTGCCAGCCCGGAAGCCAATGCCGGCACCAGCGCCCGGCAAATCGGTTATTTCCCGGAAGACACCATATTACGCATCGCACGTATCAAGGCACTGAAAAAGCAGGGGCTGGCAATGACTGATATTGCTCTGCAGTTGAATGCCATACCCAGACAAACTAATCAAGGACCAAAACAATCAGGAGCCAATATGCCGCAAGCTCAGTCAGAACATACATCCGCAGCAGCGGAACATCATACACAAGCCGCGAAAGCCCCCGAAACCGGTCCGTTGCGCCTTACCATAGACCGCGTGCCGTATCCCGCCTATATGGTGAACTACAACATGGAGCTGACCTGGTACAACGAAGAGGCCAGAACCGCTCTGCTAGGCTCATTTGAGAGGCTTTCGGCGGATATACAGGAGCGCAGGGTGCTTGATCACCTTGCCGGAGGCGCTTACGGTAGCCGCACGGATAACCGCGAAGCCCTGAATGAACTGCACAATCAGATGGGCAAGCATCGGGTGGCGAACGTACTGGGGAATGCCGCATTAGGCGTCACCGGTACTCTGGCAGGCGTTTCCGCGACCCCGCCGGGCCCGCTGGTAGAACTCCCTCTCAGCCTGTATGCCGAAGATGGAGCACAGGAAAACTACCGCGTTTTTGTATCTTATTTCCGCGAAGGCATCTTTGTGGTCTATACCCGCGACGAGACCGGTCATAACAACCTGTTAGGCCTTTTGGAACGCCGCGATGAAGTGATCCGCAACCTTCTCAAGAAACGCCTGCCGGTACTGACCGAAGTTGCGGTGATGGTAGCCGACCTGCAAAACTCGGTGCGTATCTGCTCCGAATTACCACCGGAAGAGTATTTTGAGCTGATCAATCAGATCTGGTCCACCATGGAACCCATCTTTCGCAGCTATTACAGCACCCATGGCAAGCATGTGGGCGACGGCATGGTGTATTACTTCTTTCCGCAGCCGGATTGCAGTTATATCCTCAACGCCTTGCGTTGCGCATTCGAGGTGCATGAAGCCATGCGCAAGATCAGCAAGGAATGGCAGCTGCGCAAGAATTGGCTCAATGAGTTGTATCTCAATACCGGCCTGAATGAGGGCCAGGAATGGCTGGGGGTTTTCCATGTCGAGACCAAGGTGGAATTCACGGTATTGGGCGACACCATCAATCATGCTGCACGATTATCAGACTTCGCCAAGAGCGGGTCCATCTGGGCCAGCAAGAATTTCATCGGCAAACTCACCACAGAAGAGCGTGGTCAACTGCGTTTCGGCGTAAAACGCCATAATCAGGAAGGGCATGAAGTATTTGTCGCATCCTCCTACTCCAGAGTATCCGAGCTGGTAGACCTGGACTCGCCGCGCTACGAGAAGCTGCGGGATATAGGCGGAATGGCGATCACCGAAGTGGTCGAAGTGACTACCGGAAAGCGTTAAGCCTGGTTAGGAAGTGATACGCCTGGCAGCTTCCATGCATTCTTCCAGCGAGGCTACCAGCGCCATTCTGATAAACCCTTCGCCGGGATTGATACCGTGCGCACTGCGCGCCAGATAGCTGCCCGGTAATACCGCGACATTGAAGTCGCGGTACAATTTTTGCGCGTAAGTGGTGTCATCGCCACCTTCTAGCTTGGCCCATAGGTAAAACGCAGCATCCGGGATTTCCACTTCCATCACTTCCTGCAACACCGGCGTGACACTACGGAATTTCTCATCGTAAAAGCGGCGGTTTTCCACGACATGACCTTCATCGTTCCATGCTGCAGTGCTGGCAGCCTGTATCGCCGGGCTCATGGCGCAGCCGTGGTAGGTGCGGTAGAGCAGGAATTTTTCCAGTATCCTGGCATCACCTGCGACAAAACCGGAACGCATTCCGGGAACGTTGGAACGCTTGGAGAGTGAGCTGAACGCGACCAGATTATGGTCGCTACGTCCCAGCTTGTGGGCAGCCTGCAAAACACCTAGCGGAGGCTTGGCTTCATCGAAATAGATCTCCGAATAGCATTCATCCGCTGCGATGATGAAGCCGTGCTGGTCTGCCAGGGCGAAGATCTCTCGCCAGTCATCCAGATCCATCACTTTACCGGTCGGGTTGCCGGGTGAGCATAGGTATATGAGTTGAGTACGTTTCCAGATTTCCGGCGGCACGCTGGCGTAATCCATGGCATAACCGTTTTCCGGCAGGGTATTCAGGTAGTAGGGCTCGGCACCAGCCAGATAGGCAGCACCTTCATAGATCTGGTAGAACGGGTTAGGGCAGATGACTACGGGCTTGCCAGCCGACGGGTCTATCACTGCTTGTGCAAAGGAAAATAAGGCCTCGCGGCTGCCGTTGACCGGAATGATGTTTTTCTCCACATTTGGAGCAGGAATACCGTAACGGCGCACCAGCCATTCAGCAATGGCTTGCCTAAGCTCGATACCGCCCAAAGTTGTGGGATAATTCGCCAACCCTGATAGATTATTACTGAGCGCCGTTTTAATGAACTCCGGCGTGGGATGCTTGGGCTCGCCTATCGTCAGGTTCACTGCAGGAAACGACGCATTGGGCGTGATGCCCGCAAACAGTTCTCGCAGCTTCTGGAACGGGTAGGGGTGCAGGTAGTCTAGGTTGGGATTCATGGGCTCAGGCTCGGATTGATAAAGGTATTATAAAGTGAGCAACGCTCAAGCAACAAAACAAAAACTCATGTCCACCTTGGGCCTGCTTTTCACCGCAACGGTGTGGGGCATCATCTGGTATCCATACCGCCTGCTGGAGCAAGCCGGCATCTCCGGCGCTGCAGCCAGCGCCATGACCTATGCATTTGCGTTGTTGATAGGCTGCATGGTGTATGTGCGTGGCTGGCGCGATGCGCGCAAACTCCCGCTCGAGATGCTGCCGCTGGCTTTATCAGCCGGCTGGGCCAATCTGGCCTATGTCATGGCGGTTATCGATGGCAGCGTGATGCGGGTACTGCTGTTGTTCTATCTGGCACCATTCTGGACACTGCTGCTGTCGCATTTTTTGCTGGATGAACGCCCCGGCAGGCGCGGAGTGGCAGTGATTGCACTGTCGCTGGCAGGCGCATTCGTCATGCTATGGCAACCGCATAACCCGCCCATCCCGCAAAATACGGCAGAATGGCTGGCGTTATCCGCAGGCATCAGTTTCGCGCTTACCAATGTGCTTACACGCCGCGCTGCACATCTGAGTATCGCCCACAAAAGCTTCAGCGTATGGATAGGCGTGGTGGTATCGGCGCTGCTTTACCTGCCGTTCGCCCATCACCATTTGCCGCTGATGGCGCTTATCACCGGACAGCAATGGCTGCTCATGGCCGGTTTAGGGGGGCTGCTTACCTTGGCTACGCTATCGGTGCAATATGGGCTTTCCAATACTCCGGCTGCGCGCGCCTCAGTGATCTTCCTGTTTGAGCTGGTGGTGGGGGCGATCTCTTCCTGGTATCTGGCCAGCGAAGCGATGGCGGTGCACGAATGGATAGGCGGGATGATGATCATTGCAGCGGCCCTATTCGCGCCTAGCGAATAATGATCAAGCTTTGCTAACCCGGCCTTGCCACATCTCCTGATAGGCAAGCTCCAGGTTATGCGTAAACCCTGGTGTATCGAACAAAGCCACGCGATCCCGGCTGTTTTCAAGTTGGCGCCTGATAGCCTGTAAATCGTCAGGGTGACGCGCCAGATAAAGTGCTTTCGCTTGATACTCTGCCAGATCGTGGGTCACCAATTCCGGTAGTCCTGCAGCTTGCAACAGACTGGTAGCGACTCTGGAAGCAAATGTATCGCCGCAGCAGGTCAGGACAGGCAACCCCATCCATAGTGCATCGCTGGTCGTGGTATGCGCGTTGTAGGGCAGGGTATCAAGGAACAGGTCAGCCAGTTTTTGCCTGGCCAGATGCTCTGAGCCGGAAACGCGGGGAGCAAAGATGATACGTGCAGTATCTATGTCGCAAGCTTGTGCTGCTTTCAATAAGTTGGCTTTTGCCCAAGGGTTGCATTCCAGCAGCCAGAGCACGCTTTCGGCAGCTCCTTTTAAAATATTCATCCATATATCAAATACTTGCGGCGTTATCTTGAATGTCTGATTGAAGCAGAAAAACACCATTGCATGCTCCGGCAAACCATAAGCCTTGCGTTTGAGGGGCTGTCCTACCGGGCGTTTTCTATCATTAGGCTGGTAGGTGTCCGGCAGATAAGCCAGCTGTTCTGAATAATGTGCTGTCTGCTCAGGCGGCGTGATGATACGGTCGGTCAGAACATAATCTATAAATGACGCACCCATGGTGCCGGGGAAGCCAAGCCAATTCACCTGTATAGCCGCGGGGCGCAAGGCCAGTATGCCGCTACGGCTGGTCTGGGTGAACCCGGTCAGATCCACCAGAATATCTATGCCGTCCTCATGTATCTGTTCCGCAGCCTGATACTGGCTGATAGGCAGAATATCGTGAAAATGATCGAATGCCTGTTCCAGCCGCTTACGTTCAGCGCTGGCATCATCAGGCGCATAGCTATAAGCATGACTCTCGATGCAATCACGATCATGCAATTCGATGACTTCGGTAATGAGCGAAGCCAAAGGATGTCGCCTGAAATCGCCCGACAAATAGCCTATTTTTAGCTTTGGTCTGGTCTGGCGGTCATGCTGGTAATTCAGCCGCAGACCTTGTTCCATCATGCTTTTGTAGCGGTTAACCACCCAGTTCTCCGCACACTGCCGCTGCTCGGCAGCGGTAGTACCGGGAAGCGCAAGAAATGCAAAAGGGGATATCTGTGCCTGAGGCTCTTGTGTGACCACACGCCGTATCTCGGCAATCTCAAGCTCTAAACCTTCCCAGTCGCAAATATGCTGACGCTGGTGCAGCAGGTGAGCCCTGGCATGATGCAAGCCGGGGTTGAGGCTTAGCGCTTGGCGGTAACAGGCGATGGCCTCATCCAGCTTACCCATCTCGCGCAATACATTACCCAGGTTGTTGTGGGTGTCGGCATCGCTCGGGGCCAGCTTCAGTGCTTCACGGTAACACGCCGCAGCTTGCACTGGCTTACCCATCTCACGCAAAGCGTTGCCCAGATTGAAATGCGCGGCCAATTGCGCATAATCAGCTTTGAGCGATTGCATGAAATAGCGCGCGGCATCGTCAAACCGCCCTTGCGCGCTAACGGCATTGCCCAGCTGCAGCAGTATCTGTGCATGGCCGGGTGCCAGCTTCAAAGCTTGCTCGAAACTGGCTTGGGCCTCCTTCGCCTGTCCGTCATCCAGCAGCAGGTTGCCCAGATCGTAATGCAGCTCAGGGTCGGCTGGCTGTTTCTGGATGCGTGCCTGTAGTTGCTTGATGTTGCTCATATGAAGATTTTAACTGAAGCGTGAACCGGTAAGCTTTTTCAAGCCCTGCGCCCGTAGCAAAAATCGATTGGGGTCCAGCGCCCGCAGCAAACCATAATCAACGGGCATGATTTCGTGGTTGATGGCGGCGGCAATAATCTCGCCGCACAGCGGCGCGGTGACCATGCCTTTGGAACCGTGGCCTGTATTGACATACAAGCCTTCCAACCAGGGCAGGCCGGTTTGAGTTGCCAGATGAGCAGGGATAGCTTGCATCTTCCCGGCATCCAGCATCATGCCTGCAAGCGGCAAATAATCCGGCGTGCTGCATCGCAATGCGCTACGCCCGGCTAGCGCTGCAGCATCAGGCTGTAACTGCAGCGACATTTGCCTGAGCATCGCCAGATTGTACGCATGATCGGCATCGCGCACATCCAGGGCTGTATTATCCTTAGAAAACGTTGCCCCCAGGCTGTGCAGCCCATTGCGCGCAGGTGCCAGATAGCCTTCGGTGCAAACCACCGCGTTCAGTCTATTGCTGATAACACTGGCGGGCATCAAGGTGACCTGCCCACGTACGGGTTGCAGCGGTAAATGCGGCAGGAACTGCATGCAATCGTTGGCGGCTGCAACGACCACCACGGTAGCCTCCGCGATCAAGCCTGAAGCCCCGGATACCTGCCAACGATCATTATCCTGTCGCAAATGCAAAGCCTGTGTTGCGGTGAGGGTGCGTATGTTCGGGTGCGCCGCCAGCGCAGCACACAAAGCCGGGGGGTGCAGCCATCCGCCTTGTGCAAAGTACATGCCGCCATCGGAAAGGGCGATACCGGCGATTGCAGATGCCTGTTCGGCGTTAACCTGCTGCACAAAAGGCAAGCCGCGCGCCAATATCTCCTGACAACGCTTGGCTTCGCGGGCATTGAACCCCAGTTGCAGCAGGCCGCATTGACTCCAGTCCTGTCCTTGCGGCAATAATTGCTTGAGCAGGCTGATGGTATAGAGGAAACCATAGGTCGCGATACGGCTTAACGCGATATCGTGGCCGGACAAGCGCGGGTAAAGCACGGCCTGCGGATTGCCGGAAGCTTCCGCTGCAAGATGGGCATGGCGTTCGATCAAGGTCACACCAAACCCGCGCTGGGCAATGCTGAAAGCTGTGGATGCGCCTGCGATACCGCCGCCGATGACAATTGCGCTGCGCTCTGAAACCAAGGGGGCGGCAGCCGGGGGCGAGGCAGTCTTAGCAGAGTAGCGGCCTCGTAACATTTCGCGTTTGCTGGCAAAACCTTTGATCTTTTCTACCTCGAACCGCGCTGCGATCAGGCCGCGCCTCACAGCCGCAGCGCTGGTAAAGGTGGCAAAAGTGGTAGTGGAATGCGACAGGCGTGCGATCTCGCCAAATAATCTGCCATCCCACATATCAGGGTTTCTGGCCGGGGCAAAGCCATCCAGGAACCAGGCATCTACCCGACCTGTCAGTTGCGGCAACATATCGCGTGCATCGCCTATCAACAGGGTCAATCTGATGTTTCCGAAACTCAGATGATTAAAACCGGGCATAAGGTTGCGGTACTGTTCCAGCAACTTTTCAGCAAATGCCGCCAATTCCGGCCACAGTGCTAATGCTTGCGCCATATCCTGTAGCGACAGCGGAAACAGTTCAGTGCTTACAAAATGTAAACTAGCCGCATCCGGCGCGCATTCATTCCAGAGCCGCCATGCGCTAAGAAAGTTAAGACCGGTACCAAAACCGGTTTCGGCAATGGTGAAATGCGCTTGCTGCAAATTACTGAAGCGCTGATGTAACTGATTTTGTTGTAAAAATACATAATGCGTTTCATCCAGACCTGAAGCCAGCGAAAAATACACATCACCAAACCGGCTGGAAAAGGGTAGCCCGTCCCGCCATTCCAGGTGAGGGCTTTGCAGGCATTGCTGATTAGTATTCGCTTCACTCATCAGTCTATTTTCGCACGAGAGAGGGAGCGGGATAATTTCACGTGAGATGGCAGGCGCTTTGTATGCAGTTGTTGGTACAATAAAGGTAAATATTAAAAGCTGTATATGCTATCGCTCATGCTCAATAAAATCCCGCCACCTAAAATTTATTTGTCATTGACCGCATTGGCTATCAGCCTATGTTTCCTTCAGCCCGAATTGTTACATACGGCGCAAGCCGCAGACGATGAGCAACACGCCATCACAGTCACTTCCATCACAGCGCAGGCATCCTCAGTGCAAAAACAACTGGCATTTTCGGGTCCGGTGGTCGCGCGCGAGGAGGTAATGGTGTTTGCCAACATCCCTCAGGGGCGTATTCAGCAGGTGATGGTGGAAGAAAATCAGAAAGTCAGTGCCGGAGATTTACTGGCAACGGTAGATACCACCTTGCTGCAGAACCAGAAGACCCAGCAGCAGGCCATGCGCCAAAAGGCTGTCGCCGCTGTGGCGCAGCAGCAGACTGTGCTGGAAGAAACGCAAGCGCAGCTGGAACAAGCGCAATCCGATAGCAAACTGGCCCCGTTGCCAGAACCCACTGCCGAGCAAAGAGCGAGTGCTGCGCGCATTGCGGAGATTCACGTCAAAGCTGCGCAAAGCGGGCTGACCATGGCTCAGGCCGAACTGGCACAGGCAAACGCATCATTACTGGAAACCGGCCTGAATCAGATCGAAAAGTTGCAATTGCAAGCGGTGAAACAACGTGCGGAGGCAACGGTCACCCAGCAGCAGGCAGGGTTGGAAGAAGCACAAGCGCAGCTGGCGCTGGCGCAGTCTGAAAAAAACAGCGTCGCCACCGACCCGCGCGCGACTACTCAGCGCATCGCTGAAATCCATGTCAGGGCAGCACAGCAGGCCGTGAATATGGCGCAGGCAGATCTGGCGCTGGTAGATGCGCAGATTGCTGAGACCGACCTGCGCATCAGGGAAGCCGCGGTGTATGCGCCCGTTGCCGGGACTGTGATCACCCGCAAGGCCTATCGAGGCCTGGTGCTGGGGCAGGGCACAGACCCTTTGTTCGTGATGCTGCGTGACGATGTGCTGGAAATAGAGCTGGAAGTCTCCAGCGCAGATGCTGCCAAGCTCAAGTTTGGCATGCCGGTGGAAATACAGATACTGGGCGATAGCGCGCTTTACTCCGGCAAGGTGCGCCGTACTGCAGGGCAGATAGACCGCCAGTCACAGGTGGCAAAGGTACGCGTGAGTTTCGACAAGCGCCCGGCATTGATTCCTGGCCAGTTCGCCCGCGTGACGTTGTCGTTACCCGCGAAAAAGGGCATTTACCTGCCGGATACTGCGATCCGTTTTGAAGGTGCATCGGCATCGGTGTTTACCGTGGCGAACGGCAAGGCGGTCAGGGTACCGATCAAGATCGGCGAACGAGCTAACGGTGTGGTTGAGGTATTACAGGGCGTGACCCCCGGCATGCTGATCATCAGCGGTGCCGTCGCCTTTTTGCATCAAGGTGACGCGGTTCATCTTGCGCCATCCAGCACGCAAGGCAGGCAATGAGCGCTAAGGGTGGTTTACGCATCTCATCGTGGGCGATACAACACCCGCTGGTACCGTTTATTATCTTTGTCGGGTTGCTGCTGGGCGGTATCTCTGCGTATTCAAAACTTCCCGTTAACAATCTGCCTAATGTAGACATTCCCATCGTCAATATCACCATCGCGCTACCGGGCGCTGCGCCCAGCGAGATCGAGTCGCAGATCACCAGCCGCGTTGAATCAGCAGTAGCGGGCGTAGGCAGCATCAAGCATATTTATTCGACAGTGACCGACGGCGTATCCAATACCCAGATCGAGTTTCAGCTCGGAGTGGATATCAATCAGATGCTGTCTACGGTACGCAACCAGATGATAGAGGTGCGTCCGCTACTACCCAATAATATCGAGGAACCACAGATCCAGCGTCTGGATATCGATGCGGTACCGGTGCTGACATTCAGCGTGCAGGGTTCTCACCAGTCGCTGGAACAGATGTCGTGGTTCATCGACGACCAGGTGATGCGTTCATTGCTGGCGATCAAGGGCGTGGCGAAAGTGCAGCGTCAGGGCGGGTTGGAGCGCGAGATACGCATAGAGCTTGATCCCACGCGCCTGCAAGCCTATGGCGTTACGGCGGAAGCGATCAACCAGCAATTACGCCAGACCGTGGCTAACGGCCCCGCCGGTCGCATTGATAACGGCAAACAGGAAACCCTGATACGCGCCATCGGCGAGCCGCGCGACGTTGAAACGCTGTCCAATATGTCATTGGTGCTGCCGGGAAATCGTTCGGCTTTGCTGAAGGATCTTGGTGTAGTCACCGATAGCACGACCGAAGCCCGCCAGCTGGCCTGGCTGGATCGCCAGCCGGTGGTGGCATTTGCCATCTATCGCGCCAAATCAGCCAGTGAAGTGAGTGTGGAACGCAGCGTCAATGCCGCGCTGGACAAGCTCAAAGCAACGAATCCCGATATTCAGTTCACACAGATACAATCGCTGGTGGAATTCACCAAAGCCAGTTATCACTCGGCGTTGTGGTCATTCATGGAAGGCGCGTTGCTGGCTGCCGCGGTGGTATTCCTGTTCCTGCGCAACTGGCGTGCGACGTGGATCACGGCGCTGGAGATTCCGCTTTCCGTCATCCCCACCTTCTTTGTCATGCAATGGCTGGGCTTTTCCCTGAATATGGTGAGCTTGCTGGCACTTTCCCTGGTATCCGGCATTCTGGTGGACGACGCGATTGTGGAGATTGAAAACATCATGCGTCACCTGAAAATGGGCAAGACGCCTTATCAGGCCGCCATGGACGCGGGAGACGAAATCGGTCTGGCCGTATTGGCAACCACGCTGGTGATCGTCGCGGTATTCGTGCCGGTGAGTTTCATGCCGGGGGTAGTAGGGCAGTATTTTATCCAGTTCGGTCTTACCGTAGCCGTTGCCACATTGTTCTCGCTGCTGGTGGCGACCTTGATTACACCGGTATTGGCAGCTTATTTTCTCAAACCCAATGGCCACCACCAGACTGAACCTCTACCTTTCTGGATAGGTTCATACCGCAGATTACTGGAACGCGCGCTACGACACCGCATTATCACGCTGATGGTGGCTGTGCTCATCCTGCTGGCTTCTTTCGGCATTATCCGCTGGCTGCCTACCGGCTTCATGCCGGCAGAGGACAAGTCGCAGGCCATGCTGCAAGTGGAGCTCCCGCCGGGCTCACGCCTGACCGATACCGATCTGGTAGTAAGAGCCCTGTCGGATAAATTGCAACAACGCCCTGAGGTCAAATATGTGTATGCGCTGGTAGGCGGCGCGGACAGCGACACCAATATAGAAGGGGACATTCGCCAGGCCACGCTCAGCATACAACTGGTGCCGCCCAGTCAGCGCAGTCAGGATATCAAGGCATTTCAGCACAGCATGCTGGACTCGCTATCGGAAGTGCCCAATGCCCGTACCAGCTTCCTCAACGAGAAAGGCAGCAAGGAGGTCACCTTTTTGCTTGCGGGTGATGACCCGGCACTCCTGCAAAGCACTGCGGCGCAGCTGGAAAGTGAAATGCGTACATTACCGCAGTTAACCGATGTATCGTCTACCGTTCCATTACCACGCACCGAGATCGTCATCACGCCGCGTAGCGAAGAGGCTGCCAGGCTGGGTGTGAGTACCGCAGTCATCGCCAATACCATCCGCATCGCCACGCTGGGTGATCTGAATACCAATCTGGCGCGCTTCAACTCCGGCGGCAGGCAGACGCCTATCCGCGTGCTGCTGGATGCCAGCGCCAAGACTGACGCGGCAGTGATCGGCAGCCTGTTCGTACCCAATAGCGACGGCGGTATGGTACCGCTCTCGGCAGTTGCCGATGTGACGCTGGGAGCCGGACCAACCAAGATAGAACGTTACGACAGACAGCGCCAGATCGCGCTGGAAGCCAATCTTAACGGCGCATCGCTAGGTCAGGCATTGGATGCCATAGAAAAATTGTCGACGCTGAAAAATCTGCCGCATGGCGTAAAGCGCTTTGATACAGGCGAGGCCGAACTGCTGGATGAGATGTTCGCCTCCTTCACCAGCGCCATGATCGCAGGCCTGGTGATCGTGCTGGGGGTATTGATATTGCTGTTCCGTACCGTGCTGCAACCTTTCACCATCATGACGGCGCTGCCGCTGTCGGTAGGCGGCGCGCTGCTGGCGTTGCTGCTGACACATTCATCGTTATCGCTACCAGCCATGATAGGTTCGCTGATGCTGATGGGCATCGTCGGCAAGAACGGCATCCTGCTGGTGGACTTCATCATCGAGGAACGCAGGAATAGCGGGAAATCACGCGTTGCTGCCATTGTTGAAGCCTGCCAGCAACGCGCGCAGCCGATATTGATGACCACTCTGGCCATGATAGCGGGCATGATGCCTGTCATCCTTGGTCTGGGAGCCGGCACTGCATTCCGTGCGCCGATGGCGATCGCCGTGATCGGCGGGCTGGTAACCTCAACCGCGTTGAGCCTGCTGTTCGTACCGGTGGTTTATACCTTCGTTGATGACTTTGAGACCTGGGTGACACCCAAACTACGGAAGCTGACTACACTGAAATAACGTGTCCGCCATTACCGGGGAATATGCCGCCCGGGAACATCGGGTAGCCTGAAGACCCGCCCGGTATCATCAATTCCACAATAAAGCTGAAAATACTGACGAATATGCTGAGGAAGAATGCCGTCCAGAAACTGCTGACGTCAAAACCACTTACCAGATAGGCAACGAACTGCACCATAAGCGCGTTGATCACCAGCAGGAAGAAACCCAGTGTGAGCAGCGTCAGGGGTAAGGTCAGAAAAATGAGTGCAGGCCGCACATAACCATTGACCAGACCCAATAACAGCGCGGAAATAACCAGTGCGCCAAAGCTGGAAAAGGACACGCCTTTGAAAACATGGCTGGCGACCCACAAGCAGAAGCTCATGGTTGCCCAGTGGAGAAGAAATTGGGTAATGTGGGGTGTCATGGCAGGCAGGATACCAGATTTCCTGAAGCTGACGATAATATGGCGGAGTGGACGGGACTCGAACCCGCGACCCCCGGCGTGACAGGCCGGTATTCTAACCAACTGAACTACCACTCC